>JBCBEC010000003.1:0-79623 GCA_038528965.1 Bacteroidota bacterium | reverse complement strand
TCGTAACTCCCGGCGGAGTTATTAGGATCATCGCTGTTCCAGCTGTTTCCGGTATTGGTACCATTTACGAGCAGCTCAAAAGTGAAAGTATCATCGAGTGGATCGTTGGGGGTGCCGTTATCATTACAAAGCACGTTATCGACGGTTGCCTCAATGGTGCAAGGGTCGGGTATGGAGCAGGGTGCCGTGTTGGTTACAAAGATGGTAATGGAACAATTCGGATCGTCCGCATCAGTGATCGTAATTGGGATATCTATTCCAGGATTAGCTCCGGCATTCAAAAATTGTTGAATTGTAGGGCTGCCGTAATTACCAAAACCCGGGCTGGCCGACAAAATAGGTGAGGTAACAATATACGAACCACTCAAGCCTACTCCTGTAGGATTCAGTTCTACTTCCAGAAAATCATCTCCCGGGCTGTTGGGGGTTCCAAAATCATTACAGGTCACCGTTCCTAAGCCGGCATCAGTGAGGTTACAGGCTGGCACGTCAGAACAACTGCCAGGATCTGGAAGGACGAAGGAGAAGATGCAGCTAAAGTCAGTATTATCTATAATGTTGATCGTTACATCGCCGTTACCTGCTGAGCCGGGACTGAGCGTAAAGGTAGTAGGGATACCGTAAGGACCGGTTCCCGGCGAGACACTAGCTCCCCCCGAAACAACCAGGCTGTAATCAACACCTACTCCCGAACCAGTAACGTTCAGCGTAAAGCTGATCTGGTCGTCCGAAGGATCAGAAGGAGTACCAGCGTCTAAGCAAATAACGTCTGATAGGTTCTCCATATCAATATTGCAGGGTTCGGAACCACAATCGGGAGGCAACGTAATGGTAAACGACAGCGTACAGTTAGCATCATCTTCGTCAATGACATTGATGGTAATGGTAGTGATTCCGGTAATATTGGTGGCAAAAAAGGTAGTTGGTCCACCGTAATTCGCTACGAATGGTATAACCGGACCGTTCACAGAATTAACAGTGTACCGATTACTCAAATTTACCCCTACCGGATTCAGGATAAATTCGTAAAAATCGTCATCCGGATTGTTTGGTGTTCCATTATCACTGCACCCAATCAGTTGTAATCCCAAGTCAGTTATGGAGCAGGGAGGAGCTTCAGAACAGGTACCGGGGTCGGGGATGGTCAGCGTTAAGGTACAAGTGGGATCATCACCATCTACAATCACTACGGTTAAATCTCCGTTACCGGCATCTCCGGGTAAACTGGTTCCGCTGGCCGGCGATCCGTACACCCCATTCCCGTAGATAGTAGTACCAGTGGGGTCTTCAATAATATAAAAAGAACCTAAACCAGTGCCTGTAGGGTTGATCAGGAAGTTGATAAAGTCGTCGCTTGGATCGTTCGGGGTACCGCCATCCAGGCATTGGACGGACACTAATCCAGCGTCGATAATATTGCAGGCAGGTGCTACAGAGCAGGGTAGGGGAGGATCCACGGTAATCGTGAAAGTGCAGCTTGGATCGTCGTTATCCGTAAAGGTGATAGTTTGTGGACCATCGGCAATGAGGAAAGGGCCGAAGAGGTCCGGTTGGTTGTAGTTGCCAAAGTTATTAGAGGGATCGTTGCTGGTCCAACCACTGCCGAGATTGTCCCCACTTACTTCCACCACAAAGGTATAGACATCATCATCTGGGGTGCTGGTACCAGTATCAAAACAGGTGAGGTCAGAAACGGTCACGTCGGTGATCTCGCAGCTGGGTACACCACAATCATCAGGAATACTGATTTCGATAGTAGCCTGGCAGCTTGGATCATCATTGTCCGTAATCGTTATGGTGGTAGTTGTGGCCGGTGCCGCGTCGAATAACTGGAAAATTGAACCAATGTTGTAGGCACCGTTGGCATTCGGTAGCGTACCGACAGTTGAGGTGATAGTGAAGCCCGCGCTCACATTATCTCCTGCCACAAACAAATCAATGACAATGAAGTCGTCACTCGTGTCACCAGGTGTGCCAGCGTCAGAGCAGAATACATTGAATGGGAATACAGTAGTAATATTACAGCCATTGCTACATGAACCCGGGGAGAACACCGTAGCGAAGTCTAAGCAGGCGGGATTGTCATTGTCGGTAACCTGTACTCCCGTGGCTCCGGTGAATACCGTAAATGGGCCTAAGGGCTCGGGTATGCCATAGGTGCCACTAGTATTAACAAAGCCGGTGGCATCCCAGCCCGCCGAAAAGGTACCCACGCCTTGAACGAGTAGGTCTACGGTGAAAGTATCATCGGAGGGATCGGTATCGGTGCCGCCATCATCACATTCGTAGTTGACAAATTGAGCATTTAGCGCACACGATGGATTGATACAGCCGGGACCGGGGTCAAGATTCATCTGATACACACAATTCGGGTTGTCAACATCTGTAAAACCCAGATTAATCGGAGTGCCGCTGACGGGGATAGGGCCAATAGTTTCGGGAACGCCATAGGCGCCAGTTCCGCTGACAAAGGCATTGTTGTAGTTATAATCGGCTCCCTGGCCAATACCATCCATAGTAATGGTGAACGTAAAAGTATCGTCGGATGGATCACCGGGGGTTCCATTATCGTCACAGATGTAATCCGATAAATCAATGGGAAATATATCACACTGGGCGTTAAGAACTGCGCTCCAGGCCATCGCCAGCAGATATACTGGCCGGACAAATTTGTGGGTGATCATAGTACTACTGCTTGTCGGCTTAATGTAGTGGTCAACAAGGAATCAGTAGTATGGTTCTCACAGCTAGCGGGGCTGTAGTCAATTACAACTTTAATGCAAGGTGTATGACTGGGAAAGTGGTTGTACGTGACTGCTTAGTCTGAGGATTGAACGGCGAAGTACGCTATTCCAAATCAAGCATTTCAATAATCTGCTGCAAGATTTCTGGCTGGTTAATCATATCGTGATTCCCGTCAGGAATAATGGTGAGCCTCATTTTTATATCATACTTGATACCTGCCTGCAAGAAAACCTGACTCAAGTCTGGTGGCGTAATCATATCCTCGGTCCCGACGATGAGCTCTATTCGGGTTTGGGTAGAGAGTTGATTCACAAATTCTACTGGCGATTCTCCTGCAAGCTCCGGAGTAGTCCAGTACGGATTGTTGGTAAATTCTGCCATATGCGCACGCCAGGCCGGTAAATCACACGGGCAAGATACCAGCAAGGCCTGATCCATGCGGTCAGCGTATTTTGACGCTAGTAAAGCAGTTAGTGCTGCTCCGCCGGAATGACCAATGATGGTAGTTTGGCTAGGGGCATATTGCACCTGTAAGGCTTCCACAACCGTGTTGACAGATTCAATGACATCCCAAGTGTAATTGTCTCCTATCATTTCTCCCGTATCACCACCGGAACGGTCTCCACATTGATCTTTATAACCTGGCCGCAATAGGCTTGCTACAACTGCATTGGAGCGTAAACTAGCAATTTGGCGAGCTATTCGGTATTGGTAAGTAGGGTCTTCAAAAGGGGCGTCGCCGTGCAAAAAGACAATGAGCTCTTGCACTTCTGAAACTACTTCGCCTTCTGCCAATAGTACTTTTTGCTGACCCAAATTGGTGGTATGCCATTGTATAGCGACCTTCTGTGAGGTCGTGTCACAGGGTGATGTAGCGGCGGTGATCTGTTGATTTTGAGCACCACAGCTGCTAAAACTTAAGAAGCATACGCAAAGACCAAGTAAGGTATATCTGGAATAAAGCGTCATAGTAGCCGAGTTTCAAGTTTAGAGTTGATCATTGAGGTAGTATCAAGGCGATTGGCAAATTAACGAGCATTTTATTAGTGCGGTGGACTTTTTCAAGCTGATATACAACAGGTGCTCAGTATAGCACTAATTATTTGCCTTAGCGCCTTGCTGATATCGTAGGAGGCCACCTTCAAGGTATTCCTGATAAGTAGAAGTGCCAGGCTCGTATCCAATCGGCTCTGTGATGGGCTGGCCATTGTGATCGAGGATGACTAGTAGGGGTTGAGAATTCATCCGGAATTCCTCCATTTCGTAGTGTGAGTTCTTCGCACCCACCGTTTCAATTTTGCGTCTTTTGCCGCCGTAGGTCCTATATCCTATATCGCTGCTATCGAGTTTAGTTTTGTCATCTACATATAGAATTACCGGGATGTAATTTTGCTTGATAATTTTTCGATTTTTCCTTGTAACGAATAGTCGCTCTTCATAACTGTTATCACCTACACAAGCAAATCCACTGAACAACAAGAAGATGGGTTTCTGCTGCGCTTGGGCACATCTTAGCCCATCCTCAATTGTTCCGTATACCTCCAGGCCTTCAAAATTGTATGTTTTGGATTGGGAATCCTCATGGCATAAATTATTGGAGTGGTAGTCACAACTGAAAACCACCCCACAAAATGCTATCGCAAGCCATTGTCCTTTCATAATAAACGATTCTACTCCATCAGAATTAAGTTAAACCCCTTGGTCTGAGTCTCCAGAAAAACTCCACCTTCAAGGCCTCTTAAGATACCCTCATATTCTCCTACCCTCTCTACTACACGGTGACGTTCACTCCAGCGGTAGATACCTTCTTTGTCATGATAGGGAGCGTGAAAATATATGTTTGGGCCCTTAGCGGTAATTGCATTGCTGCCGTTTAGTACGGGTGGGACCACTATCTGGCGCTCTTCGTGTGTTTGGATATTGAGTTCCACTAAGATGAACTTAGTGTATGCAAAGAAAAGCACCTTGTTCGTCTCTCTCTGACACATGCAATAGCAATCGATGATTTGCAGGCCACCGTGAGCGCTGTTGTAGCCGTACAGGATGTTTCCTTGCAGATCAAAAATGGTCACTCCTTCTCTGCTGGGGATTTGCCCTTCTAATACCCCTTCATCAAAATAGGAGACCACGATCTTCGTATCAAAGACCAATAATTCGCTAATTCCATCGCCTAAATAAAGACTTCTTTCCAAATTACCCTGATCATCATAAAAGAAGCAGTTCTCTTCGTTTGCCCGCGTCCTTACATCAATAATCACAAAGCCGCCATCCGGCAGTAAGCGGATATCTGGGTGGTGCACTTCCGAGGATATAGGGAAGGTCGCAAACGGCGTGATAATCTCATTTGTCCTGCTAATTCCAAGGTAGTGCTCCAAACTAGTGAGGTCCAGGTTCACTAAGCTCTGATTAGGTATCCGTAATTCGGTGTGCGTGATATTCATTGGAATAGGGTGTAGCTTTCTTACTAATGTGAAGTTGGGGCAAGAAAGTTTCCTCGCTGATCGCAATACCGATATTCTTATGGTTTAGTGCAAGGCAGTAGGTACAATTAAAGCGTGCGGAAAGAAAAAATAGGTGCTTAGATTCGTGTAAATTCTTATTTACCTAGTGTCTCGTAAATCACCAAATGAAGAATGAAGCTGAAGTATAAATAATAGGTGACGGTAGCAAGAAGAATGAAACAAACACCCCAAAAGAGTCGCTTCCATAATCGCTTGCGTACCACTTCACTGGTGGCATCCGTACCTCTGAAATAGTCCATGTTGTCTGGGCTTATACATTGCCGAAGGCAACTAATCATTCTGTATTTCCACGATCTTGCGATACACTTTACGCGCGTCGTTGATCATCTGTAATTGCGAACCAAAATTCGCTCCTGGCCACCAACCCATTCCATTATAAAAGCTGGTGAACGGATACTTAGGGTCAATGGTGATCGTACCCGAACGATCCGCCTTTTCTGTAAGCTGAATCTCACTCAAGCTCTTAATGTTGAGAGATTTGATGGTTTGAGAAAAGACACCAGACTTGATAATGATTCGCTTGTCGGTTATACCATAGAAGGTATTATTTCGCTGTTGCGCATCAATGATGAAGCGCCCGAAGGCAAATACAAGACCAAGCAATACAAAGGGTATTCCGAACAAGGAAAACACCACGCTTGCTTGCGCCGCCATGACTACCCAGAAGATGGCAAAGCCCAACCATATAAGGCTAAAGGGAATAAGGAAAAGGTCGCTTAACCGAAAGACAACACCTCGCCGGGGCCTTCCGGTCCAAACTAGGCTTTCATCATTTTCCAGGTGCTCTCTGAGTGCTGATTGTAGGTTTTCCATCTAATACTGCGCGTAATTAGGAATTAGGTTCAATACCTCTAATATAAGCGCTCTGCACCTTCTGTGGCCTATTTGTACGCCCTTCACCTTAGAATTATCGACGGAGGTTAAAGCGGGATCGGTGAATAGTTGGTCGACCAGTCCCGCTTTTGAACTTAATCTCCGCGGAGACTATCCACCGGATTCGCAAGTGCAGCCTTGATACTTTGCAAACTGACGGTGAGTACTGCAATAAGCACGGCTAGTAAGGCCGCCAAGCCAAATATGCCCAGGTTTAAGTCAATCCGGTAAGCAAAACTTTGCAACCAGTTGGTCATTGCCCACCAAGCCAGCGGTACGGCAATTACGAGTGCCACCAGAACGAGTCGAACAAAATCACGCGAAAGCAATTGCACCAGGCCAGCAGTAGAGGCACCAAGTACCTTGCGAATGCCAATCTCTTTAGTCCTTTGCTGGGCAATGAAGGTAGATAAGCCAATGAGCCCAATACAGGCAATAAAGATGGCTAAAAACGCAAAGGTTCCAATAATCGCACCGATACGTTGCTCAGCGTTGTACATGCGATCGAAGCTCTCATCCATGAAGTTGTAGGCAAAGGGTTGCCCGGGAGCCATTTCGTTCCAGGTGGCTTCTAGTCGGTTAACAAAATTAGGTAGGTCATCTGTGCGCAGGCGCAAGCACACGAAGCCTGGTGCCTCGCCCAGAAAGAGTGCCAACGGCTCAATGGTCTGCCGCAAACTCTCGTAATTAAAATCTTTGACCACACCGATAATCGTAAAGACATCTACATCGTCCCCACTATCACCGAAGTTGCTCAATTCTTGCCCAATCGGATCCCCCTCGTAATAACTGGCCATGGTCTCGTTGATGATGGTAGCGGAAGAGTCGGTCATAAATTCAGTTGAGAAATTCCGGCCGGCCACCAATTCCATTTCCATAGTGGGAATATAATCGTGATCTACTCGCCAATTATTGGTTATAATCGCTTTATTTAAATCAGGAGTCCGTCCTTTGAAATAAGAGCTGCTACCTCGCCAGGAAGGTATCGGTAGGTAACCCGTTACGGTAGCATTAATGACATCCGCCTCAGACTGCATTCTGGCTTTAAAAGCCTGTAGGTTGTCCTCCAGGGCGTAGGCATCATTCACCAGTAGCAATTGCTCACGTTCAAAACCTATCTTTTTATTCTGGATGAAATTCAGTTGCTGATAAACCACCAGTGTACCACACAGTAGGAATACCGTGATTAAGAATTGGAAAACCACGAGTGCGTTGCGCAAGTAAGGCTTCGATTTACCTTCGGTCACGCTTCCGCGTAATACTTTCAAGGTTTGGAAACGCGCCAGGAAGAAAGCGGGATAGATACCTGCTAGTAGGCTGGTTAGTAGGGTAAGGCCTACCGCAATCATCACAAAGGTGGGGGAAAATACATCCGCTAGGGCAAATTGCTTGCCCGCCAATTCATTGAAGCGTCCTAAGAGTAGTAGGATTAGCCCGCTGGCTATGATCAAGGCTAGGGCAGTTACCAGAAAACTCTCACCTAAGAACTGTCCCACCAGGTCTTTGCGCGTCGCACCCACTACCTTGCGTACACCAATCTCCCGGGCACGAACGGCCGAACGAGCCGTAGAGAGATTCATGAAGTTGATGCAGGCAATGAGCAAAATGAAGGCCCCGATGATGGAGAAAATCCAAACGTATTTGATATCGCTATTGGCAGCTAGTTCTCCCTCCCGGTCCGAGTGCAGGTGAATGTTTGATACAGGGAATAGACTGTAGTCAAAAGCGTTACCGGCATCCAAGAAATCTTGATACGGCATACCAATGTACTGCTCGATCTCGGGTGCGAAGTAGTTACTCACCAAGTGATCGTTCATCTTGGTTTCGAAACGCTCTACATCTGTGTCCTGGTGCAGCAATACATAAGTCTGAAAATTCATATTGCCCCACTGCGTATCCCTACTTCCTTCTAATGAGGAAAGTGAAAGAATCATCTCATAGTTGAAGTGGGTGTTGGTGAGTATAGGGTTCATCACCCCCGTAACTGTATAATTTTCCTCGTTATCCAGTAAGAGTGTTTTGCCTACTGGATTTTGCAGCCCGAAATACTTCTGTGCGATGGCTTCCGTGATTACAGCACTATTGGGTGCACGCAGCACATCTACTGGATTGCCCTCCTGAAGCTCTGCACCGAAGATTTGAAAGAAGGTACTATCTGCGAAAATGACGTTTGGCTCATTAAAGGTGCGATTCTCAAAGTTGACGATGAAACCTCCACGAGAGCGAAAACGGCAGAAGGCTGCTACCTCGGGAAAATCCGCCTGCATTGTGGGGCCAACCGGTGCACCCGATTCTGCGGAACTTAGTACTTGTTCGCCTAGGCGTCCATCTGCATCAACGCGGTATATCCATTCCGCCTGCGGGTGGTACTGGTCATAACTCAGCTCGTGCCGAACGAAAAGGAAGATGAAGAGGAAGGCCGTGAGCCCTAATGCCAGGCCTAAAACATTAATTGCGGAATAGAAGGGGTATTTGCGCAGATTGCGCCAAGCGATAGTCAGGTGATTTCTCAACATTTTAATGGGCGTTTGTTGTAAAGACAAGGATTTTGGAAGATGGCTGCAAGGGGGGCTCGCGCTGCTCGCGGATTAAGTTCGCCTGTTAACTCACGGTTGTAGCTCGCGTTGCTCGCGGGATAAGTTCGCCTGTTGGCTCACGGTTGTAGCTCGCGTTGCTCGCGGGATAAATTCGCCTGTTGGCTCACGGTTGTAGCTCGTGTTGCTCGCGGGTTAAGTTTGCCTGTTGGCTCACGGTGGTAGCTCGCGCTGCTCGCGGATTAAGTTCGCCTGTTGGCTCACGGTGGTAGCTCGCGCTGCTCGCGGATTAAGTTCGCCTGTTGGCTCACGGATGTGGCTCGCGTTGCTCGCGGGTTAAGTTCGCCTGTTGGCTCACGGTTGTGGCTCGCGTTGCTCGCGGATTAAGTTCGCCTGTTGGCTCACGGTTGTAGCTCGCGTTGCTCGCGGGTTATGTTCGCCTGTTGGCTCACGGTTGTAGCTCGCGTTGCTTGCGGGATAAGTTCGCCTGTTGGCTCACGGTTGTAGCTCGCCTTGCTTGCGGGATAGGTTCGCCTGTTGGCTCACGGTTGTGGCTCGCGCTGCTCGCGGATTAAGTTCGCCTGTTTCACGGTTGTGGCTTGCGCTGCTCGCGGGTTGAGTTCGCCTGTTGGCTCACGGTTGTAGTTCGCGTTGCTCGCGGATTAAGTTCGCCTGTTGGCTCACGGTTGTGGCTCGCGTTGCTCGCGGGGGAGGTTCGCCTATGGGTTCATATAGGTGATTGTAGCAAATAGAACTATTTACGTTTAAATTTAAAGCTCATCCCCAAGTCTTCCCCAATACAATCTATCGCCTCGCATGCTTACGAACATCCTCGGCGAGCACCCGCGAGCTTCCCCTGCGAACGCAGTGAGCTACCCCCGCGAGCACCAGCGAGCCTTCCCCGCGAACGCAGTGAGCCCCAACCGCGAGCACCAGCGAGCTTCCCCGCGAACACAGTGAGCCCCAACCGCGAGCGCCAGCGAGCCTCCCCCGCGAGCACAGTGAGCCCCAACCGCGAGCATCAGCGAGCTTCCCCCGCGAACGCAGTGAGCTACCCCCGCGAGCATCAGCGAGCCTCCCCCACGAACGCAGTGAGCTACCACCGCGAGCACCAGCGAGCATCAGTATTGTCAGCTACCTTACTACCCTTGAGTCCGCCTGAACTATTTATTTCTGCAACAGTTGCATAATCAGTATTTTACACAGTATCATCCTTTGTTTTATTAAGCCCGATTGTCTATGAAAATACGCTACGTCTTTCCATTGTTATTCCTCTGTTCTATACTCACCGCCCAGGAAATTTGTGATAACGGTATCGATGACGATGGCGATTCGGATATTGATTTGTTCGATTCAGAATGTACCTGTGCCAGTAGCTCGGGAAGTATCACAGCTGATTTTGAGGATAATTTTTGCTGCCCTACCTCTATTACCTTTATGCCCGGTACGGGCTACTATTGCGTAAATAATGAATGGGATTTTGCCTCCGCAGCTACGACCGACTATTACAATGAAGATTGTGGGTTTATTGGTGGTGGAGGCCTTGTTCCGCCAGTACCATTGCCAATTCCGTCTGGCGCTGGTGCAATTGGTTTTGCTACGAATCAATCAGGTCAATACAATGAGGGGATCGCTCGTTGTCTAGACTGTACTTTAATTTCTGGGCAGAGCTACGACCTGAGTTTTTTCGCGGGCTTTAATGCGGCTTCGGGCCTTGTTTCTTCCTCACCTGTTGAGTTTGCGCTTTACGGTAAGCCAGATTGTTCTAACATTCCGTCGACTGGGTTAGACTGCTTGGAGGGACAGGGTTGGACCGAATTAGGCACCTTTACCGCTACCGGGACTGATGATAGTTGGGTCCAGGTAACTGGCACTTTTACTGCTCCTTTTGATGTGGCGGCGCTGGCGTTCAGTAAGAGTTGTGCCTTTGTGGCTGGGCCTGATCATAGCCCTACCAACCTGGAGTATCATTTTATGGATGCCCTGGAAATTACGGGTGCCTTTGATGGTGTAGGCTGTGGCCCACTGCCTCCAGATCTCGCGGCAGAATTGTCGGGTGATTGTGTCTCTGGTTACACCCTTACTGCAACACCCGACGATGCAGTTGACTATCAGTGGTATTTAGATGGAATAGCCATTACAGGAGCAACGGATAACCCCTGGAGCATAGATCCGGTAGAGCCTGGTGAATATCAGGTTTTAGCCACATTTTCCGATGGGGAGTGTACTATCTCTGACCCCATTGTCTTTAATCCAGACCTAGCGGTTTTGAGTATTGATGCTACCGTCACTGATCCAGCGTGTTTCGGCGAGTCCACCGGCTCAATTGAATTAGATATTGATAGCCCCAATGCGCCTTTCGATATCAATTGGAATACTGGGAGCGACGAAGAACTACTAGAGAACTTGGACGAGGGCACTTATTCGGTAACGGTAACGGATGCTAATGGTTGTTTTGGAACGTTCACTACCACGCTCACCCAACCTGATGAAATTTTCGTAGATGTACAAGTAGAACAACCCACTGCCAATCAAGGTAGCAATGTCGATATCTTTCCCTCTGGCGGAACGCCTCCTTTTCAATACGAATGGGATAATGGACTGGCCGGACCAAGCCACATGAATCTGGATCCTGGCACCTATTCCGTTACCATAACAGATGATAATGGTTGCGAGGAGATTATTGATATAGAAATCTTCGAACCGCTACTGTTAGATATTTTGGTTTTCCCAGAAATCTGCCTCGACGCTTGTGATGGTTCGGTGGAACTCACCGTAGAGGGCGGACTAGGACCGTACACCTATGACTGGAGTAACTCGGGAACTAGTAGTACCCTGGAAAATCTCTGCGAGGGTCTGTACAGCGTAACGGTGACGGATGATTTTGGCACCACCTTCACCGAGTTCATCCAAATTGATCCCGGTATTACTTTCACCTTGGATATTGTGGAGGATGGTACCCGCTGTACCAATCAGGAAACCACAGAGCTAGACTTAAGTGTAAACGGTGGTGAAGCGCCCTACAACTTTGCTTGGTCTACCGGAGCGACGAGTGAAGACTTAACTGGAGTAACCACAGGTAGCTATGATGTCGAGGTTACAGACGCACAGGGTTGCATATCTAGCGCTACTATTGATGTGCCACCGATTAATGCGCTTGCGGTGACTCCTCTTATTACCAACATATCCTGTGGTGCAGCAGAGGGTAGTATTGAACTCGTAGTTAATGGAGGGCAAGCCCCTTACGATTTCCTCTGGGAGGATGGGCAAACGGGCTCGCAGATATTCAATCTGCCCGAAGACACCTATGGAGTTACCGTGACGGATGCCCTAGGCTGCTTTTTAGAAGAGGAGTTTACGGTAGTAGAGCAAGACCAGCTGACCCTCGACGCGGATGTCACGGATGTCGCCTGTCTCAACGAGGACACGGGTGCTATTGATCTAAGTATTAGTGGTGGCGCTACGCCCTTGACCATTGCCTGGTCCAATGGCCTGGCTAGTGAAGACCTCAGTGATTTAGCTCCCGGCGACTATACCGTGACGGTCACGGATGCCAACGGCTGTGAAGAGATTAGTGCCTATACTATCGTGACGCTCTCTTCTTTCAGTAGCACGGCTGATTTAACCGATGTGAGTTGCTTTGCCGGTAACGATGGGGCCATTACTGTCAACCCGACCAGCAGTGCCACTCCTTTGTCTTTTAGCTGGAGTACCCTGGGCAACACAGCAACAGTAGAAAATCTTACCGCCGGAAATTATGGTTTGACGATCACTGATAACCTTGGTTGCATTTATACTTCCAACTATGATATTAGCGAACCCAATCTTTTTCAAGTGGATAGCATCGTACAGCCCAATTTGTGTTTCGGAGATAGTACGGCTTCCATCCAGGTGATCCCTCAAGGCTCAGATAATTACACGGGACTTTGGAGTACCGGAGCAACTGGACTTACGCTAAATAACCTCTCTGCTGGTGATTACGCCCTAACGGTGACCAACGAAGCAAACTGTGAGCAGACTTACAACTTCTCCTTTGCCGATAACCCACCGCTAAGCACTAGTATCGCTGAGGTGTTACCGGCCTGTGGTGACACCAATGGTAGCTTGAGTTTGACACCTTCTGGAGGGCAGGCCCCCTACACCTTCTTATGGAGTACTGGAGCTATTAGCGCTAACCTAAACGGAATTGCTACGGGTAACTATGGCTACACAATTACCGATGCCCTGGGCTGTAGCTTAGCAGAATCCGTATTCTTGGCCGAAGAATCATCCGCGAGCTTGAGCAGTACCCTGACTGCCCCAATTTGCCCTGGCGATACCAACGGAGCCATCACGCTGGCGCTTACTGGCGGCGCTCCACCTTTTACGATCAATTGGTCAACGGGAGATGATGGCCTGGCACTAACTGATCTGGCAGCGGGAACCTATTCTGCCAACATCACAGATGCTAATGGCTGCAATATTTTTCAAGAATTTACGCTAGCGGAACAATCATCATTAAGTCTAGCTACGGAAATCACTGACGTTAGCTGCTTTGGTGGGGATGATGGGACCATTACGGTTACTCCTAACGGAAGCGCGCCAAGCTTTACCTACAATTGGAGCACTGGTGGGAACGCTAATCAACTTAGTAATCTCAGCGCTGGCAATTATGGGTTAAGCATTACGGATGCGCTAGGCTGCACCTACCAGAGTACCTATGATGTAGCGGAAGCCCCACTTTTCGATATCGATACAGTCTTGGTCAATAACCTTTGTGCCGGTGATAGCAGCGCTTCTATTGTGATTACGCCCTCCACGCCTGGCACTTACGATGCCGTTTGGAATACGGGAGCAAATGGCCTTGCTTTGGTAAATCTAATCGCTGGGGATTACTCCGTAGCGGTAAGCAATCAAGATGGTTGTGTGCAAGCGTACAACTTTAGCCTCTCGGATCAATCTCCTCTGGAGTTGAGCTCTACCTTTACAGATCCTCGTTGTGGGCAGGAAAATGGTATGATCAATGTGATACCTAGCGGTGGCGTTCCACCCTATACCATCAACTGGTCCAATGGTACGACGGGAGATACAGCCACTGATTTACCCCCTGGCGATTATACGGTTAGTGTTTTTGACGCTAATGCTTGTCTGATAGAAGAAAGCTTTACGCTCTCGGAAGCTTCGAGTTTGGACTTGTCAGCTACCGTCAGTCCAGCTAATTGCTTTGGGGAAGCATCTGGTGCTATCGCGATTGATGCTATAAGTAACACTGCGAATCTCAACTATCTGTGGAGTAACGGAGCCGAAGAAAGTAACCTCACGGATTTACCGGCCGGTAACTATGCTTTGACGATTACCGATGCCTTAGGCTGTGAGTACCTATCGGAATATCAGGTGACGGAGCCACCGCTTTTTGAGGTGGATACCCAAACTACTCCCAATGTCTGCTTCGGAGAAAGTGCTGCCAGTATTGAATTATTACCCCTTACAGCGGGAACTTATGATGTTGTTTGGAGTGGTGGTCAAAATGGTTTGTTAATCAGTGGATTAACTGCCGGTACTTATACTGCTACTGTAACTAATGGCGCTGGCTGCGAGCAAGTCTACGATTTCACTTTGCTAGATGAGATTCCACTGCTTGTCGCAGAACTAAGCGCGGTAGACCCCAGCTGCGGTATTGATAATGGGAGCTTAACGGCCAATGTAGAAGGCGGTACGCCACCTTACACCTATAATTGGAGTACTGGCGATGCCACAGCTGGAATAACTGACTTGCCACCCGGACTTTACAGTCTGGAAATTTCCGATGCTGCTGGCTGCCTTACGAACGTGCAAACAGAATTGCTTCCCTCCGCCGGACTTAGCGTAAGTGCGCAAGTGCAGGAACCTGTCTGTAACGGTACGGATAGCGGCAACATTGAGCTTACCCCCAGCGCTGGGACCGAACCGTATGCTATCGTTTGGTCTACGGGCGAGACTGGGACTAGCCTACAGAACCTCACCGCTGGTAGCTATACTGCAACTATTACGGATGCGCTGGGCTGTGAGTTGATAGAGACTTTTGTTCTGGACGAACCACCTCTTTTTAGCTATACGTCTACAACCAATCCCGCTCCTTGTTTGGGAGAATTGGGATCTGCTACCGTAACACCTGCTGGTGGAACCCCGCCCTACACCATTGCCTGGAGCAGTGGCGATACTGCTTTAGCGGTTGATCTTGGGGCCGGTATTTACACCTTCCTGCTCAGCGACGCTAATGGCTGTACGCAAGCGGGGCAGCTAGAAATTACTGAGCCTGTTGTGTTGGAAGCTCAGTTTACCTTAGAACAGGGTCCCACCACCGGACAAAACGATGGTACAATTTCTGCGACCGCCAACGGTGGTACTCCTCCTTATACTTTTGCTTGGTCGAATGGAGACAGTGGCAGCACGATCACAAATCTTGCTCCTGGAGCATATACCCTAACGGTAACGGATGATAACGGTTGTACCGTAGTGCTTAGCACAACTTTACCTACGCCACCGGCACTAGAAGTAAGTTTTGAAATTACGGATAATCCCTGCTTTGGCGATTGCACGGGCCAGATTGCACTGAATGTTGCTGGGGGTGAACCACCCTACAATATCACCTGGTCGGATGGACAAACTGGACTAGCCGCCATCAATCTATGTAGCGATACCTACACCGTGACTATCGATGACGCTAATGGAAACACCGTGAGCCTGGCTGATTTAAACGTGCAGTCCCCTCCGGAACTGCTGCTGGTGGGCGAAGTAAGCCCGGTCACTTGCGTACAGATCACTGATGGGACCATTACGACAGAAGCTTCTGGAGGTACAGCGCCTTATTCTTACACTTGGAATACGGGTGCTACTACGCCAGAACTTGCTCAGTTAGCAGCCGGTACGTACACCCTTGAGGTCACGGATGCCAATGCTTGTCAATTAGAGGAAGTCTTCCTTGTTGACGATTACTTTCCGCTGGCGGTGGACTTTACGACTGATGTAACAAACTGCACCTGGGACGAATTCCAGCTGGCGCTGGTGTCTCCTTTCTCTACGGAAGTAAGTTACCTGCTCAATGGCGAACGAGTAGACTTTGGCGCTACTGGTATCGTAAACAATCTACCACCGGGCAGTTATGCCTTTAGCTATCAAGAGTCCAGTGGCTGTGAGGTGCCGATTGCTGAGTTTGACTTTTTGGTCGAGCCACCGTACGATATTTTTGTTGATGAATCACCACGTAATCTGGAGTATGGAGATAATTTGATATTGGATGTTCAGATCACCCCAGAGAGCCAGTTGTTCTTGAACAATGAAATCACTTGGACTACCCAGAACCCCTTTGAGTGTATCCGGATTTTCGAGGATGATTGTACAGAAATCTTTATGAGTCCAACGGAATCAGAGGTGGTTCGTTTACGCTTTGTTGATGAGCGGGGTTGTGAGCGAAGCTTTGCCATACCCATCTTTGTCAAGATTCCAGATTACGTGTATGTACCCAATATCTTTAGCCCCAATGGCGATGGAGTCAACGATGATTTCGCCTTTTTCATTACCGACTTTGTGGTAGCGGTCCCTGAAGTGCAAATATTTGATCGCTGGGGTGCTGCGGTATACGAGGATGTTGATCTAGACCCCACTAATATTCGCTTTTGGGATGGCCGATTCCGTGGGCAGGCGGTCAATCCTGGAGTCTACGTTTACACTATCCTTCTGGAGTTAGTGACTGGAGAACAAGTGCTATTGTCTGGTGATGTAACGGTGGTTCGCTAGCAATAGATCGGAGAGTTGGGATACCCTAAGTGCCCATCTCTCCGGTCATTCTACTCATGATCAATTCTAGCTCCTTCTAGGAGTCGAGGTACAGCGATGGTTACGGTAGCCAAATTGGATGCAATTATTTCGTTTCAAATACGTACTCACCCTCTCCCACAAATACCTCGCCGTTTAAGGAATTGATCAAAATGCACTTGATATCAAGTGTATCGTCACCGCGCTTATTCAGGAACTTGACGTATTGCGCAGTTGCGTTTCTCCTTATGTCGAGCGTATCTCCGTCCACCAGTAGGGTAAGCTCTTCAGGATAGATCAAAGTGTTATAACCTCCAACGCCAATGCTGAGTCGGAGCGAGTCTCCCAACCTTACATTATTCAAATTGCTTTCGAATACGACTGGAAAATAGCTGTCAAACTCCATGTAGGTATGTGCATAGGTCAAAAAACGCAAGACCTCTTCTAAGTCTCGTAGGAATATTTTGAAACGAGATTCCATCAGTGAAGTCATCAGTAATTCCTCTTCCGCGCTTGACTGGCTATTGGAAATTGATGTCTGCTGAATAAAGGTTTCCGCTATTTCACCAACCTCTCTGGTGATCTCATTGATCCTCTCATTTCTAAATCCTAGTACTTCTTGATTGTCCTTTACTTGTTGGATAATCAGGCGACTGATATTTCGAGCTTCATCAGATAATACTTGTTCGATGAAAGCGAGGGAATCTTTCTTAAAGCTTTTAAGCGTACCACTCTCATTCAAGTCACCATCGAGTGGCATGAATATATCATTACACATCATCCGAACGGAGTCCATTCCTTCAAAGCAGGGTAGCAGAAACCTGTACTTACTTTTTGTGGCAACTTGCAGATCTCGGATGGCCTGTTGGTAAACGTTTGCCGCGCGCAGATCTTCATAAGTGGCACTCACAAATAGCTGATCGATGGCTTTATCCCAGGTACCAGAATTAACCCTAACATATTTTTCTGAATCACATGATGCGGTCAAAAAGAACAGTAGCAGCAGAGAGAGAACGTGTTTCATTACTTTTATATGTATAACTGCTGGACTCTTAAAAAGTAACAATGCTCTGGTCGTCTGCATCTACTCCAAATAGTGCTGACTTAATCATAAACTCGCTGAAATACTTTCTGGCTAGCTAGCCCTTGGTTAGCTGTGGCCCAGTATGTCCACGTACCACTCGGTAAGCCATTGGTGAACTGACCCTGGACTCGAATATGTTCCAAAGAGGCGGCAAAGGGCCAACTCCAATCGCCATTTGGAGGTAAACCATCTTCATCAAAAAACAACCAATCGCCAACCATTTCTCCATCTAGATACTGGCCTTGCATGGCTACTTGCCCATTTGGGTGGTAGAAAATAGCGGGACCATTTTCGATATGGTCTGTAAAGTACAGGTCTTCGGCCACTTGCCCATGTTCGTACCAAATGCGGTAGCGGCCCTGTAGCTGGTCATCCACGATGGTGGCTTGAAAGTAAGGCTGGCCGTTATCGTAATACCATTTCCAGGCTTCCCTTTCCTGGGCATCATACTGTACCGTCATCCAGGGAGCGTCGCTGGTATAGTAGATATTCTCGGCTGTTTTTTGTCCATCAGTATACACCTTCTCCCAGCGCTGTTCTGTGCCGGGGTAGTAGGTGAGGAGGGTATCTATCGTTTGTGCGGATAGCATGAGATATACGAAGTTCAGGCTGAGCAATAGCGTTAGTTGGACACTGTTCATTGTTTTGGATGTTGTGGTTTCTTCTGGAAAAGAGTTTAGGTTAAACCTCCTGCTGAAGAGACGCATTGCAATGCGTCTTTACATCAATAGTCATCGGAGTTGATTTGGCAATGTTGGATTTATGTGTAATTGGTTAATTAATCACATTTGAATCAAGTGCCCTTGTATCAGCTACCTTCCTGCGTGCGTACGCCACGGAAACCAATGTGCGAAGCTCGTCGATTGGGCTTCGTACGTAGCCCTTTGAAGCGGTCTGCGGTCCGAGCGTGGTTTTCGTGAAACTGCCAGCAGCCACCACGACCACCAAATGCGTATTCCTCATCTATTGCCTGCCAGTCGGTATTGGTGGCACGGCCGTTTTCATCGAGCTTCCCATCACCGTGGCTACCCGCAAAGCGACGACCACTGGGATGACCTACCGTAACGACGGGTTCTTGCAAGTTACCCCCCATATCCATCGCGCCGTAGTACGTGGCGCCGGCCCCTATGCGGTCTCCCGCTGAGCTGCTACCAAAGATGCCCATGCGCAAGGGGCCGCGTCCACCATCTCCACCACTAATGCCCCGGCAGCCATCGCACTTGGGGTCATAAAAGGGAGCACCGGGCAGACAGACGTCGTCGATGTTGAAATAGGAGAACATACTGGCGTGAACGTTGCCATTGGTAAATTCTTCACCAAGTTCAGCACCGGCAAGTTCACCAGGGGTGGCGTAAAGCGTGGTACTGAACTGCATGTTGGCGGGGTTCAACATTTCATTAGCCCCCCAAACGTATTCCCGGTAGACCGCTGGCTCTGGACCTCGGCAAGCCTTCTCGAACTCCAGCTCGGTCATGTGTCGCAGGCCTGCCCAATCCGCATAAGCCTGCCCATCTAGCCACGATAGGAAATTGCAGGGCCGGTGTGGCCGGTCTGTCTCGTATCGACCGTTGCGCAATACGATAGCGTTGCGGTAGTCTTGGATGGGACGCTGGTATTCCGTTTCATTGACAATGGAACGCGCTTGCTGTTGCAAGGGTGGGAGCGTGTTCAAAAAATCACAGTACTGTGCCTGAGATAACTCGTACTTCATCTGGTAGAAGCCTTGATAACCTTTGGGGAAGCTATCCGCAAGCCGTCCTTCCGGTCGACCGGAAAAGGTATTGGTGCCACGTATTTTGGCATCGATCCAAAAAAGATTTCCTTCCGCAGGACCAATATCAATTGCTTGTTCGGAGTTTACGGCGTAGATGCCGCCGTAGTTATCTTTTTCCGCCTGAGCATAGGTGAAAAACGGATTGTAAGGTGCTCCGCCGGCGCCGGGTGTTAAGACTTCGCGGCGTTCACTGATGCTTTTTAGGGTGCCTAATTCATAAGCACCTGTGGGTACTAAGACCATCTCCAAACCCATGCATTTTAGGGCCTGCACGGAAACTGACTTTGGCACCTCTAATACTATGCTAATAGTCCAGTCATTATCACCTTGACTTTGATCCGCTCGATAGACAAAGAGCCCCGTATGGTCCTCTGGAAGTTCAAACGCGGGTTGGGTATGCCCCTCCGTTCGGTTTTCTTGTAGGCGGTAGCTTTCCGCAACGATTGAGGCGTGGTGCCAGCGACCCTCCGTATCCTGAACTTTGTTGAAGATCCAGGCGGCATCGTAGTTTTCAGTATCCCGCCAGGAGGCATCCCAGCTGATGCGAGCTTGAAGATGAACTTGTCCAACCTTTTGTGTCCAGTTCAATACTGTTACATCTAAGTATTCCGCGCCGGTGATATAGCGGTTGCTAGCGATTTTTGGTGAGGCACTAAGCTGTTGTGTTGTTTTTTCCTTTTCATAGGACACCGAAGCCAACTCAACTGAGGTAGGTAAAGGTGTTTTGCTACTGGGAGGACTACAGCTGTGCACAAGTAATAGCGTCAATAACGGAAGAATTCTCATATCGTCGGGCTTTGCTGTGGAATGTGCACGCAGCCAGGATGATTGCGACTTCATCCTAAACTGATAATGCGCAAATCCGGACTGCTTTTGGGTTTCTTCAACATTTGTAGAATAAATAAGTTCATGAATTAGGTTTGATAGGCCTGATTATATACTTGTCTGTCAAAAAACAGGCGGAGAAGCGAGCTTACCTCCCGTGCTATCTCATGATACGAACGACTGCTAAAGCGGAGATCACTGGGTCCTTATTCGAATGATATCCTTAACTTCATCATCTAGCCCGCACCAACTCACTGCTATGCATTACCTATTATTCCTACTAATCGTATTGTCTTTGGCCTGTGGTAATATTGATTCAGAATCGATGGATAATAAACCGACAACCCTTTCCGACCTACCACCCAATCTGCTTGCCGGCCTGACTCCAGATAACCTCCAAGCCTGGTCTTGGCTGAACCCACCGGAGAAGGTTGAGTATGGCGATGGTCAAATATGGGTACATGCCGCTTCCAAAACCGATTACTTCAATGATCCGGAAACGGGGAATATCAATGGCAATGCGCCGCTGTTTTATCAGGAAGTGAGAGGTGATTTTATTGCTACTGCGCAGGTAGAACCGGACTTTGCTAATGTCTGGAATGCTGTGGCGCTGATGATGTACCAGGATTCGCTGAATTGGATCAAGTTCGCCTTTGAGAATTCCGATGCTACCGGCCCCGGTGTGGTCTCGGTGGTAACCAGAGAAGTATCCGATGATGCCAATGGTCCGGTTTTGGAGAATCAGCCAAATCTATGGCTACGGCTTATTCGTAAGGGAGACCTTTACGCTATGCATTGGTCTAGCGATGGACATGAATACTACATGGCACGCCTCTCCAAGATGCCTCCCATGGAAACGGTTAAAATCGGAATCGAAAGTCAGTGCCCTATTGGAGTGGGTGCCAGGCATCGACTTCAGTATTTCTCCTTGGAACAGCGAACGGTAGATGATTTACGAAAAGGAGTCTAGGGCGTGTTGAGATAGATTCAGTTGGCTATTCTTCTTCCACTACCACAAATCCTTCCTCCAGCGGATTGAGTTCTTCGATCAACGTATGAAGAAATTCGCGACCCTGGCGAACATAAAAGCCTAGGAAGTTATCGTAACGCTCTTGCAAACTATTATTTGGAAACAGCTTGTCTTTTAGATTCCGAATCTGATTGAGTGCTGTTTCGTGCTTTTGTTTTTCGGCACGCATCAGGCGGCCTTCCAGGTTTTCTACGCTTTTGGCCTGGCGGGTATATTCCGCTTCGATCGCTTTGGCAAGGGTAGGGTCGATGTCGCGAGCCTTGCTGGCGATGCTATCAAATAGTTGCTGTAGTTGTGATTTCTCCTCGGCAATGGTCAGCTCATTATCGGTTTGTGACTTGACGAACTGCTTAAGGAGCGCTTCCGTTTCAGTAAACAGATCTTTTACGGATAGCTCCAGTTTATTCATGCGCTTTACCGTTCCTTTATCCAACCAGAGTAGAGAATTACGTCGGATTAGCATTGGAAAATTGAGGCCAAAATGAGCAAATTGTTCCTTGCGCTCTAACCAGTAGGCGAGTTCTCCACCACCACCGATGTAGGCGAGGTTGGGCATTACTCGTTCCTGATAAAGGGGCCGCATAATCACATTGGGGCTAAATCGCTCGGGATGAGCTTCCAACTCCGTTATAATTTCGTCGCGGGTAAATTGATAATCGGTATTGAGCACCTGGTAACCTTGTTCGGTTTGCTCAATCCGTTCGCGAAATCCATCTCGTAGGTAGAACAAATTGATTTCACGAGCGTGGGCCTGACCAGAAAAACCTGCTTCTTCCAGCGCTTGCTGTGCCTTTTCTACGTAAGCCTGGGAGGGTTGCTCCAGTAATTCCTCCCGCATAATGGGAACAAACAGCTTCTTCAGAGCTGGTCGACTCATGTCAATGACCACTAAGCCTTCTTCCGCAAAAAGGGTATGGACATAATCAACGGTAGCTAAACCGTATTTACCGTGGCGGGTGTAGGCACTTTCCAGTTCTGTAAATACCTCCTGCGCACGCTCTGAGGAACCCAAGATTTCCTTGAGTTGCCCTAGCGGCTCACTTAGCGTTTCAGTCTTCATTGCACCCACGGCTCCACTTTCGCCACTATCCCAGCTGATGGTCTTGCCAAATAAATGCAAGTGATTCACCTCCTCAAAATCGTGGTCTTCACCGCCGGTAATAAACACGGGAATGAAATGGTAATCTGGATATTGCTCTTGCAAAAGCCGAGCTAGGTGAATGGTCGAACAAATCTTGATGATAAAGTACAAAGGACCAGTAAACAAGCTAGGTTGATGCGCAGTGATCACTGTGAAGGTTTTATCATCTGCCAGTTTATTGATCTGTGCCGTCGCCAAATCTGAGGGCGCGAGGGCCTTGTATTGTTCCAATAAACTCTCCACCAACTGGGGACGATTGATGTCCTCTTGGGATTTATCGGCAATTACTTGCTCAAAAGATTGTAGTATCGGTGCATACTTGTAGAATGGTCGTAAACGCTCGTCCTGTGTGGCGTAAGCGACATCTCGAGCAGACAATTGATCAACTTCAGGGAAGGGAATACGATGGATCTTCATACCAGGTGGGAGGGAATTTTTGGTCAGTTGGTTTCGGAATTCTATTTTTGGACGTCTTGCTCCTCTTTTCTAGCGTCTGTTAGGGACATACGCTTAACACCTAATACTAAAGTTCTAAACCGATAAATAGTTGTCAGCTGTGGAAAAATATATCCTCGCCCTGGATCAGGGTACTACCAGTTCTCGAGCCATCCTCTTCGACAAGGAGGGGAAAATCATCGCTGTTTCTCAACAGGAGTTTACCCAAATGTTTCCACAACCTGGCTGGGTGGAGCATGACGCTACTGAAATTTGGGATACCCAACTCAGTGTGGCCCGCGCCGTGCTGCGCAAGGCTGAAGTGGCAGCTACCCAAATTGCGGCCATTGGCATTACCAATCAGCGGGAGACCACCCTCATCTGGGATCGAGCAAGCGGAGAACCTATTCACAATGCTATCGTTTGGCAAGATCGGCGTACGGCATCTTTCTGCGATGAATTAACGGCGGCTGGACATACCGACTATATCCGAGAAAACACCGGACTAGTGGTAGATGCCTACTTCAGCGGTACGAAGGCCCGTTGGTTGCTCAACCAAGTAGATGGGGCCCGCGAACGTGCTGAAAAGGGGGAATTGTGCTTCGGTACCATTGACAGCTGGTTGGTTTTTAAACTGACGGACGGGCAAGTACACGCCACGGATTACTCCAATGCTTCCCGAACAATGCTGTATAATATCCAAGACTTGAGCTGGGACGATCACTTACTTGAAGTAATTGAGGTTCCCAAAGCAATTCTTCCGGAGGTAAAGCCTTCCAGTGGCCATTTCGGTGACACGGCGGAGGCTTTATTCGGTGTGTCGATACCCATTGCTGGTATCGCGGGTGATCAGCAAGCGGCGCTGTTCGGGCAAGTTTGTCACGAACCGGGTATGGCTAAAAATACCTACGGTACGGGCTGCTTTATGCTCATGAATACTGGACAAAAGCTGGTGCATTCTAATAATGGCTTATTGACCACTATCGCCTGGGGGTTGGATGGCAAAGTTACCTACGCACTAGAAGGAAGTGTATTCATTGCCGGTGCAGCTATTCAGTGGCTGCGTGATGGGCTAAAGTTGATTGACGATGCGCCAGATTCGGAATACTACGCAATGAAGAACAACGGCTCTGACGGAGTGTACGTGGTGCCGGCCTTCGCTGGACTAGGAGCTCCTTATTGGGATATGTACGCACGCGGTGCCATCTTTGGGCTCACCCGCGGTACCCGCAAGAGTCATCTGATTCGCGCCACCCTGGAATCCTTAGCCTATCAGACCAAGGACGTACTGGACGCCATGGAAAATGATGCTGGTCAGGCGCTAACCACGCTTAAAGTTGATGGTGGTGCTAGCGCGAATAACCTGCTTATGCAATTCCAATCAGATATGCTGGAAGTACCTGTGGAGCGGCCTAGCATTATCGAAACTACTGCTCTAGGGGCTGCTTATCTGGCTGGCCTGGCGGTAGGCTATTGGCAGCAATCTGACCTCACTGCCAAGTGGCAATTAGAGGCCCGCTTCGAACCGGAAATGGATAACACCGAACGGACTAAGCTGTACAAAGGCTGGCAGAAAGCGGTGAAGCGTACCATGGATTGGGAGCGCGAAGAGTAGGTGTTGCAATCAAAATCAAAATGACAGTCAAAATACCTCGGTATTGCTGTTGCAATGTCGGGTTAGTAATGCTGCTTCGTAGGATTTTTGAGCGTAAACGCCACATTTTGCCTCTTATTGATTCCGTGGTATTTATGCCGCCGTGTGATTAGCATGACAGGACGCATCACGCGGAACGAAGTGGAGTGTAACCCGTACCGCGTATCCAACACCAAAGCGCATACGATTCTCTAAAACCTTTAGCCGTAATTCTACTATGAGCCTCAAACAACGCATTTTCTTTCTGATCGATGAGGATGGCCGTAAAAAGTCGCCCTGGAATCGATTCTTTCACTTGTCCATTGCGGGCTTGATTTGGTTAAGTGTTATTGCCATCATTTTGGAATCCTTCCAGCCTTTACGTGGGAAGTATCAATGGTTTTTTAATGCTTTTGAAATTCTCACGGTAATCGTCTTCAGTACGGAATACGTTCTTCGGATGTGGACAGCCGATCTCAAGTATACGGATGTTTCTCCCGGTCGAGCACGGCTGCAATTTGCAATGTCCCCCATTGGAATTATTGATCTTTTGGCGGTATTGCCATTTTACTTACCCTTCTTCTTCAAGTTTGACCTACGGTTCATCCGTATTCTCCGGATCATTCGTTTGCTACGTATCTTCAAGCTTAACCGTTATACCAAGGCATTATCGTTATTTACGCGGGTATTCTTTGAGAAGCGCAACGAACTGGGCATTACCCTTTTTGTCATGTTCCTGATGCTGCTCATGTCCTCCACGATAATGTATTACCTCGAGAGTGATGTGCAACCTGATAAGTTTCCCGATATCATTTCGACCTTTTGGTGGTCCGTGGCAACCCTCACTACGGTGGGCTACGGTGATGTGTTTCCGGTTACGGGTTGGGGAAAGTTGATTAGCGGGGTGATCGCTATTCTGGGTATTGGTCTAGTTGCGCTTCCCACGGGGATTCTTAGTGCGGGCTTTATTGAAAAAATCGAAGAAAAAAATGAGCAAAAAGCCCAGGCTTCCGCTAAACAAGAAAAGAAACCCAAGGAGTTTAAGTTCTGCCCCTATTGCGGAGAGTCGCTGGAAGGAAAGGGCGTGTAATTCTCTGGTTAGTACTGGACCTAGTTTTTGATGATCTTTTTGACTTGCAGGCTGTCTTCGGCCCCAACGACTAAGTAATATAGACCGTTTGTCAAGTGGGCAATGGGTAGCTTCTGCTCACGCAAGATCCCACGCTCCATTTCTTGCCCCAGGGCATTGATCAGGCGATAAGGTTGGTTTTGCCAATTGCTACCGCTAATGACAATCTCCTCCCGGCTCGGATTGGGGAAAATCGAAAGTTCATCCTGGCTAGTCTCCTCTACACTTGTGACCTCATGCTGAAACTGAAAAGTATGGGTGTATGTAAGGCCATTAAAGGTGCACTATACGGTCCATTCGCCTTCGGGATCATCTTGGTCTAACCAGTACGATCTAGAATTCCAAAACCAGTCGTAGCTATTTTGGGTGTTGAAGGTATTGAAGGCATCAAATTGCGAGCCATCTGGCCTGAGGATTCTTGTATTGGCCACCATTGCTGCTACGTAGTCGGTCATGTAGATCGCAACCACGGTCCGATCACCAGCGTAGAATTCATTGACAAAGTTGACGGATTCTACATTAAGTCCACAGTCCAGGTTGGGGATGAAGCTGTGGGTAAGCACGGCGTTTACCTTGGGGTTGATGTGTAGGGGTTGGACATCCCACATCGAATTGTTATTCAAGTCATTACAGTTACCCTGATAAGGGTCGAGCAAGTTGCCATTTTCGTGATAATATTCAATGTGAAGGTGCGGACCGCTGGAATAGCCGGAGCTGGCCAGTATACCGAGATATTCCCCTTCTTCTACGGTAGCACCGATATTTTTGCTGGTTAAGCTTCCATCCTTCAGGTGACCGTACCACATTACTGAGCCATCTGCGTGCCTGACGTAGACCGCGTTCCAGCTTCCACTAGGAGAGCAGTTAACATCACTATTACCGTCTTGCTTGGAGATGATGGTACCTGGAGCGGAGGCAATGACCTCCACTAGATCATTGTTGTACAGATAAAAGGAAAACGGAAAAGTAAAGTAATCACTGCCGCGGTGTCCATCGTAAGTCTGGTTTTGGCAATTGTAGTCCTGGATACCGCTGGAGGCATTATGATCCACATAGCCAGAAACCGACCAATAATTGAAGTAGCCAGGAATGGCGGCCGCTGCTCGCAAGGGGAATTTTAGATCATCAACCGCACGACCGGTATTGGTCTCATCCAAGCCAAGTAGGCGAATGTTTTCGGCCAGCTGTTGTTTGATTTCGTCGCGTTGACTTTCGGGTAGACAGAGGTGCTGCTGGGTGAAGTCGCCGCCTTGTCCGTTCGTATTACCTTGGGCAGCTATTGTGAAGGGTAAAGCGAATAAGATGAGAGAGAGAACGATTTGATATTGCATTTTCATGAAAAGGGTTTATGCTATTTGATGGTGGCAGCATTTGTAATCTAAAATCGATCCTGTGGATAATGAATTCCCGCCACAGTACGTATCCGGTCCAGGAGGGTTGTCATATCCAGACTAAAGCGCAAGGGGAGTTCTGGGCATTCCGTTAAGCCTTCTGCTAGGCACTCTTGTACTCGCTGTGCTTCGTAGCTGTAGCCATTGCTATCGTAATCGAAGAAGTAATTTTCGGGCCCTTTTTCCGGTAGGAGAACGCTAAAATGGGTGGGCTCGTGCCAGCGGGAGTGCCAATGGATACTGCCCTTGCTGCCGTGAATGAAAGCCTCTGTTTTGGTATTGGCCGCAAAGGTGCTATGCAAATTTGCTACCTGCTTACCGCTATAGTCAAGGATGATGTTGCATTCTGTATCTATGCCGGTGCTGGCCAGGCGTGCGTGCGCGTGAACATTGGTAGGAGTACCTAAAAGAAGCTGGGCAAGGAAGACAGGGTAAAGCCCGATATCTAATAAAGAACCTCCACCCAGTGCTGGATTGAAGAGCCTGCTCTGTGGATCTGGCTCGAGTACTCGGAAACCAAAATCAGCTTGGATACTTTCTATTTCTCCTATTGTGCCTTCAGCAATAAGTTCCAGAATTTTTCTGGTGGTAGGCAGAAAACGCGTCCAAATAGCCTCCATCAGAAAGACCTGTTTTTCTTTAGCGACTTGGGCCATTTGCTGCGCCTCTTTGCTGTTCATCGCCCAGGGCTTCTCGCAGAGGACCGCTTTGCCTGCTTCCAGGCAAGCTAGTGTGGCGGCCAGGTGATTGGTGTGTGGTGTGGCAATATACACCACATCCAAGTCAGCTAAGGCCAAGAGTTGCGCTACCTCATCGAAAGCGTGCGGTGTGTTATAGACTTCAGCAAAGCGTTGAGCTCTTTCCTGGTTTCGTCCTGCTACCGCAAAGAGTTTTGCTCCGGGGATTTGTTCTAGATCTTGAGCGAACTTATGGGCTATTTTACCCGGTCCTATAATGCCCCAGTTAAATGTCCTGCTCATGTGGGTGTGTTTGCTGTGGTAGAATGAAATGCGGCTTCAATCTTATCGGCCAAGGTTCTGGCGTGACCTTCTTCTGCCTCGTAAGACCAGCCGGCGATGTGTGGGTTGAGTACCACATTAGGCAGGCCAATCAAGGTCTGGAAGGCGGGTGGCTGTTGCTTCGGATCTAAGTGCACAAAGGACTGATCTTCGTATTCAATCACATCCAAGGCTACTCCGAGCACGCGACCGCTCTCTAAAGCATTAACCAGGTCTGCCGTTTTGACTATTAGGCCGCGAGCGGTATTTACCAACCAAATGGGTTTAGCAAAAGCATCCAAATAAGCTGCGTCTACCAAATGATGATTGTCGGCTTCGTAGGGTATGTGCAGGCTTACAATATCAGCCCGGCTTTGTAACGCTGCTAAGCTCACCGCTTCGGCAAACTGATTACCGTAGTTGTCCTTGTATTTATCGTAGGCGATCACGGTACAGCCGAAACCTTGTAGGCGTTGGGCGAAAGCCTGTCCCATATTACCATAGCCAATAATGCCTACCGTTTTACCCTTGATTTCATAGCCCCGATTGCCAGCTCTAATCCATTCACCCCGGCGAACCTGACGGTCGGCGCGGGCTAGATTATTCATGAGCATCAAGAGGAGTCCTAACGTATGCTCGCCCACGGTGTCACGGCTACCTTCGGGCGAGGTGAAGACTTGGATGCCGCGCTCGGCTGCGTAGTCCAAGTCAATGTGCTCAGTACCTACTCCTGAGCGAGCTACGAAAGCCAATTGCGATCCCTGATCAAGGAAAGCCTGATTGACTTTGAAGCGACTCCTAATAACAACTCCCGTAGCGGTAGGCAAGTGGGCAAATACCTCTTCTTGATCCGCCTGGCGCAAATCCTGGCAATGGTAGCCCAGAGCGCTGAGGCGATCCCAAAGAATGGGTTCCGTTGGGTCGAGAAATAAAACGGTAGGGGCGGCAGTGGTGGGTTGATTCAAGCGAACTGCTTTTTTGCAAGTAATTAGATCAAAAGATGTAAGTCCGGATACTTGATCATTAAGAGAGCAAGCCTTTGAGATCAGCAGGGGAGTAGTTGATCGACTTGAGGGTCTTCTTGTCTCCCGTACGGTATACCAGCCAGTGTTCGCCTGATTGTTCGATATAGCATTCCGTGCCTTTGTTGCGGTAGTGCTCAGCGGTGGCCTCAGCTTCCGCTTCCGAACTACAAGTTTTGCTCATGTTGGAGCGTTGTACTTCGTCAAACAGCGTGCGGAACTGTTCTCCTAATCCAAACTCTAAAACGGCCCCGGAAAGGACGTACTGAATATCACACAACGCATCTGCTACTTCGATTAAGTCGTTCTGCGCAATGGCATCTTCTAGCTCTTGTAACTCTTCGCGTAGTAAGGCTACCCGCAAGCGACAACGCTCCGGGGCAGGGATGATTGGCTTCTCTTCAATGGGGTGTTTAAAGGTTCGGTGGAACTCAGCCACCTGATTTAGCGCATCCAATTGATCCATCTAATGTTTCTTTTGTTAGCAAACATAAAATAATCCCCGCGAAGGCGAAAGTTTGTATCGGTGAATATCATTTTTCCCTGTACTTTTGCCGCGCTAACGATAACTGATGGTTTCACGCTTTAGACTAGCCTGCCCGTGGCCAATAAATATGCTGACCTAATCGATCAAACCTTCTACTTTCCACAGGAAGGCTTTGAGTTCGAAGATGGCTATCTGGAGTTCCACGGAATTCCCCTGATTCATCTTATTGAGAAATACGGTACACCTTTCAAGGTGACCTACCTGCCGAAGATTGGTACGCAGATCAAGCGTGCTAGAAATCTATTTACGAGAGCCATGCGTTCGTTGGGCTACGCTGGTAAATACCACTACTGCTACTGCACCAAGAGCAACCATTTTAGCTATGTGTTGGACGAGGTCTTGGATCATAAAGCCAATTTAGAAACGTCTTCCGCTTTCGATATCGATTTGGTTCGTCGTTTGTATGAATCAGGTAAGATTGATAAGAACATCACGGTGATCTGCAATGGCTTCAAGCCGGAGAATTATCTCAAGCGCATTGTGGACTTGATCAACGATGGTTTCGTCAACGTCATTCCCGTTTGTGATAACCAAGAAGAGGTCGATTATTACGCGGCACACGTGGAAGGGAAGTGCAATCTGGGGATTCGCGTAGCTACGGAAGAAGAGCCCAACTTCGAGTTCTACACTTCTCGCCTGGGTATCCGCGCGGCGGAAGTGGTATCCTTTTACGAAGAAAAAGTAAAGAACAACCCCAAGTTTAAGCTCAAGCTGCTGCACTTCTTTGTGGATACGGGAATCAAGGACAGTTTGTACTACTGGGGAGAGCTGCGCAAAGCGATCAAAATCTACTGCGAGCTTTGGCAGCACAACGAGGAGTTGCACGCCATCAACATTGGTGGTGGTATGCCAATTCGCAACAGCCTGGGTTTTGAGTTTGACTATAAGTACATGGTCCGGGAAATTGTCAACAATATCCTCGTAGCCTGCGAAGAAGCCGATGTGCCCGAGCCGGATATCTTTACTGAATTTGGTAAATATACCGTAGGAGAAAGCACGGCTACTGTGTTTAGCGTACTGGCGCAAAAGCAGCAGAACGACTCAGAGATGTGGTATATGATTGACGGCTCGCTTATGACCAGTCTCCCCGATGCCTGGGGGATTGGGGAGCGCTTTGTGTTGTTGCCCATCAATAAATGGGACAATGAGTATCGCCGCGTCAATATCGGTGGCCTGACCTGCGATAATTCCGATTATTACAACTCTGAAATTCACGAAAGCCAGGTTTACCTCCCCACCATTAATGGCAAGGACAAGGAGCCCCTTTACTTGGGCTTTTTCCACACGGGCGCTTATCAGGATAGCATTTCCGGCTACGGTGGGGTGAAGCATTGCCTGATTCCGTCACCTAAGCATATTCTCATTGATCGGGATAAGCAAGGGAATTTGGTGTCGACTATTTATCGGGATGAGCAGAGCCCGGAAGCTATGTTGAGTTTGCTGGGGTATTGAAGTGATATACCTGGTTTCGCGGAATTCATTCCGTCGTCGATAATACCTACATCGAAGTGTGTGTTGGCATCTAGTGGGCTTCGCTTTACCCCGCTTTAGGAGCGGGGTAGCGTCGGGTCATCCGGGCGCTCCCACTGGTCGGCCCTATTACCCCTAGCCCTTACGCCATCCTGGCGTCACGCTCCTGCCAGGGCAGTCGCGCTATTAGTCGCTCAAAATTCATTCCACTTACAATCTCCACAGCGGAATGAATTCCGCGAAACAGAGAAGTGTCATCATAGTTTTCACCATATTAGCGGGCAACAATCTTACACTATGCAGGCTCCGCTCGCTATTCTGGCCATTTTGGCGCTCAATATCGTTATCAGTGAATGGCTTAATCGGCACACCAAACTTCGCTATTTGGGTACCACCTTGCTGGTCATTCTAGTTACTGCTATTGTTGCTAATCTTGGAATCATCCCTTCTGCTTCGGATGGTTCGCCCTTGTATAATGGCATCTTCAAGTACGTGGCTCCTATCTCTATTTTCTATCTGTTGCTGGGGGTAAATTTAAATCAGCTAAAACAGGCCGGACTATCCATGTTGGTCATGTTTTTGATCGGTTCAGCTGCCACTGCCATTGCGGCCTTAATTGCAGTGCAAATTATTGGTGGCGCAAGTGCCCTGGGGGATAGTTATAAAGCCCTGGCGGGAATGATGACGGGTACGTACACTGGGGGAAGTGTCAATTTCAATGCGATTGCCCTGCATTATGGAATTACAGAAGAAGGTAACCTCTACGCCGGAACCGTAGCAGTGGATAATATTCTTACGGCAATCTGGATGATTGCTACGCTTTTGCTGCCCAAGCTACTGCAGGGCTGGTTTCCCCGAGCAACAGGCGAGGGTATGAGCAAACTTACAGCAGAGGAATTACGGGAAATTGAGCGCGAAGATGAGACGCTGGATCCCATGCATATGGGCTGGTTGCTGGCCTTGGGGGCTGGTAATTTATTTGTATCCGATTGGTTGGCGGATGTCTTTGCCACTTGGGGCTATCCCGTTCCTTCCATTCTCATACTCACCACAATTGCCCTGATATTGGCACAATTCAAAATAGTACAACAACTCAGCGGAGCCAAGCTCTTAGGGCTGTTTTCAATCTATTTATTCCTCGCGGTCATTGGGGCGTTCTGCGAACTAGGTGCCTTAGGGCAAATTGGTGACTTAGCGGTTGTTATTGCCGTGTTTACCACTAGTATTGTAGCTATTCATGGTCTGCTCATCTTCCTTCTCGGGGGCATGCTGAAGCAAGATTGGGATGTGGTAGCCATAGCGAGTCAGGCCAACATTGGCGGTGCCTCCTCAGCTATGGCTTTGGCCAAAAGTTTAAAGCGTACGGATCTCATTTTACCTTCTATATTAGTAGGCACCTTGGGATCTGGTTTAGGAACTTATCTTGGGTTTCTGGTGGCGGGAATCATCTAAATTTGGTTGAGGGAGGTGCCGGTACTGCCAATAAGCAAATACGGCCACCATTATTGCCACAATATCAATTGCCCAAAGCCCAACGGTACTTAGGCCAAAAGGGCGTATCATCAGCAAAATTATGCTCCCCACAACCCACAGTAAATCCTGAATGATAATCGCTTGAATTTGTACTCTGCTAATATGGGCCCGGGTAGCCGTATGGACCAAACTCACCACAAATAAGAGTAGGCCAATACCAATCAGGCGAAGTATTAAAGGATTGGAAACACCTAGGTTCTGTGCTATCCAGGTGGGAAAAGCAGTGAGGGCTATTCCGCAGAGGGTGCTAAAGGCAGCATTGGCCAGTATGGCACGGCGCAGCGGTTGATTTTGTTCGCTAGTCATGATGATGGTTTTTAGAGTATGGATGATATATCAATCGTTTCGCAGAATTCATTCCGCTTGCAATTCCCATGGCGGAATGTTTGAGTTTGAATTATTATCCGTTCCACCGCTTTTTTAGTGAGTTTCGTGTTAATTATGCCGCCTTTAGCAAGGCGGAGCGGAATAAATTCCGCGAAACCAAAAGATGGAACGCTTTAAAAGTCAAAACCAAAAATTCCGCGAAACGATGTTAATTACGAAAGCGCTTCTGTTCTAGCTTTAAGGGCCTGATTCATTGCCTCAAAACCTGCTTTTGTACTACCTGCGATCTTACTCATGATCAAACCGGCAAGTAGGCCACGGAAGTTTTCTCCGTGCTCAAATCGGGTGCTGTGTTCGTCAATTGGCGTCATGATGAAGTAATGTTCGCCGTCGAACAGGCCTTTGATAAAGAGTTTGCCCAACCAACGGAATTCACGATTCTCTTCTGCGCGTAAAACCGTTGGACGAAAAGTCATCGCAGATTGACCGGGAGGTTGAATGGTCGCCGCTAGGTGACTCCCTTCCTTGGCCTCACCACTAATAGATTGGATGAAAGGATTCCATTCTGGGTAAGCAGAGAAGTTGGTCAGGACGGCCCATACTTGCTCTACTGGTGCATTAATGGTGATTTGTGTGCTGATCGATTTCATGTTCTTGTTTTGTATACTGCAAAGTTAGGGTGGGGGAGCAGTGAAGACTTGTCAGCCAGCGCCAAGGTGTTGACATTTCACGCCAAACGCTGATTTGGTTATCTTTAAGCATGGCATTCAATGGAAGATTTGTATTGAACGTAGCGGACTTTGCCCGTAAGCAAGGAGCAGACTATGATGCATTAATTGCGCTCAGTGGTTATGGGGAAGAGTTTCTCAGCCAGCCAGATAGTACTATTGATCGGCAAGCCTACAGCCGTGTAGTGGAAGAGGCAGTGGAGATGACTAATGATGCCTTCATCGGCTTGCACATGGGAGAGGGGCTAGGTTTGGCTGCTGCCGGCCTGATCGGGCAAATCACTCAAACTTCGGCTACGGTCTTGCAGGCTTTAGAGTACTGTTGTAGCTTCGCCAATTTGGGGTGCAGTGAACTCCCAATGGAACTGGTACCATCTGGTGACTATTACAAAATTCGCTTGCGCGCAAACCCATTATGGGAACAGGAATCTCCAGCAGCTTATCGACATACTGCGGAAGGTGTTCTGGCTTTTACCCTGAGAGAATGCCGAGACCTTACTCGTTTGGAAATGCCGGCTTACGCTATTCATCTTCCCTGGGATGCTCCTACCGATACCAGTGAATACCAAAGGGTTTTCGGTACCACAGTGCAGTTCAAGCAAGAAGAGTTTGCGATTATCCTACATCGTAACCAGGTGGAGGCGGCTGTTACTACTGCAGATTATCAATTGCTTCGCCTACTCGTGACACACGCGGAAGAACGCTCCGCTCAACTGCGGCAGACCAAAGCTTTTGCGGATGTTGTACGGCAGTCGATGATTCAATTAATTGAACCTGCTTTTCCCTCCATCGAGCAGGTAGCGAAACATCTAAACCTCAGCTTACGCACCTTGCAAAGGCGGCTACAAGAGGAAGGTGTTTCCTACAAAAACCTATTAGAAGAAGTGCGGAAAGACTTTGCACTTAGCTATTTGCGAAACCCCGAACTGACGGTAGGAGAGATCGCTTACCTGCTGGGCTATCGGGAAACGAGTGCTTTTTCCAGAGCCTGTAAACGCTGGATAGGGCAAAGCCCACAGCAGTGGCGTGCGACGACCCTAGGAGGGTAGCACCTATGGCGCTTTAGTCCATGCATATCCGTAGGTCAAGCTTAGGAGGTTGGTCAGGTCTGCTAAGTTGTGCCTAGTGTTTTATCCTAAGATACTTTTCCCAGCTCCATTTTGATAATCAAAGGCATTATCGCTTTGTTCATAGCCCTTTTGGTCTTGAGGCATACTTAGCTTTTGCATAATTTGAGCTTTTATGCAAAGTTAAGTACTAGAGAAGGCGAAAAGATTGATGAGGGTTAAGAACTGATACGTTGCTTTAAAAATCTACTTAGGGCCTCGGGCGTAATACCAATAAAGGCTGCTATGTATTTGGAAGGAGTTTTTGCAATCACATCTGGGTAGTTTTCTTCCATAAATGAATATTGTACTTCCGTAACAGAAGATGTTTTGATACTAATAATATTCTTAGCTTCAATTAGATGTTCTAATATCTTTTTCCTTAAGAATACTCCAATCCCATCAGAATGCAGATACAATTTCATGAAATAATCAAATGGCATAGCTACGTATTTCAAATTTGTTATAGCAATTACATTGTCAGACTCGATCGTCTTTGAAACGGCACTTGTCATATTTGAACATAGATTGCCAGGTCGAAAGAACCTTGAAATAATAAACTTGTTTTCTTCATTATACTCAGATGCAGCTATACCTTCCAAAATATAGATGACGCTATCACAAATATCAGTCTGCCGAAATACGATCTCTCTTTTCGAAGCTGTATGTACTGATAATTTTGATGAAAACTCTTTCCATTCAATATCAATTCTTCCTTGTATATATTTCTCAATTTGGAGTTTTAGTTCTTCCATACATAACTTTTTTTGGCATTAGGCATAACTACTGCTTCGTTCCATATGTATTTCTGGCCTCGCCAGGTTTTGAAAACCAAATTGCTCGTAAAGACTGTGCGCATTGTGGGTTTTTAGTCCCCAGTTTTTTACCGCTCGCAGTAATGGATAATCGAAAATGTATTGTAAGAGCTGTTTACCTACGCCCTGGCCACGGTGAGAAGGAACTACAAACACATCCAACAACCACCCGAAAATTGTGTAGTCACTAACTACTCTGGCAAATCCAATCTGTTTACCGTTTTCATAGACGCCAAAACAAAGGGAATGCTCGATCGAGCTTTGCACTGCCGCCCAAGAGCGCCCTTTGGACCAATAGGCTTCGTGATGCAGAAACTGGTAAATCATTTGTCTATCTAAGCGATCCTTATCCGTGGAAACTTCCATATTGGTTCTTTAGTTGATGGGGTTAGAAATAGCGGTTCAGAATATGCTGTACACTGCTAAGATAGGAGCGGCCAAACATATTGAGGTGCACCAATAAATAGTAAAGCTGGTAGAGGTCTCTTCGTGCAGCCGCGCCGGGTTCAGGTGGGAGCACTTCATGATAAGCTTCGTAGAAATGGGTGCCGAAACCGCCGAAAAGACGACTCATCGCCAGGTCGACCTCACTGTGCCCGTAATAGAATGATGGATCGATCAGGTACCCAGTACCGGAGATGTCGATAATGTAATTGCCACTCCATAAATCACCGTGCAAGGGACTAGGCTGTGGATCACCCAAGAGGTTTTTACAAGCCTGTTCCAGGCGACTCATACTAGGGACATCACCGACAGTAAGCAATCCGGCCTCTACCGCCACCTGAACTTGAGCATGTAATCGTTCTACAGCATAAAATTGGTGCCATGTTGGACACGGCTGGTTGGATTGCGAGAGTTTACCAATGTAGTTACTGAACTCCCATCCCATTTGATTCACCTGCACTTGATGCAATTGTGCAAGTTGGCGGCCAAACTGCCGTAAGCTAGCAGTAGTTTTCTCACCCGAAGAGAGGTGTTGCATGACCAGGAGTTCTCTCTGTTCACACTGTTCGTACAGCTCAATTTTCGGTGTGGCAATCTTTTGGTAGGCTGCTATGGCTGTTAATCCAAGGTGCTCGGCCTTTAGTAAGCCAGGACTCGTTGTGGCAGAATTGGTTTTAGCTACTAGCGTGGTATTCGATAATTCAAGCTGGTAGATGCTAGAGGTGTCGCCGTCACTAAGCGGTCGGATCCGTGCGATTTTACCCATGGATTGCTCGATGGTTTGCTGCCAGTGTGCGTCCATTTAGGGAAGGTACGAAAATGACGAGGATGACAATGGAGTAGGATACTAGCTTTGGGAATGTTGGATGGACAGAGGAGTTGAAATTTGGTGAGTCTTGGTGGACGGCCCGCACGGCGGGACCCACCCCCGGTCACCAAGTCCAGCAATTATCCATCCAATTTTAGATAGACAATCGGATCACACCCTTCATAATGACAACTCATCACAAAGGCCAACAACATCCTTAATCGCAAATCAGAAAAACTGGAATAAAACCGCCGATTAATTTCGCCTATTTGAAGCTTCAGTTGGTACCTACTATTTTATGCTTATCGGTACCACTAGGCGAAGGGGAAAAGAAACTATGATTGAGCGCTTTTCTGAATTAGCAACACAATATAGTATAAAGCTTGAATAAAAACAAAAAATAAGTAAAATTTACTTTAAGACACAAAATATTGCTAGGAGGCTGTGAACTTGCTAACTCTAAAACTGTTCCCCCATAGTGCCGTCACAAGCTATCAATCTCATCTGGCTCAAACGCGATCTGCGCTTGCGCGATCATGCACCTCTAGCCACTGCTGCTAAGGATGGTCTACCTGTCTTTTTAGCTTACTGCTTTGAGCCTAGCCTGGCGCAGCATCCAGACTATGACCTCCGCCACTGGCGATTCATTTGGGAAAGTCTGCAAGACCTACAACGGCAGCTTAAATCTCATTCGGTACGCCTATTGGTATTCCATGCGGAGGTGCTAGATGTTTTGGAACGACTGGCTGAGGATTACGAAATTGCCAATGTCTACTCCCATCTAGAAGTTGGACTACAGTTGACCTTTGACCGGGATAAAGCTGTAAAACGCTGGTGTATCCAAAGGGGGACCAACTATCAGGAGTTTGGTCAGGACGGGGTGATCCGAGGACAAAAGCACCGCACTGGCTGGCAGGATGGGGTAGAGCAACATTTCGCCGATCCGCCGATCCGGTATGAAATTGCCGATCTGCGATCGCCAGAAATCGCTCCGGCATTGCAGGTCTATCTGCAATCTCAGGACATTCCTACGGCTTACCAAGAACGCGATGAACAGTTCCAACCAGGAGGAGAGCGCTACGCCTGGCGCTATTTGCAGTCTTTCCTAACAGAACGCTCCCGAAACTATAGTCGACAACTCTCGAAGCCGGCAGCCAGCCGAAAAAGCTGTAGCCGTTTATCGCCGTATTTGGCTTATGGCAACATCAGTGTCCGGCAAGTTTACCAACATACCTATTGGCAAGCAGAACGGGAGGGAGATGATTTCAACTTCCACAACTTCCAGTCGCGTTTGTACTGGCGGTCGCATTATTTGCAAAAGTTGGAATCGGGTCACTATCTCGAACACGGCGCCATTAATCCAGCCTTTGACCAGCTAGATCGGCAAATGGGTGGGCCTTTGTGGGAGGCTTTTCGTGAGGCCCGTACCGGCTTTCCTATGGTAGACGCTAGTTTGAGATGCCTAAAGGCCACTGGTTGGGTCAATTTCCGGATGCGTGCCATGTTGGTCACCTTCACCAGCTATGCCTTGTGGCTGGATTGGAAGCAGGTGGCTCACCATCTAGCACAGCTGTTTCTCGACTTCGAGCCCGGTATTCACTACCCGCAAATACAAATGCAGGCCGGGCTTACTGGCTATCACACCCTGCGGATTTTCAACCCAAACGTGCAAGCCACACAGCACGATCCAGAAGGAGAATTTATTCAGCGCTGGCTGCCGGAGCTCCGGGTGTTGCCCGCTCCGCTTTGCCATCGCCCCTGGGAATTGACGACCTTAGATCAAGGTTTTCACGACTTTGAACTAGGCCTCGATTATCCGGCACCGGTGGTGGACTACGACGAGGCCGTTCGCGAAAACAAAGATCGCTACTGGCAAGTACGACAGAGTGCTGAAGCAAAGGCCAATCTTGCGCAAGTCTGGGCGCGATTTTGTTTAGATCAAGATGTAGAAAAGTACAAGCAAGGACAATTGCTCTAGGCAAATCCTCCATTCATAGCACAAGGCCGGGAATTAACGTATGATTTGAAGGGATTTCCTGACAAATCTTATACCTTAATGGAAACGAAAAACAAAGCGAACAATGTCCAACGTTTCTATTGGCTCTGCCAAGCCACGTCTGAGCTTCTGGCAAATCTGGAATATGAGCTTCGGCTTCTTGGGTATTCAATTTGGCTTCGCGCTGCAAAATGCGAACGTGAGTCGGATCTTTGAAACCCTAGGTGCCGCAAAAGACGAGTTGCCTATCTTATGGTTAGCAGCTCCCGTCACAGGTTTACTCGTACAACCTATCATCGGCTATTACAGTGATCGCACCTGGCACGAAAAATGGGGACGCCGCCGACCTTTCTTTGCCATTGGCGCAATCTTCGCCACCATAGCTCTATTTCTGATGCCCAATTCCACTGCCTTGTGGATGTCGGTAATTTTATTGTGGCTAATGGATGCTTCCATCAATATTAGCATGGAGCCATTTCGGGCTTTTGTCGGGGATATGCTTCCGGATGAACAGCGCACTAGTGGTTTTGCGATGCAGAGCTTCTTTATCGGATTGGGAGCGGTGATTGCCTCTGCCTTGCCGTGGATGTTTACCAACTGGTTTGGGGTAAGTAATGTAGCTGGTGAGGGGGTAATCCCTGATTCTGTACGTTGGTCCTTTTATCTTGGCGGTGTTGCCTATTTCTGTGCGGTGATGTGGACCGTATTCAACACCGAAGAATATCCGCCTGATGATATCGAAGCACTGCGGGAAGAAAATGCTTCAATTGGGATATGGGGGGGATTGTATGAGTCCTTCGTTGGTATTTTCAAGATGCCTAAAACGATGGTGCAGTTATCTTTTGTCCAGTTCTTCTCTTGGTTTGCCTTGTTCGCCATGTGGATTTATACCACTTCTGCCGTTACCAGTCATGTCTATGGAACAGAGGATACGGCCTCAGCGCTGTACAATGAGGGAGCCGATTGGGTAGGGGTCTGTTTTGCCATTTATAACGGCATTGCTGCACTGGTGGCCTTTTTACTTCCCGTATTAGCTAAGCGAATTACACGGCGGATGACGCACTTAGTGGCACTCTTCTGTGGAGGTATAGGATTGTTATCCGTTTACTTCATCACTGATCCTAACCTACTGCTTGTATCAATGGTTGGTGTTGGTATTGCTTGGGCGAGTATTCTCTCTATGCCTTACGCAATGTTATCCAGCATCTTACCGGCTGAGAAGATGGGCTACTACATGGGGGTATTCAATTTCTTCATTGTTATTCCGCAAATTGTCGCAGCGAGTATTCTCGGATTTTTGCTGAAGTCCTTCTTTGGTAATGTATCCATTTACGCCTTGGTTATCGGAGGTTGTTCTCTGTTTCTAGCCGGCCTGCTCTGCTTGATTGTGGAAGACAATGAGGCAGGGTAAAACTCACATTACAGATTGAAGAAAATAGAACGCGACTCCGTCACTAAGGATGAATACCAGGAAAGCCATTTGGCCAGTCCTTTTGGAGCCTGGAATCCCGGGAGTTATCGCCTCCTAGCACTCTTTACGGGGGCCATGGCGGCCATACTTTACGGCATTCGTGAAGACGTTATTGCTATTCCTCTGCTAGGCTGGGAGGGCTATCTGCTATTCCAAATCATGACGGGCGGGCTCTGTATTCTCTCTTTGTATGGCTCTTTCTATACTGTTTTACCGTTCGCTCAAAAGTCTTTGGGTGCAAGTTCGACACGGAACAATTCGCGCTGTATTTGACCGTCCAGTCTATGCTCCTGGTGAACAAGTGAACGTGCAGATTACGAGTCAACAGTCCTCCTCAAAGCCTGATGCTGATCGTCGGGTTTACCTAAATTATATTGAAGACTTGGCCGTTTATCCACCGGCGTCCTCCAAAAAATATAAGCGTACTTATGTCTATACCCAATTTTTGGATACGACGCCGAACTTATTGAAAGAGGGGCTCTCGTTTGAGCTTCCACAGGAATTAAAGACCGCTACCGGCACGCTTACTCCAGACGGCCCAAACGGAATCAACTACTGGGAAATTATAGTGGAAGAACCTGGAACCATGTATTGGGCTCGTTTCCTATTTACGGTAAAAGCGTAGTTTGAGTAACTAGTCGAAATAAAAGAAGGGATGATTCTCGTTCTCATTATATCCCAGTGTCATGTTTAGGACTCGAATATATCCTGGGTTTGCTCGTGGCCTGCTAATCGTATTTGGCTTGCTCTTTCTTGGGGCGGGCGCATGGGGGATAGACCTAAGCTTCCGGATGTTCCAGCTTGCTATACTGGTGGGCTTACTTTCCCTCTTATCCGTGATTGCAGCTTTGGCCTTGTTCCGCGAAGCCAGTAAGGAATTGATTATAACAGATGCTCAGCTCGTGCTCAAGACCTTGCTTCAGCGTCAAGTCTACACAAAAAAAGAGGTCAGCGGATTTATAGATGTACAATTGCCGACCACAAAACGACGGAAGATAAGGCAGCTCACTATCCTGATGCAGACTTCCAATGATATTAGGATTCACTCCAATGGATTGGGCGATACCTACGGAAAAATAATTGAAGCCCTGAAGAAATTTGGCTACGTAGAATTGACCCGCCAAAAGGCGTCGGCGATTATCAAGAATCACAAGGGGAATTATAGAAAAATGGGGGTGACAATTTGCTTATTCGGAGCGATCTGGGCGTTATATCATCTGATTAGTGTCCTCTTTATTTCCTTACGGGAAGGGAGAACTGCCACGATCGATTGGTCTTTTGTCTTGATGTGGTTGGGAATGGTATTGCCCTTTTTATTTGGAGCACTCTACTACGCCCTCTGGAGTAAAGATTACGATTAGTCAGTTAATCCCTACAGGAGCTCCGTAAAACGGAAAAAGCTAGTTGTTGATCCTTGTCTACAACTAGCTTTTTCCGTTTTAACTATCGTAAAATATTATTACTTCAAAACCAACACATCTCCCTTCACGGTGACCAGTTCTCCAGTCATCATTCGAATTTCGAAGTAGTAGACGAAGACACCGGGCTGAACTTCCTGCTTCTGTGTTTTACCATTCCAGCCGAGCTGTTCACGGTTGGGTGGGAAGTTCTCGCGGGTGAATACCTGTCCTCCCCAACGATCGAAGATGATCATACGTTCGATCTCCTGAATGCGATCATCTCCGTAGGCCGTGAAGAAATCGTTCTGCCCATCGCCATTCGGGCTAAAGGCATTCGGTACGTAGTACGGAATGCGAGGATCAACGGCAATGAGGATATCATCGATCTGGGAACAACCATCGGCGTCCGTTACCTGCAAGAAGTAGCGTGTCGTTTCGGTTGGAGAAGCGGTTACCTTGTCGCAATTGTCGCAGTCCAAACCGCTTGCTGGCCACCACTTGTAGGTAGCACCTGGGCCCGCATCGGTAGTAGGAGTAATGGTAATGCTCTCTCGCCACTCAATGGTCTGATCATCCGGTAGGACTAGACTGAAATCGTCAGGGCCGGGGATACTAACAGTATCAGTGATGATACAGCGGTCACCGTATTGCACGTACAGAATGTACTCTCCTTGCGACAAGTCTTCCAAAAGCGTGGCATCACTGAAGTTTTCACCATCAAGGCTGAACGTGATATCCTCGTCAGTTGGCTCCACCAGAATATTGATAACTCCACTTTGTGGATCGTTGCAGGTCGGTGCGCCTACTAATGGTCGCCAAGGCAGATTATAAGGTCGTACCCTAAACTCTACCATGTAGATACAGCCATTTGCACTCGTGACCTCTGCAACGTGTTCTCCCGGAGGTACGCCGTTTATGGTATTGTCGATGGCTACGTTACCGTTCCAAGTCACCGTGTATGGACCTCCGTTACCGACAGTTCGGATATAGACAATCCAAGCATCTGGATCACTGGGGCAAGGTGGGAAGATATTCGCGCTTCCGCTAAACTCTTCCAGGGTCAACGTGATGGTATGGGTAGAATCACAGCCATTTGCTCCAGTGAAGGTCGCCGAGTACATACCCGCTTCGTCTTCCATCTCACCAAGCACTTCTACACTTTCTCCTTCACATAGGAAGATTTCCTCCTCCGTTTCGTTTGGCGGTAGGAAGGTGACCGTTATCGTATGAGTAGAATCACAGCCATTCTCGGCGGTAAAGGTTTGGCTGTAGATGCCAGATTCCGTCACCTGGTCGCCAAAGATATCTACACTACTACCCGCGCATTGATCTGGAAGTGTTTCACTAGTCATGAAGGTTTCCAGCTCAAATACATTGATGGTATGCGTAGAGTCACAGCCATTTTCAGCAGTGAAGCTCTGACTGTAAATGCCCGTTTCATCCACCTCGTCTCCAAAGACGATAACCGTACCTCCTGGGCATAGTCCTAGCATTTCGTTAGTTGCAAAAGTCTCCAATTCAAAGACCGTAATCGTATGCGTAGAATCACAACCGTTCTCCGCTGGGAAAGTCATGCTGTAGTCGCCGGTGGCATCTACTTCATCACCAAATACGGTTACGGTTCCGCCCGGGCAAAGCCCTACCGATTCGCTGGTGGCAAAAGTGTCCAATACAGTTAGCGTGATCGTATGGGTAGAGTCACAGCCATTCTCTGCCTGGAATGTCATGCTATAGTCCCCGGCTTCCGTTTCTGGATTACCAAAAATGTCTACGCTTTCACCAGCACAGATACTCAGCATCTCGGAGGTGGCAAAAGTATCCAATACACTCAATGTGATGGTGTGGGTGGAATCACAACCGTTCTCCGCCTGGAAAGTCATGCTGTATTCCCCGGCTTCCGTTTCCGGATTACCGAAGATATCGGCACTTTCACCGGCACAAATATCCAGGTCTTCACTGGTCTCGATGAGGTCCAGTATTTCTACCGTTACGGTATGGGTAGAATCACAGCCGTTCTCTGCCTGGAAGGTCATACTATAATCACCCGCCATGTCAACGGTCTGGCCAAAGATTTCAATGCTACTACCGGTACAAATCTGCACCGTTTCGCTTGTCGCAAAGGTGTCGAGGACACTCAGTATAATGGTATGAGTGGAATCACAACCGTTACCACCCGTGAAGGTCATACTGTACTCCCCGGCTTCCGTTTCCGCATTGCCAAAGATATCGGCCGTTTCGCCGGCACAGATGCTTAGGTCTTCCGTTGTTTCAACCGGGTCAAGCAAGCCGACATTTACCGTATGCGTGGAATCACAGCCATTTTCGGCGGTGAAGTCCATACTGTAGCTGCCAGCATCTACTACCTCCAAACTACCAAAGAGGATCAAGGTGTCGCCCTGGCAAAGATCCACGTCTTCGCTGGTATTAAAGGTAGGCAGGAGTGTCACCTCCAGGCTATCGATCGCTACACATTCTCCAATAGCGACGGTATCGATGTAAAGCCCGGCTTCGGTAATCGTGATATCGCCAAAGGTGAGGGTGTCACCAGTGCAAAGGTCAGCTGTGGTAAAGGAACCCTGTTGTTCACCACCGATGGTCACCAGCAAGGTGTCCGTGCTGATACAACCAGCGTCGGTCGTTCCAACTACGATTATGGTATCGTTTTCAGTGGCCGTGTAAGTCACTGTAGGACAATCATTACAATCGAAACCATCCTCTGGGAACCACTCGTAAGTGGCAAAACCGTCCAGGGAGAAAGTCAGGGTTTCACCCGGACAGAGTTCTACGTCTGGTCCCAGGTCAATACTTTCGGTTTCGTCTACGATAATGGTGATTTCATCCACTTGTTCGTTACCACAACGGTCCGTTACGGTCACGCTATAGAGGCCGGGGAAGAGTGTTGTTAAAGTCTGTTCCGTCGTTAGATCTGACCATTGGTAGCTTTCAAAGTCTGGTCCGGCATCTAAGACCACTACACCATTTTCACAGCTAATTACATCCGGCCCCAAATCTAGGGTTGGAGGTTCATAGCAGCAGCAATCTTCCGCCAGGTCTGGGTCTTCACAGTCGACTAAGCCATCGCCATCATCGTCGATGTCGTTATCGCATATTTCTTCTTCGAAACAATCACAATCTGGGTCTTCACAATCGGCTAGTCCATCACCATCATCGTCAATGCCGTTTTCACAATCTTCTGGTCCACAGGGTGGGCCACAACTGATGGGGAGCGGTTCTAGATTATCAGGAACAAAGTCAAATGGGCCAGCTGCTTGAACCTGACTATTGTAGGGCGTAATAGCATTGAAACCATCATAAGGGGCAGTGATGAACAGCTGATCAACCGCTACATCTTCCGTAGGGACACAATCTCCAGTAAGTTCGCCGGTTTCAAGGTCCATTCGCATCAAGGCCAATTCCGTATTGCCGTTGCCGAAATGGGATGCGGTCATATACAAGAAGCCGTCTAATAAGATGATTTCTTCTCCCGAACGAATATTCTCAAGGTCATTGAGTTGTTTCGCCCAGATCACATCTCCTGCGCCATTCACTCGTGTGACGTACATGGTGTTGTTGTTGCGCGCATTGGCTACAATTACGTAACCGTTCTCTACAACCAATACTTCCTGGCTGGACACCGCTTCCGGGAAGGTGTATTTAATCGACCACTGGGCACCACCGGCAAGATTGGTCCGGGTTAGCCAAATATCTGGCGTGTTTACATCTGTACCATTATCATCACCGTGTGCAAGCATGACCAAGTTATTGGGGCCATCTAAGCTGATATCCTCACTGTACATCCGGGCGTCTACAGTAGGGTTCACCAGGTAGAGGCGGGACCAAACAGCTGTGCCCGAAGAATTGATACTCATAATGGCCGCCCGCATTCGGTTTACACCACCACCGGCGAAATTGAAGCGTCCGGTCACGTAGAAGTTGCCATTCCGAACCACGGTGGAGTTGAAACTCTCACAAGACCCTAAGTGGAAGTGAATACGGGAGGTAGTGATTTGTCCATTGTTGCGATCAATCGTGTAGAACACACCATCGCAACCGGTTACTTGTCCGTTCTGATTTTGAATCGTACCGAGGATCGTATAATCACCACCGGCCGTAGCTTCAAAAATATCGCTCGCCTGGAAATAGATGCTTCCGGCGTCGGAGTAGGTCTGGGTCCATACCAGGGCACCATTGTCGGGATCCATTTTGAAAGCAAAGGACTCGATATTCAAACCCTCCTGCCCACTGCCTACACCAATCAACAAACCTTCGCTATCGATCTTAAGGTCAGCAATAACATTCGGTAGGCTAGGGTAGGGCTGCATGGTTTGCACCCATACTACATCACCCGCAGTGGTCATCTTGGCCAGTAAGGCTTCCTGGCCTTTGTAACCACCGACAAAGAGGAATCCATCGTGCGATAGCAGCGTCCGCCCTCCATAATCTTGGCCCTCGCCGTAGAAGTAAACATAGGGTTCGTCACAATCTTCTGGACAGCCTTGTGGCTCAGAAAACTCGAAACGAGTTCCGCCATCAGGCGCATTGACCTGCCCATTGACAATTGCGTTAGGATACTCTACACCCAGTTCCGGATCAACCAAGCGGTAAGCCAGTGTCGTATCCGCACAGATGCTAATCTCGGTAGGACAATCGGTAATCGTAAAGGTCTCTTCAAAAGAGCCATCGTCACTCAGCACTTGAATATCAAATGGTGCCCGGCAGTTGCCAGCACAGTCCAGACCAAAAATGCTTAAGGTTACCGTTTGCGACAGGCTCGACAAGTAGTTGAAGCCGTCAATTTGGTCGGGTAAAGTTCCAGGTCGACCAGGTAGGTTAATATTCGGCTCTTCTGCTGTAGATAAATCTATGACGCCTGGTACCAGGCGCTGTGGCATGAAGCTGTTCGGGTTTGGAATAACGAACAGCGCATTTGAGTTTCGCTTGGTGACGTACAGGTTGCCATCAAAGCTGGATTCTATATCGCTAATGGACTGCCAATCAGCGCCACACTGGGAAATAGGGCAACCCAAACCTGTGGTAGGATTGAAATTAGCTGGAGGAGCCTCCATTTGCAGGCGGACCTGTAGTGGATTGGTTTCCAGGTCAACCTGTGCTATATAAGAAGTGGTCGTTAATTGGCTACTGCCAGATTGGAAACCGCCTCCCACTAAATACAAGAAGCGCCCATTGGGGCTGAATTCCATCCGGGATATCTTATGCGGGAAGTTGCGGACGAATCGGAGGGGATAACTTGCGTTGCCCGCCAAAGCGCTAATACTTTGATTAACAGGTAATACGCCGCTGTCGTCTTCTGGTTGGCCATCAGCTACGAGTACGAGATTGTCTGTTACGATCGAAGTAGCCGAAGCTGCTGTGAAATTATCCGTAGAAAAGATGATGTAATCGACGTAATTGGACCACTGATTGCGGTTGCCGACCACTATTCGATCTTCTGTTGGGCTAAGCTCCACCGGCGAGCCGGCGTGGGTGAGTTCCCAGTGCTGTGCAGCCACTGTACCGGTATTGGCTTCCCAACTAATGCCACTATCATCAATAATCCAGCGGTCCAGCGATAGACTATTTTGACCAAAGCTTCGCCGGGCAGCATAGAGATAATGGCGATTGGGATCACCATTAACGGTCCGCGATACCGCAATACCGTCACTGTAATCGTAGGCAGTTCCGCCCGCCGTGATAAATTGATTACGTTCTAGTACCGTGATGCTTCCATCCACCTCCAGACGAACTCTACTATAAACCAACTCTAAGGGTAAGTATCCTGCATTATTCAGCGGCGCGCCTACATCACTACCAAAGTTGCGGTAGATGATGTACCACTCGTCTTGCGAACCTGGTACTGGAATGACCTGATTCTCAGTGCTTGCCCGAACAGCATTCAAGCCAGGAGCGTTTGGCGTACTATTGGTAAGCAGCGGCGTACCGTCTGGGCTGTAAATAAACAGCTGGTTCATCTGGTTGGGCTGCGAAGTATGTGCCACATAAAACACAGTTCCACCGCAGTCATTAAAAGCTACTCCTGTTGCACCACCACTCTGATCGCTAATCGGTCCTACAGCACCTGATAACGGTGGAATAGTCCGCCAATCTAAAGTGTGAAAACCACCATTGCTTCCCCCTTGCATGGGCCAAATGGGAAGACCCGTTTGGGAGGTTCCGGTCAGACCAACGGTGATGACCATAGAGAAGTTATCGGTACAATTACCGTTACCGGCTACTAAGGTCACGGCGTAAGTGCCAATCACATCAAACTGGTAGAAGAAACTCATGTCAGTACCCACTGGCGTACCGTCTACCTGCCATTCAAAGGTGGTGGCATCGGTAGATACATTGGTAAAATATACCACTGAACCGACACCTACATTAGTACTACTAGCACTAAAGGAAGATTGTACTGGACAACGAACAGCGGCTACAGCTTCTGCGGAAGCCAAACAGTTTGGATCGCTATTGGTCGCCTCAACGGTAATATTATAGGAACCCTCGGCGGGGAACGTATAATTGAATGGGTTGCCTATTCCAATTTCTACTCCATCAACAAACCAGGTGTAGTTCGCAACATTGTTACCCGTTGCGGTTAGGCTGATACTTTCGCCCTGGGCCACAAAATCACCAAAGTCTGTGGTAATTTCGACGGTGATATCGGCAAGGCAAGGGTCCAAACAACCCTGGCTTTCCATCAGACTGGCCCGAATCCCTTCCAGGAAGAAATGCATGCGCTCCCGCTGACCATCGGTAAACATGGAATAGCAATCCCAGTCGCCGTAGTCCATGTAGTTTTGGAACATATCTGGTTGATCAGTGCTGAAACCAGAGTCCGTATCGGTGGTACAACTATTAGGCATTGCGTTACAGGGAACCGCGGCGGTAGATTGGTCCGGTGGCGTATCACAAACGCGGTCGCCGTTGGCTAGACAGTCATCGTTTAGGCAACCACCCTCAAAGGTGTGGTATAAGCCCAGATAATGCCCTACCTCGTGGGTGAGTACGGAAGAACCTCCCGGGGTGTTTCCTAACCAACGCGCCTCCACTACAATGCCGTCCAGGTTGCCGCCGTGGGCAGCTGGGAAGTAGGCATAACCGGCTACACCACAGCCAATGCTTCCACAAATATCTCCTACTACCCAGATATTGAGGTACTGGGTAGGATCATAGCGACTTAAATTTTTGAGTTGTAAATCCTGACTCATGTCTAAGGAAGTCAGGCTATTGTTTATGCGTTCAATTCCACTTGATAAAGTGCCTTCGGGAGTTCGCTTAGCCAAACAGAAGCTAATATCAGTGGGTACACCGGTGGTGGGGTCGTAAGGTCCGGTATTGGCGAATGACTGATTGAGGAAATCCAGGGAGGTTTGGATCGCAGCGTCAGAAATATTCTCTGGGCCTCCTTGGTGTACGATATGGAAGACTACCGGAATGGTATAGGGAGGCCCACCATTTCGTTGTGAACTGGCATTCTTACGATCGCGATAGTATTCCTCTTCTAATTGATTGTGCCTTTCTAATACCTCTGGGTTACTACTGATTAGTGTTTGCCAGACCCAATTAGTGCCACAAAAATCGTGTTCGTGTTCAGTATCATCATCGTGACTGTGCGTACACTCTTGTCCATCCATGTGCTCGTGCTGATGTTCATAGCCCGAACTAGACGGAGGGGGATCAACTACTACAAAATGAGTACTAGATGAAGGTTGATCGACCACCGTGTAATCAAAATCTTGATGTGGAGGATTGGTTACGGCGAAGACCAGGGCCACTGAGGAAATGGCGAAGAGCGAGAGTAAAAATAAACGCATAATCAAATAGGATTAGGTTCGTGGGGGCAGGCGGACTAAGTAGATGGTGCTATACTAGGTGGTTGTAGAGGCTGGGCGGCCTGTTCTACAAGTACCTGCTAATTTACTAGAAAGCTGGCAGTCATACCAGTAGATGAGGCTATTAATTTGTAAAAAATCTTAATTTGTTTAATGTGTATAATAGGATTCGCTCCTTTTGGGTCTACAAAAAAATATTCCCGCCAGGCAACCCTTCTCTAATTTGGTTCATTACCCTTACAAATCAGCGAGACATTGCGTACCCCAATCTGGCAAGGCGGCCCACTTGATCAACAAGCCCAACGGCGCTTGTTTGAGCAGTATGGTGAGCGCCTATACCGGATTGCTTATCGCTACTTGGGGGATCAAATGGCGGCAGAAGATGCCACCTCAGAGGCTTTTGTGAATATTTTCGGCGCTATAGCGCAGCAAAAGTTTGCCCATCCCAATTTGTTCGAAGCCTGGATGCGTCGTATTGTGATCAACCAAGCTCTGGGGCGCTTACGGCGGCAGAAACGTTGGCAACAAGAGCGAGATGTACCAATAGTCCAGTCGCGTGATGGAGAAGATGATATCCTGGCCATGCTTTCCTTGCAAGAGGTGATGCTCTTGATTAAAAGACTGCCAGAGGGATATCGTACGATCCTCCAACTCTACGTCTTTGACGGCTTTACACATGCTGATATTGCCAAAGCGCTGGGCATTTCCGTAGGAACCTCTAAGTCCCAGCTCAACAAGGCCAGAACCTATCTAAAACGACAACTGAAAAAAGCAAACAGCGTATGAAACGGCTACAACAACACGAGCCGTATCCGGCAGAATTGTGGGAAGATACAGATGCACCAAGCTGGTCAGCAGAACGCGTTTGGCAGCGGATTGAGGCGCAGCAAGCTCCGGCACCGGCTCGGAGGAAGTGGATGTTTTGGCTGTGCCTGCTAGCCCTGGCCTTGGGTAGCGTACGTTGGCTTAGCAAAGAGGTGAGCGTACCCGCTGAGCTTGAAGCAAAACCTACTACAACTGTCCCTGCGCTACCGGTGGAGGAGGCCACGGAGGTTGAGCTACGGAAGGCCAATGTAACGCAGCAATTACCAGAGACCATTCAGCCTGCCATGTTGCCCAAACGCTTGCCTTTTCAGCTAGAGGCACCGGAACCATCTATACAGGAACGGCCTGCCGATCCACAGGATACGCTAACGGTAGGCCCAATACCGATAGCTCAGGAAGACTTGCCGAAACCAGTACCTACTGATCCTATGTTCAGTCCGCTGGAACTTTTGCCGGAAGCTATTGCAGAATTACCGGCGGATACTCGTGAAGGAACAAAACTTAAACTGAAAATACCGGAGATTCCATCGGCCGATGCCCGCCAGGGGACTTTCGCGAAGCGACTCTGGCAGCAGTACAAACGCCTCAATACCGAAGGCGAAATTGATTGGGTAGAGCTGGGTATACAACCCAACGGAGATGGTACTTTCTCCATCCTGCCATCCGCCTCGAAAACTACTTCAAAACCGAACTAAAACTTAAGCAACATGCGTATTATTTCTCTATTTGTACTGATCAGTTTGCTGGTCAGCCAGGCCGCTTATGCCCAGGAAACCCTCTACTTGGATACCCTGGAGGTGGAGATTGGTGACAATACCAAAGTGATTTTTCTGGCCAAGTCGCCAGCGGACTTTGCGGTAATTGATCGTTATGATCTCAATTTCCTTTTCGATGAGCTGTGGCGTATGCGGCAGGAGGGAATTACTGGAGAAGAAGAGTTGGATCGCCGCAGTGCCGAGGAGCTCCGCCGTGGTGTAAAGGCCCCACAAGTCATTGAGGCAGTAGCGAGTGGACTCCGGATGGATAAGTGGTTTTTGACGCCTACCATGGGGTTGACTATCGGTGGTAACTTTGGCTTTAGTTCGGGCAAGTTTCTACTCAGTGCCGGACATCCAGATGAACTCCAATACAGTATCCGCGGCGAAATTCGTAGCATGCTGGCTACGGAAGTCACGGTTGGTAATAGCTTGTTGCTCAAGGATCAAGGAGATCGAAAATGGCGCTTGCGTTTGGGCGTGGGTTTTTCCTTAACTGAATTCCGACTGCGTAATATACGTCGTCAACGCTTTCAAGTGACGCCAGCGGACGGCGGCTTGGGGACAGATGAGATCAATGAACTGACGAGTTCTTTATCGGAAAGAGTCTACGACCGAACGTTGGATGTGGGGATGCTTTTTCTGGAGGTTGGCCCTTACTATGAGTGGCGCAATCGGCATCCGGAAGGGCGTTGGGCGGTGAGCGCGGGTGTAAAAGCGGGTCTTGCGATCGGCGATGGCGAAGGATTACCTGGTAGTTCTGTTCCTATTTATGAATGGGGGGAGTCACAGATTCTGCTCAGCCAGAACCGTTTTCAATACGCGCTGAGTGGCCACCTGGGCTATAGTTTTGCCAATTTATTTGTGAATTACTACCCGGTTGCCTTTCAACTTAGTGTTGTCGTTAGTGATCCTGATTTGCAGGTAGCTTTGCCGCAGACTCGGTCTAAAAATTATGGCTTGTGGGTGTTGGGGACCCGGTTTGGGTTTTAGAAAGTTAGAAATAGGAAAGATCTAAGGTCGGAAGTGGGAAATGAGAGATAGGAAGTTAGTAATAGAAACGGACTACATGAGAAGATCGAGTGTTCAGGTTAAGGCCTTATCCTTCACCTCTGTTCGCGCTTACGCAGTACCTCTTGTAGCAGAGATTAAAAATGAGCCGGACTAGTGAATCAGATCGTTATCTCCAATATCATACCACAATTGATCAATTTCTTCCTGAGTTAGGCTGCGGTTGTAAATCCTGATATCGTTCAAGCTCCCAATAAACGGCCGGACTCCATAATTACTACGGCCGATATACAGTCGGTTGTTGTATCTGCCATTTCCCACGGCAAGTGGTTCTACCATACTAGCGTTAAGTTCCCCATCCACATAAAGGAAAGTTTTGTATCCAATGGACTGCAACACCACATGATGCCATTCTCCATCCGTTAAGCTCTTTTGACTTTGAATAGACCCACGTGAAGTACCATCAAAGAACCCCATTACTTTTCCGGTGTGTGGTGCAATTAGGATTCCAAACCCCATGAATGCACCTTGTAGCATGATTTGATCAACTGACCTAATAGTTGAGGATTTAAACCATAATGAAATTGATATTTCCTGATAGGAGCTATTATCAAAAGAGCGGGCTGTTCTAATTTGTACACTTCCGTCTAGTACTAGAGACTCATCACCTTTGGGTTCCCTTGAGTACGAAATACTTCCAGATGAGATTTCTAGGTCATGGCTAAAATCAGTCTCGTCCAATAAGTTCCCATTAAACTCATAGTGAGCCTGAAGATTATCCGTTACTTTTTGGCAATTCCAAGAAGTGGACACCAGTAGCAGTGCCACAATTAAGAAATTGATCTTCATTGTATTGAGTCTACGCGTCTTTATTACCCTACTACTTACCCCTAAAACGCAATCTTCTGTCCACGCTTACGTTCTGCCTCCCGTAGCAGAATTTTACGTAGACGCAGGCTCTCTGGCGTTACCTCCACGTACTCATCCGCTTGGATGAACTCTAGTGCTTCTTCCAGGGTGAACTTACGGGCAGGAACGATACGGTTCTTATCATCGGCACCCGCCGAACGCATATTGGTGAGCTTCTTGGTCTTGGTCACGTTCACTACCAAATCACTTGGGCGGCTATTTTCACCAATCACCTGGCCTTCGTAAATCTCCGCACCGGGATCAATGAAGAAGCGGCCGCGCTCCTGCAAGTTGTTGATAGAGTAGGGGATGGCCTTGCCTTTCTCCATGCTGATCAAGGAGCCATTGATCCGACCAGAAATTTCGCCTTTGTAAGGTTGGAATTCTTTGAAGCGACTGGTCATAATGGCTTCACCGGCAGTGGCGGTCAGCATATTAGAGCGCAGACCAATGAGCCCACGGCTTGGGATTTCGAATTCTAGGATGATTCGGTCGGCCTTCGGTGTCATGCTCAGCATAATACCTTTGCGTTGGGTAACCATATTGATGGCCGTACCACTCACCGTTTCCGGTAGGTCGATGGTCAATTCCTCAATGGGCTCGTGCTTTTGCCCGTTAATCTCCTTAATGATTACCTGAGGCTGACCAATTTGTAATTCGTAACCTTCCCGGCGCATGGTTTCGATCAATACACTCAGGTGCAGTACGCCACGTCCGTAAACCTTAAAAGAATCAGCCGTTTGCGTTGGCTCTACGCGAAGGGCCAGGTTACGCTCTAGCTCGGACTCTAAGCGGTCCTTCAAGTGGCGTGAGGTAACAAACTTACCTTCCTGACCAAAGAAAGGCGAGTCGTTGATGTTGAAGGTCATACTCAGTGTGGGCTCGTCAATCGCGATAGTTGGCAATGCTTCAGGAGCCTCCACGTCAGCAATGGTGTCACCAATTTCGAAGCCTTCGATGCCGAAAATAGCGCAGATGTCACCCGCTTGTACTTCTTGCACTTCCATGCGGCCAAAACCTTCGTAGATGTACAGGTTGCGCACGCGGTGCTTTTCGACGGTACCATCGCGTTTCACCAAACTTACTTGTTGGCCCGTCTTCAGAGTGCCACGGCTCAAGCGACCGATGGCAATACGGCCAATATAGCGTGAGTAGTCGATACTGGTTACCAGTAGCTGGGTGCTACCTTCGCTTACCTCTGGTTCCGGTACGTGCTCGAGGATCGTATCCAGCAGTGGCAAAATATTATCGGTTTGCTCTTCCCAGGTATCGTTCATCCAACCAAACTTGGCGGAGCCAAATACGGTAGGAAAGTCGAGTTGCTCCTCGGTAGCACCTAAATCGAACATCAAATCGAACACGGCTTCCTGTACTTCCTCTGGGGTACAGTTAGGCTTATCTACTTTGTTGACTACCACAATTGGGCGAAGGCCCAGCTCTAACGCTTTCTGTAGGACAAAGCGTGTTTGCGGCATTGGCCCTTCAAAGGCATCTACCAGCAACAATACACCGTCGGCCATGTTTAGTACCCGTTCCACCTCGCCACCAAAGTCGGCGTGACCAGGGGTGTCGATGATATTGATCTTCGTGTCCTTGTAGGTAATGGAAACGTTTTTGGCGAGAATGGTGATCCCGCGTTCCCGCTCCAGGTCGTTGTTGTCGAGGATGAGTTCACCGGGCTTTTCGTGCTCGGCGAATAATTGGCCGGCGAGCAGCATTTTGTCAACCAGGGTAGTCTTTCCGTGATCGACGTGCGCGATGATAGCGATGTTGCGAAGATTCGTCATAGTTTCCATTGCTTTGGGGTGAGCGGCCTTGTGTTTCGTAAAACCGCCCTGAAATCGGGCGCAAAGGTAGGTGTTTTTTGCGGTATAATTAGCTAAATTTAATCTTATGGTTTTTGAAAAGCTCAATCCTTACGAAGCAGCCTATCTGGTACTGGAGGCTTACATTGGTTATCACGGTAAATATAAGCGGATCACCAAGCGCGCGCAGATCCGTTTTGAGCATAAGGATTGGCACGGCATTCAGGAAGATGCCCGTCGGCGAATTAGCCTGTACAAAGAGATGGTAGGGGAGACCACACGGCGGCTCCTACAGTTCTTAGATCACCGGGCTGCTGATCGTGAAGTATGGCTGCGGATGCGCTATTATTTTGCCGAAGAGATCGCCAATTTCAATACCCGTAACATTGCCGAGTCTTTCTACAATTCAGTCTTTCGACACGCTCACCAGGGGCAACTCGGGAAGGATGATGAGTTGATGTTTGTGCAGGGCAGGGGGACCTACCGGGAATTTAAGAGTACTGTTCCGATTTACCATTCGCTGTATCTCACCGGAACCTACGAGTTAGGTCTGCAGCAAATGCTAGAATACTATCCTTTTGACCAACCATTTGAGGACCTGGAACGCGACACGGGATACATACTTCGTGCCTTGCGAGAATGGGCAGAAGCGCATGCGGTAGATGGTTTTCCGCTCCAGTTGGAAATCCTAAAGTCAGTCTTCTTTCGGAACAAAGCGGCCTATATTGTTGGACGCTTGATGCAGCACGGAAAGCCCGTTCCCTTTGTATTGCCAATCGTGCATGGGAAGGACGGTTTGATTATTGATGCGCTATTGCTGCACGAACGGGAAGTGAGCACCATTTTTTCTTACAACCGAGCTTACTTCCTGGTGGATGTGGATATTGTGAGTGAGATGGTGGATTTTCTGCGCTCCATTATGCCTACTAAGAGTCTGGGAGAATTGTATAATTCCATTGGTTTTGAAAAGCACGGAAAAACTGTGTTTTATCGCGATTTCGAGCGTCACCTCGACCAAACCATGGACCACTTTACCTTTCCGGTAGGTATAAAAGGAATGGTGATGACGGTGTTTTCACTGCCTTCCCATCCCACGGTGTTCAAGGTCATCAAAGATAAATTTCAGCCTCCTAAACAAACCACTTTTCAGGAGGTGGTAGAGCGCTACGAGCTGGTCAATAAGCACGACCGGGTAGGGCGAATGGCCGATAGTTATCTGTTCCAACAACTGGCCATCCCGATCACCCGTTTTAGCCCAGACGTATTGGAGGAACTGGAGACAGAGTGCGCTACGCAAATAGAAATCAAGGAAGACAAGCTGATTTTGAAGCATTGCTACATCGAAAAGCGGATGATTCCGCTGGATGTGTATCTGAAAACGGCCAGCACGACAGAAGCTCGCGAAATCATCAATGAATACGGTAAGGCAATTAAAGAAATGGCAGCGGTAAACATCTTCCCCGGTGATATGCTGCTGAAGAACTTCGGCGTGACGCGCCTACGTCGCGTAGTGTTTTACGATTACGATGAAATTGGTTTTTTGACCGATTATAAATTCCGCCGGATCCCACCACCCTTGGATCCCTGGGACGAACTTTCGGCGGAACCGTCCTACCACGTCGGTACCCACGATATCTTCCCCGAAGAATTCCCGCGCTTCCTCATTGCGGATGAAGTTAATCGCGCTTACCTACTAGAGTTGCACCCCGATCTTTTTGCGCCCGACTTCTGGAAGCGCGTACAGGAAATGCACCACCGCGGGGAACTGGTGACGGTTTATCCTTATCGCCGCCGCAGGGCCTTCCGTCACCGCTACGGTGGTGAGCCGCGGGAGCCTTACTTTGTGAATAATTTTTAGCGCTAACTTTTCTTACGAACTGTGCGTACGGTTATTTTGCGGATGGCCCATTCGACTTCGTTGAGACTTCGTACGGGAACATCCCCGCGCTTGCCAGAACGCTCATCTCCCGCTACTTCTCTGCCATCAATAGTTTTGCCGTATAGCTCTCCTAACCCTTCTTGCTGTACAGTGTAAGGGACGCTGAGTTTATGTAGAGCAGCGATGAGGATAAAGGTATCTTCTACTTCGTCGAGTTTAGGATTTGCTATGCCAAGACCGGTACGGTCGGTCATGGAGTCATATAGATAAATCTCATCCCGCATCCCGATGAATTTGGTGTAGTTTTCGTATTTCTGTTTCATGCCAAAGGTACGATCCAGGTGCACGAGGTAGCAATGTAAGCGGCGCACATTGAGGTGCGAAAACTTGATTCGATATGGTATCCCTCCATAGGCTGGATCAAACTCAATCCGAACGATCCGCTCATCTTGCGCAACACATTTATTACTGAAGGTAAGCGTCTCACCGAGACTATTCTGGTATTCGAAGCTTAGCGTCATCTTGTCCGGATTGACTCGAGTACTCTTGGTATTGGTTAGGGTTTTGATGTTTTCCCATTTTCCGATTTGGTACAGAAGGTGCAGGAGTGGGTTAGTGCAAGAATGTGAATAGTATTGAATCCCAAATAACAGCTCATTGTTTGGCCCTTCAAGTGTTACCGTATCTCCATCCAGTAGTAAGTGGTAATGTGCTTTGTCATTTGCAAGGATGAAGCGATTGACTTCGAGCTGTTTCACCAATTCTTTAACCGCTGGATTATTGGAAGTGCCCCTAATTTCTACGGGTAGTTTGTGACCGCACAGGCCCACTCGTAATTCTGAATAGTACTGGTTGAGCGTCTTGTCGTTTAGCTCATCAGCAAGAATGAAACGCTGTTGACGCTCCAATTTAAAATCACGAAGTAAGGTGTATTCCAACTCAACTCTGCCTACTCGGCAATTTCCTATCGGCTTGCAAATGTCCGAAACATGGCAGATCGGAATTTCTTGTTGTTGTACATCTTCGAATACAATACCGTGTATTGCCCCTAAGTTGACCTTCCATTGATCGTCATGTCTTACAATGGCTGGGTAGGTAGCTGCTGCTTTACCCTGTAGTTGGAGAAAAGTGTCATACGGATCAACCTTACCGGCATATTCCAGATGGGGTGTTTGGAGGTGCTTAGTCCTCTGGTAAATGGATTCTCGGAGAATGGAGTAGAATGCTGCGTATGAGGGATAGCTTTGTTTTTTATAAGAGAACTCCAGGAGTTCAATCAAAGCACTCGTGAAGTATCCACCGTCGTCATTTTCTACAGCTGACTCATCCGGGCTGCACGCGGCAATCAAGATAAAGTCCGCCGAAGGGATGTGGAGCTTAGTCATTCGCTGATATTGCCCCTCCAAGTATTGGTCCAGGCTTCGTTCTTTCCTATTACCTTGATCTAGCCGCATTCTAGTACTTCCGATGCCTTGCCGAAGCATGGAACCAGAGTGGCAGCAATCGAATAGGCAGACAAAATGAATGCCAGCAATATGGTTACCGGCTTGGTCTTGCTGAGCCTCAGAAATGAGTAAGCGCAACTCTTTATCGGCAATACTAAGTGTTCCGTTAATCCGACTATCATGGCAGACTAATACCTCATTTTTTCCGCCTGCGTTATCTAAGCCTGCGTCAATGAAGGCTTTGCTACTAGGTTCGGTTGAGCCGTGGCCACTGAAGTGAAAGACTGCCACGTCACCAGATTGTAGATCATTGAAGTGATTTCGGAAATTGGAGATAATCGCTTCTCGCGTGGCCGCTTCATTATAGAGCTTGCAAAAGTGCTTTGCTGGTACAGCTAATCTAGTGGTGAAAAAATGCTCCATCTTCTGCGCGTCCTTGACAGATGCGTGAAGGTTGCTAATTCGTTCGTGTGCATAGTGATTAATTCCAATGGAGAGTACCTTGATTTTATTCATTTTTCCATACTTTTAAGATCAGTATTGTAGCGTAGCAACTATTCCCTAAGCCAAACCACCATTGCCCTTGGTGTAGACAGGTCTTCCCTAAATATCTTCTAATTTTTACTACTCTACCATTTACTTTGGATTTAATTTCCAAAATATAATATTTATGGCCAACTCAGTTTCAGAATTTGAACAATTAATCCTGGATGAATTAGAGCTCATTCAGGACGCAGGTACGATTCGTACGATTCAAGATTTAATCGAACACGCTGCCAAGGAAGAGAAAAAAGCCAATCCGCCGGAAATGCGAATGCGCCCGGATGAGGAAGCTGAAGTAAATGCTGCGTACTTCCGTAATGCACTTAATTTTGACCTTATTCCTTCAGAAAGTCTACAGCAAAACATCAATAATTTGTTGGACTATTTGGCAGTACTAGAGAATTCAATGCAGAATGCGGAATAGGGAAGAGGACCAATTATTAAATCTTTCTATTATCGCTTATCTATGTTTCGGGAGCATTTTGCTACTGCTTGTATTGAGCAGTTGTGGTGCTCCCGAAGGTAGTTCTGCTTATCTGAAGGATGTAAATGTTACATCAATACTACCGGAGTATCTTTGGGAAGAGTTTGAGGAAATAAAAGAAGAACAGGATCAGATAGACTATCTAATTTCTGAAGCAAAGATTCTTTACGAAGAAAACCCGTTGGTAGCCTTAACCTTGGTCGAACATGCTGAACTACTCAGCAGACGGCAGGTTAGCAACTCATTACTAGCGGAATCCTTGTACTGGAAGGCCTTCGTTATGAAGGAGAGTAACCCTGAGGATGTGGAGCTACAAAGAGCACTGGCTGATGTAAAGATATGTGTGGATATTTTTGAAGAGGATAAGCAACAATTGAAACTAGCTCGTGCACTCAATCTACAGGCGGATATTCATTACAGTCTAAGAGAAGAAGAAATTGGATTTAGGGTTAGCGATCGGGCCCGTACAGCCTTACTGAACGTTCCTAAAGGCGCCGAATCCTACTGTGAAGAATGGGGTAACTATTACCGAGTTAGAGCTATTCTGCATAACGTCACTGGCGTTCGGGATTCTGTACCCATCTATTGTAACCAGGCTTATCAGTATTATCAAGAATGCGGCGATGTGAAAAGACAGGCAGTGATTCTTGGAAATCTTGCCTACTACCACTTTGATAACTATGTGCTGGCAGACTCTTTAATCGGCGCGGCTACTTCTCTCCTTGAAGAAAACAAGTACAAAATTGCATTGCGAAAGACGCAGCTTGTTTATGCTAATATGCTCAACTGGCGCTTTTTTAGGAATGAATCTCTGCAATGGTATCGTCAAAGTATGGAAATATTGCAGCAATTGGCAGCAGATTCTTTGCCGATCGTAAGTGAAGTCTATTATTCATTGGGGGTTTTACATCATAATCATACACAGATCAAGCCAAATACTGCGCAACAGCATTATGACTCTCTCTATTATTACTATGACTTAGCGATTAATTACAGTATAGAGGAAAGAAACACAGCATTTCTACACCTGGTAGAGGAATCGGTAGCTGGAATTTGTGACGAAATAGGTTCTGGCCGTTGCCTGCCACTATTAAGTAAGTGCTCGGAAGCAACACAGGAAATATTCCGGTTAACTCGCGTTTCCTTTCGTGAATCAGCTGATGAACGAGAACAATTTAAGGCTAATGAATCTAAAGAACGACTATACCGCAGCCGCACAACTTTCGCTATTGTACTGACCTTAATTGCCGGTATATTCTTTTACATGCGCCAGCAGACGCGTGTAAAGGCATTAAAAGAGAAACTAGAGAGTCGACTTGAGACCCTGCGCGCTCAAATGAATCCGCACTTTATTTCTAATAGCCTAAATGCAATTGATACCTTGGTCAATAAAGGTGAAACAGAAAAGGCTTCGGAGTACATTATTGACTTTAGCCGATTAAGCCGTCTAATTTTAGATAATTCCGTTGAAAAACGAATACCTCTGGCAAAAGAGATAGAGACACTGCAATACTATTTGAAACTTGAAAAACTACGGATGCGCGAAAGGTTGAATTACTATTTTGAAATTGACGATTCGCTAAATCTGGAGACAATAGAGATTGAGCCCATGTTGGTTCAGCCTTTTATAGAAAATGCTATTCTCCACGGAATTCAACCGAAGTCCAGCCCAGGGAGTATTTGGATTAGAATCAGCAAAAACGATAGCCAACAATTGGAAATTCGCATCAAGGACGATGGCGTAGGGCGAAAAAAAGCGGATGAAAAGAAGAAAAAGCGGCCTGTAGACCGAATTTCGAGAGGGACAAAAATTACTGAAGAGCGACTACAAGGCGTTAACAATTACCAGGGAATCAATATTCGTTATACCGACTTGTACGATAAAGATGGTGTAGCATGTGGTACGGAAGTCCTTGTTTTTTATCCTATTCAGTATCGTAAAAACCTATAAGATGCAACACATACCGACCATTGTCGTAGAGGATGAAGCAGGAGGAATGGAAAATATCCTGATGAAAATCGAGCGAAATTGTCCAGAACTATATGTAGTAGCAACCTGCTCCACGGGTGAGGATGCGATTAAACAAATAGCCGCACATAGACCTCAGTTGGTGTTTTTGGATATCAACCTTGGGTCTATGACGGGGTTTGATGTTTTGAAAAAGTTGCAACAAGTGTCATTTCAAGTGGTATTTACTACTGCTTATGGAGAGTATGGAATTGAGGCGGTCAAGGCCAAGGCAGTAGATTATATTCTAAAGCCCATCCGTCCGGCCGAACTACGAAAGGCTACTGATCTTGCCTTGCAGCGAATTCACGAACAAAAGCCTCCTGAACGTTTGTTTGTGCCACACGGTAACGGACAGCGGGTTTTTCGTATATCAGAAATCACTTACTGCCTTGCGGATAATGTGAATACTGTAATATACACCGAAGATGGTAATAAGTTTCTTGCGGTTAAAACCTTAAAATCTATAGATGCCATGCTACCCAAGCATAAGTTTCATCGGGTGTCTCGTAGTGCGGTTGTTAATATTGACTTCGTCGAATCCTGGCATAAGGCTGATGGTGGATATATCATCATGCGAGATGGTCAGAACATTCCTACCGTTAAAACCCGAGTGGAGGAATTTCTGAAAAAGTTGAGTGGGACGGCCTAGATTATTGATCGCCACGAAAATAGATAAACGGAAGGTTTTCTCTTTAGCTCATGATCACTAATAGGGTCATGAGCTAACTTGTTTTAGGGAGAATCGTGTTCATCTCTACACCCACTCCACCCCCCTTCCCTTAGCCGAATTCACACTTAACTTGACCAAACTTCCCCTCGGCTAGAATACCATTTTTTGACCTTTTATACCTCTTAAATTGCAGATGTAAGCAATACGAAGGAGTTGATCTTCAGATCCTTCTGCTTACCGACAGCAAAAAGTCTGCTGTATGAGAAACTCACTGTCGTAGTAAAAAAGTAAACGCGCTCTCCCTTGCCCTTCTTTTGAATTTCAGTGGCGGAAAGACTTCGCAGAGAGACGACAGTGACTTAGCGATTTGGAAGTATTTGAATAAACGGTTGAATAGGAATAGCCGGCCCACAAGGGACACCGTTCTATGCAAAAGAGACACCCTTTCCATGTTGACGGTCCCTCTCGGAAACAAAGAACGGGTGGGCCGGCCTATTCTTCGATCCCGAAGTAAACACCTTTTTAAAAACACCAACCAAAATGATTATTGAGAAAACGTCAAGATTAGTACTACCCCTGCTCTTTCTATTCAGTTTTAATTGCACGAATATTCTACACGCCCAGAAGACCTATTTTGAAAATGTAGATGTAGAGGAGTTTGCCGCACCATACAACGAAATAACCATTACCGTTTACGGCGCAAGTCTCTCTTTAGCGGTGACGAATCAGACTAAATTTAAAGGAGATAAGAATAAGAAATTAGCGCCCGAACAAGTAAAAGAAGGTACCACCATTACCAAACTAGCCTATAAATTAGAGGGCGCAAACTATGTGGCCACGACTGTAGAAACGGAAGTATCCGCGGATGGCAGCATTACGATCACCGGTTTGTTTGAGGGCGTTCAGGAAGGTATGGCCATTATTGATGGTTATCCTGTACGAGTTGCGCCGGGCACAGCCATCAAAGGAGAACATCGATTGCTGAAAAAGGGAGCTTGTGAATGTACTGGCTTTGCAGTGCCCAGCTTTGATCATCCTTTGCTTCCTGCGGGACAATTCTATGTGGAGGTAAAGGGTTTTCAGGACGACTCAGGTGTAGTCACCGCGAATGATATTTTTCTATGCCGAAATACCTACGGGAAACCAGAACAACAACTGCTGGCCGCTGCCAATAACAGTTTGATAGACGGCACGGAGCGTGTAACTCAAGTACCCAACGGCGTGTATAGCCCTCCTATGGGATTATTTAGCGGGCAAATACAAGTAGGACAATACAGTTATCCGCTCACCAATGATATTGAGCTTCAGGGATACGTCAATCAGGTTGGTCACCGAGTACTACCAGAGCACGCATCATCGGGGCAGAATGGGAACGGTGAAATCAGTTATCGTTTTTATGTGATTGATGATCCAGTGCCGAATGCGTTTGCTTTTCCCAATGGGATGATCTTCGTTCATACCGGTTTATTGAATATGATGGATAATGAGGCCCAGTTGGCCATCGTTCTGGGGCACGAGATTGCCCACGTCACCCACGAGCACGGTCGCCAGCGCTACGCAACCAATGACATCCTCAATAAAGGCAATATTTTGGTTAATACGTTTTTTGAGAATTCACTGCGTGATCAATTCGCAAAAGCCGCTCCCAATATGTCACCGGAAATGCTCAACACCTTGACTACCGTTTCCACGAATATTACCCCAGAAGCCATCTCAAACATCATTAAGCCACAACCTAAGTTAGAAAAACAAGCAGATCGGGTCGGAATGTTTTACGCTCATCAAGCCGGTTATGATATCCGAGAAGCGGTGAAGTTTTGGAATAAAATGGAGCAGTTGACAGCCAGTAACAGTTTTCAACAAGAAGTCACCGATCAGCTTTTGATGTCGCTTAATTCTGACCGTCTCCGTTATGGTTCTGCTAATGAAAATCCCGTAGAAAAACTAGGTGCAGCGGGCTCTGAAGTACTAGCCAAGCAGTTCCTGGATACCATCTACACCAGTCACCCTAAAGCACGTACTCGAGCTCGCTCCATGAATGATCTGGTCAATACGGTCTATTCAGATACAGATTGGTCAGATACGCGCACCCAAGAGGAGCGCTACCTACAACGAGTAGGGCGATAAATCGCTAAAGTATTAGACTGATCCATATTTCATATAAGGGCTGGTTAGGCGAGTGGTCTACGATCACCAGAGACCAGCCCTCCCCAAAGAATCAAAAAATGAGAATTGCGCTCATCTCCATATTCCTGTTGAGCAGTGCCTTACTATTTGGCAGTTCCAACCAAGCAAATCCCAATGATGGGGGCTTGTGTGACTACGGGAAATTACTGGAAGGAGTAAACAATCAGGAGCGGCAATTGCGCGAAGAGCTCTATCTGACTTTGGTTGGAATTATTGAAGAACTTCAGCGTTACCGAAGCTCGCTTGCTTCGAACAAGCAGTATATCGATATGTTCCCTGCTGTCTACTACCATGTGACAGCCATTGAGACGCACAAAATTCGCAAAGGGAATTTCGATGAACCCGTTTGGAAGATGAGTCAAATGATTGCCTTCTACGAAGAGTATGTTGTCAATCGACGTGCTTGGGATAGCGGTAGCCGGAATAGTGTGGAACCTCATTGGAAGAGACACTTTCAAACCGCTATCGATGTCCAGGCAGGGGAGAGTGGGGGCGTTTTGTGCCTAGGATATTCTGGCACCTTGCTCACGGCAGTGAAGGCACACATTATCTATGATCTACCCCGGTCCATCCGTTTTGCCAATATGCAGTATAGCCACTCTCGGCAAACGGATATGCAAAAAGTGAAGCGCGAATTTGACGCGGTAAATGATGTATTCAGCCGGGCCCAGGCTCGGGCTATTGATGATCTTCGTAGTATTAGTCCAGCGTGTAGTGAACTCTCTTCGTATTGGTTATCACAATGGCTTTTTGGGCCTGATGTGGTGGATATGAGAACCACTGCGTGGAATAATGCCCTGGATGCAGGACACGTGGTAGAATTCGAAGGCGTGCGCTTGGCTCCTCATCCTTACAACCAAAGTATTTGGGATCACTTCTTGAACCGCGGAAAAGATATTTGTCCACCACCAATTTCTACTCTCTTCTTGTTTGATATGTCAGGGAGTATGAGCCAGAATGGAGGGGGAACAATTCCTAAAATTGAGCAAGCTAAGAATGCAGGGCGCACAACCCTACAGTCTTTGCATAGCAACAACCAAGGGCCAGTCAATGAAGTAGCGATCTATGGTTTTGAAGGAGCCTGTGTTCCAGATCCAACTACCGAGATCTTTTATTTCTCCCGGGACCTGCAGCAGGCCGAACAGAGCCTGGACCGCCTTTACACTGGTGGCGGAACACCACTAGGGAAGGCCATTCGTTCTGCGGAATGCAAACTGGCCGAACACCTGACGACCACCGGAAAAAACGAAGGCAGACTCATTTTACTAAGCGATGGACAAGGTACCTGCGGTGAAATTCGCCCGCAGGGGGTTTACCAAAATGCGCCTCTACAGCAACAGCGATATAATGTACCCGCCGGACAATGTGGTGGCGGTGTGGCCTCCAATGTGTCGTTTCGTTACTATACTGTAGGCTTCAATATTCCACCTGGTTCACCGGCGGAGAGAGATCTCCAATATCTTTCCACGCTTACTGGTGGAAAGTACTTGAACGTACAAAATCAGACACAGCTTACGCGGGCTTTCCGGAAATTTAATCGGGTTTATCGCCCCAAGCCTTATCCATTGGAATCGAATCTTTCTGCGGAGGATGCGAGCACCTTTCAATCGGGCGTATCACATATTCGCCAGGAGGACTTTTCTAAAGCCGTAGAATCGAATGAGGCTTACGTAAAAGCCCATCCGGATGATTGCCACGGTGCATTCAATCTAGCCTTGGCCTACGAAGCAACTGACCTCTTCCGCGAAGCCATAACACAGTATGAAAACTATCTAAGGCTTTGCCCCAATACTGCAGACGAAGCCTTTGTACAGCAACAACTAGCCTTTCTAGCCGAAGAATATCAGGACTTTCTGGCTTTCCAAGAGCAGGTCATCCAAAGTGACTTGGAGTTTTTGCGACAGCACTTCGAACGTATCCAAAATGGTCAGTCGGTAGCGCTGGCAATGGAGTTCCGTGGATTCTTACAAGAAAAAGGAGACTACTACGAACGACTCCCGCGCTTGATTGATCAGAAGAACCGCTTTTTCGTCAATTTGACCGAAGATATCAGCTCCGCTTTTGATCGTTGTGCTGGTATGATTCGGCGTAATCCGGAGCACTGGGACCGCGATGCGATTCCAGTTATTTCAATGACCTATTTGAATTTGCAGGATTTAATTAGCGAAATGTAATTCGACATGTTTCTAAGTCATATCACAAAAAACACCTAATACCATGCCTCTCTATTTTATTATGCAACAGAATCGCCAAATGGGCCCTTACGAACGAGAAGATTTGAAGAAGATCCACTTGCAGCCCGAGACCCTTGTTTGGCGCTACGGCTTTGCCAGTTGGCGAGCAGCCGGTAGTATCGAGGAATTGTCGCGTTATCTGCCACCCTCATTTAATACTTTGCTTTTGCAGGAAGAAGAACCGCTGGAAGCAGAACCCGTGCCGGAAGAGCAAGCGAAAGCTCCTCTACCATTACACACTTCTGGTTATGTGTTTGCGAGCCTATTCTTGCTGATTAGCATTTTCTGCTCTGGCTTCGCTTATACGAATACCGGAGTGGTCATTCTGACCAGCTTAGCCGCGGGCTCTTGGTGGTCGCTACAACAGTTCTTTAAATTGGTTGGCGACGAAAGTACCGCCAAAGCACTGTGGAGCATAATTGGAGCTTACGCAATTTATTTAATCGCCTATTTGTTGATAACAGATACCAAGGGGATGGCCTTCGCCTCGCAGGATCTCTGGGAAGTCGGCTACTGCTACCTCTCTGGGGGATGCTCCGGTGATGCAGAGAAGTACCTTAATCGATTAGTCGATCAGCTGCAACTTATTCGTCCTTGGTTAATGCTCCTCACCGGTGCAGTCATTTTGGCGGCCATACAATTGTGGCGAAGCAGACAGTCCTACGGTCCTAAGCTGACTTGGCTGGCCTGGACAACGCTCCTCAGCCTTCCAGTTTGGATGTTTGTCCACTTGGCAGATAGCCTGATTGGCACAACTAGTATCACGGCCATTAGTTCTATTCTGCTCGGGATTCCTTATGTAGTGTTATTCCTGTTTTTGCTGGAGATGGATGCTTGAGCCGACTTTTTACGGTAGGATGCTTACCATCACGGATTAGCTCATTTACTCCCTTCCCCCCAGCTTGCCGATTTTAGTTATTTTAACGGCAAGTTTTCAATGAGCTTTACATGAGCAGGAAGATCGACCATATTGTTTACGCGGTAACGGATTTGGATGCCGCCTGCGCGGAATTAGAAAAGCACCTGGGTGTGGCTCCTGTTCCTGGCGGCGTGCACGAACAAGAAGGCACTTATAACGCCCTGCTCAACCTGGGTGATGGTGCTTACCTGGAGGTGATTGCTAAGCTGAAAGACCGGGAACGGCCAGCAGGCGGAACCTGGATGGGGATGGACTTGGTCACCTACCCACAGCTTAACCGTTGGTGTCTGAAAAGCGAGCAATTGGATGTTGATCAGCAGATTGTCCAAGCCTATCATCCCGAACACGGCAAGATCATTGAAGGCAGCCGCAAAACTCCTGATGGTGAGCTACTACGTTGGCGTATGCTCAAGCCGCTACCGTATCCAAGCGTAGAACTGATGCCCTTTGCGGTAGATTGGTCCGCATCTGCCTTCCATCCTACTGATCGTCTGCCCGAGCAAGTTCGCTACTATGGCTTTGAGCTTTGGCACCCTGCTCCGCAAACCATGAAGATGGCCATCCACGGCCTGGGCTTGAATATGAAGGTCTACAAAGGTGCCGCACCAAAAATTCGGTTGACCATAGAAGGCCCGAAAGGAAAGATTAAGTTGTAAAAGAAGAGAAAGTAGAGATCGGAGTTGGGAAGTGGGAAATCGGATGTTTTGTATTTATTCCGAACTCCAACTTCCCATCTCCTACTTCATTAACGAACTGCTTTAAAACGGTTTCGCTGCCCTGTGGTGGGTGTGTCCTTGAGATTAAAGGCACCAGCAATCTCGTTACCAATCATCCAGCCCTTAAACTCCAGATGTTGTGGCCCTTGCAGGGTACCAATGGTAAGCTCGAAGGCGACAGAACCATCATCGAAGGTGAAAGGAATGGCATTACCATCCACAAAGGCACCCTCTTCGGAGACCTTCATCTCTTTTTCTTGTGCTCCAGACAGATTCAAGAAGAAACTGATCTTCCAGTTACCATCTGCGCTGTCGGTAGGTTCTTTGTCGAGTTCAGGTACCTTGAGAATCTCGTCGAACTCGGTCTTGATCACCATACCCAGCTCGGTCTGGTGCAGCACAATGGGTTCTTTTTTGGTGCAGATCAACGTATTACCCCAGGCATAGCCTGACCAGTTCTCAATCGGAGGCAGCGCATCCGAGCCATTCCAGCCCTGCGTCTGGCTGGTCCAGGGCATGAGCGTGTAGCTTACGCCAGGTTGCAGTACCACATCGCTCTGGTGGCTGGTTTGCTCCAAATCTGTAGGTTGGACCGACTGTATACAGCCCCAAACGCCATCTGACATCCGTTTAGCTAGGTCACTTCCGGTCTCATCCAGTTCACTGTGCACTTTCACCCCGGGGCGGAATTTAGCGTACAGGGTCTCGTAGATGATCTTATTAATTTTCTCGTATTCTTGGAAAGCCTGGTTAGGCTCGGTGCCCAAGGAGACCGGCTTAGATATTTGCGTGTAGTACCCTTTGTATTCGGAGGTTAACTCATTGGTGACAATATCTCCGGTCCGATAGCGGTAGGGCGAACCCCTAAAACTGCGCTCCATCTGATCAGGGAATGTCCCACCACCAATCATGTTGAATCCCTGGGTACTGGTGGCTCCAGCGGCAATCATGGCATTATCTACCACGCGGAGGCACTCATTAATGGAAACCCCCGGGCGCACATACTCAATGAGTGCGGTCATCCCTACATCAGCAATAAAAGCAGAGCGTCGCAGGAACCTCACCTCCTCTTCGGATTTTACCTGCCGCACGTCATTGACCAAGTCAAAGGCGTCCACCAATTCCGTTTCTGGAAAAGACTTCCGTAAAGCCATATACACCTCGGCCGGACAGATGTCCATACTGGAGATGCCCAAACGGCCATTATTCAAGCCGGCGGTCTTTAAGTAATTGATGATAGATTTAGCGTGGTCTGGCACGTTTAACGTCCCCTTTTTCGGCGGAGAAGCGATAGGCTCAATAGGGATACGCGGGTACGTACTGAGGAAAGAGAAAAGCTGTGGACCATTAGTAGTAACCAAGGCCTCTCGGCCTTTGAGCGGAATGATGGCGTAATTCACCCCCAGACCTGCTTTTACGTTAGGCCCGGTGAAATACTGTAAACTACTATTGCGAGAAGAGAAGAACTCGCTGCTGCCGCAAACCAGCAGTGCATCGATCTTTTTCTTCTTCATAGCCTCACGTACGCCCTTGTAACGGCGGAGGTATTCTTCGGTACTGAAATTCAGATCACCAGCAATGTCAGCTGGCATTTCACTGATCATTTGCGCTACTTTCGCAGAAATCATGCCTGTTTTCTGTTTTTTAATTGTGTAGTAAACGCATGTTTTTAATCATAGTGTGCCTACAAAACGGTTGGGCTTAGGGACAACTGTTTGACGCTAGCACGTACCGGACTTAAAGCCAGCGGTTCGGCATTCCAAACCACTACAGCACGGTATAAGGGATGATGCGTTTCGTGTTTGTTCTTTTCTACTGTCAATAGGGGGTGTCTACGGGTTTTTCCCGCTAATGATCCAAGAAACAACAAAAATCAGGAAAATCCATGTCGCAACTACGAAAAAGTAGGGTCGGGTAGCAACAAATGCGGGATTAGTCTATGAAGATGATTGTTTTGAACCATCTAAGACACTCGAAAGCACCAAGGTGAATTAGAATTAGGAAAAGAATTAGAATGACCCGACTACGCCAAGGCTTCCACCGGCGGCCAAAGCCTTGCTCCTGCGTCGTAGCAGACTTCTCTGTCCGGCTTTTTGAGGAACTCCAAGTACTCAAGAACGAACACTGTAACAATCAAACCAACTAACCCATCTAACTACGGCCGCAGGCCGAACTAATTCAACTAACTAAGGCCGACATCGGCGGCCGAACTAAATCAACCAACTCAACTAACTAAGGCCGCAGGCCGAACTAAATTCACTAATTCAACTAATCAAGGCCGCAGGCCGAACTAAACCAACTACCTAATCAAACAAACATCCCCCGCACGAACCTCCCGAAAACCATTGTTGTACTCCAATTCAATCACGTATACGTACACACCTTGCGTGGCGGGCCTGCCCCGAAAGTAACCGTCCCACCAGTCTTTAGAAGTGTGGATGGTGAAGTTTTCGCGGCGCCAGACCAATTCGCCCCAGCGATCAAAGATTTCGTACTTGCGAATACCAACATCGTAGCTTCCGTTCGTGAAGACCTGGAATTCATCGTTTTGGCCATCCAGGTTAGGGGAAAAAACATTGGGGATGAAGACAGGACAAACTGGAATGGGCAAGCTGGTTTGGGCACTAGCGGTGCAGCCAACCGCGTCTACCACCATGATATCAAAAGTGTCAGCCGTAAGTTGGGTATAGATGGGGGTGGGCGACCATTGGTTACCGTTTAGCAGATAGATGAGGTTGCCAGTACCGCCGGAGGCTTGAATGACAATTTCACCATCGGGAGCGGAGCAACCGGGTGGGGTAGTATTAATGGATTCAATGAGCAGTAAGGGACCGCCCGCTACCTCGGCCGTATCGCGAACGAGGCAGCCGTCTTCGTCGATTACTTCCAGTAAATACTGACCGGCAAAGAGGCTATCGAAATTGCCGGTGGCTTGGCTGGGGCCACCGTTAAGGCTATACGTCAAGGTACCGGTACCACCACTGGCGCTGGAGACCAACTGACCCGAACCGTCATTACAACCATCTATGGCCGTTACCAGACCGTTGATCTGTGGCGCTGTACTAGGGCCGATGGTGGCCGTTGTGGTGTAAGGGCACCCATCTGTATCCAGGATAAAGACCGGGTAGGTGCCGGGAGGCAAATCCGTAAAACTGTTTTCGGTAGAGAAGTTGACCCCATCAATAGAATAATTGACGCCAAAGCTGGGATCCGTATTGATGCTCAAGACACCGTTGTCTTCGCCACAACTGGTGGGGATTTCCAGCACATTATTAATCACTAACGGAACGAAGGCCTCAATCTCGATATCACTAAACTCCGCTTCGCAGCCCGTGGGATCTTGTACAAATAAGTCATAAGTGCCAATGGGTAAACCAGTGAAAATGGGAGAACTTTGGTAATTAATACCATCTAGGGAATAGAGATATTCTCCTTCTCCTTGATTGATAATATTTAGACTTCCGGTCTCCACCTCGCAGGTGGGATCATTGACTTCTACGCCGATCTGGTTTACTAGATCGACCCCCGAAAAGCAAAAGCTGAAATTGTCCATTCCCAGACCAAAAGCTCCCGTCTGCTGGCGGAATCCCTCAAAGCGAACTGAGTAAATACTGCCTTCGCAGCCATCAAAGTTAAAGCCCCAGCAGCTGGGAACCCCATCACCTGTATTGGGGTCGCCGGAAAAAATGGTGTCAGCAAGGATGGTCTCACCATTTTGGCCACGGGCTTCTAAAATGAAGAATTCATCGAAGTCAATATCCAGTACACAAGTGGAGAAACTGTCTATGGGGTTGGCGAAGGTTACAATCACCGGAATCATGTCTAGCCCGAAGAGGTTACCGTCGTCGGTAAGAAAGAATTCACCGATGTCAGATCCGGGTACCGGCTCGTCATTCCCCCAGAAACTCCCAAAGGCGGTAACCGCACCACCCACCTGAGCCAGCACTGGTGATTGCCCGTTCTCCAGGGTGAAAGTAATACCGTGAGAAGCAAAATACTGGTCATTAATGATCATCCCTTCAAAAGGAGTTTGGTTGGGGATTTCCTCAAAATCAATCTCTAAACAACCAGAAAAAATCTGGCAATGCAGCTGACAGATGAAAAGCAAAGACAGAACAGAGAGTAGGCTTTTTTTCATATTTTTGAAGATGTGGGGTTCAATGGTTTGCTTCCTTAAGATACCCGATTTTTCTTCACCCCGAAAGGGCTCCTATAGCTCTTAACGTCATTTTAAGAACAATGCGCTTCAATCTAACTTCTCGCTCGGCTATTCTGTTCATGCTACTTTTTGCCCTATTCTTTAAGCCCGGTAAAGCCCAAACCGGAATCCTGCTCAATACCGAAGAAGCCATGCCTAGTTATACCCTCTACGAGTCTGTACCCTGGGTGTATCTGGTGGATAATTGCGGAAAACTGATCAATAGCTGGAATACAGGCTCCATCTCTTTTCACCCAAAATTATTGCCGAACGGCCATCTCGTTTATATCTCTAATCGCTTCACTGTGCGTGAACTGGATTGGGATGGAAGCCTGGTGAACGAAGTGTCACACGACGACTTGGATTTAAGTATCGAATATGAGGTGATCCTCCTGCCTAATCAAAACTATCTCTGCGTGGCCCGCCGCGACTTTAGCCAACAGGAGTTTCTTGATCTAGGTTTCGATTACGGGACCAGAGGTACCCCCAATGTAACGGATGGAGTGGTGGAATTGGATCGTGAAACGGGAGACATCATCTGGGAATGGAATATTCGAGATCATGTTATTCAACAGCGCGATTCAACAGTGGGGAACTACGGTATATTGACCGAACATCCGGAACTGCTCAACCTCGATGGAATAGGAACCTTTGACTGGACCTGGCACGAGTCATTCATGATCAATAGCATGGACTACAATCCGCAGTTGGACCAAATTACCATCAGTGTGCGCAAGATGAGCGAAATAGCCATTATTGACCACTCCACCACTACGGAAGAAGCAGCTGGCCATACCGGCGGCAATTCGGGAAAAGGCGGTGATATTCTCTACCGCTGGGGTAATCCCCAAAACTATGGTCGGGGTACGGTGGATGATCGCCAACTGTTTTTTCAGCATAATCCCAATTGGATTACGCAAGGGCCCTACAGCGGTTATTTAACGGTCTACGATAATGGCCTAAACCGCCCCGGTGTATCAACTGCCGATCGTTATTCTTCGGTTCCCATTATAGAAACCCCAGTAGATGATCAAGGCAACTATCCCCTGGTAGAAGGAGAAGCTTACGGACCAGCTTTACCCACTGTTCGCTACAGTGATATTGAGACGGGTACTCGTTTTTATTCTTCCTATACCTCGGGAGCAGAAGTACTTCCTAACGGAAATATTTTCATCACCGAAGGGGTCGACGGTCGGCTGCTAGAGATCAATCCGGACGGAGAGGTAGTTTGGAGCTATACCGTGCCATTTGTATCCTACATCTATCGTACGGAAAAGTATCCGCTGGATTATCCGGCCTTTGAGGGGCGTGACCTTACACCCACCGGCACTGCACCAAACACCAATAGCACCTACGAGTGTGACTTGGTCAGCAATACCGAGGAATTAACTAGTGCTGCGTCGTTCAGCTTGCGCTACTTTCCGGCCGAACAAATGGTACGCCTGCGAAACCATGCGGAGCATGGCTTGGAATGGGCACTCTACAATACCCAGGGTCAATTGGTCCAGCAGGGCCGTAGCGATTTTGCCCAGCTAGAGGTTGACGTAGCTGCCTTAGCCAAGGGGATGTACGTGTTTGAACTACGGGATACCATATCTCAGCTGCGGCAAGCTAAGAAGATGATAAAGTTGTGATGCACTGGTATGGTTAGCCGCTAGGCGATTGTTTTTTCACCCGAAAGGGCGCTATTTGCCCTAACTTTATTCCAAATATTATGCGCTGCTATCTAACCTTTAGTACCCTGTTTTTATCGTTCCTTAGCTGCTGTTTCAGTTTAGCTAATGCGCAATCGGGCATCATTCTCAACACAGAGGAGGCTATGTCCAGTTACACACTATACAATTCTTTTCCTGACGTTTACCTCGTGGATAATTGTGGGGAATTGGTCAATAGCTGGGAGACTGGGGCCATTTCTTTTCATCCCAAACTTTTGCCCAATGGTAACCTATTGTACATCTCTGACCGCTTCACGGTTCGCGAAATGGACTGGGAGGGGAATCTGGTAAACGAAGTCCAGCACGATGATCTCGACTTGAGTATAGAATATGAAGTCGTACTGCTCCCCAACCAAAATTACCTTTGTGTTGCGCGGCGGAACTTTAGCCAGGAGGAGTTTCTTGAGCTGGGGTACGATTTTGGTTCCATTGGTTTTCCCGATGTAACCGATGGGGTTGTAGAGCTGGATCGTGAAACGGGAGATATCGTCTGGGAGTGGAATACCAGGGATCATGTCATTCAAGAGCGTGATCCCGACGCCAATAACTACGGTATCCTAACGGAACATCCGGAGCTCTTAAATATGGATGCGATTGCCACTTTTGATTGGACGGGCCACGAGTCGTTTATGATTAACAGCATGGACTACAATCCGCAACTCGACCAAGTTGCGGTGAGCTTAAGGAAGATGAGTGAGATTGCCATCATCGACCATTCTACCACCACGGAGGAGGCCGCTGGTCATACCGGTGGTAACTCGGGTAAAGGTGGGGATATTCTCTACCGTTGGGGTAATCCCCAAAACTATGGTCGGGGTACGGCAGATGATCGCCAACTGTTCTTTCAACATAATCCCAATTGGATTACGGAGGGGCAGTATGCCGGTTATCTAACGGCCTATGATAACGGCTTGAACCGCCCGTTCACCGACTTTCCTGACTTTTACTCCAGCGTTCCTATTCTAGAACTACCAGTGGATGAGGAGGGCAACTATTCCTTAGCAGAGGACGCTGCTTACGAACCAGCTCTACCCGAAGTGCGCTACAGTGAATTTGAGACCAATACCATTTTTTACTCTTCCTATACTTCCGGTGCTGAAGTTTTACCTAACGGAAATATCTTCATCACGGAGGGAGGCTCTGGTCGCCTATTTGAGATCAACCCAGAAGGGGAGATTGTCTGGACCTACGTGGCGGAGACTTTAAACTTCCTGTACCGTACCGAAAAGTATGCGCTAGATTATCCCGCTTTTGAAGGTCGCGAGCTGATACCGATGGGGCCAGTACCAAACACCACCAGTACCTACGTATGCGATTTGATCAACAGCACCGAGGAACTGACGGCTGTGAATGCTTTTGGTATCAATTATTTCCAGGCCGAACAAATGGTACGCTTGCGGAATAAGGCGGAACGTGGACTGGAGTGGGCTTTGTACAACACCCAAGGTCAATTGGTCCAACAAGGGCGCAGCGACTTTGCGCAGGTAGATGTGGATGTAGCGACCTTAGTTGCAGGCATGTACGTGTTTGAACTCCGAGATGCTACCAGCCAAGTCCGTCAGGCCAGGAAGTTTGTGAAATTCTAGCGGGCTTGATAGAGAATTAGCTAAAGAAAACCGATCTTTAAAACAGCAATAAAGCAAGCTGTATGTACGACCGTTGGCGTGTTTTTGGTTATCAAATCACAGGTGATCCCGAAGACGCGGATCACAAGTTTCACTACTCTTTGGAGGTGCAAGGCGTCTTAGGGAAGTTTCACCAGCTCATAGAGCGGGGAAACCCTAAAGTGTTACCACGTTTGATAAAGGCCATCAAGAAGTATCCGCGGGTGCCTGCGCTGCGCAACTACTTGACCGTTTATTACCACAACCAGGGTAATACCAAAAAGGCGCACGAGATCAACCGGCAAATCGTGGAAAAATTTCCAGACTATCTCGTGGCTCGAGTAAATTTAGCAGCCGAATATTTATCGAGCGAAGCCTACGATAAAGTACCCGAAATATTGGGTGAAGCGCTTGATTTGCAAGGGCTTTATCCTAATCGTAAAGTGTTTCATTTTGGAGAATTTCAGGCAATTAACAATGTGGCAGTTCCTTACTTTCTAGAGACCCAGCAGTATGAAGCCTTAAGAACGCGCCTACCAGTTTTGACGGATGTTTTAGGAGAAGATCATCCACTGACTGGCATGGCCAGAGACGGGTTACTTCTGGCTAGGAAGGGTCACACAGAAAGCGTATTTGTGGAAAGGACTTTTGATGAAACGCTGATTCAACAAGAGGCACCCGTATTTACTCATCCCGAAGTGGCTCAGCTATATGAGCTATCATTACCTGAGGCTAAGCCAGTTTACCAACAACTGTTAGCTCTACCTGCTGATTCATTGGGGCAAGACCTGCTACTGTTACTGCGGGATTCCCTACACCGCCACTACTACTGGCTGGATCGGATGGAGGCAGAAGAACGCAATTTTGATTTCTATCTACACGCAATTCTTCTATTGCGGGAACTCCAACCACCGGGAACACTAGAACTGTTGGTAGACATCCTTCGACAAGGTGATGATTATTTGCGGCGTTTATATGATGATTTCGTCACGGAGGAATGGTGGCGCTTTGTTTATCCACTGGTAGGAGCTGACCTGAAAGTGCTCACTGCCTTTGCCAAGGAAAACAATATTTACACCTTTAGTAAAATGGTGGCCATTGATGTACTGACTCAAATATTTTTTCACCAAACAGAGCGCAAAGCGGAAGTGGTGGAAGAACTGCGTGGGATTATGCAGTACATGCTTGACCATAAAGAGGACAAAGAAAACATCTGTGATCCTTACTTCTGCTCTATGTTAACAGTAGTGGTTGCTGGACTATCGGATGATGGATTAATGACCTTGAGTAAAGAATTCTACGATTTGGCACTTTGTGACCCAAATTTTGATTACGGCTACGCGGAACGGGAAAAAGAATACGCCAGATCAAAAGGCACTGATGAACACAAAGAAGATTTACCGCTTCCACTATTCGACGAAATAGACCGTCTGCTTGAGCGGTACAATTGGGAAGACTAGTAGCATAGATAATGGATTGTCTGGCGACCACTTTTTGATTCTCCCTCCGATTGCCTAACTTGGACGCCTACACCAACAGTTTCTACTGCTCTGTATGTCCAACGATCCTCACCAAAGTACAGTCGAAACCGAATTAAGTCGCGATTTAGGACTGACTTCTACTTTAGCTATTGGCGTCGGCACGATGATTGCCGCCGGTATTTTTACTTTATCTGGGCTGGCTATTCGCAATGTAGGCTCGGCCGCTATTGTTTCTTTTTTGCTGGCCGCTATTGTGGCTTTGTTTACCGCCTTGACGTATTGCGAGTTTGTATCCGTTTACCCCCGTACGGGAGAGGGCTACTTGTACGCTCGTAAGACCTATCCCGCACCCTTGGCCTACTTTGTGGGCTGGGCCTTGTTTTTGGGTTATGCTTCGAGCTGCGCCTTTTACATTGCCAGCTTATCCAGCTATTTCAACGAGTTTATCTACCATATGCCCATTGAGGCACTCTTTGGCATTCTCATGCTCATTGCCTTGACGCTACTGAACATTAAGGGGACTAAAGAAAGTGGCCGCTTTCAGGTCATCGTGACGGCGGCTAAGGTCATCCTGCTCATCTGGTTTATCTTTGGTGGCTTGAGCTTTGTGGATATGGATGCGCTAATGGATAAGTTCAATAGCGATCTGGTTGCCATTGCTTCTACCTCTGCTTTGGTCTTCATTACCTTCTTCGGCTTTTCGGCTATTGCCGCTTCGGCGGGGGAGGTGATTGATCCGGTGAAAACGGTTCCCCGAGCGATCTTCATTTCCATGGGAGTAGTAACGGTTCTGTACACCTTGGTTGTACTGGTGGTACTCTTTGCCGGCCTAACGGAATACAGTGAATCCAGTATGGGGGCTGCTGCCCAAAAGTTCTTGGGTTCTTGGGGCGGTTACGTCATTATTGGCGGGGCGCTTTTCTCTATGATCTCCGCCTCTAATGCCTCCATTATGGCGGGCTCCCGAGTGGTGCTGTCCATGAGTCAACTGCGGCATCTGCCCAGAGAAGTAGGACTGATCAATGCGCGCACGCGTACACCAATCGTGGCAACTATGCTAATTGGGGGAGCAATTTTGATATTTTCCATCATTCTACCACTGGAAGATCTATCTTATTTTGCCAATACCGTCTTGCTCATTGCTTTGATTTTGGTGAATGCTGCTCTGATTGTACACCGCCGTAAGTACCCGGATATTGAGCGGCCTTTTAAAGTACCTTTTGTACCACTACTACCGGCATTGGGTATAGCTGCTAACCTTTACCTACTGTGGCAAATTATCGCTTATCCAATCCCGTTCTTTCTGGCCATTGGTACGCTTATTCTAGGTATGTTGGCCTTTGTAGCATGGAAAGGCGCACAAGCTGAGGATGAAGCAATTCCTGCGCGGGCTTCCCACATTGCCTTGAGTAAAGGACATGCTACCAGTGATCCAGATCGCTTCCGTATTCTCCTGCCTTTGGCTAACCCTAATAGCATGGAGCATCTGATTGAATTAGCAGCGGGGCTAGCAAAGGAGCGAAACGGTGAACTAATTCTGTTACGAGTGCTCACCGTACCCGAACAACTTCCACCCAATAGCTTTGATGACAAGGAGTTAGAAAAAGAAGAAATCTTCCTCAAGCGTGCCCGTATGCTCGCGGAGCGTTATGAGGTGCCCTCCCATTCCGTAATTCGAGTAGGGTATAATATTGCTCGGGCTATCCTGGAGACCGGCCGCCAGCACCGGGTAAGCATGATCATGTTGGGTTGGAAAGGCTTTACTACCAATAAAGAAAAAATCCTGGGCTCTGTAACGGATGCTGTAGTCAGCAATGCCCGTGCTGATATCATGTTGGTACGTCTAGCGGAAGAGCCCACCTTTGGTCGGATCCTACTACCCACAGCGGGAGGCGAACACGCTCGCTGGGCGGAACAGTACGGGGCTACCATTGCTGATCAGTTTGAAGGAAAGATCACGGTGTGCCAAATTACCCCACCGGGGGAAACCAATGGCTCGCGGCAGCAAATAATAGACGAAGCTCAGGCTCGATTGCAAGCGCTCAAGCCCAAGCTTGCTGTGGAAACCCAGCTTATTCCTGCAGAAGGCGTCACAGAAGGTATTACCTCTGCTGCAAGCGACTACGATGTGGTTCTACTTGGCGCAACCGGCAAAGGCTTCAACCTGCGCAGTATGTTCGGTAAAATCCCTGAGGCTATCGCCCGCGATACGGATAAGACGATCATGGTGGTCAAACATTACAACCGAGTGAAGGCCTTGTACGAACGGGTGATGGCGGAGTAAATGGATAACCCATTCTACTCAAATTGGGTTACGCCAGAATAGGTTATTGGGCCCGTTTGAACACCACCTGCTGTGGTTGTAAATATGGTGAGTGTATACTGTAGGGAAGTATTGCTGTGGGATGAAGTGGTCCAAGAAGCCGTGGGGAAATCAAAAGTGGCTGTGTAGGAGCTTGAGGTGACGTAATTCCCCGTATTAATTGTGCTGGTAAGTGCTTGATTTTGAAAATCTACTACCGTTAATGACATATCCAAGATGCCATCTATCGGTAGTGCTTGAGCAGTATTGACATCGATCTCAGGCCCGACTGTAATGACTACTTGCCTATCTTTAGTTTTTGGTCTTTCTACTTTTATGTTATCACCTAGGTTTGGAAATAAACTAAGGGAAAGGCAACATAGTACAAATAGAAAGAAGGTAGCCTGTTTGGCAATAGAAATAAGCATAAGAGAGCGGATTTGATTTCATCTAAGGTAGTCATTTGAAGGGGAATCGAAATAGTTTTATTTGATTTTGAGTCGTAAAATGGAAGAAACATAGGGCCTTGGAGGCTTACCTTGAATAT
>JBCBEC010000002.1:0-454825 GCA_038528965.1 Bacteroidota bacterium | reverse complement strand
GTAGCGTACCGGCATCAGGAACTTGTGCTACTATAACCGAGAAACCAAACTGACGAATGATTTGCTCGTTCAGGTCATTGATAGAAGTCTCAGAAGTGATCACTGGTGCAGAACCGTTGGTCAAGCTGCGCAGGGTCCAAGTAGTTGGAGTGTCCAGTTCTTCGTTGTCCAAGTTGTCATCAACGAATGTCAACTCATACTCACCGTCAATTACTTCCAGTGGGTTGAAGATAGATACGTCGATTGGGCCAAAGCCACCTTTGTAGGTTACTTCACCGCCGAAGGCTTCAGCGTTATCCTCACGGATCAGTGCTTCCAACTCGTCACGCGTTTCGTCCGCAATGTCCAGGAAGTTATCACTGGTACCAACACCGTCAATACGCGTAATCAAAGCACCATCACCATAAGCAGCTTGCAACTTACGATCAAGGATCATCCGTGGAATTACGGTGTAGTATCCGCTCGCGCCATCACCAATATTGCGATTCCCTTCAAAATAAGGTCGATCTTGCCCCAGGTCCTCGCTCTGAAGAAACTGATCAAACTCCTGGTAATTATTATGTGCATAAGCCACTGCCGCAAAGTAGTACTTGCGGTGGTTCACCAGGCGGCGATCACCCTCTGCAAACTGGTCTTCTGTGATACTGAACGTATGTCGAATTCCTTCGTTTTCACCATCAACCATCAATACCGGTTCGTAGAGCGGTTCGTTAGTTGGCGTTTCGTTGTCATTAAGCCCTAAAGCTTCCCAATTAAAAATCTTAGCTACGCCATTACGCTTATCGACCTGATAAACCAGGCGCACTTTGCTAGGATCGTCTTGATCAGCTATTGATACATCCGGACCAGAGAATTGGAATAACTTATACCCTTCAAAACGATACAAATTATCCACGCTATCTGGTATGCCATAGCCGGGTATTTCGTATCCTTCAAAAGCATTGTTGGAGGTTAGAGCATCATTGGAGAAAACGGCAATAATTTCCCGATCCAATTCAACCCAGTCTACATCAGGTGCATCGGGCCCAAGATCAGGAGAGATACAGCCGTCAAATATTTCCTGCGCCATGTTATCCGCTCGCTGCAAGCGTGCTATGCTTGGACAAGGGTAAGCTTGATTGGGCACCCAAATCACACCGAAGACCAATTCGTTTACCGCACCAGGCTGGAGCGTGAAAGGCCCAGAACCCTGTACCGTACGCCGATCACCTACCGGAAGGCCCTCGGAGCACATCGACCAACCGTTAGGATCATTGGGTGGATCAGAAAAGGCATAAGCGGTTACTGGACCATCTCCCATATAACCGTCCCCACCGTAAGTAAAAGGTGTCCCATCGCGCCAGCGACCCGACAGGTAATTGTAATATTCTTGCGGGGTGCTAGGGTCACCAATACCTCCTGGTGGCGGTGTACCTCCCCCTGGATTGTTGTAGTAGGTAAAAGAGGACATCCCCAACTCTTCCCCAAACTCATTCAATGGTCCACTTAGATAGTCGATACCCAGTATGGGAATCTCGTCGCAGTAGGAGTTAACATCGAGGTCACAAACACAGCCAGTCGTTCCGTCCAGAGCATCAGCATTGTAGTAATAGGCCATACTGCGATCAATATCACAGCCCACATAGTCATCCGTGTAGCAGCCTAAATCAGCGTCCACCCAAAGTCCGAAATAGGTACTATCCAGGCGTTCTATTCCCCGGTTGATCAGCCTGTAACGCTGGAAGGTCATGTTGTTCAGGTCATCGTTGGTCTGATAGGCAAAGGCTTGCGCTTGTATTTCCATTTGAATTTCTCTGGCGGAACCGGATTCTCGATGAGTATTTCCAGTATCATTGTAAATCCAGAAGATCATTTCATCAGGAACAGACTGTGGTTGTTGGTCCAAACAAGTACGTAGTCCAATAATTGGGTAATCCCCTTCATCTGGTTCATAGATACCATCAAAGTCTTGGTCCCAGAAGTCGGCAAGTCCTTGCAGGTTATTTGGCAGATCAAACTGATGGATACCTTTGAAGAATTGGTTCCCCCGCGCGGGCCAGCCCAGAATATCTTCCGGAATGGTTGCTGGATCCAGGGACGTTTCTCCCGCTACTTGTGCGTGGCGCCAGGCGTTGATGTGGGCCGTCACATTAGCTCCGTTTGCCACGAAAAACTTATCCCATTGCGCACAGGTTTCCCTATCCGTTGTACCACGTTCAGGGTCTTGCAAAGGCCCACCGGGAAAATCAGGATCACCAGGATTAAGTGGCCCAGGATAGTAATCAAAGTTTCCAGCAGCACGACCGTATTGCTGAGCCGCAATCTTCAAGTTTCCTCCCGGATCACGCCCACCGAGCCAAACTCCAGCGGCGAAAATAGAAGACACCTCCGGTACACCAGGTGGTGTTTTGGGTACGACATAACGCCCATCCTCACCGTTCCACCAAAGATCTCCCCCCGTCGTAAGTCGTGCCCGGACGTTATTGATTTGCTGATCAATCTGGGCAACGGCATTGCTACAATTCTCCCGAAACGTTACCTGATCAGATGACTCAGGACTGGGACGATTACGCGCATTCGGATTGATATGCGCCTGCAAGGCAGAAGCCAACACCAAAAACATCAATAAGAAAATATTTCGGTGCCAACTCAATGACACCTGAAAGGGAGGAAGAGAACGTTTCATATGATCATACTTTTGCCAGCGCCACATTTCGACTACTCAGCAAAATAAAAATAGATCATAGACGAAAACTTTCAGAAAGGCAATTATGCAAAAATCAGGTTTCTGATTTTCAGCTTTCCTTAGTCTGTTGCCGGTTGAATGATCTCACGGATAGTCGCCCAACCCGTAGGACTATCTCCGTAGCGCACATAAGTTACCATGGTTCTTCCGCTGAAGACAAAAGAATCTCCACCGTCTTTGGGCGTTCCGCGAATAGAAAATTTCGTCTGCTCAATCACCAGGTCTTGCTGGATAAGTAAGTTTTCTACTTCGTTTTCCACAAACTCTAGAGTGAAGGCATCCAGCGTTCCCTCGATTCCCTGCATGACTTCTTCGCGCCCTTTTTGGATATCTTGATAGCCCAGTGCTTTAATCACATCTGGATGATGTACCGACCTTATCATAGCCAGATCACCATCGGCAAAGGCCTGGCGAATTGCCTCACCATTATCCAGTATCTGATGTCGGATAACCTCTTCATCCACTTCTGTTTGGCAAGAAAACGCCATCAGCGCAAGCAGCGCGAACAGCGCTTTGGTTATGGGATTAAGCATATTTGATCAATTTTCGGAAAGCTACTTAAGATTTTTCTAATACCGCCTTGAAGCTTGTCTCAAGAACGTAGACTAGGCCCAAAATGCGGCGTCGGGAACGGGAGGTCGGAAGTCATTAGAACATTTCTTATTTCTAACTCCCTATTTTTAATTTCCCAAATCTCATTTCCTATTTGCCCATTCCTGTCTACTGACCACTTTCTACTGATCACTCCTAGTTAAGTAAAAGCACATCCCCACTATAAGGAATCACTCGCCCGTCTATAAATTCGATCTCGGCGAGCCAGACAAAGACATCACTGCCCAAGATATCTCCTTGGAAGCGGCCATCCCAGGCACCCGTACTGCTGTTGGGTAGCAGGGAAGATTGCTCAAAGATCAAATCTCCCCAACGATTAAATACCCGAAATTTGCGAATAATAGCCACCTCTGGCCCACCGTAAATCACCAACTGGTCATTCACACCATCACGGTTGGGACTAAAGGCGTTGGGCACGTAAACATCACGCACGTCGCGCACACTGATCAGCATAGAATCTACAGTAGTACAGCCATCCGCCGAGGTGACTGCTACTTGATAGTAAGTATCCATCAAGGGCTGGGCCTCCGGTCTTGGACAGGTACTACAGGAGAGGCTTTCTTCTGGCGACCAAACTACACTATCTAAAGCCACATTGCTAGTCAAAAACAAGAAGAAGGTTTCCCCTAGGTCAATCGCTGTATCGGCACCAAGTTCGACCACAGGAATGACACGCCCTTGCAAAAATGCACTGCTGTCTGATTCGCAGCCATTAGCATCGACCACAGTAAATGTATACTCGCCAGTGCTGAGGTTAGCAAAGAGATTCTCTTCCTCTAATCCACCTCCGTCTAGTTGGTAATTGTAAGGAGGTACCCCACCACCAGTGCTCAACGCTTGAATAAAACCAGTATCACCGCCGCCGCAGTCTGGGTTACTAAACAGCACGTCAGCCTGCAGTGCTGCGGGGGCTGTAAGTACCTCCGAGAAGACCTGCACGCAGCCCGCTGCGTCAGTAATTTGTACATCGTAGGTACCCGCAGAGAGTTGATTGATCGCAGCAGTTGTACCTCCATTGCTCCAGGAAAAAGAATAGGGCGACACTCCGCCGCAAGGAAAAGCTTCCAAGGTTCCATCAGTGCCCTCAGCGCAGCTGACTGGAAAGCCATTGTAATCAGACAAGATCAATTCTGCTTCGAGCAACTCCGGTTCTGTCACTTCCTGGATGAGCACCAAATCGTTACCAAAGTTATCGTTGATGGTAATCAGGTAAGTGCCAATGGGCAAGCCAGCAATGCTAGTGCTTGTATTGAGCATTGCAATGTTTCCTGACCCCATCATACTATTACCGAGCTCTCGCCAAGTATAAGTAAAGGGAGGGGTTCCATCAACTACTGAAAAGAGAATCTGACCATTGGATGCTCCATTGCAGACTACCGGTACTTCTTCTACTGTACCCATTATTTCGCAGACGACCGTAGTAAGGTCTAAAACAATCGTACTATCACACCCCAGATAGTTATCAAGCACCGTCGTATGGATATCCGTAGTAAAGAAGGGCAGGCCTCCCACAAAGAGACTATCGCCCTCACAGATGACTGCACTGAGTTGGGTTTCACCATCCTCAAAAACGACCAAGTCTACAAAAACGATACTGTCACAACCATCGGCTGTTGTAAAGTTGAACTCAAAAAAACCTTCCTCGCAAAGTTCTATCGTATCATTCAGTGCAAAACACTCTCCTTCGCAAACAATCTCTTCAAATACAGTTACGGGAATTGGATTCACTACAATATTCTGACAAGTGGGCGGTGCCTCATCACAGGCGTTGGAAATATTCAGGCAAAGTTCATAAACACCACTACCGGGCCAGTCAATCTCCACGCTATCAGCCTGACTAAGTTCCACTCCATCCAAGGTCCAGCTGTAGCTCGTTCCACCTTCCAGGCCTGGGGTAAAATAGGTGGTAGTTGCCTCCGGGCAGGTACTTGTTGGGCCTTCAATTTGTGGCGCCTCCGTCAGCGGATCAACTTGGGTACTACCGGCAACTACATTCAGTGTCCAATCACAATTATCGCCAAAAGCCCCATCCATGACCAGGAAATAGTACTGCCCAATCACCAAGGGAACGGTAGTTGAAATTTGGCGAGGTGTTCCTGGCGTAATCGGTGTATTCGTACCGCCTAAGCAAGTTGATACCGACCGAAAATTATCACAATCGATCCCTTCGTAGATACCAACTTCCAGGCCCAGATTTTGCTGACAGTTGGAGGTCTGGATTTCTATGGTCAGGTTTTCACTACCAGCGATGAAAGCAATCCACTGGGCATTATGTACGATAAAGGTGCAGAAGTCTGGCGGGGCGGAACCCGGTATAGCACTTTCGTGGCGGCCACTAAAGCCGTCAATATCGCAGATGATACACGCCTGCCCACAAGTGGGCGTCATCTCTGGCGGGTCCCCCGTACAGGGTTCGGGTTGTGCCCAAAGAACGGTGGCAGTAAGAAGAAATAAGAGTAGAAAGTAGCAGTGCTTCATTGGGCCAAATGGTCGTTTTCGATAGTAGAACATTATAAAGAATTAGAGCGCACTTTAGAAGGTTACTCATTCAGGAAACCTGCTTTATTTTCCCAAGCGTACAACGTCTTGAATAGGTTAAGAATCTTCTATTGTATAACATGTAACCGTCAATTCACTTTACTTTTAGTACGCACCTATCACACAGGGGACAAAGCATAAACTATGGGTTCACCTTCTATTAGACTGAAAATATGGCACCATTTTTCCCGGTCATTTGTCCTTTGGCCGCAATTTTTGAAAATGAGTGGCCACAAGACATCCATACTCCTGTTCGGCCTGCTGTTTTTGGGTAATATCCTACACAGTCAGTCCATCACCTACCAGGGCTTCATTAGCGACGAAAACGGCCACCCCCTAGTTTTTGCGAGCGTTCAAGTACAATCATCCACCCGCGGCGTTTTTTCCGACCTTGATGGCAACTTCAGTTTATCCGCAAACCCTAATGATACTTTGTTGATCAGCTATGTGGGGTACGAAACAAAAGCCCTGGTACTCGGAACAAATCAGCAACTCTCTGTCCAGCTACAATCAGCTGGTTTGCTCCTAGAAGAAGTGATTGTGCGGCCAGAAGAAAATCCAGCCTGGCGTATCATCCGAGCAGCTATTGCACGCAAGGATCAGCATGATCCACGCCAGCTAGAAGGCTATTCTTACGAGGCCTTTCACAAGACCGTCCTCAGTGTCGATAGTATTCAGAATCCACCAAGGCGGCAAGCTAAAAAAGCGAAAGAAGTCACGCCCCGGAGCCTCCGACGTGATTCGCTGAGGCGACTCGCGCAGGATAAACTGGAATACCGCCAAGATCTTTTTCTAAACAAAATGCACGTTTGGGTAACTGAGACTCGTAGCCAACATGCTTTCCGTGCGCCCAACCAGCATCAGGAAAACGTTATTGCCACCCAGTCTTCCATGCCCAACGACTTTACTGGTGGTATCAACCCTATTGATTTCCAACCCTTTGGTTTCTATCAGGATCTCATCCGCATGGAAGTCACCGATCAGAACTACGTAAATCCCCTCAGTAAAGGTACTTTTCGGCATTATGAGTTTTTCCTGGCAGATACCATTGTGCATGCGCACGACACCACTTACATTATCCAATTTTGGCCCCAGCCCAAGAAATCCTTCGTAGCACTCAAAGGCCTCCTCTTTATCAATACGGACGGTTTTGCAGTGGAGAACGTGATTGCAGAACCGGCTGATAGTACGCAGACACTGCAATTTGTCCTGCAACAGCAAAGTAAACGGGTCCAAGGACGCTGGTTTCCTCATCAACTCAATGCCGATATCTTTCTAGAAATGGGAGCCGCGGGTGCCTATCTAGCCTATGGCTTTCGCAACCGCAGCGTTCTTCAAAATGTGGATCTGGAACCACCACCAGCCAGCCAGTTTAATCACTACCGCAAAGTGGTAGAAACCCGGGAAGGAGCTATCGCTGATAGCTTGAGGCTACTGCCCTTAAACCCTAGAGAAGTCAACACTTACGCTTACTGGGACTCGCTGCCAGAGCTACGCCCTGCTTATCGAATGCTGAAAAGTTACAATGGACTAATCCGGGTAGTCAGCAGTGGCTTATGGAGTGGAAAAACCCTCGACCTCGTAGTCCCTGACCTTTGGCGCGTAAACGCCGTGGAAGGTAATCGCTTCGGCCTGGGCCTTAAGACCAATCCACGGGTCTCAGACTACCTTTCTTTATACGGCTACGTAGCTTATGGCACACGAGACCGACGCTGGAAATACGGCATGGCCGCCGAAAGTATACTTTATCGGCACCGAGACCTGCGTCTGCGCTTTAGTTACGGAAACGATCTGGTTGAACCCGGCGGTGTGGACTACTTAACGGCCGTCAATAACCCCTGGGCCAATTGGTCAGCTCGCAGCTTGGTACTCAATCGCCTGGATCAACAGGAATTTTGGCGGGCAGAGATCATCATGCGCCCCAAGAGCTCCTGGCAGCTCAATGCCTACGGTTCCTACAATCGCCGACTGCTGAATTATTCCTACCGCTATAATGAGGGCAGCCGACAGGATGATCGAGCATACGAACTATTTCGCACCGGGCTAGGTGTCCGCTGGTCACCCAAAGAGCAATTGGTAAAAATGGACCAGCTGGAGGCCATCCTCTATCCTACTTTCCCTATTGTAGACCTGAACGTTGAACAGTTAATTTTCACACCCGATAATTCTTTGGCTCACCGTATTAGTGCCCGTTTAAACCACGAGCAACGTTGGAAATATTTAGGGGTCAGTGAGCTAGTCCTGCACGGTGGCTGGTTGAGTAAATCTGTTCCTTATCCTTTCTTGTTTCAGGCTCCCGGCAACAACGGAAATAGCATCACCGGAAATGATGTATTTAACACTGCTGGCCCTACAGAGTTTGCCAATGACTACTTCGCTCATCTTTTTCTCACCCACCGCTTTGGCCCTTTATTAGGTCGGCCAAAGACGGTATACTTCCGGCCCGAATTAAGACTCACCCAGCAGTTGGGTTGGGGGAGTTTGCGACAGGTCCAAGCGCACGAAGGAATTGAGTTGAACGATATGCGCCACCTGTTTATAGAAAGCGGTATTGGTTTAGACAATATCGTTCGCATCCCTTACTTCAAGGCCCTTTATTTAGGCTTAGGCGGAAGCCTCTGGTACCGCTGGGGCGCTTATCATCTACCCAATACACGGGATAATTTTCGGTTCCAAATCACGCTCAATCTGTCCATTTAAGCTAAAGCTTTTATAAAAAGCAGGAGAAAAGTGGGGCGGTTTTATGTAATATCTTGCGTGGCTGCATCCATATGCTAAAACCAAATCACCAAACGAAATGAAGAAATCGGTTTTCCTAGCCCTGCTAAGCTTACTTTGCTACCTACCTCTATCTGCGCAGGTGGAATTAGAAACAACTATCCGCGAAGCGACCGTTTATCTGCAGTCTGCCTTGATTACCCGTACGGGGACAACGCGCCTCCCCGCCGGACGCGGCACCGTTGTCATCAGTGGTCTAAGTCCTCAGTTGGACCAAAGCAGCGTACGCCTGGGTGCTACCGGTGACTTTACGATCCTTACGGTAAATCCTAGAAATAACTTTTTGGCGCCGCCTACCGAATCACCAGAATACACGGAACTGGTGAAAGAGCGAGAGGCCGTTGCGGATTATATCGCTAAAGAAAAAATCACACTTGACGTACTAGCCGAGGAGGAAAGAGTACTGATGGCCAATAAATCCATCGGAGGAACACAAACCGGAGTCAACGTAGATGATCTGCTCAAGATGAGTCAGTACTTACGTCAACGCTTGCATGAAATCCGTACCGAGCGCTTGACGATTAACAATGATCTGCGCGATGATCAGGAAAAACTTCAGCAGCTGGACCAACAACTCAACGAAATGCGCCGCACGCAGCAGAAGAGTGTAGCCGAGGTAGTGGTGCAATACCAATCTGAACGCGCGGTGGATGCCGAGTTTCAGTTGATGTACCTCATCAATGGTGCTTCCTGGTCGGCTACTTATGATTTGCGCGTAACGGAACTAACGGAAGATGTAGACCTTTCTTACGGTGCCCTGGTCACCCAAAGCACCGGTGAAGACTGGACCAATATTGAACTGACCCTTTCCACTGGTAATCCGCGTCAGCGGCAAAATGCTCCGGTGGTTCGTACCTGGTACCTCAACCCAAATCAGCCGTTAGCTCGCGCTCAGGCTTATGCGCCTTCTGCCTACGACGATATCGCACAAACCTCCAATTTCGTGATTACGCGGGAAGAGGTAGAAGCCGATGCCAGTTTTGCGGGCGCCGACGTAGCCGTTAACCTGACCAATACGGAGTTCACTGTACGATTAGCCCAAGACATTCCCAGTAACGGCCAGCAATACCGCGTGCTCGTAGACGATTATGAGCTACCTACCGACTATCAGTACTACGCTGCCCCGAAATATGACTGCCACGTCTACCTGACCGCCCGTGTGACGGACTGGCGCAAGTACACCTTGTTGCCTGGCCCAGTCAACTTGTTTTTCGATGGTACTTACGTAGGCAAGTCTAACCTATCCACTGGTACCGCAGCCGACACCTTAGTCTTCAGTTTGGGCCGTGATGAGGGGCTCACCATTGAGCGTACACGGGAGGATAAATACCGCAGCCGTCGCTTCCTGGGCGGTAAGACCGAACAACGCATAGGCTGGACCATCAGCGTACAAAAGAGCCGCAATAATGATGTACGGCTCATCATCGAAGATCAAATTCCGGTGTCAACAACCGACGAAATTGAAGTCGAACTAGACAGCTACAAAGGAGCCAGTTTTGATGAAACCACCGGAAAACTCCGCTGGGAACTGAATATGAAGTTTGGCGATCAGCGGGAGGTTGGTTTCCGCTACAAAGTCAAGCACCCAAAGAATATGAATGTCTATCTGGAGTAAGCTCTAGCAGGAGCAATAACCGCCAAAACAAACATGCCTTTGGGAGGCGCAACTTATCATTTGATGCGCCACTCAAAGGCAACTTTTTTATACGGCTGGGGTTTAAGAGCTTATAAATAGAAAAGGTAGTATTTCAGAAACCTGTATCTTTGAAATACTGAACCCAGTCCTTGTCATGGAAACAGAACCCAGTCCGTCCAGCCCGAAACAGCTAATATTCAGCTGTTTACTGGTGCTTTTTTCCTTCAATATGCTTACCGCCAACACGAACTCGCTTGCCCAGCAGGTGGATTACGTAATGGAGGTAACCGAAGAAGTAGTTAAAGAGCGCCTGGGTTTACTCGACGAATCCATGATCGAGCACCGCTTTGATGATGCTGTACGCCGGCTTATTTCCTATCATTTGCGCTATCCCAAACAAACCGCTCGTAACCTGGGACGAGCTATTGCCTATTTCCCCATTTTCGAAAAAGAATTGGCAGCAGCAGGCCTACCGGAAACAATCAAGTACCTGTCAGTTATCGAATCTGCACTACGGCCATACGCGATGTCGCGCGTAGGCGCAGAAGGCTTGTGGCAATTTATGCCAGAAACAGCTCCGGAATATGGCTTGCTAGTAGATGATCTGGTGGATGAACGCCTTGACACCTACGCAGCTACCCAGGGTGCCATACGCTATTTACAGAGTGCTTACGATTATCTTGGCGACTGGTCCTTAGCCATCGCAGCCTATAATGCTGGAAAGGGTAGGGTACGTCGTGCGCAGCGCCGCAGCGGAGGCAAAAACTTTTGGCGCGTACGCCGACACTTACCGCGAGAAACCCGCAAATACGTGCCGGCATTCATTGCTGCAGTTTACCTGTGTGAATTCTTTGCCGCTCATGAAATTGAGCCACTATTCCCAAGTTTAGACGAGCAGTTGTTGGAGCGTATAGTAGTCACTACTCCTTTGAGTTTTTATCGTATCGCACAGGTGACGGACTTGCCCATTGATATGATCCAACGACTCAACCCTGGCTTCATCCAAGGATACCTTCCTGCCTACCCCGGTGGGCACAACCTCATTCTTCCGCAGCGTGTGGTCCCAGCCATGTGGGAATATCTGCAAACGTACGGTGAACTGGCAGAGGAACCCGTGTTACCCTGGGCACCAGTCTTTGAATTGAATCAAGAACAGGAACACGAGAAGGATTATCAGCAATATTCAACGCTGGTTATGGCTGGCGACTCACTGGAGTCAGTAGCTGCACGTACCGAATACACACCATCGCAATTGGCGATCTGGAACCGACTAAGCCCCCTTGACTCTTTGGTTGAGGGCCGAGAGCTGGTGTATTACCGGACGGTCCACTACCGGCAACTACCGAAGCGGGATCTCCGGGTGAGTGACCTGCAACTGGCTAATACTTCACACGAGGTTAAATCGTTGAAGGATGACCAATTTTCTTTGCCGCATGCCATACGCCCGCTTGCCTGCCAACGCGTTGCGAAACGGCAGAGTGTTGATGCTTTTCTACAGCAATATCCACAGGTTGACAAACAGACTTTCCTCCACCTCAATGACTGGACGGAAAAGCGAGCACTACCTAGTGGAAAAATTGTTCTACTCCCTATTTAGTACACTTCCTGGATCAATAAAGCCCGCACTTTTAGCAAAGCACGGGCCTCTCATTTTTACTACAATTTGGTTTTAGTAGTTAGTGGTATTCCCTTCTAAAGCCTGACCATCTCGCTGGACCGTCACTTTAACCGCCGTTTCGCCGTCTTGGCGAACATACAGACCAGAATTGACAGTTCTAGTCCCCCCTGGAGCTTGCTCAAGGTCCATCAGTTCTACCGTCATTTCCCGAGTAGAGCTTCCATCCGCAATGCTATTTGAGATTACGGCTAAAAACTGACCTTTAGGAACATCCGTTACCGTGATGTCATCATCATAAGTGTTCTGATCAGGATCGATGCTGTTAATTTGCTGTGAAACAGTCATAAGAATATAGGTTTTTGTGAAAAAATGGTATTGGATTAGCTTGGATAGCTAGTGGTGTTTTCTGCTACTACTGCTCCGCCACGCAGAACCGTTACTTGTATCGATGTCTCGCCTGCTTTACGTACAAAAAGGCCTGTGCCGATGGTTCTATCACCACCTGGCGCCTGTTGTAGTGGCAATATTTCTATTTTGATGTGTCGAATAGGAGCTCCGTCGCGTGGAGGAGCCTTGTCAATGACCGCTAGGAACTCGCCCGGAGGAACATCCGTTACTGTGACATCATTATGATAGGTATTGGTATCCTGGTGATCCAGGACGACCTGCTGGGAAACCGTCATCGAATATTGGTTAGTGGTGTTTTACAACTACTGAGGTAAAAGTTCCTCAGTAGAATACCGAAAATAAGATTTTTCTACTTATTACAAGGCAATTCAACAGCAGAATAAAAAAGCTTCAATCAGAGTTAACACAAGCAGTTCATCATCCTTGCTTGATGATTATTTTACGATAATAGTATCTTTAAGTTCTTAGCCCGTTATGGTAACACCAGTCCGCTAGCCGGGCATAAAGTACGGATACCCTAATTCATTATGCTGGAGCTCCAACAAGTTGGGCAATTGATTATGGAAAGCAAGCCGCTTCCAGCATTGGAGCAGTTACTAGCCTGGGCAAAACAGCACCTACCAAGTATTACCAACGATATAGAGCTACAATTCGCGCGGGTGAACCTAGTAGTGAAAGAGTTTCAGCAAGGCCTGATGACCATGTCTGAGTATCAGACCAACCTCCTGCAAATCAATAAGGGTATTCTATTTTTATTGGAAGAGTGCAAAAAGAGTGCTCCCGCTGCTAATATCGGTGATAGCGGTCCTACCCTACATGAGTACCACGCTTATACCTGTGACCGGGTAGAACAAAAAGACAGCTTTCGCGATTTCTTTGCCGCACAAAAGAATCCCGTCCAATTTTACTTCCTGTACGGTGGGGATTTGCAATCGCACGAGGGTCTTTTTCGTAGAATTGCCTATGACCTAGAAGGTCGCCTACAGGACTACCTTAATCCGGAGTTACAAACCAGCATTCAGGCTGTACAGATGGAGATGACTTTTGAGTTTAGTCGTCAACTGGATCACTATCAGCAAAATATTCTGCGAAGTTTCTTTTCTATGATGGGCCTGCCCCCTAACGAGCACGAACCATTGTTAGAAAAAGACCTCAAGTATATCCTGGAACGCAGCCCACGCACCCAGCAGTTAAAGCCAACTGACTACATCTGTGCCTATCTACACATCAGCCAGTATGACTGGGATGAAGAACTTACCCCGGCCGCTACCCGCTGGTTTATCGATGAGTTTTGCAAGAAAGGGGAAATCGCCTCAGCAACCACTTTCCTTTTCTTCCTAGCTATTGAATACGATGAGACAGATGATGTCATCCGCCAACAGGTCGTTTCAGCATTGGATGGTGCAGCGTCTCTCCGTCCCCTACCGGAATTAGGGATGGTACACCAGCGCGATATCGGGCGGTGGCTGGAACGCTATAAGCACCTGTCTCCCAACTCGCGTACCCGCCGGGACTTGCTACGGGATACCTTTGGCGGAACAACCGAGCACTACATGGAAGACGTAGAGCTCGAACTCAAAAAAATAATCGATCAGTACAACAACAATATCGTACAATGAGCATTCGTGTCCACTCCTCATCAGCTATCGTTCCGAGCGCTGACAAGTACATCATGAGCGACGCCCTGCGCAATGCGGTGGAAGTAGCTATCGCCCTGGAGCAACCCCTGCTCCTCACTGGTGAACCCGGCACTGGAAAAACGCGCTTGGCGTTTAAGGTGGCCGCCGAGCTGGCTCGGCTAGAAGGTGATCTCAAATTTTCACCAGAACCACTGATCTTCAACACCAAAACGACCTCCACGGCTCGTGATCTCTTTTACACCTACGATGCCCTGGCCCATTTTCAGGCGGCCAACATTGGTAAGAAGGAGGCGAACACCGCAGCGTTTATCGAACTGCAAGCCCTGGGCCGAGCCATTGCGCTCACCAATCCAGAAAGTGGCAAAGGACAAGCCTTCCGGGACGGCCTTGCGGAGGACGCCCGCAGTAGTGTGGTCCTGATCGACGAAATAGACAAAGCGCCGCGGGATTTCCCCAATGATATCCTGGCCGAAATTGAGCGCTACGAGTTTCAGATCAAAGAACAAGATAATTTCAACGTTCAACGCGCGCCCGGTCAGCGCGTAGTGGTAATCATGACCAGTAATTCGGAGAAAAATCTACCGGACGCCTTCTTACGTCGTTGTGTTTTCTACCACATTCCTTTCCCAGAGCAAGATCAACTTTTGGCTATTGCCAAAACGCAATTAGGGGACGCCACTAAATACACCGACGATCTGCTACAAAGCCTAATTCAGCGCTTCGCCCAGGTTCGCCAGCAAGCCATTCGCAAGCCTCCCGCTACAGCGGAACTCATTGCCTGGCTCCGCATTCTGGAAATGCGCGACATCATGAATAAGCCCACAGAAGAGCAAAGTCGTTTTTTGCGTGATCACCTCTCCGTTTTGGTGAAAACCAAGGAAGATCTGGAGGCTGTACAAGGCATCTTTTAATCGCTGAGCCTGCTCATTCTTAATGCCGGAATTCAGTAAGCATATCGACACCTTCCCGTTAGAACATTTGTTTCGACGGCTTGAATTGGCGGACTTCCAATTGAGTCCGGCTGATCGGCTGCGTGCGTTACAAGTGTTGGGTGGACCAGCAAAAGCTTATCTAAACGATCCTGTACGGCTTAAAGAATTACTAGCCCCGGTACTCGTCAGAAGCGAAGCCGAACAGCTTAAGTTCTACGAGATATTCGATCAATATTACCATGACATTTCTGCCCCTTGGGAGGCCCCACCGCTACCTAAAGAAGGTGTTGAATGGTGGAAATGGTTACTGATTCTTCCGCTCTTGGCGGTCCTCTTCTATACCTACTACGCGCTCACCCAACGTGAAGTAGTAACAGACGACTTTTCGCTGTTCATTGCTGGACCAGACAGCGGTCAGGCGGGCGATACCGTACGTTTTGAAAACAAGACCACACATTCTGGTGAGCAAAAGGATTGGCGCTGGCGCTGGAGCTATATCAATGCTGATGAGGTAGAAGAACTTTTTGATACGACTAGTACTAATTGGACTTTTGTAGTCCCTGAAGTAGACAGTCTATCCCATTTGCGAGAAGTACGCCTACAAGCCTGGCCCGCAGATAAAGATACCATGTACGAGGCGCGGCAGGCATTCATCGTATTTTGCCCCAGCCCACCAACCGTGGAGGGGATTTCGGGCAGCAGCCAACTGGAGGCCGGGCAAGAGGTAGACTTTGCCGCGATTATCAGCCCGAATGGTAGCACACAAGATAACTGGTCGTTTGAATGGGATTTTGGAGATGGGCGCCAAGAAGAAGGGGAAGCTAGCATCAGTCACAGCTATCAACAAAACGGGCAATATACCCTACGCCTCACCACAACAGACACCACTGCGAACGGCTTTTGTAGTATTAGTCACTCCTTGGAAATCAAGGTAGGGCGGGAGCAAGCTTTTCTCCCTTTAGCTGAGTTTGAACGTGATCAGCTAACGGTCTTTGCCAACTGGGGTTGGGGCTTCTACCTTGTCCTGGGTGCTTTGGGCTTAGGCCTCTTGTACTATTGGGTGCGTTGGCTCACCCGGCAAACTAATCGCAACCCGGTAGCCGAACTAGCAAAGAAACAGAAAGAAGCGCTCAGTGCGCGTTTTGCCCACTCCGACAAAGCTCCTTATTTCATCCCGCTCCGCGACCAGAATAGCCACATCAGCACCGCGGGTATACAGCTACGCCTGGGGGATGCCCTCCGTATCCGGCAGGAAGGCCTGCGTCGAGAATTAGACCTGGCAGGTACGCTGCACAATACCATCGAAAAAGGTGGATACCCCGAAATAACGTACCGCTACGCTACCCAGCCTAGTGAGTATCTGTGCTTGATTGACGAGCAAAGCGGTGCTAGTCATTTGGGACAACTCTTCCGCTATCTGGCCGGCAGTTTGAAGGAGCAGGATGTACACCTCGAAATCTATTACTACCGCCAACATTTCAATCGCTTTTGGAACCACCACCATCCCCAGGGGCGGACGATAGATCAGTTGCAACGCGCCTACGGCAACTATCGCCTCTTGGTCATGGGAGATTTGCATGACCTCATTAACCCTTACGCTCGCAAGACACCGGGTCTGCGTTCGGCAGCTGCCAACGTTTTGCGTCAGTGGCCCCTCCGTTTGTTATTAACGCCCGTACCACCCGTCAGTTGGAGCTATCGCGAAAAGTTACTCGCCAGGGTATTTAGCGTATTTCCGGTAGATAGCGAAGGCCTGGCGGCCGCAGCACTCTACATCGAAAATGACGGTGAAATTCTACCCGATGGCAATGCTTTTGACCGTTGGCAAGCGACGCTCAAATCGGTTCGCCAGGATATTGATACCGAACATCGCAACTGGCGTCGATGGCGCTTTATCGAAGAATACCTTAATAATTACGACCCTGCCCTCGTCCGCTGGTTTAGTGCGCTGGCCGTTTTCCCCGTTCCCAGCTGGGAAATGACGATTGCTATTGGCCGTGCCCTAGGCATTGAAATTCGCTATAACTACCTGCTGATTTTGTCGCGAATTCCGAGTTTACAATCGGATCGTTTTGACGAGCGCCTGCGTCGAGAAATGATGGCAGATCTTAGTCCAGAAGACGAACGTTTAGCGCGTAGAGCAGTGCAGGAGGAGTTATCCGCTGTTCAACTATTGAGCGAAGGCTCGCATGCCCATCGCGATCTAGAAACGGTACTGGCGGTACAAGATTTTGCCCTGGCACCAAACAATCCCGACTATCAGGATACTATGCGCTTCATGCTCGAACAGGAGCTACTAACGCGGGCGCAGGAAGCCGATCTCGATAGAATTGTCGACCGCCTGGCCCAAGAATCCAATATTGGTGGGCTACGAAAAAAGATGGCTCCGGCAAAAATGTCCTTACGCGACTGGCTGGGCCGTGAACTAGAAGAGGAAAGTGACGAAATACCGGAGACGACTCCCCAACAACGCCGGGATCTTTGGCGCGCTATCTGCTTGACATTGGCCTACATTGCCTTGTTGGTAATAGGATGGAAGCTAGGTGGCTCCGAGTACTTGTATAAATTCGCTTTTGCCGAAGATCCGCGCAATCGTGTCGTCAACCTCGAGCGGCCACTCCGCAACTATTTCCTGATCAAGGAGACACAGGTAATTGACAGTGCCATCATCTACAACAACCTGGGCGTAGATCAAGCTGAAATTGATGCTCAAACAGCCAGCGTAGATACGTTAGGTGCTGCCTATTTCCGGGCCGCCTTGGAAAAAGCCAACTCAATTATTCATAGCGACGGGGAGGATTTTAATGGCATCCCCATTTCCTATACCCTGGCAAACACCAACCTCAGTAAACTCTACTTGAACGCCGCTGTACAAGCACTCAACGGCTACTTAAGTGATAGCCTAGGGCAGGCAATATTACCTGAGGCACTACAACTACTAGATGCCGCGTACCGCTCCGACACTACCAGGCAAGATGTTTGGCACACACGTGGTATTATCCACTACTATGCCGGCAGTCCGGAGGATTCGAGCTTGTACTACTTCCAGTTGCTAGACTCTCTAAACTATTTCCCAAGCTTAGATTACACGCCTACGCTGGAGACCTTACTGGGGCGTGAGCGCTCGCGCATCATTAGCATCAGTGCAGATCCAAGGGATAAGCAACGATTAGCTGTGAGTGTGGAGTACTACCTGGATAATACCATCTACGCCCAGGGGGGGGATCTGGTCTTAAGCCCCAATGGTAGAGGAGGGCAGCCTGGTGATTTAGTACGCAGCATCAACCCTGGTTACGGGACAGCCCAATTTAGTATGGGGCCGCCTTCGGATAAACCTGGTGCTCTGGAAACCTTACGACTTATTCTTTCCGACCCCAAAACGGACCGCATCATTGACACGCTTGAAGAGGCCATTAGTCACAACTGGTTCTCGCGTCGGAGAATTGTAGAAACACCCCCTGTCCCATCAAGAGCAGAGACAGCCTTTCGATTAGAAGCGGAGCTCATTGATGCCGCCAACCGAATTCCACTTACCAACATAGAAGTAGTACTTAGAGAGCAAGCTACTCGCGTGACTCAAGGCGTAAAAGAATTCTCAACACGCTCAGATTCTTATGGCAGATTGGCCCTAGAGGGGGACCTTAAGGGATACGAAAAATCAGCTTTCCTACTTTCCATTGAAGCGCCAGGGTACGAGGTCTACGAGTTGCTCTTTGAAAGCGGAGAAGAGCTGACCAGTACGCTACCCTATGTTATGAAATCGCCGCTGCGCCTGGAGCGCCAAATACCATTTCCTAGAATGGAGCTGATCAGTGCCGGCAGCTTTGAAATGGGAGACGAAAGTGGCAAATACAATGAAGATGAACGTCCTATCCATGAGGTGAACCTCAGCAGTTACTTTATGGGGATTTACGAGGTCACCTTTGCGGATTATGACTTATTCTGTGAGGCCACTAACCGCCCGAAGCCCGACGATTATGGTTGGGGACGTGCTAATCGTCCAGTCATTAATGTGAGCTGGATGGATGCTATAGAGTACTGTAATTGGCTTAGTACTCAACACAATCTAACGCCAGCCTACGTCATTAACCCTAAACTGGGTAGCGTAAGCCTAGGATCAACTCGGGCGGGGCTCAACAATGGATATCGCCTACCCACGGAAGCCGAATGGGAATACGCCGCCCGTGGTGGAATAATGGAGAACAAGAGCCATACCTACGCTGGAAGCGCCAACTTAAACGAAGTAGGCTGGTACGAACGAAACAGCAAGGACCAGACCCAACCCGTTGGCCAATTGCGCCCCAACAATGCTGGTATGTACGACATGAGTGGTAATGTATGGGAGTGGTGTTATGACTGGTTTGGTGGTTATCCATCTGAAGCATCCACCGATCCAACTGGCCCTTATACCGGTTCGCACCGCATCGTACGTGGAGGTGCCTGGATTCAGCCGGCCGAAGATTGTCGTGTGAGCGTACGCCAGTACCGCCGCCCAGAACAGCGAACCGTGTATATCGGTTTCCGTTTGGTCCGCAACCGTTAAGAAACGACTGAACTAAAACACCTCCGTCGGTAAATTTATACCACCAAGGCTAACATACAGAAGTACCCTAATTCTCCTTTAGGCCTGATTAATTCCCAAGATTTACTATTTTCTCCTTTCATTTCAGGAAGACTACTATAAATCGAGGGCACCTAACAGATGGAAGTTATACCAAAGAAAGGTTTTCAAGGCTTAATTGAAAACTGGCAAAGTGATTTAATTGCAGCTGTAAGTGTTGCACTCATTGCATTACCGCTCTCCCTTGGCATCGCCTTGGCGGCGGGAGCACCGGCCATGGCTGGCATTATTTCGGCGGTGGTTGGTGGTGTCGTTACCACCTTTTATCGCGGTGGGCACATATCCGTCAATGGACCGGCGAAAGGGGTTATTGCGGTTATCCTGTTAGGTATTGCCTTAATGGATGACGGGTCTGGTCAAGCCTTTAATTATGTACTGGCCGCCGTGGTAGTATCTGGTGCTATCCAAGTTTTGTTGGGGCTGCTTCGATTGGGGCGTTTAGCGGATATTTTCCACTCGTCCGTAATTCATGGCCTCTTAGCTGCTATCGGAATCATCATTTTCGCAAAGCAAATACACGTTGCTTTAGGTACCCACTCGGATAGCCCCAGTATTGTACAGAACCTGGTGGATGCTGTTTTGTATTTACCGCAGGCGATTCCCTTTGTGGTAATCATCTCACTGGCGGGCTTAATCCTGTTGCTTTTCCATTCCAAGATCAGCTATAAGTTTTTTCACGTTTTACCCACGCCCATGTGGGTTATTGCACTTTCTATTCCGTTTGCCTACGCTTTCGGTTTTTTCGATAAGCATCTAATTCTGTTTTTTGGAACAGCTTACGAAGTAGGGCCCAGTCTACTATTGGATATCCCCGACAATGTCATGGATTCCATCATGCACCCCAACTTCAGCAAGATTGACACTATAGAATTCTGGACCACTGTCTTGTCGATTCTGATGATTACGAGTATTGAATCACTGGCAATTGCCAAGGCAATTGACAAGATTGATCCCTACAAACGGAAGACTGATTTGAACAAAGACCTTACCGGAATAGGCCTAAGTACCATGGCAGCTGGTCTAATTGGTGGACTGCCCATTATCGCGGTTATTATTCGCAGTACCGTCAATGTTCACAATGGTGCTAAAACCAAGTGGTCGAATATGTATCAGGGCTTGCTGCTGCTCCTCTTCATCGTAGTTTTGAGTCCAATCATGCAGCAAGTTCCGTTGTGTGCATTCGCTATTCTACTGGTGTATACTGGTTTTAAATTGGCTTCACCCGCCGTCTTCAAGCAAGTATACAGCCACGGTATTGAACAGCTAATTTTCTTTGTGGGCACTATGGTTTTGACCCTCTTCACCAATTTGCTCATTGGTCTTTTCGGTGGTCTATTCCTGGCTTTATTCAGTCATTTGTTGCTGGCTCGGGTATCAATTCCTCGTTTCTTCAAAATGATATTTGATTCTGGTTCTAATCTAGTGATGAAGCCGGATGGCAGCTACGATCTCAAGATTCGTGGGATTGCTAATTTCCTGGGTATCCTAAAAATCAATAACCTAGTGAGTCAGATTCCTGCGGGAGCTAGTGCCACTATTGACCTATCGGAAACCAGGTTGGTGGGCACCACCGTGCTGGAGGATTTATACGACTTCCAAAAAATCCACCAGAACAGCGGTGGAGATATTAAGATCACAGGGCTGGATAAGCACATCTCTTCTACCAATCATAAACTAGCCACCAAGATTAAAGTCGATGCGGTTGAGCCACTAAATCGCAGGCAGAACAAGCTCAAAGAATTGGCGGAGAGCTATGGTTGGAATTTCCAAGTAGAGCCTCCTGAGGACCTGGAGTATTTCCAATCGTTTTACTTCTTTAAAACACGGCCAGTAGAGGCAGAATCTAATTGCATTTCCGATCAGGATAAGGATATGCACTTGGAGTTGATTGATGTAACTTTTGAAGAGGGTGCAGACATCTTCCCAGATGAATACCGAACTACAGTTGGTCTACTGAAGCTGCCTTTCCCAATCCCTAAATTCACGCTTGAAAAGAAAGACTTCCTGGACCGGGTACTGCCTTTCGCCGAACACTCAGATATCGACTACACCCTTTACAATGATGCCCCTAAGGACTACATTATCAAAGTAGAGGACACCGAAGCGATGGATGCTTTTCTTAGCGAGAAGTTAAAGGTATTGATTGAACTCACGGGCCTAGATCATTTAGAAAGCAATGGCGAGGCTATTCTGATCTTCAGTGATAATTTTGCGCTGGCCCAGGCTAAGGACTACATCAAGATGATTCAGTTCGTAGAAAACTTTAAGAAAGTGATGAAGGAGAATAGTTAGGAATTCTGCAAAAACGAAAAGCGCAGTACTTCTACGCACCTTTTTCCTGATAAAGTTCTGGCTTTAAAAAAGGAATAAGGGCCAGTACCACTGCTGGCACATAGAAGCGCAAACGATCCATCACGCCATTGGTGAGTAGGCCGGAGGAGCCACTTGTTTGCTTGGAATTGCTAACGCCAAAGATGATATCATCGGCGTGTCCTAATTCATATCCTTCTTTGACCAATTGTACTACTTTGGGTGGTAAGTAAAAACCGGCCGTACGCGCCTTGCCAAAACTATCTTTGGATAAAACCAGCACCCAGGCCATGACCTCCATGTCATCTCCGTGGATGATATTCCCACCTTCTATACCAACCCAAAAATCGGCATTAGGGCGCTCTACCTTAGCGGCTTGTACGCGGTTCCACGCCCCCTGATAAGTTTCCTCATCTCCGATCGGCTGATCGCTCACCCCCGAAGACACACTAATCCCCTCGGCGATAAAATCCTGTTCTGGAAACATTTCTTCAAAACCTTGTAGGGCAGCCTGAACTTTGATGGGATTGCGAGAGGCAACGATAATATGTGGCATAAGGGTGAAGCTTGTTTATTCGAGATAAAATCCAATTAAGAGCGAACGGCTATTTCCTGAAAATCCAACGTCCCATTTCCAATAAACTGACTTTCTTGCCGTACAGCAGGATACCCACGCGATAGATACGGCCAGAGAGCCAGACCAGCGCGATGCAGGCACCAATCAGTAACAGAATCGAACTAACTACCTGCCACCAGGGAGGATCAAACGGCAGACGCGAAGGCATGACGATAGGCGAAAATAACGGAAACATAGAAGACCAAACCGCCAAGCCAGAATTAGGAGACTGGGTGGCGGCAATGGTAATATAAAAGGCCAAAATGACCGGTATAGTAATCGGAATAGTGAGTGATTGGCCTTCGCCTAAATCGTCGCCCATGGCGGAGCCAACGGCCGCAAAAAGGGCTGCGTACATGAAATAGCCACCTAGGAAATAGAGTAGAAACAAGGGCAATATAAGCCACCAATTAAAGGAGCTCAGTTCGGTCATGATCTGTGCGGCCAGCTGTTCTGGATCAACGCCGTTGAGTTCAGTGGGAGCTTCCGGTAGGTTCGTGGCGTCAACATCGAAGCCAAATAACAGGCTTACACCAATCAGCATTAGGGGTACCAAAATAGCCCAGGCGGCAACTTGAGTTAAGCCTACCAGACCTACACCAATGATCTTTCCTAGCATAAGCGGAAAAGGACGCACGGAGGAGATCATAACCTCTACTATTCGATTGGTCTTTTCCTCCATCACACTACGCATAACCATCATGCCATAAATAAAGACGGTCGTATACATTAAAAAGGCCATCACCATGCCCAGGATAGCCGCTACTTTGCTGGCCAGCGAAGTGCCTACTACTGCCTCCGGCGAAATAGGTTTAGGCTGTATATCTATTTGGCTATTCAGCGCTCGGAGAGTCCGTTCATCTAGCTCTAGTTCGGTCACCTTGTGTTTGCGTAAAGCTGTCCTGAGCCGATCCACCAGAATGGGTTCTATATCCAGCGTGAGCTTTTGATCGGTATAGTATTGGGCCGTATACTTCTGTTGTTGAATATTCCCGTGCGAAGGCGTAACGAGCACTCCGTGATAATCAAATTTTGAAAAGTTCTCCTTAAGGGTTTCCAGGTCAACATTAAGTTGCTTAAAGAAAATGTTGTCTTCATCGGCAATACCTCCAGAAAAAAGTCCGCCTTCGTCAACTACCGCAATTCGTACCGTTTCATCGCTTCTATACTGCAAAATATAGTTAACCACCACTATAAACAGGCCGATAGCCACCGGAGTAAATAGCGTGGCGATGATGAAGGAGCGCCGTCGTACCCGGGTCCAATATTCGCGCTTGATGATGAGGCGTAGCTGCTGCATGGTCTAAGGAGTTGGTACTGTTTCTGCCTCTCCGACAAGTTTGATAAAGATTTCGTTCAGGCTAGGTAGCACCTCGTTAAAAGCCCTTATGGAGATGCCATGATTGAGCAAAGCTTGCAACAGTTGATTCTGTGTGAGGCCTTCGGATGGAGCAATCGTGAGGCATTGATCCTCCTGGGTAACTACATTAAACGCAGCCGCGAAATCAGCTGGTAATTCTCCTTCGTACAATACCCGAAAATAATTTTGCTTGTACTGTTCCCGAATTTCGTGTACTCGCCCTTCCAGGACATTCCGCCCAGCGTTGATGAGGGCGATATATTCACACACTTCCTCCACTTGCTCCATGCGGTGCGTAGAGAAAATAATGCTGGTCCCCCCCTCGTGCAGTTTACGAATTTCGGCTTTCAAGCGATTGGTGTTAACGGGATCGAGGCCTGAGAAAGGTTCGTCCAGAATGAGCAGTTGTGGCTCGTGAATAACCGTGGCGATGAACTGAACCTGCTGTTGTAAGCCCTTAGATAAGGTTTCTACCGCTTGTCCCCAGCGGTCGCTCAACTCCAGGCGTTCCAACCAATTCTCCGCTGCTGCTTTAGCCTTTTTCTTTTTCAGTCCTTTGAGCTGCCCCAGGTAGATCAGGTGCTCCCCCACCTTCATTTTCTTGTATAGCCCCCGTTCTTCCGGTAGGTAACCAATTTGGCGCGGATGATCGGCGTGGAGAGGTTCACCATCCAAGAGGATTGAGCCTTCATCCGGGCGCGTTATGGTAGTAATCATACGGATCAAAGAGGTCTTGCCCGCACCATTTGGCCCTAGCAAACCAAATATGCTACCACGGGGTATGGCCAACGAAACGGCATCAACGGCTACTTTACTACCGTAGCGTTTACTTACCGTATTTATTTCCAGAATATTTGCCACTGCTCGTAGGAATATAGATATTACCATCCTTCGGATGCTGCCACAATGATACAAAATACTCAAAGATCACATCTTGCGGCTCCCTGGTTGGTCATCGTGAATCCACAATCGGCCAACGGGCAGATCGGTAAAGAATGGCCCGTGTGGGAAAAACGTTTGCGAAGCTTGCTACCGCAAATGGAAGTTCGCATTAGCCCTAAACCTAATAGTGCCACGCATCTAGTGGCGGAGGGTGTACAGCAGGGATTCCGGCATATTTTAGCCGTAGGGGGAGATGGCACGGCGCATCAAGTGGTGAACGGAATTATGCTCCAGACCGAGGTCCCTTCTTCCGAACTCACCTTTGCTTTACTGCCCGTGGGTACTGGCAATGACTGGATCAAGACACATAATATTCCTCGCGGATGGGATGCCTGGGCTACATATTTCCGCCAGGCAATACCCGATGAACAAAACGTGGGACAAATCACCTACCAAACCGACCACAATGAAATCGCTAAACGCTACTTCATAAATGTAGCGGGTTTGGCTTATGACGCTTTTGTAGTGCGCTTTACCGCAGGTAAGGTTTCTCGCTTGCCCGGCAAGCTATTTTACTTCTGGGCTACCTTTCGCTGTCTGTTTCAGTATACACCACAACGGGGGCGTTTACACTTTAATGGACAGGAAGTAAAGGATGCCTACTATACTGTCAATCTAGGTATTGGAAAATTCTCTGGCGGAGGGATGCAGTTGGTTCCTCACGCAGAGCCAGATGGTGAGCACCTGGCCCTCACGTACGTGGGAAGGATAAGTCGCCTGGAGGTGCTCCTAAATTCTTTCCGCTTCTATAAAGGACGCATTGCAAACTATCGTAAGGCTAAACTTACTGGGACCACACGGATCGACATCTATCCGCTCCCGGGACAAGAAATCCTCATTGAGGCTGACGGAGAGTTTCTGGGCAGCAGCCCCTGCTCTATTATACTGATAAATAGAGCTTTACAATTCCTAGCCCCAGCCTAAAGCACATTCTTTTCTAGGCGCCCCTTTCTTTATTTCGTCGATATTTTCTGTTCGCTAGCCGAAAGAAGAGGCAGCTCATGGCTTTTGAGTGCACCTTTGAAATGTACGGAGGAATTTACCTCTATTATTAACCCATAATCTGGAACCATGAATATCCTGATGTCAAATGCTATGATGATGAATAACTACAACCGTAGTTTACAGCGGAAAGCTAACAAAGGATTTACGAAAGTTGGTTTGCCTCTTGCTAAGCAGAGCGGAGAGGTATTAGAGCCAGTTTCACCATTGGTGGCACAGCGGTTCCAGGCACAGATGGAGCGCGAAGTGCAGCGTAGAGAAATGGCCATTGGCCTGATCTTGATCGGTATTGCCGGAGGCAGTGCAGCAATGATTCTGCTGCTTATGGGTATGTTCTGAACGAGTTAGTAATAAATCAGATAGTGTAGTATTATTGTCGTGGCCTGATTCGGGAAACTGGATCAGGTTTTTTTTATTGGCTTCACGTCTCAGTGTTCACCGGATAAACAGAGGTACGCAACACTTCCTCGTAATACGCTTCGTATTTAGGCAAGATAATATCGAGGTCAAAGCGCTTAGCTTGAGCTAAGGCATTCGCCCGAAAACGTGCCAAGGTCTCCTCGTTTTTGAGAATATCAACAGCGTATTTGGCCATTGTATCTACATCGCCTACGTCAGCCAGATAACCAGTTTCGCCGTGGATATTTACTTCCGGAATACCTCCTACATTAGAAGACACCACGGGTACTTCGCAGGCCATGGCTTCTAGAGCCGCCAGGCCAAAGCTTTCGCTAGTAGATGGCATGAGGAACAGATCAGTCAGTGAGAGTAATTCTTCAATGGCATCCTGCTTACCCAGGAAGCGAATCTCATCGCACAGTTTCAATTGACGACAAAGCGATTCCATATCTCGGCGCTCGGGGCCATCTCCAATGAGCAGGAGTTTGCTGGGGATGATCTCCTGCACTTTTTGGAACACCTTAATGACATCTTCCACTCGTTTAACCTTACGGAAATTGCTGGTGTGTACTAATATCTTTTCGCCATCAGGCGCAATGGCTTTGCGGAAGTGATCCTTGTTGACTCGACGGAAACGCTTAAAATCAACAAAATTGTGGATGACCTCTATGTCACGTTGAATATCGAAATAATCAAACGTTTGCTGTCGCAGACTTTCTGATACTGCCGTAACACCGTCTGATTTATTGATGGAAAAAGCCACTACTGGAGAAAAGGCCTTATTGTTTCCAACTAAAGTAATATCTGTCCCGTGGAGTGTAGTCACTACTGGAACGTAACGGCCTTGTGTAAGCAGAATTTTCTTGGCCATGTAAGCCACGGCCGCATGTGGTATAGCATAGTGGACGTGCAGGAGGTCCAAGTTTTCGTACTTCACTACATCCACCAGCTTGCTGGCTAAAGCCGTATCATAAGGGGTGTATTCAAAGAGCGGATAGTCTTCTGTCCCTACTTCATGGTAGTACACGTTTTCGTGAAAGTGGACTAATCTGGCCGGAGGGCGATAGGTAATGAAGTGGATTTCGTGCCCGCGTCCTGCCAGCCCAAGGCCTAGTTCTGTAGCCAGCACCCCACTCCCACCATAAGTTGGATAACAAACAATCCCTATTTTCATCCTGCTTAGTATAGGTTTAACTCTTATAATAGCAACAATACAAAAATAGTTGTCATAAGTGTAGTCTAAGTGGGCGAGCTTCTGGCCTGGCGCAGCCAAACCAAGCGCTTTAACAACTCATTTAAAACTAGAAAGGTGCTTTCCCGGAATACTCCAAGAAAACACCTTTCTGATATCTCAACCGGTAAAGAAATGCAGGTTTACTGCGTCTTCACCAGTCTTACCGTCTTACTTTGACCAGCAGCATGCACTTGTATAAAGTAAATGCCATCGGGCAGTTGACTTATGTCGATCTGTTCATTCAGGTTACTGACATTCTCAAATATTGGGCTTTGCCACATGCGCTGTCCAAGAGTGCTCATTACCTCGATCCGAGCATCAACTGCATCCGCAAAGTTCACGCGCAGGCGGGTCTGATCCGGGGCAGGGTTAGGCACCAACTGGAGGTCACCAATCAAAATGTCAGAAATCTCTGCCGTATTCACAGACTCCAATAAGAAGGTGAAGCTAGCAGAACAACCTCCACGGTCCGTGATGGTTACAGAATACTCGCCAGGCTCAAGGTTAGAAAGCGTATCTGTTGTTTCACCTGTGTTCCACATGATGTCAAATGGTCCTACGCCACCTTCTGGCAATAGGATAATCTGACCATCATCCATACCGGCAGTCGGATTGTCAACAATAGCGTTGGTTGTAAAGTCCTGACAACGACGCAAGTTGATATTATCCACATCTAACCAGTAGTCCACATCAAAGCCTCCACTACCGTAAGCACCGGCAATACGGATGAGGATATTTTCACCCTCGAAGTTTTCAAGTGGCACCGCAACTGTACGTAAGGTTGCACTTGGTTCGTGACTCGTTCCTGGCTGTAGGAAGGCGATACCGAAGTTCTCTCCACAATCCACTGAAACAAGCACAGATAGGAAATCCTCAGCTGTCAGATTTGAAGTGGGTACTGTCCCAGGCTGCCAGTCTACATAGCGGTAATCAAAGAAAAGGGTATCAGTAGCCTCAATCGGCCCTAACACGGGTAAATCGAGGATAAATTCATCGTCATCACCAAACAGGTTAGCTGATAGTACTGTCGTTAGGTTGTTATGATCGAAAGGCGCCGCCAGGAAAGTATTACCTGCGATAGACATATACTCTGGTATGCCGTTTTCAAAATCCTCATATAGCGGTGGCGCGAAGCGATTCAGAACGATAGTAAAGGTATCGTTGCTCAAATCACTATCGTTCATCATATCAGTCCAGATCTGGATGATATACTCACCCGGCAAGGTGAAATCGTAGGTCAAATCAAACTCAAATGTTCTCGTGCTGTCTCGACTGATGATGCCCGTGTAGAAACCATCCGTAGGTTGACTGACGCCAGAGGGTTCTCCGTTCACACTAAAGTTGAGCGGGAAGAGGGTCTGTGGGTCCGCACCGAAGTTGGTAATTTCTACCAGAATGGCTTCACCTAATCCCAGGCCACAATCATCATCTGGAGTGACAAGGCCGGTTATGCCAATATCGTTGGTATAAATAGTAGTAAAGAAGAATGGTCCCACGCGAATGCTCTCTGTACCATCCTCACAGATATTGATCAGGTAGAATTCGTAAGCCGTGTTTTCCTCTAAGTCCGACAGGCTGGTTAGTTCATCCGTACCGTTTACGATGTTTCCGGTCCCGATTTCAAAACCAAGCGTGTCATACTCAATCAAGTACTGTTGGTTTTCGCCGAGTAATTCTACTGTAATATCAGCGGTGGTTGCGCCGAAGAAGTCTACAGCGACGTTTTCTGTGAAGATGATATCTTCAGGCACACAAGGCACACAATTAACTGTTGCTTCCCAACCTGGGCGAGTTACTGAACCATCGGAATCCCAAGTTACTGTTAGACAACCGTCGGCTGACTCCGAAGTAAAGATGGACGGTTCAAGTACATTATCGTTTAATAGGACACTGGCATCAGCTCCACTATAAACCATAAGAAAGTCCCACCCACTTTCAACATTGACGAAAGAAAAGTCTAAAACAACGACATCGCCGGGAGTATCCGGACAAAAAATCCAAGTTTCTAACTCATTGCTCTGGTAGTTCTCATCAGGGCCACCACTATCGAAGAAGCTATCCCCACAACCTGGGCTGGTGCGGAAGGAGACAGGACCGGCCCATTCCGTAAAGGGCTCGTCTCCTGCACATTGTCCACGCACGTAGAAGTCGTATTCTGTACCACTATCCAATCCCTCAAGGAGATAAGGATTGTCTGTAATATCTGTTACCGTCGGCACACCAGTAGGAGGAGTACCAGCCGGCACAACCTCGATATCCCAAACGCTCGGAGGCCCGATCTGGGTCCAACCCAGTACTACTGAAGAAGATGAAACATTAGTAGCTGTCAAGAATAGCGGCGCCGCACACTCTGGGGGTGCAGTACAGTCGATAGTTGCTTCCCAACCTTCGAATGCAAAAACACCGTCTGAATCAAAAATAACGGTCAGACAGCCATCCGCAGATACCGAAGTGAAGGTAGCTGGTGCTTCCAGGCTTTCTTCTAGCAAAATAGAGGCGTCTGCTCCACTGAAGATTTGTAGATCGTCAAATGGTGTTTCAATTTCTACGAATGTAAAATCAAGCACCACTAAATCGCCAGGGTTATCTGGACAGAATACAAAGGTTTCGAACTCATTATCCTGATATGGGCCTTCGGGACCACCACTATCGAAGAAGCTGTCTCCACAACCAGGAATAGTTGTAAAGCTTGCTGGGCCGACCCAAGTGGTGAATGGCTCATCACCTTCACACTGTCCACGAACGTATACATCGTAGGCCGTACCACTGTCAAGACCAGTAAGATTGTAAGGATTATCAGTAATATCAGTGATAGTCGGAGTACCAGTAGGAGGAGTACCCGCTGGAACCACCTCGATATCCCAAGTCATGACCGGACCAATCTGCCCCCAAGTCACTACCGCAGATGTAGAGGTTACATTACTAACCGTGAGGTCTGAAGGATCAGCACACTCTGGTGGTACGATGCAATCGAGTGTCGCTTCCCAACCTTGGCGAGTAACCGAACCATCCGAATCCCAGTTAACAGTCAAGCAACCATCCGCAGATATAGACGTGAAAGTTGCTGGAGCTAGTACATTATCATTGAGTAAAATACTACCATCTGCTCCGCTGAAAATGGAAAGAAAATCCCATCCACTTTCGATATCAACAAAGGTAAAATCAAGAACTACTAGGTCGCCGGGGTTATCCGGACAGAAAACCCAGGTTTGTAATTCATTATTCTGGTAGTTGTCACCAGGGCCACCACTATCGAAGAAGTTATCGCCGCAACCGGGGTTAGTGACAAATGTGAATGGTCCTACCCAGTTGGTAAATTCTTCGCCATCCGCACACTGACCACGCAGGTAAAAATCATAGGATGTGCCACTTTCTCCACCATCCCAAGTGTATGGGTTATCGGTGATATTGCTAATAGTAGGGGTCCCAGTAGGCATTTCGCCAGTAGCTACAATTTCTACATCCCAAACCGTCACATCGCCCACTTGAGCCCAAGAGAAAGTAGCCCCACTCGCAGTAATATCACTAATTGCGATAGCTTCTGGGTTAGGACAAGGTGGTGGTGGTGCACATCCTACCGTCGCAGCCCAGCCACCGTTGGTAATGGAGCCATCCGAAAACCAAGTCATAGTCAAACAACCATCAGCCGCACTAGAAGTGAAGGTTTCTGGATCTTCAACATCTAAATTAATGGGACTGTCAAGGTTGCCACCATTGTAAATTCCGATAGGATCACAACAGCTTTCTACGTCTACAAAAGTGAATGTCAGGGTTACTAAATCACCAGGATTATCCGGGCAAATAATAAATGTTTGACCTTCGTTGTTGCTGTAGTTGCCGTCGGGGCCTCCGGAATCGTAAAAAACATCTCCACAAGTCTGGCCACTCAATTGAACAATGCCGAGGGATAGGGTGACAAATAGAGAAAGAGTAAATTTCCAGCTCATGAAGCTTTGATTTTTGGCAGAACGTTGCTATACCGCCAACGAAATGGTTTGGGCCTTACCAAACGATTTCAGGCGAGTACATACCCGTAGCAAAGTCGGTTTAGATCTCCAAACCACTTCGGCTTCGGTATAATGAATTTTGCTTGCCTTGTTCACATTATAAAACGTGCTAAAATTAGCCAAAAATAAAGAATCCCCCATTTTAAATTGGTGGTGTAGCACGTCGCTGACAAAGCGTAGGAGAGTAATCTGTAAGCCTAAGTTGGAGTTTTTTCAGAAATCCTTTATTTTCAACGAGATAATCAACATCATTCCGCTTTTCTGCTAAACATTTCGGCCTAACAACTGTTAGTTCCGAAAATGCCCTGGTATAGGCCAGTCTTAAGCGCATTATACCACGAGCAGTGTCTGCACGATAGAAGAGAAAAAACAGTATCAGTGGCGGTATACTCCATCAAGGATTTGGAAAAACTATCGGGTATAAAAGCTCACACCATTCGTATCTGGGAGCAACGATACGGTATTTTGGAACCACAGCGTACCAAAACCAATATCCGCTATTACCAGGACGAAGACCTCAAAATACTGCTGAACGTAGCCCTCCTCAATAAGAATGGTATAAAGATTTCTAAGATCGCTAAGATGGGTGATCAGGAATTGGCGGAAAAGGTAGCGGCCATCTCGGAGATCAATTTTGAAGACGGAACGCAGCTCGATGCCCTCACGATCTCGATGATCGAAATGGACGAGGACAAGTTTGACCGCATTGTCAATACCAATATTGAGCAGATTGGTTTTGAGCGAACAATGATGGAGGTCATCTACCCCTTCCTTGACAAGCTAAGCCTACTGTGGCTTACCGGTTCCATCAATCCGGTGCAGGAAAATTTTATCAGTTATTTGATCCGGCAGAAGATCATAAGTGCCATCAATAGTACGCCGCTCAATAGCACCCGGGAGAATGATAAGATCATGTTGTACCTTCCCGAAGGTGAGCGGCAGGAGCTTTCGTTGCTCTTTATGCACTATCTACTAAAGTCGCGGAATAAATATGTTGTCTATTTGGGTCAAGATATTGGCCTTGCCGATTTGCTGGACGCTAACCGTATTCACCAGGCCGACTACATCTTCACGATGATCACCGAAACCTTTGCTCAGGAGCCCGTTCAAGATTATGTGGACCGCCTGGCAGAAGCCTTTCCTGACACCCATATCCTTCTTTCTGGATATCAGGTAGTAGCTCAAGACGTACAAGCAACCGACCATATCACTGTTTTAAGGAGCCTGGACCAGATGCTCAGCTTCATCGAGTCTTAATCCCTCTCTTCCTAACAATTTACTCCCGAGCTTGCCTCAGTTTTATTTTCATTGTTGCTACAACAATCATCTCTTAGGTGTTGTTATCTCCCTGTTCTATAACCAAATCTCAACTACATACAATCATGAAGAACATCCTGTTTTTAGCATTGGCACTATTCCTAGTAGCCTGCGGAGGCGCTCCAGAAGGAGAAAAAGTAGAAGCTCAAGAAGCAGTAGAAACTACTGAAGCGACTGCGGCAGCAGCTACTCTTGCCGTCAACACCGAAGCTAGTATAATCAACTGGATTGGTGCTAAATTCACCGGCGATCAGCACACAGGTACTTTAAATATCTCCAAAGGAGAACTAGCTACTGAGGGCGGCCAATTGGTTGGCGGCAGCTTTGTTATTGACATGACTTCCATGAAGAACACAGACTTGCCTGAGGATAAGCAGGGTGATCTAGTTGGTCACTTGTCGAATAGCGACTTTTTCGAAGTTGAGAGCTTCCCACAAGCCACTTTCGAAATTGCTGAAGTAGCCGCGGTTGAAGGTAACCCTGAGCAAACACATACCATTACCGGCAACCTTACGATGAAAGATATTACCAAGAGTATCACTATTCCTGCCCAGGTAACTATGGATGAGAATGGCGTAAGCGCCAAGACGCCCCAATTCGTTATCGACCGCACTGAGTGGGGTGTAATGTATGGCTCTACCGCAGCTGGTGCTTTGAAAGATAAGGCCATCAAGGACGAGATCGCATTGCAGATCAACTTGTCTACGAAGTAAACGCTGTCTGATTAATAGACGGTTCTACCTAAAACAGGTAGAAAAATGGGGAGCATACCGCAATGGTAGCTCCCCATTTTTTTCTTATCAAAAACGACTACCAGCCGTCTCCGTCCACAATATCACCTAAGGTACCGAGGATACTTCCCTCGCCCTTACTGCCACCACTGTAGCGGCGCGAAGCAGCCATGATACGGTCACTTAAGCGACTGAAAGGTAGGGTTTGCACCCAAACCGTACCTGGTCCTTGCAGATGTGCGTAGAATAAACCTTCACCAGCAAAGAGTACGTTTCGGATACCTTTGATCATTTCAATATCGTAATGCACATCGCGGGTAAAGGCTACTAGACAGCCCGTATCCACGCGAAGAGATTGGCCCGCTTCCAGGCGGCGTTCTACTACGTGGCCGCCAGCGTGTACGAAGGCCATTCCATCCCCTTCCAGCTTCTGCATGATGAAACCTTCGCCGCCAAAGAACCCGCGGCCCAATTTTCTACTGAACTCAATGCCGATACTTACACCTTTAGCCGCACAGAGAAAGGCATCTTTTTGACAAACAACCTTGCCGCCTCGCTCGCTTAGGTCCAATGGAATGATTTTGCCTGGATAAGGTGCAGCAAAACTCACCGTCTTTTTGCCCATACCTCCGTGGGTGAAGGCGGTCATAAAGAGGCTCTCGCCGGTGATTATGCGCTTACCAGCACTGAGGACTTTCCCCCAGAGTCCTTTGTTTTCTTCTTCGTGACTCCCATCACCAAAGATGGTAGACAACTCAATCTCGTCATCCATCATCATAAAGCTGCCGCTTTCGGCTACGACGGTCTCGTAGGGATCCAATTCAATCTCTACAAATTGCATTTCTTCACCGAAAATGCGATAATCGATTTCGTGTGCGTTCATTACAGTAATTTGGATTTTAGTTCAAGTACTCTTCTAACTGAGCACTTCCCCAAATTACAGGATTTACCACGCAACACGAAACTTTTTATCGGCGAGTGTCAGCTGTAGATCGACTAGATAATTCCCAAATCATCAAAGCGCTTATTCAAGATACCATTGCTCGAGGCGCCGAGCCAGCTATCCAGTACATTGGCGTAAACGTTGCGGAAATCCACCTGGTACTTCAGATCTCCTTTGTCTAGGTTAGTGAGGTCAGGCCCATCATTGTAGAAACCAGCTTGGCGTAGGTTTCCACCCATAAGATAAAGGTTACTAGCTGCGCCATGGTCGGTACCTTTAGATCCATTTTGTGCTACGCGCCGCCCAAACTCGGAGAAGGTCATCACCAGCGTATCTTGCCAAAGGTTATGCTTATTCAATTCTTCCGCCAAAGCTTTCACACCCTCAGCGTAGATAGAAAGCAAGCGCCCCTGCGGCCCCTTTTGGTTGGCGTGTGTATCAAAGCCACCTAAAGACACATAATAGACTTTGCTGGTATTACCCGCTAAAATAAGTTCTACCACCTGACGTAAATCACGCCCAAATGGCGTAGCGGGGAAATTGGCGCGGCTTCTTCGTCCACCCGTTTGTTCCAGCAGGTACTTAGTGCTCGACTGGGTATCCAGTAACGTTTTGTATAAATAGGCTACCTCCTCGTGCTCATGCTCGTGGGTATGCTTTTGCCCCAAATAGGATAGTAAGGGATTCTTATTTGTACGCTCCATCTGGCGGAGGTCATTCATGGCAAATCCCAAACGTTGTTCTCCTTTTAAGGCTAGGCTCAAACCTTGCCCCAGCTCCAGGGCGTAGTGCGGTGATTCACATCCACTGCACTGGCTATCAAGATAACGGCCCAACCAGCCACTGGTCAAGTATTCACGGCTATCAGAGGCGGTTTGCCAAATATCCATACTCCGAAAATGGGAGCGATTAGGATTGGGGTAACCCACATTATTCACGATGCTGACCCAGCCTTCGTCATACAGTGTTTGCAGATCAGAGAGGGAGGGATTAAAGCCCAACTCGTCCGTCACTCGCAATACTTCGCTATCGCTAATGGCAAGATCTGGCCGCAGTTCATAATATTTATCGTTCCGGTAGGGTACAATGGTATTGAGACCATCATTACCTCCGGAAAGCTGGATGACAATCAAAATTTTTCCATTTGTCTGCCCTGGGAGGTGATTCAAGAAAGAAGGTGCCCAAAGAGCAGCAGAGGCCAGGCCAGTATTTTTAAGAAAAGTTCTCCTTTTCATCTTAGCAAGTTTGAAATTCGGGAAGAGAGAATAAGACCAATAACATACGACGCAAGCGTTCTTCGCCTTCGGTATTGTCGATAAGACCCGCAAGGCTCGTCATATCTATTCGGCTTGGTCCGGGCAGTAGGTAGTCACTTAGTGTACCAAAATCAGTGGCCAGATCAGTACCCGTCATCATGGTGAGTAACGACTGAAGGTCAACTGCAGCCTCCAATCTTCGAGTACTAGGGTCCGAGAGAATTTCTAATTCTGGCTGATCACGAAAGCGAAGATCCAGTTCGCGCTTACTCAATAATCCTGCCCCAATGTTGAGACGGAGCATGAGGGTAGCATTATCAATCCAGTGCCGCCCGCCTGGCCACCCCGCCACATTCGGTGGATCAAAAGGCGTTTGCCCCAGTGCACGCAGCAAGCGCGCTTGAGCTGCAGGCTTACCAAACTGTAGGCCCAAGGTTTTGCGTAGGCCAATCAGCAAGACAATCGGCGACTTGATTTGACCACCCCGGAAACGTTGCTCGTAGAACCAATCCGCAGTAAAGAGATGCCGTAGAAGGGTCTCCGTATGATAATCACTCTCGTAGTAGACGGTAGTAAGCTCCTGGATCAGACCTTCATCCGCAGGAGCACTTACGTAGTAGTCCCAAAATTTACGAACCAGAAACTCAGCCGATTCTCTACGATCTAAGATGATCCGAATAATGTCTTCGCCATTGAAACGACCGCTTTGCCCAAAGAAGGTTTTCTGCCCATAATCGTGGTCGCGAGCACGGAAACGATAGATTCCTTTGTAGTTGCTGCCCCAACCGGTAAAGGCCCGGGCGGCTTCCTTGATATCTTGCTCTGTATAGTTACCCCGCCCAATGGTGAATAGCTCTAACAGTTCACGAGCGAAGTTTTCGTTGGGGCTGTTTTTCTTGTTCTGCTGGTTATTCAGGTAACGGATCATGGATGGGTCCTTAGCTACCGCTAAACAGAGATCACGAAACGAACCCAGGGCGTGCTCCCGCAACGTGCTCAATTGCTGAATAGCCAGATGCCCGAATAAAGAGCGACAAGCAAAGTGATCGTGCCAAAACAGGGTGAGGCGTTCTAGCAACGCACTCTCCGTGGGGTCAGTCATTCGATCGAGCCACTCTAGCGCATACGATTGAGTGAGCAGCCGGCCCGCCTTACGTCGGTCTTTCATGGTGGCTTCAGCCAGATCTTCGAAGGAAGCGACCGTTAGTGGAGGTGCTGCCTGAGCTTGGGTAAATAGTTGATCCAGCGCTCCTGAAAAACCTTGTCGTTTTAGCTGTTCCCATTCTTCGGGGCTAGCGCCAAAACCGGCACGCTGGTACAAATGCTTAATTCTATCGGACATATTTGTTTCCGCGTTTTTCCTTTAGACGGTAATGATGCCAATGCGTTTATTTTTATTGACAGCTTTAGCAATATCTTAACGTTAGCTACTGATCGGAGTACTTCCGAAAGGGAATAAAGTCTGAAAAAAGGAATGCTAACAACCTAATGCTCAACTGCTTGTTTCGCAATCATCACACTCGAGTGATCCCACCCATCTACCTGAAAAATCTCTCTATTTTTTAAGGCGTACTGCTCATTCTGATCCTAAGATCAGGGCTAACGCCTATTGTTTAACCCGAAAGGTTGTGGTTTAAGTTATTGACTTGAACGCAACTAGTAATAACCAAATGATGAAATTTTTAAGTGTATTTGCTCTCTTTACTTTTCTCTGCTTTAGCTGCAGTTCTTCTAAATCGGACATCACTATGAACGATCAACAATTCCCCGAACTAAAGGCGCAACTGCTTTCTGGCGAAAAGGTCACTTTCCCAGAAGTAGCCAATGGTGCCGTCACTATGGTTACTCTTGTTTTTGAAAAAGGCGCCAAATACATGAAGCCACAGTTACAGTCAAACAACTGGCAGGCCTTCTGGGAGGAGGAATTGAAGGAACAGGGCGTGAATTTTTATGAAATCCCGATGATGGGTGGCGGCTACCGTCTTGCTCGTAGTTGGATCGATTCTGGCATGCGTAGTGGTATCCCCGCCGAGCTGCACGCTAATGTTGCCTGCTTCTACGGCGACAAAATGAAGTACGCCGAACTACTAGAAATAGACGATATAACCGAGTGTTATGTCTGTATCATTGACGAGGAGGGTAATCTCCTGGCAAGTCATCAAGGAGAGATCAGTCCGGAGAGTAAGGCTGAGTTCCTACAAGTTGCCGTTAACCCGTAAAACGGCGAAATATTGACGGGGTGCTGTCTATGCGATCGGCAGCACTCCATATCCTTTTTCTTTGCTTGCTTTGTATAGTGCTGCGGTTTCTTGAATAGTGTTCTCCAGATCGTGATAACGCAAACCTAAAACCAACTCAGATTGGCTGCTATCGTAAACAAGGTTTTGATAGGTAGACTGTACCGTTTCACGCGTTAGCAAAGGTGCGCTTCTGGTGAGAAATGATCGAATCCCTTCTAAACGAGCCAACCAACGGGCGGCGCTGTAGGGGAGATTTCTAGCAGGAGGGGGATGCCCAAAAGCGGTCACCATCTGCCGCAAAAGTTTTTTGTAACTAACATTGCTGCCGTTTAACAAAAAGGTGTCACCATCCTCCCCACGCTCCAACACCAAGAGGGTTGCCTGTGCCACGTCGCGAACATCCACTACTCCTGTATTTCCGCTAGGATAAAAAGATGGTGCTCCAGCGGCATAGTCAAACAGCTTCACACTGCCTTCGGTCCACCGGCCTCCACCTAATACAATCGAAGGGTACAGAATAGCAACCGATAGGCCCTCCGCTTGTCCTCGCCAAACCTCTAATTCCGATAGAAATTTACTGCGTGAATACTGCGACACCTTGGGGCCATCTTCCCACTTGCTCTTTTCGGTAGTCAATTGCCCTGGTGTATTTCGGCCCAGCGCCGCAACGGAGCTGATGTAAACCAGGCGCTCAACTTTATGGTGCAAGGCCGCATTGACAACATTGCGAGTACCGCCACGATTGACCGTTAGCAGGCGTTCCTTATCGGCCGGCTGGAAGGAAACCAGCGCCGCACAATGGATGATGACCTCCATATTTTCGAAGGCATCTTCTAAAGCAAAGTAATCAGTAATATCTGCGGTTCGCCAAGTAAGTCGTTCGGCGCTATTACCTAGCAATTCTAAAGTACTATCCGTTCGGCGCAGGCCATACAAACGCGTGTAGCCAGCCGCCAGTAATTGACGCACCACATAGGAGCCAATAAATCCGGTAGCTCCAGTAATGAGTATAGCAGTGTTTTTATCCAAAGCTTGGCATTTTAATGTCCTGGGCCAGGTCGGTCCTCCTCAGATGGTGCTACTTGTGGAAGCAAAGACAAAACCGACCGAAGACGGAGTTGGAGCACCGAGAAAATACCAACCAGGCCAACCAGCTGATTCTCCTCCTCATCCATAAACTCATGTAAGCCGGTACCCAATTCTGGATAATCTTCCAGTAGACTGGCTAAACGATCGGATTTTTCAGACATAGTTGGAGCTTTATTTGATCTGCCTGCTCTGGCAAAATGGTTGTCTCAAGATACTGCAAAACGCACAAAGCTATTGCGTAGAATCCGGTGCACGCATTCCTGTAGGCTTGCCGTCGATACTCTTAGCATTCCTATCCACCCAGTATTGTTTGATACCTTCTTCCCCTTTTTGCTCCGCCCATTGAAACAGGCGATCTCTTTGCCCCACATAATCGTAGAGGGGTACCGCATAACCACAGGAAGTCTGTACGCTTTCAATCTGTAGATCAAAGATCTGCCGAGCACCATCTAAGCGCGGAAAAGACGCTACCAGTGTATCCCACTCCTCGTCTCCGGGGTATACCGCCCGGGCTGTGCCGTAGACCCGTAAAATGAGAGGATTACCCGCAAAAGAGCAGAACATTAAGGTCATACGGTTTACGGCCAGAAGATGCGCAGCCGTTTCGTTTCCGCTGCCGGTAAGGTTGAGCCAAATAATCCGCTCCGGCCCCAGTACCTTCAGCGAATCTAACCCTTTGGGTGAAAGGTTAACTCGCCCGTCAACGTCAGCGGTAGCCACAAAGAACATTTGTTGGTCCGCAATAAAGTTTTGCAAGGCCGTACTGAGCTGGGGAAAAAACTTAGCCATAAGAACCGTTTTTTAGTCAATCAGGAATCTAGCTGCCAAGTGTTAGTATACGGCCTCGGCAATCTTGCGGATAGTGGAAGAATCACCCATGGTATAATAGTGTAGGCAGGGTACACCAGCCTCCTTTAGTTCTTTACTTTGGGCAATACACCATTCTATCCCCGCTTCGATACGCGCTTCCGCTGTACTGGCCTTGGTGACGGCCTTTACTAGATCACCGGGCATATCTACATGAAACAAGCGAGGGATACTGTTTAGTTGATATTTCTTGGTAATTGGTTTTAACCCTGGCACAATTGGCACTGTGATTCCGGCGTCGCGACAAGCCTTTACGTAATCGAAATACTTCTGATTATCGAAGAACATTTGGGTAACGATGTAGTCCGCCCCCGCATCAATTTTGGCTTTGGTATAATGAAGATCGAGTTCCAAATTTGGCGCCTCGAAGTGCTTTTCCGGATATCCGGCAATACCAATACAGAAATCAGTAGCAGCACCATTTTCGATATTAGAATCCAGGTACTTCCCGCTATTCATATCTCCTACCTGCTTCACCAGATCCAGTGCGTATTCGTGTCCCCCCTCTTCGGGAATAAACTTCCCTTCAAATTTTCGAGCGTCTCCACGCAGCGCTAACACATTATCTACGTTTAGGAAATGCAGGTCGATCAACGCATTTTCCGTATCCTCCTGGGTGAAACCTCCACAAATAAGGTGCGGAACAGCATCTACACCGTAGCGGTGCATAATAGAAGCACAGATTCCAACGGTACCAGGACGTTTGCGAATGGCCGTTTTTTCGTAGTAGCCACTTTTACGCTTTTTGTAGATGAACTCCTCGCGATGGTAGGTGACATCAATGAAAGGTGGCTTGAATTCCATTAGGGGATCAAGGGCATTGAAAATATCCTGCATCTGCCCTCCTTTCAAAGGAGGAAGGACCTCAAAGGAGATCAAAGTTTGATCATTAGCCTGCTTAAAGTACTCCGTTACTTTCATCTGTTGATTCGGGCGTTGATTCCTAAGCCCGCAAAGCTAAGGATAAATTAAAGGCCATGCTGGCTTATCAATTCCCGGCGGGTCAACTATTTGTCAGGATATTCTTGATTTAAGGAGCTAGGGTGCGTGACGAGGCTATTTTTCCAGCGTCTTAAGGAAAATTAAAAACGAGTACGGAAGGCGTTACGGTAGTATTAAATATGCAAGACGCGAACCATTATTCCCCCAAAAACTACATATTTGCCCCTGTAAATACAACATAACGACGCTTTGGGGCGTCTTTAGAACCGAATTTTTCACAACTTCATAGTCGGATCAACCCGACAACTTTTTCTCATAAAACCAATTAACACGATGCAAAAGTTTGTGCTTAAGCTAGCTGGATTGGGTCTTGTATTGACCGCCCTATTCTTTACTTCTTGTGGCGATGATCCAGTGGTTGTTAACCCACTTGGTCCTGATATTTCGCTTGCTCCAGACCCCGGTTTCCTATCTGGTGACAGCGATGTGATCATCAATGAAGGTTTTGCCGTTAAGGTGCGCCTAACTACTGGTGACGCTCAATTGAACACCTTGGAAATTACTGAGGGTACGGATAAATTGGCTTCCAATCGTTTTACAATTAACGGTGGCGCTTTGACTTCCAATAACCCACTTTTGATTGTTGGTGCCGACAAGGACGGTGTCACTTACGAAATCGACATTACTCCAAGTGGATCGGAGCAGGTTGGCGATTTTACTACTTATACTTTCACAGTTACTGCTGATGATGGTGAAGTAGCTTCTACGAACCTTACTATCGCTACTGTTGATCTTCCTGGAACGCCATTGACTTCTACTATCACTGGTGTGCTATTAAACCAAGCAGGCCCTGCTGGAACAGGTGGTTTGGACTTGGATACTGGTAATGGTACTGGTTCAGCTGACGCTGATGCAGAGATCCGTGACCTTGGTCTAGATTGTACCATGAACCCAGGTACTTTCAACTGGTTGCGCCAGATTGGCACCGTAAACGGTGCGGATATGGTCCGCATTGATCAGACAGCAATTGAAGGATTCGACTTCGCTGCTATCGACAAGAAAGAGCCTATTGCTGATGCCTTCTCTACTGCAGGTATCACTTTGTCTGACGGTACTTCTACTAACTGTGCCAACGGTAACGAGACCACCGTACCTAACTCTTCTCAAGTAGCAGAAGGTGACGTATTTGTAGTATTTGCCAATAGCACTTACTACATGCTTCGCGTAGATGCTGTAAACGAGAATGATACTGGCAATGACGATAGCTACGAGTTCTCTATCAAGTTCTAATCATCGCTTGATCGCATAGTTTAGATGCTTAGGTATTCTAAACAATCGTGGGGCCGAAACCAGCTTTATTATAGGCTGGTTTCGGCCTTCGTTTTTTGGTAGATTTCTTAGCTTAGTCAGAAAGTAGACCAGCATGCCCGAAATAACTGAAGTATTCTATCCACGCAAACGTTCTGAATGGCGCGCCTGGCTCCAGGAAAATCATCAAGAAAAGACGGAGGTGTGGCTGCAAATGTGGCGCAAAGATACGGGTAAACCCACCCTGCCTTATGATGACCTGGTGGAAGAGTGCCTCTGCTTTGGTTGGATCGACGGGGTGGTTAAAAAACACGGTGAAGGTGGCCGAGTACAGCGCATCACTCCCCGCCGCCCTAAGAAGAGTTACCTATCGGAACTGAACCGCCAACGTTTCTGGAAACTAGAACACCTGAGCTTAATGACACCCGCTGGCTATGCGCCCGCCATTGTAGACCAAATTGGTAAACCGACCGATTCTTTTGAAATTCCAGCCTGGATTAGTGAACAGTTGCAAGCAGATAAAGCCGTTTGGGAGACCTTCCAGTCCTTCTCACACTTCTATAAACGCCTCAAAATTGGCTGGATCGCCGAGGCTGGCATGCGCCGCGAAGTGGCTGAGCAACGTTTGGCTTACCTCATCAAAATGACGGCTCAGGGGAAACAGTATGGTACGCGGCCGTTGGAGGGGATAGATATTAGTTGGTTTAGTTGAATTGGTGTATTTGGTTGGGCCTTTGGCCCTAGTTAGTTCTTCTGCAAAAAATGATCGTAAGCATCCTGCCGAAGAGACGCATTGCAATGCGTCTGTACATCAATGGCCGTAATTGTTGATTTTGCACCTGCGTATTTGTGTGTCAGCAATTGATTTATGGAGTTTGAATTAGTTGAAAAGTTAGAGGGTTTGGATGTTTAAGGGTTATTGAATTATTGGAAATACCATCCCCTTATATGACCCTTAAATGCCTTCTAGTCCACCGAAGCAATGCGTAGGTGGGATATGGTTCAAAAAACTTAGGTGAACTTGGTGTCTTTGGTGGTTTTAATGTTAAACAACTAAGCTAGAAAATATAAATCCCTTATCAGAGGGGGATACCTTCCGATAAGGGATTTGCTATTGAGGAGAAGTAAAACAGATCTACTTCTACTACAATATTACTTCTTTTTAGGCCGTCCTTTTGCTTGCTTCACATAAGGGTTATCTGTAATGCGGTGCGTCATCCGTTCTTCCTCCTTCCGACGCAAGTCAGTCTTCGCAGTTAAACTCTTGGTGGTCGTAGGTACCGCCAACAAGCGGCGCTTGTCGATAAGTTCACGGGTTACCACGCAGATACCGTACACTTTATTCTTGATACGTAGCATCGCGTTGTTCAAGTCCCGTAAATATTTCTGCTGACGCAGGGCCATATTATTTAGCATTTCGATATCCGAGCTAATCGAGCTATCATCTACCCAGTCACCGCCGTGTTCATCGCTCGTATTTTCCGAAATTTCTCGAATCTGATCTTTCAAGCTCTCTAGCTGTTGCTCTGTCTGCTCAATTTTCTTTTCGATGATGGCCTGAAATTCCGCCAAATCAGCGTCGGAATAACGTGTTATTTGTTCTTTTTCTGCCATAGTCATCACACATTTAAGGTTAATCGGCGCAAAAGTGTCAAAAAAAGCGAGAATTAAAAAATTAAATTCTGCTAAAATCACCTTAACACCTATTTAATAATCGCCAATAGGGTTTAAAATCAAAAATTATTGGGTGAATGTAATAAAATTCAGCATGCAAATTATCCTCACCCCTGAACAATTAAACAAGCAACACTAACGTATAATCATGTGCTCATGCTGAAACCATAATTTAGCTAACTTTGCCCCTGGTCAAACCAAAGCAACTACAACTTGGCTAATTGGGCGCATATTGCCCAATCACTACAAACGCTGCCCTGCTGCAATTAGTTGTGAGTTAGCGCTTGTTAAAATACCCATAATTGACTGCAAATGGGTTTTCAACAAGCCATCAAGCGATAAGTGTATATGAAAATTAGAGTTGGTATCTTTTTCGGAGGCCCTTCACGGGAACGAGAGATTTCCTTCGCCGGTGGTCGTACGGTGTACGACAATCTGAATCAAAGCCTGTTTACTCCGGTTCCAATTTTTGTGGATAGCCATCGCAATTGGGTTCTGCTCGATTGGGAATATGTATATAAAGGTAGTATTCGTGATTTCTACCCTCCGGTAGCTGCCTTGCCGGACTCCGCCAATAATTTTCAAATCTACGGCGAAAGCCTGGGCACATCGTCTAAGGATGATCAAGTGAAGATGTTGGGAGCAATTGGCCAACCCATTGCTCCCGAAGCTATAAGCGAGCACATCGACGTGGCTTTCTTGGCGCTACACGGCATCTATGGCGAGGATGGTGAATTACAGCGCCAGCTAGAAGAGCTCCAGATCCCCTACACCGGAAGTGGCGTGCAGGCCAGTGAGATCGGCATGGACAAGGCACTGCAGAAGGAGCTCATGCAGCAAAAGGGCTTTGCTTGCCCGGAGGTGCAAAAGCTTTCACGCAGCGAGTGGGTTACCGCCGACGTACACCAACTATACGCCCAAGCCAGCCAGACCATTGGTTTCCCGCTGGTTATCCGCCCCGCCAATCAGGGGTCATCGATTGGCGTTAGTATAATTGAAGAAAAAGCAGGCCTGGAAGGGTTTGAAATGGCCGTCAATCGTGCCTTTTTCCGCGAATTGATCCCGCTGGAAGAATGGCATGATCGTTCTGATTACGATCGTGTAGAATACGTCAAAGTCTTAGCAGATATTCGCGATGGCTTGGGCTTTCCACTGGAAGCCAAACTGGGTAGTACAAGCCAGACGATCTATCACCCGGAAGACTTGCTTCATTTCCTGAATACCCAAACCGCGGAAGCGGAGCACCTGAGCCAGCTTTTTGTCTTGGAGGCTGCGCAAACTGAGGCGACCGTCATACTGGAATCCTTCATTTCTGGCAAGGAATTTTCTTGTATTGTACTCCGCACAGAAGATGGTTCGGTTACGGCCCTGCCCCCTACCGAAATCATCAAAGGTGGTGAGGTTTTCGACTACCGCTCAAAATATATGCCAGGGCTTTCCCGTAAGGAAACGCCCATTGACCTGCCAACGGAAGCTATTGAAGCTATTCGGCGCGAATGCGAGCACCTGTTCAATAAACTCGGCTTTCAAGTCTACGCGCGGATCGATGGTTTCTACACGCCAGAAGGCACCATCTATCTCAACGATCCGAATACCACATCGGGGATGTTGCCCAGTTCGTTCTTCTTCCACCAGGCAGCCGAAATTGGTTTAAATCCCAGCCAGTTCTTGAGTCTGATTATTCGGATCTCTTTGCAGGAACGCCTGGCAGACCAGCCTGAGCAAGAACAATGGCGACAATTGCTACGGCAGTTGGACCAAAACATCAGTGTTTTACAAGCCGGCGAAAATCAAAAGAAACGCATTGCGGTAGTCTTGGGCGGCTATTCCTTCGAACGCCATATTTCTGTGGAAAGTGGCCGGAATATTTTTGAAAAACTAGCCAGCTCCGTTGAATTCGAACCAGTACCTGTTTTCTTAACGGGCTCGGATCGGAAACACCAGCTTTATCAGCTACCGATCAACCTGCTCCTGAAGGACAATGCGGACGACATTAAGGATAAGATCCTCTCTTGGAAAAAGCATCCTCTGCTGGAGCAGATTCGTACAGAGTTTTCTGCCCTGACCAATAAGTATGCTTCCGCCAATGTAGTATTTGCCCCAGAGGAACTGACCTACGATAGCCTGGCACAAAAAGTGGACGGTGTATTCATCGCTTTACACGGCAGACCAGGTGAGGACGGCCAAATCCAAATGGAACTGGAGGCCCGTCAACTGCCCTACAATGGCTCTGGCATCAAGTCATCAAGCATCACTATTGATAAATATCGGACCCTGCGTTTGCTGAGCAAACACAACCTTCCGGTAGCTAATCAGCTCCTGCTCACTAAGGAAGACTATGAAGTTAACAACACGCGTTTTTGCGAACGCGTGGAAGAAACTTTCGGCTACCCACTTGTGGCTAAACCGGTAGACGATGGCTGTAGTTCCGCCGTAAAGGTGATCCGTGACCGACTGCAGCTAGAGGCTTACACTCAGCTGATTTTCCAACTTAATCCAGATCAGGAAAGTGAGCAACGCCGCCAGCTAAAACTGAAAGCCAAAGAGGAATTTTCCCATAAAACAGAAATCCTTTTTGAGCAGCTAGTCGAAAAAGATGCGGGTATCCACTTCCTCGAAATCACCGGAGGTATGCTTACCCACCGGGAAGACAATGGAAAGATTCGCTACGAAATCTTTGAACCTAGTGAAACACTGGCCAGCGGTGAGGTGCTTTCACTAGAAGAAAAATTCCTGGCGGGTGAAGGCCAAAACCTTACTCCTGCACGTTTAGCGATAGCTGGTTTTTCTTACCAACAAGTACTAGAACAAGTGCAGCGCACCCTGGAACGCGTAGCAAAACTCCTGGACGTAGAAGGGTATTGCCGCATTGATGCATTTGTACGCATACTGGAAGATGGCAAGGTAGAGACGCAGGTCATTGAAGTGAACTCACTGCCCGGTATGACCCCCGCTACCGCTATTTTCCACCAGGCAGCCTTGGCTGGTTATAAGCCTGCCGCTTTTATCAAGAAGATTTTGGAATACGGCTTTGGAAAGTATGAAACTGCGACGGAACCCGTGCCCGCTACTCCCCTGGTGGTAGAGCAAGCTCCCCCTCCTCCAGTGGAAGTACAACCAGAACCAGTAGCTCCTAGTCCGCCCCCACCTGCACCCCTACAACTTGCTAAAGAGACACCGAAAAAAACTATGACCGAACAACCTTCTGAAACAACGCAAAAGCCGCAGTGGTGGCGGCGAGCGTTGGACTTCTTACAGACTGGATTTTTCTTGCGTAACCTCGCAGCAATGTTGGGCTTATTGGTGATTTGCTTTTTGCTGCTCAATGTTTTTCTCAGCTTGTATACCAGTCATGGCAGCTCTGTGCAGGTAGAGAACTACGAGGGCATGAGTATTGAAAATGCTACCCGTAAAGCGCGTAATCGTGGATTTAGCGTAAGCATGTCAGAGGCCCCCTACGATATGAGCAGCACCATTGGCTTGGTGATTGATCAAGAGCCCGAGGCACTAGAACGAATCAAGAAAAACCGTACAATTTACCTCACCACTATTGGCCAACCCCGCGAGGTACCGATTCCTTCTTTCGAGGATGCCAATGATGAATTGAGTCGTTACCGGCGTCTGCTTAATAACCTGCAGGTAAAGGCCAGCGTACGCGAGACTGTGTTTGATGCGAAATTGGGGGATAGTACTATTCTGCACTTCTTCTATCAGGGTCGCAAATACCTACCCTCTGACGTACGCCGGGGCGTAAAAGTGCTACAGGGTAGCACCTTGGAGTTTGTCGTATCGAAGTCCAAAGACGATTACGTGCGCACTCCTGCTTTGCGTTGTAAGCAGCTCAGTGAGGTACGCTTTCTATTACCAGGGCTAGATTTGCGCTTAGGCGAAACGGTAGGTGATGTTGCCATCCCTGCAGATGCTTACGTTTATCGCCAAGAACCCGCCTACAAGCCCGGGGGGAAAATTCTGCGCGGTTCAGAAATCAAAGTATACCTACAAAGTGAGGTACCAAGCGGCTGTGTCACAGAAGTGGAAATCAATGCACCGCCCAGCGATAGCGGTGGCTTACCACCAGAAAACGATTTGACAGCACCGGTTGATACCACGGGTGGCTTTTAAGCGCCTGTAATATCAATCACTCAAACATAAAACCGCAAGGGCCAGGGTTTGGTACACGATCTGCCAGGGAGTTACGATACTAGGTAGATTACACTAAAACCCTGGCTTTTGCGTTCCCACAAGGAAAGACGATAACAATTACGAGAAATGAGAATAATAGCTACTACTATTTGTTGCGCACTCCTGGCTTTCCCTCTTTTCGCCCAACGCGAGGTGCCGATTTCCGGCAACTCACAAGTGGAGACCTATTACAATCAACAACATGCCCAATTCCTTCCCAATACCACTTTTGTGAAGGGCTTGGAAAAGAACGATGATTGCACTATACCCGAAGAAATGGGATTTATCCCCATAACAGCAGGAGATATCTTCATGGAAACCGTGGATTTGGACACCTCTGGCCTCGGGGAAAATGGCTCTTATGGCTGTTTGGATTGCGACATGCTCTCCTTTGGCAACCTGACACTCAGTGATAACAACTTGACCTACGAAGCACTCCCCGGAATATCCGTGGAAACGGAGACCTTTACAATTGCTTACTGCAATAGTGCGGGAACGGAATGCTCGGACCAGCAGACCTTCAGTTTTCTCATTCGCCGGGCAGGTTTAAATAATTTTCCGCCAGCCATTTCTGTAGAACAAAATGAAGTTGTTCAGCTTACGGCTCCCAACAACTTACCAGGCGCATTGCGTTGCAACTTTTTCGTGGATTGTGTAGACAACTACGAAGGCCGTGATCAAGTAGCCTACTTTACCGATTATAGCGGCCCAACGGATGAGTTTATCTATCGCGCCAGCCGCTTTGCGGGGACAGATTCCCTGTGCCTGGTGCTTTGTGATGAATTTGGCATCTGTGATACAACACACTACGCTTTTCGTTTAGATGTGTCCTCTATCTCTCCACCCTTGTACGATGATTTTTCCTACGCTGGTCCAGTGCCAGCTAATGAGTTTTGGCTAGATCAGGAGGTATATGTCAACACTGAACTGCCTATTAATCCGCGTTCCATTGGCGTAGCTACTTTCGACGGAATTACCAATCGTGGTCGCCCTTACGGTGGCGGCTACGGTGAAGCAGACCGTCTAACCTCTACCTACCTTAATACCTCTTCCGGCGACCTAACGCTTTCCTTCTGGCTACAACGAGGAGGTTTATCGGATCGTCCAGAAATACGGGATAGTATGGTGCTACAATTCCGCGATGCGGGCGGTGATTGGGTATCGGTACGGGAGTTTACGGGCATCCCCGCCAACCAGCCTTTCTTTGAGCAAGATACCTTCCGCTTTTACTCGGAGAATATCAGTCCACCTTTTCAGCATGACCGCTTTCAGTTCCGTTTTGTGAATTACAGTGATCGTGCTGGTTTCCGTGACAACTGGCACCTGGATTACTTGCGCCTGGACGATAACCCCTTAGCGAGTGCTTTCTTCAATGATATTGCCTTTACTCGCCCTCCGGATTTTATCTTGGAGAACTACAGTAGTATGCCGTGGCGGCACTTCCAGCCTCAGCTAAATGCGGAGCTATCGGATAGTATTGATATTGGTGTTTATAACCTGTTCTCTACGGCCCAAAACGCTAGCCCTTCTGGGGTGCTATTGCAAGAGGAGACTACGGGAATTATTCCCTTTGGCTCCGTTCCTACGCTGTTTAATAACCTGGAAGCCAACATAGACGCTGGCGTACCGATCAACCGAGCCTACAGCCTTATGGGCGACCCTACGGGCTTCAGTGATGTTTGGGGGCCATACACCGCCAGTATGTCCAGTACTGACTTTGAAGACGAAGATGAGTTTCTAGCGTTTGAGCTCACTTACACCCTTGAGAATACTTCGCAGGATGGTCTAGACTTTGTAGCACGCAATGATGAGGTGAGCCGCACTACCGTCTTCAGCAATTATTTTGCTTACGATGATGGAACTGCCGAGAGTGCTATCGAGGCCAGTAGAGACCAACAGATTGCAGTACGCTTTGAAGCCTCAGTACCCGATACTATTCAGGGGGTACGTTTCCACTTCCCTCATACCATAGAAGATTTCACTGATCAGGAAATGATGATCAATATTTGGATTGGTGAATTGGACGACACCCCAGAATACAGTGTAGAGTACATGCCAGCCTACGCCAGTACGTTTTTCGATTCCCTACAGGGTTTCACTTCTTACGAATTACTAGATATTGCCGGAGAACCAGCCCCGCTAGAAATTCCTGCTGGCACCTTCTACGTAGGCTGGGAACAGGGTACTACCTGCCAATTTGGGCGTTGCATTGCCGTAGGCTATGACCGCAATCGTCCACGCGGCCTCAATAATATTTTTGTTAATCCGGGTGCCGGGTGGGAACCTATTTCTGGTGTTACCAATGGTTCATTGATGCTACGCCCAGTCATGGCTGGTGATCCACCAGTAGGAACTACTTCTACTGATGATATTTTGGCGGAAGAACGGTTATTAATCTACCCCAATCCAAGCCGTGATCTAGTTTATCTGCAAGGACCCGAGTGGGCCAGTAAAGCCACGGTAGAAGTGTTTGCGAACACCGGGCAACTGATTCTCCAGCAGGCTTACGCCGAGACACTAAATATCAGTACCTTACCAGCAGGTGCTTACTTTGTGCGCCTCCAAGACCAAGCGGGCAACTATACAGCCCCACAACGGTTAATTGTAATAAAGTAAGGTGAGGTTCGGGGAGTGCGAATACGATTAGTTGTCAGCTAACTAAAACCCGAAGCTCACATCAAAAAACGCCCTTATGGATATTAGTGTAAAGGAATTGAAAGACCGCATGGACAGCGGCGATACCGATTTTGTATTAATCGATGTACGTGAACCTGGTGAGCACGATGCCTTTAATATCGGCGGCACCCTTATTCCGGTAGGAACTATTACCGGTGCTTTGGATGAATTGGAGGCACACCGTGATAAAGAGGTGATCATGTATTGCCGCTCTGGCGCCCGTAGTGGAATGGCTCAAGGCTTTTTGCAACAGGCGGGCTTCAAGAATGTACGAAACCTAACCGGAGGTATGCTAGCTTGGCAGAGCGCCTTCCCGGAATAGGGATTCCCTTCCTGAATAGAATGACTGAGTTCTCCCAAAGCGAACTTAGGTATGACAAAGGAATTATCCGAAGCTGTAGGCTACTCCAGTAGCTTGCAGCTTCGTCATTTAAGGTGGAGTTGGGCCCGGAGAATGCTATAAGGCATTCGTAATCGAAGCCCAACCTCCCGGTAGAAGGAATAGGGTATAGGGTAGAAAGAATAGGGTAAAGGGTATAAAGAGATCAGCGTATTTTTCTGCTCTCTACGTTCTGCCTTCTACTAGCTGAGGTTTTGAACGCCTATAATTTAGCAGCTATATTCGACCTAACCCAATGTTCATTTAACCGATAGCTGCCTCTTCATCGGGCGGCGAACCATCCGCTGTTGAACGGTTGATGACCGGTAGAAGGATCAGGGCTAAAATGCCGATCGAAATATTGCAGCCAATCTGAATGGTGAAGAAAGAGATATTAGACCAGGAAAATCCGTCATCACCCGCTATACCATAAAAGCCCAAGGCTGTAGTAGCTAAGAAGTGATAAGTGCCCATTCCCCCCGGAGAAGGAATAACAATCCCCCAACCACCAAAGACGAAGACCACCAAAGCAATACTAGCTGATAGATGCGCCGTGGGTTCAAAGGCAAAGAAGCAGACGTAGGTCATAAGGAAATACATCAACCAAATGTTGATGCTGTGCAAGACGAACAAGAACGGTTTATCAAGCTTGCTAATGGTCTGTAGGCCTTCTACAAAGCCCATGAGAATACCACTAATCTTTTGGTAGAGTTTGGTTTGCTGTAAACGCTTGCGCATGAGATAGAGCCCCACCAGGCCCAGCACACCTAACAAAGCTAAACCGATTAGTAGCGTAGAATTTTCGCTCAGTTTTTCGCCCAGTGCGTTATTTTCTTGCAGAAAGGCCCAGAGGGTATCAAATTCCAGTGCAAGCGCCAAAGCAGTGACTAGCAGGATGCTGATCACGTCAATAACCCGGTCTACCACTACCGTACCCATCACTTTTTCTACGGGTATTTTTTCGTAACGCGCCATGGTTCCAGCCCGTACCACTTCGCCCACGCGGGGTAGGCCCAGATTAGCAAAGTAGCCCAGGATGATGGTCAAGAAACCATTGATCAGGCGCGGCATAAAGCCCAGTTGCCGCAGTAGCATATTCCAACGTACCGCTCGAGAAATATTGCTAATGGTAAAGCAAAGCAAAACCATCAATAGCCAGAAGTAATCAGCAGAAGCAAAATCGGTGAGGACTTTTTGCAGCAGACTACAATCCGCCTCGGCAATGCCTTTAAGCTCACATTCGGCCTGATAAGCCGCATTTTGTTTCTGATACACCCAATAGAGGATCACCAGCCCAACGCTGAGGAATAACAGAAACTTAAGAAAATTAGTTAGCGCTTTTTTCAACACCCGAGCTGTTTAGTATTGGCTCAAAAGTAGCCTTGTGGTATTTGAGCCCTCAATTTGCTGCAAAAGTACCAAATCAAATTAACACCCGAACGGCCAGTACGCCAGCGAAAAATATCAAGGCAATTCCCGCTACCCGGCGTACCCACCAGAGGTGGCGAGGCGTTAGTTTATGGCGAATTTTCTTCGCTAGTATCACTTTCAGGGAATCTGTAAAGACAATCATTCCTAAGATACCCGCAAAGAAAAGTGAGGCCTGCTGTCCATCGTAATCGCGTTCCAGAATGACCCCAGTCATGACCGAGGCCCAAAAGAACACCGTGAAAGGATTAATGGTGTTCACCAAAAAGCCTTTAGTCCATAACGCTAAAGGCCCCTTAGTGTTCTTGAGTAAATGGTTTGGATCATCTAGCCGGGGAGGTTTAGTAAGGAGCGTCAAAGCACCCGTTCCAAGCAGCACAACGGCTCCGGCTAAGCCAAGCGTAACCTCAAAATTGTCAAGCGCAATCCAGTCATTGACGTAACTGATGCCAAAGTATACGGTGAATACAAAGAGTAGATCACTTACCCATATTCCCAGCGCTACGGCCAGCCCGGCCTTGGTGCCTTGCTCTAAACTGGCTTGGATAAGTGCCACCAATAAAGGGCCTACCAAAATAGCCAACAAGACTCCCCAGTAAACACCCTCCATAAAGATTGACATACGGCCTAGCTGTAGATGGTGGCCACCAGTGAGCGGCGGCCGCCGCGGTTGCGAAATTCACAAAGATAAACGCCTTGCCAGGTACCCAGGTTGAGTTGACCGTTGGTTATGGGAATAGTTATGCTGCTACCGATTAAGCTCGCTTTAATGTGGGCCGGCATGTCATCGGGCCCTTCCAGGGTGTGGGTGAGAAATGGTAAATTTTCGGGTACGACGTAGTTGACGATTTGCTCAAAATCATCGCGTACCGACGGATCGGCATTTTCGTTGATCGTAAGCGCGGCCGAAGTATGCTTAATGAAAAGGGAGAGCAGCCCCTGTTCGGGTAGCTCCGGTAGCATCCGTAATACTTCAGATGTAATTAAGTGGTAGCCACGGGCGTAGGGCGATAAGCTAAACTCCACTTGTTGGATCATCGCGGCTTATTTTCTGCGAGTACCTTTACCGTAGTTCGGGCAACGGATATCTCCGAAGTAATACAGAATACCCACCCCGGCAAAGAGATAGATATCACGCTCATTACTGTCACCACGTTGGCGACCACTTAAGCCCAAGACACTACCATTGTCGTTATCTAGCGCAGTGCCCGAAGACATAAAGGCAGCCAGTTCGCCACGATCTTTACGCAAATCTGATAGGTCGGGGTAAGTACCGCTCACATCATCCAAATAATCGGTATAGGTAGAACGGGCACCGATATGGATATTCATACTCCAGTCGTAGTTCAGGTCCCATTTGAAACCCATACCATAAGTAAGTGCTGCGGTGACGGTAAAGTATTCTTCTCCTTTAAACTGTCCCTCTGTGCCCAATGGACGCAATTCTACCAGCTCGCCAGGCTGTACGCCTTCCAGTGGCGTGTCTCCTGTATACTCAGCCATCGGATTGAAATTGAAAATCGAAAGGCCACCAAAGAGATAGGGAGTGAAGAAATAGTCGCGGCTACCGTGAAAATACGGCAGGAAATTAAATTCAAACAAAGCGCTAGCATCCCAAATATCCGATTGGAAACTCAGGTTACGATTGCGTTCAAAGGCATTGCGAGAATCGCTATCATAGGCTTCAATTCGCCCGTAGTTTCCACTTAGAGAAAAGGCTAAACGCTCGTTAAAATTAAAGCGCGCCAGAAAACCACCCGAAGCATTGGGCCGATCTAAGCGATAATTGGTATTGAGGTCACCAAAGTAATAGGAGACGCCGGCCCAGGGCCCAACTTCCCAACCACGCATTTGCGCCTGTCCTGAGGCTGATTGCGATGTGGTCAATACAACCAACAAAACGTACAAACAGCAATATGATACCCTCCTCATTATTTGTAATTTAAACTCCTAACCTGGGCGGCAAAAATACTGATTCTGCCGCAGCCATAGCGCTTTTCAAACGGCAAACCCCCAGGCTGTGGTATGAAAAATCATAATAAAATCACCCGACCATCGTGAATAACGGAGATTGGGCGAAAAATGCGGCCGTCATATTCTCCGAAACAGCTGATGGACTGTCCCGCACTAATGGCCAGTAACTTCCAGCTGGCATCGGAATTCGACATTGATAAATAGCGTTTTTCTTCATCCAGCAAGAAAAACGCCTCCTTTTCGGTCTGATATATCGGCAACACATTATCAATCAAAGCAGGTAGGACTAACAACCAGGGAGATTGCCCCAGCGCTTTGGCATAGCTGTTTTTCACTTCTTCTAAATTAGCATAAGCCACAACTGCTTCGTAAGGCTCTCGGGAAACTTGATATTGCTGAAAAGCAGCTCTAATACTTGGCTGACCTGGATAAAACAGGAGACGCCCTTTCAGTACACTCCCGGTCACCCAATGATCTTCAAAACCTCGATTACCGAAGGCAAAATCTAGCAATAGTGCGTAATGCCCTGAACGCTCCCCTCGCAGCCAGGTGCGGCGGAATTTCAACTTCTCCTCTACACCAGTACTCAAGCCCAGCACCAGCCAATTATCTTCTAAGCTGTTCGAAGTGGCTAATTGATCTTTGCGCACATTCCAGCCAGCCACCTGCAAGAGTTCTCTTTTCTGATCTGCTTGTAGACTTTCCTTGCGTTGCCAGGCTAATACGAATAAGTAAAGCAGCCCCAACTCAGCGGTTACACTTTCTACCCAATCTTCTTCTTGCAGCCACTGTTGGCACAGGCGTATACGCCGCGCGATGCTCCCTAATTTAGAATCAACCATGCGGGCAGCCAGGTTTTCCCATTCCTCCGGAGCCTGTACCATTTGCGCCAAGCCTACTCTAGCTACCGTCCGAAGCCATTTTTCCAGCTCGGCTACTCCCGCATCCATTAAGGTTATACGTTGCGCTTGCTTCTGCTGATCTGGTACAGTGTTTTTGTTTTTTTGAGTTGGCTTTTCCTGCTGCCCCAGTAGGGCTTGCGCCCAATCGGGTAGTTCTTCTTTGACTTTCCAAACCTCATTCCGATTGAGAAAAAGCATGACTAGCGCCAGGGCGTACTTAGAAGGACGGCGGCGGCTCTTGCAGGAACTCTTAAGCAAAGGTGGCTCTAAGCGGACGGCGGCTTCTATTCTTTGCCCGTAGGCCGTTTCGTATACCCCCCACAGAAAATCCCCATTTCCTTCTAATACCAGCCAGCGCTTGGCAAAGAATAATTTTCGGGCTTGCTCCAGCGTACCCGTATCCGGTGCCAGTTGGAGTAAACGTTCGTAAGACCAGGATGTATCAGGGCGTTCCACGCTTAGGTATTCGCCTCGTTGTAGGGGATTTCCAGCTTTTGCAGCGCTTTTTCAGAAGCTTGCTGCTCTGCGCTTTTCTTGTTGAAATCGTCGGCCACAGCTACCTTCTTACCATCAATAACTACGGCTACCTTAAAGCGATCCCGCTTATCCATTTTGTAGCGGGTGAGTAGGCGGTAGGAAACACTCTGGCCTTTCTTCTGACAATACTCCAGCAGCTGACTCTTGTAGTTGTCATCGAAGTGTTCTAGCTCGTGTACATCCACAAACTTGCGGAGCATCCGGCGCACGATAAAGCGCTTGGTACCGTCGTAGCCTTTTTCCAGGTAAACGGCCCCTACTAGTGCTTCTACCGCATTGCCCAGCATGGATCGACTGATCCGGGTATTGTTGAATTCGTTCAGGAGCATATCAACTCCCATACTGTCACCAATCTTGTTCAGCGATTTACGCTTAACAATCTTGGAACGCATTTTGGTGAGGAAACCTTCATCCGCATTGGGGTACTTCTGGAAGAGATACTCTGCCACAATGGTACCTAGTACCGCGTCGCCCAAATATTCGAGTCGCTCGTTGTTTTGCAGTGCGTATTCCTTTTCCGACTGAGTGGACTTATGGAAGAACGCCTGTTTGAAAATACGCAAGTTGGAAGGCGTAAAGCCAATGATTTGCTTCAATCGCCGGGATATGTCTCGTTCCGGCGAGAGATAAGCATTGTAAAACCGCTTGATAACTCTAAACACAGCACACCATCGTTTAGACCAGTGTCCGCAGATATAAGGCTACAGAAGACCAGCCGTTATTCAATCAACAATCAACCGGAGGCTAATTATTGTCTGTAGACGGCTTCACCAGGTCTACCAGGGAGCTGTAGTTTAGATGGCGGAATAGCAAACCAGAGTAGGTAAGCATGGTTTTTTGGAGGCCCATTGCGGGAGCCAGCCAAAAAATCATGACAGTAATTACCGTTCTACGCGCCTAGCGCGAAATCCCGACGCATCCAAAGTATTGAGCCTACCGGCTTACCCTTCGAAGCGCTTAAAGACCGCAGCGGAGTTGTGTCCGCCAAAGCCAAATGTATTACTTAGTGCCACTTTGATATCCTTGTCCTGGGCTTCGTTGAAGGTCAGGTTCAGGCGACTATCAATTTCCGGATCATCATTGAAGTGATTGATCGTCGGTGGCACAAATTTATTTTGAATAGCCAATACACAAGCAATAGCCTCGATCGCTCCAGCGGCGCCAAGCAGGTGGCCCGTCATTGATTTTGTGGAACTGATATTGAGGTCGTAAGCTGATTCTCCAAAGACTGTTTGGATCGCTTTCAACTCAGCAACATCACCCAATGGTGTAGAGGTGCCGTGTGTATTGATATAGTCTACTTCTTCCGCATTCACCCCGGCAAATTTGAGGGCATTGCTCATGCAAGCACTAGCGCCTAAGCCTTCTGGATGCGGTGCTGTAATATGGTAGGCATCAGAGCTAGCCGCGTAGCCAGCTAATTCTGCGTAAATAGTTGCGCCCCGTGCCTTGGCATGTTCCAACTCTTCTAAGATGACACTACCTGCACCTTCGCCTAACACAAAGCCATCACGCTCTGCATCGTAAGGACGAGAAGCCGTTTGTGGATCATCGTTGCGGGTAGACATAGCTTTCATGGCACTGAAACCGCCAATCCCCACTTCCACAACTGCTGCTTCCGAACCGCCGACTACCATAACATCTGTACGCCCCAAACGGATATCATCCGCAGCGGCGCTGAGTGCATGGCCTGTAGACGCACAAGCGGATACTGTAGCATAACTAGGACCACGGAAACCGTACTTCATAGAAATGTGCCCGGCTCCCATATTGCCAATCATCTTGGGAATCATGAAGGGATTGTACCGAGGAACCTCTGAAGTAGCATTATAGATAATTTCTTCTTCCAGAGAACGCATTCCACCGATTCCGCTAGCCCAAATCACACCAACTCGATCACGATCTAGTTGTTCAGGGTCAATGCCAGCCGAATCAATAGCCTCGGCCGCAGACACAAGGGCGTATATGGTGAAGCGGTCCAAGCGGCGCACTTCACGACGGTCAATGAAGTCGGTTGGATTGAAATCCTTGACTTCACAGGCAAATTGAGTCTTGAATAGTTCGGGATCAAAGCGCGTAATCCGCGCAGCACCACTCTTACCATTCTGCAACCCTTCTAAAAAGGCAGCTATATTGTTCCCGATGGGAGTAAGGGCACCAAGGCCCGTAATAACCACTCTTCTCATAAATGGCGGTATTTAGAGCGCTTACCGTTGTTTCAAGTAGAAAGTGACTAAAAAAAGAAACCGTCCGGAAAACACCTTATGAGGCTAATAATTAAGCTGTAAGGTAGACTTGCCGGACGGTCGCAGGTATGGAATTACCCTTCCTTGACCTGTGAGCCTAGGTATTCAACTGCTTCACCAACCGTGGTGATGTTCTCAGCGTGCTCGTCAGGAATAGAAATGTCGAAAGTTTTTTCGAATTCCATAATGAGTTCTACCGTATCTAAGGAGTCCGCTCCTAGATCGTTAGTAAAACTTGAAGCCAGTGCAATCTCTCCTTCGTCAACGCCCAATTTGTCAACGATGATTGCTTTTACTTTATCTGCAATATTAGACATGGTCAATTCGCTTTAATGATATACGAATGTGGGTGCAAAGAAAGATAGAACCACTAGGATAACCAAAGTTTTAGCTCAAATTTTTCAGTCTCAGCAACCCTAAACACACCCTTAAGTCCTAATTATCAGTACTTTTTATTTGGCCGTGCTCGGCCGGTGTTTCTCCTTTATTTTGCTTCTTCCTTACTTAACAAAGCAGCTATTGGCAGTTGTCTGTATTGGCCAAAGGCCCGAGCTTGTGGTTTTTCGCAGAGATAAATGCGGAAGATTAATTGCTGAAATTGAGCAATCCGTGTACTTTTACACTAATTATTGTAAAAAATACACTTACCATTAAGTGTATCCAACAAGCGAAAGCAACCAACATGAATATAACAGACCACCAGAATACTAAAATCGTCGCTACTGTGGGCCCTGCCAGTAGCTCCTACGAAAACTTACTACAGCTGGTGCAAGCTGGCGTGGATACCTTCCGATTGAACTTTTCACACGGTGAACACGAGGTGCACGGTGAAATCATCAATCGAATCACCTACATCAACGAAAAGTATGGTACCCACATCGGAATTCTTGCTGATTTGCAAGGCCCCAAACTGCGTGTTGGTAAAATTGAAGACAACGCCCTTCCACTAGAAGAAGGCGATATCATTACTTTCGTAAACGAACCCTGCGTTGGTAATCGGGAGAAGATATACATGAGTTATAAGCAGTTCGCTACCGATGTTGAGGTGGGTGAACGCGTATTGGTGGATGATGGAAAGCTGGTGTTCGAAGTAGTTGAGACCAATAATGTGGATACCGTTAAGCTCAAAACGCTTTTTGGTGGAACCCTTTCCAGCAATAAAGGTGTAAACCTTCCCAACACGAAGATATCTCTACCCTCTCTGACAGAAAAGGACGAACGAGACCTGGAGTACATCCTCACCCAGCCCGTTAACTGGATTGCGCTGTCTTTTGTACGTTCATCGAAAGATATCAAGGATTTGCGCAAGCGCCTCGAGGAAGTCAATCACCCGGCAAAGATCATTGCTAAGATTGAAAAACCCGAAGCCGTTGAGCGCATTGATAAAATCATCAAAGCTTCTAACGGCATTATGGTAGCCCGTGGAGACCTGGGTATTGAGGTGCCTATGGAACAGCTGCCACTCATTCAGAAGGCCATTATTAAGAAATGTATCCAACGGGCACGCCCGGTGATTGTGGCAACTCAGATGATGGACAGTATGATCACCAACCCGAGCCCAACCCGGGCAGAAATCACCGACGTAGCAAACGCGGTGCTTGACGGTACGGATGCAGTGATGTTGAGCGGGGAGACCTCAGTTGGGCGCCACCCCGTAAAGGTAGTTGAGGCGATGAATAAAATTATTGAGGAAGCTGAGAAGCACTTCTCCATTGCAGGTCATCGCCCTGTTCCGCCAAAGAAATCAAGAACCTTCCTGTCTGATGTTGTTTGCTTCAACGCTGCTCGCACGGCAGAAGAGGTAAAAGCCAAGGCCATTATTGGTATGACCAGCTCTGGCTACACCGCCTTTAAGGTTTCGAGCTTCCGCCCAAATGCCAAAGTCTACATGTTCTCTGATCGTATGCACATGCTGGCTACCCTTAACCTCTGTTGGGGAGTGCGCTGCTTCTATTACGATCGCTTCACCACCACCGATGAAACCATCGAGGATGTGGTAGAGATTCTGAAAGGAAACGAGCGCGTGAAGGAAGGGGATATTATCGTCAATACCGGTAGCATGCCACTGCACCGCCGCCACCGTACCAATATGATGAAGGTGACTGTAGTGGAGTAGGGACAGACAGGGTAGAAACGAGAGACGCATTGCAATGCGTCTTTACGGCCAGGCAATGCGTCCCTACCTTACCGCCGGTTCCAACAAGGTTAACATTTGTACCTCCGTATCCAGCCGTGCTTGTACGCCCATGGGTAGTGTACACATATGGTCAATGTGCCCGAAGGAACAGCCATACCAGACAGGAATTCCTAAATCGCCAAGTCGATCGCTTAAGGTTTCGCGTAAGCTCAATGATAGGCTACCAGAACTTGCCTCGCAACCCGCAAATACGCCCAACACAATGCCTGCCGCTTGCGATAGTGGCCAAGCCTGCCGCAAAGTAGTGAGCATACGATCCAGCCGATAGGGCTTTTCACCAATATCCTCGATGAAAAGTAGTTTCCCCTTAAGGTCTGGCAGATAAACCGTACCTGCCAAAGCAGACAATAAACTCAGGTTGCCTCCGGTGAGTGTTCCTGTGGCCACACCTGAGGTAATGGTATACGGTGTGTAAGTGGCATCCGATTCTGCCTCTTCTAGCTGTTCTGGGGCAATTGCTATGGCGTAATTAGGCTGCGGTTGAAACAGGGTAGCTTGCAGTTGTGCTAAGGTATATGGTGTATAATTGGAACTGCCCACCGGACCATGAAATGTGATGAAACCACTCTTTTGTTGAATAGCGCAATGCAGTGCGGTAATATCACTATACCCCACAAAGACCTTGGGATTTTGCCGGAGCAGGCGGAAATCAATTTGCTCTAGCAGGCGAGCCGCGCCATAGCCACCACGGGCACACCATACTCCCTTAATATTTGGATCCTCAAACATTTGGTGCAAATCCGCCAATCGCTGTGCATCCGTACCAGCCATACTGCCGTACTGGGCGCGGATGTTCCTACCCAGTACTACCTTTAAGCCAAGTGCTTCAAGATTGGTCACTGCTTTTTCCAAGCCTTCATCGTCAATGTAGGAGGCGGGAGTAATGAGTCCAACTTGATCGCCTTTGCGCAGGCGATTGGGCCGGACAAGCTTCTTAGGTTTGGTAGAAAAAGACAGCGTGGAAATAGCCGAGGCAGCAACGAGTGCCCGGCGCGTAAAGGATCTGCGGTTCATATTACCATTTACTTTGGTTGCCAAATAACCTACGCCCCCAGAACAGGACCTGAAAGCCGTAGATGCATAGGAAGTAGACTAGGGCCGCAAAGGAGAGTGCTCCCAAGCCCGCGTACACCCGCACCGAACGCAAGTTGATGTAGAGAAACTCGTAACAGAAAAAGTCAGTGAGCACAAAGGCGGCGTGGATTCCGAATAATATCAACAGGCCCTTCAGGAGCTTAGTCAGATACCAAACTTTTCGCCCTTCTTTGATGCTGAGTCGGCCACTACGGCGATGATAGACGTAGCGGTAGGAGAAGTACAAATAGGCAAAAAAGGAGCTTAAATAAATTGCTTGCTCCAGCCCTCCGTAAAAGGGATTATAAAAGTAGCGCCCCGCATCTACTTTATCCGCTAAGGGACGCAGAAAAACAGACCAAAAGAACAACCACTGCGCTACCGGAAGAAGAAAATGCTTGATATCCGTTCCGCGCAAGCGATAAGCTGGATACAGGCTTAGCTTAACGTAATAGAAAAGCAAAGTGGGAATTGAGAGGGTAAAATAGATGGGGAAGAATTTCCAATTAGGGTAGCTATCGTAAAAGCCAACTACGTATACAATATTGTGAAGCAGCGTTCCCCCAATGCAGATGAGTAGTAAGCCGAAGAAAAAATTGGCGCGTTTAACCCCTGAACGCTTTAGGAAGAACAATGCACCGATACCCATACTCGCGAGTACCCCACTGCCTAGCATTAGTAACAAGAGGTAATACAAGAAAGAATGAGGCGCATCCCAAGACATATTGGCGCTTTATAGTGCTCCCCAAAAATATTAATAATCAAACAAACCCGTAGTTCGCACTTTCGTGCCAACTATCTCCTTGTCGTGCTGTTATAAAGGGCGAACAATAGCTGGGTCCGTCCCTCTTTATTCCAATATTAACCCACAAGACATATGCCCAATTTTTGGCAACGCTTGTTCAAGCTGCAAAATGCGGTCGAAAACAGTTCTCCTGCGGTCCCTGCTATCCACGAGTTGATCCAACGCAGTGAGGAAGAAGAGGCTGCTTATACCGCTTGGAAAGGGTCGTATATTTTGCGACAAATGCGGCAGTGGGTGAGAGAAGAATTCGATTTTTACACTCAGAAGGGCCACCCTCGTAAAGGAGGAGGTGTTGACTTCCTCAAGATTCCGGCCTCCAACGGTTTTATCGCTCATTTCAGGCAAACCAATTACAGCCGTCAGGAAGCCACTTTTTTCCTGGACTTTCTCAAAGAGCGCGTAAAAACACTGAATTACCGCACCCAAATATCTGACACCCGAACCTATAGCCGGCGTGATTGGGTGGAGACCGTAGAACGGCATTACCTGAAGCCTCGTCTAGATTTCAAAGAAGGAGAGAAGCTGGACCAGCAATTTGGCAATATCACTATCGAATTAGAAATTCGCGATGAGGTAGTCAATCACTTACGCCTCCGCGCTACCTACTACCAGGATTTTAACTTCCGCCCGGCGCAAGAATTTAGCGACTTAATGAAGGTCCTACTAGAATAGCGCATTTTACTTGCGCAATACCGCCACCAGCTCGCTGATCATCATAGCTGTGGCTCCCCAAACGGTTTGGTCCACTACGTCGAAATAAGGAACATCTCTTAGCGTGAGCTGTGGGTACAATTGCAAATCTTTTACGCGACGATTCTCTTCCTCCAGGAAACGCTGAAAAGGAACTTCGAGGATAGCCTTTACTTCGGTTGGCTGAGGAACAAAGGTGGGCGTAAAATCTAAAAAGCCTACGTAGGGCTGAACTTTAAAATTACTGACCGGAATATACAGCTCCGATAGCGCCCCAAGTAACTGGATAGTCCGGCGATCAACCCCAACTTCTTCCTCCGCTTCGCGGACCGCAGTAGCACGCAAATCTATATCTTCCTCATCTCGCTTACCGCCGGGGAAACTCACCTGACCACCGTGGCGATCATTGGGGTTGTTGTTCTGCCGTAAGATTAGTGTTAAGTGCCACTCTTTTTGCTTGGGAAATAGCAGTGCCAATACGCCTGCTTCCCGAGCATCAGCTGGTGGTGCTTGGGTGTTTTGACGCACCGCATGCGCCATTTCGTATTGTGCAGATTGGCCCGGTAATGGCAGAGACAGTCGCTGTTCTAAGTTTTCAATAAGATTATCGGTCATCCGAAGGAATGGCTTTAGGTTTATAAAAACAGTCTGTAGGAGAGATTGTTCTTCCGCAAAATTGTTAAGTGTAAACCTCTTACCGAAGATTCATGACGCTGGAAAGAAGAAAACCCGGACGCCTCGAGAGGAACGTCCGGGTTAACTAATATTTCATTGACCAGGTATTTCTACAAACCTGTATTGGATTGCTTCAAGTACAACTCCAAGGCCTTAGTCATCGAAGGTACTTCTGGTGGTCGTACACGGATGTTTACGTTCAGGCCACGTTCTTCTACCGCTTTAGTCGTACTTGAGCCGAAAACAGCAAGACGAGTGTCATTCTGTTTAAAATCGGGGAAATTCTCGTACAAAGAGGTGATGCCCAGCGGGCTGAAGAATACAAGTATGTCGTAGGTTACATCACTCAAGTCCGACAAATCGCTACTCACCGTACGGTACATCATAGCGTCAGTCCAGTCCAAGGCTTGCTCGTCTAGATAAGACGAAACCTTCTTGGCACCCAAGTTGCTACAAGGCAGCAAGAACTTCTCGTCCTTGTTCTTTTTCAACTGTGTACTGAGGTCTTGAATAGTACGCTTACCTACAGATACCTTCCGCTTACGGTAGACAATAAACTTCTGCAGATAATTTGCGATAGCCTCAGTCAAGCAGAAATACTTGGTATCCTGAGGCATGGTAATGCGCATATCTTCACAGATACGGAAGAAGTGATCAACCGCATTTTTCGCAGTGAAAATAATCGCAGTATACTCATCTGGACGGATGCGCTGCTTACGAAATTCCTTCGTTGGCACTCCCTCAACCTGAATAAACGGTCTCCAATCAATTTGTAAGTCGTACTTCTTCTCTAGCTCATAGTAGGGCGAACGCTCCGGTTTGGGCTGAGAAACAAGTATACTCTTGACGCGCTTATACGTCTCCTCCATGACTTTGCCATTTGCTGCCATGCACGATCTCATTTTTTTAGGGAAAAAGCCAGCCGACTAACTTTTTTCGACAGCCCTGATGGCTGTCAGAAATCGGTTAGTAATTTAAAAAAGCATAGGGCAGGCCCGATTTCAACGGCGCAAATATACGACAAAAAGTGAAACTGGCTATTGAATATAAAGCGATTAGCGATGAAAAACCCTCTGAGGCTGCGCAGCAAATAGAGTATAACTAGCAGTCCCAAACTGCTCCAAATGAGAATATCTTCTGCACCTTCGGGTGCGTAGGCGAGCAACAAAGAACCCAAACTCAACACCAAACCTCCAATGAGACTGAAAACCATGATGGTAAAACTGTAGCGGCTGGTTTCTTTCGCCAAAGGAAAAATATACCCCAGCAGCGCCAGTAGAATATGCTTAAAGATTAGTAAGGCCAGCAAGCCCAAGGTACTATACCAAGTGTAGCGCCAGAGCTCATCTTGTGGAAAAAATTCAAAATGTTGCCCAGCCAGGGCCACAAAAAAACCTCCTCCTAAAAAGAACACCAGGTACATAATGAGAAAACTTCCCAAAGCCCCGGCTTCTCGTTCACGATACAGTTGCGATAAGAGGTTATCATTGAATAGCGCTCGATAGCACTTGGCGTAGAGGCCGCGAAAAAAGAGCAAACAGGCGGCAGTAAACACCAGAATTAACAGGGCAAGGCCCAAACGAATACCACTAGGAGCGTCCGCTGCTGTAGGAGTCGCCTCTAGTTGGGTATCACTTGCGTCATCTGCCCCTTCATTTGCTGGAGCTACTGCTTCGGCTTCCTCATTGGCCTCCTCCTCCGTAACGATGTCGAATGGATTTTGATTGGCAGGTGGTGCGACAGCCTCCGGTTCTGCGGCCGCATCAACCCGGGAAGAAATATCGAATGGATTTGCCGCTTCGGCCTCGTCAGTGGTCGGTACTACTGTAGACTCCGCCTCCGGAGTCAGGCGCGGTGCCAGCTCAAAAGGGTTACTGCTGTTCTGGGCAACGGCCCAAGATCCAACCAGCAAAAACAAAACCACCAAACATCCCGAACGCATAAGTTGTACTATTCAATAAGCTAACGTAAGACTAGACCTAAATAATTTGTAAAGTCTTGCTCATGAGTTATTTGTTTTTTGCTTGTCAAGCATCTATACCTAAGCTCACATTAGACTACGCAGCGCGCAGCGCTAAAGTTACACTTTCCCCAACAAACAACTGCCTTCTCCTATGGAATGGGCGTCCGGAAAATGCCATAGCAAATCTCTACCCCTCGGAAGTAGTTACTCAATAGTAAATTTTCGTTGGGGCTATGCTGGTTATTATCGGGGTTTACCAAGGGAACAATAACCGCGGGCACACCTAATGTTTCTACAAAAGGGGCAATGGGGATAGAACCACCGTGCGTACGAATTTTAACGATTTCCTGTTGTAAGGTTTCACTTAAGGCCTTTTCCAGCCAAGCTCCCGTAGGCGCGTCTAGTGGCGTCCGGAAAGCCCCGTAGGAGACCTTGTAACCAAAGGAAGCTATCCGTGGATATTGATCCCGCTCTTCCTGCGTGGGTTCCCGACCGTCGGTAATCAGGTAGTACCCCTGGGCACGAATGTGGGCTTGCAATAAGTCCATCAAGCGTTCGGGTTTGCTTTCCTTGACCAAGCGGATATCCAGGTTCGCCACTGCATTAGCTGGAATAATTGTTCGGGCCGCAGCCCCTACCCAACCAGAAGACATACCGCGAACATTAAGACTCGGATATTGAATAGCTTCCTGCAAGCTACCACCAACTTGATCCGGGGCAGCGAAACCCAATTTGTGGTTAATACTTTCCAGATCGTCAGGTACCTGGGCCAGGGTCGCTTTCACCTTTTCATCTAGTTCAATTCCTTCGTACCAATACGGAATTGTCACCACTCCGGCATCGTTCTTCATAGACGCTAGTAATTGAGCTAAGCGCAGGGCCGGATTGGGCGCATAATTACCATAATGACCACTGTGGAGCGGCACATGCGGACCATAAACCGTAATCCGAGCGGTAGCAATGCCTCTGGCACCAAATACTAAAGTAGGTGGGTTGGTGATGTGGGGTGGGCCATCCAAAATAACGAAATGATCAGCCGCCAGGGCCTCCCGCTGCTCCACTACCACCGGAGGTAAATTGGGAGAGCCGAGTTCCTCCTCCGTGTCCATGATCACCTTGATATTGTAAGCCGGTTCTTCTCCCTGCGCCTGCAGGTGATCCCAAGCCGCTAAAAACATAGCAATGGGACCCTTCGCATCCGAGGTAGCGCGACTGAAAATGCGATAGGAAGGATCTACTTTGGAGAAATCCTCCGGGAGCTCTTCCAGAAAAGCGTAACCATCCGCAGTGGGTTTACCCAACATAGGAGTATAGGGTGCACCATTGGCCCACTTGTTGGCATCAACGGGTTGGCCGTCTACTTGTACGTAAAACAGCACCGTTGGTAAATCATCCCCTTGTCGATGCTCTGCTAAGAGTACTTCAATGCCGGCGGTCGGAAGGCGCTTCACATCGAAATCACGTTGAATAAATTGATCTTCACACCATTGAATATTGGCAACAAGTTCTTCCGGATTATTGGCATCGCAAGGCATACTTAAAAAATCGCAAAAGGCTGGTAACATATCGAGTGCTGCCGTGCGAGTTTGGTACGTTTGCTGAGCTAGAACAATATTTGCCGACAATAGGAATAGTAGAGTGGAGGTATTAATGAATCGCATACGGTGAATGCTTGATGAAAAAACTTACTGTAGGTCTTGATCATCTTCGGCCAATGGGGTATCAATTCGTTTCAGTAAGATACCAGAAAAAAGCCAGCCCAAATTCACACCTATCCTCAGGGTGGAGTAAGCTGCTTTGCAAGTAGCAAGTGTTACTTTTGGGTATGCTTAGACAATTTTGCCTTTGGGGCCTTTGCTTACTCATCTGCTGGAGTCCGTTTGGCTGCACTCCCACTAAAGCACCGACTTTGGTGGTAGCCACCGCGGCGAACATGCAATTTGCGATGGAGGAACTGGTAGCGGCCTTCTCTAGTCAAACCCAACTCCCCTGCGAAATAGTGGTGGGCTCTTCTGGGAAGCTTACGGCGCAGATTCAAGCCGGGGCACCGTTTGATGTTTTTATTTCTGCTGATTTACGGTATCCCGAACGGCTACAGCAAGCTGGCCTCACCGAAGGGCCAGCGAAAGTGTACGCCTATGGGCAGTTGGTTTTATGGAGCCTCACCCCTGATGTTGCTCCGCAATTAAGCGATCTGTCCTCTCCGGATATTAAACACATTGCGGTAGCAAATCCACAAACAGCTCCTTATGGGCAGGCCGCCCAAGAGGTACTCCAACAGGCAGGACTACTAGACAGCGTACAGCATAAATTAGTGTATGGAGAGAGTATCGCGCAAACGAATCAGTTCATCATTAGCGGTGCCGCCGAACTGGGTTTTACAGCATTATCGGTAGTACAATCGGAGGTCATGCAAGATCAGGGCGAATGGCAAATCGTTCCTACTGAACTCTACCGACCTATAGAACAAGGCGTAGTGGTCATCGCCCAAGATGAAGCGAACACCGCTGGCCAAGCCTTCGTAAGTTTCCTCTTGTCGGATGAGGCCAAAGTAATTTTGGATAAATTTGGCTATCTAGTCCACGTCAAATATTAATTCCGCACTGTACGACTAGCGAGTAAAATTAAATGATCGATTGGTCCCCTTTGCTGCTCACCCTTCGCTTGGCTTTGATCACAACAGCCTTGCTCTTTGTGGTATCGGTGCCGCTGGCGTACTGGCTAGCGTACACTCGTACGCGCATCAAACCCGTCATAGAGACACTGGTGAGCATGCCATTGGTGTTGCCGCCTACTGTTTTGGGCTTCTATCTGCTCATTGCGTTCAGCCCCAACAACGCTTTCGGCCAATGGTTAGGTGATCAGCTGGGACTACAATTGGTTTTTTCTTTTGAAGGCCTGGTTTTTGCCTCTATGATTTACAGCCTCCCCTTCATGGTGCATCCCATTCAATCCGGTTTAACCAATCTACCGCCCTCTTTGAAGGAAGCTGCTTATATACTCGGCAAATCACGTTGGACAACGCTGAGGCACGTACTACTGCCCAACATCAAGCCCTCATTGCTCACGGGCACTGTCCTGGCCTTTGCCCATACCATTGGTGAATTTGGCGTGGTGTTAATGATTGGTGGCAACATTCCGGGCTTAACCAGAGTAGCCTCCATCGCCGTATACGACGAAGTAGAATCCTTGAACTACGCAGCGGCCAATCAATATTCACTGGTCCTCTTCGCGGTTACTTTCTCCATCTTATTGCTCGTCTACCTCTTTAATGGAGGCCGCCTAAAAAGATTCTGGCTATGATGGAGCTACAAGTACAAAAACGACTGAATTCCCCCGGGGGGCAAATGCTATTGGATGTACAGCTAAAGCTAGACCAGGGGCAGATTATTGGTTTGTACGGAAAGTCCGGTGCGGGTAAAACATCTTTGCTACGCATTATTGCTGGTCTTTTTGATCCAGACCAAGCTAAGATTGCCTTTGCCAACCAGGTATGGGAAGATACCCAGCGTAAAATCAGGCTGCGCCCGCAAGAACGGAAGGTTGGTTTGGTCTTTCAGGATTATGCGCTATTCCCCAATATGACCGTACGGCAGAACCTAGAGTTCGCCCGTCAGAAAGGCCAAGATGCTCAGATGGTGGATGAACTGATTCAACTGAGTGAACTGGGCCAATTGCAAGATCAATACCCGACTACGCTCTCTGGCGGGCAGCAGCAGCGGGTGGCTTTAGCACGTTCCCTGGTGCAACGCCCACAGCTCCTCTTACTAGATGAACCACTCTCGGCGGTAGATCAGGAAATGCGGCAGAAACTACGACGACATTTACGACAGTTGCACGGTCGCTTTGCATTAACCACTATTCTCATTAGTCACGAGCGGGAAGAGATTGCCCAATTGGCAGATCAGGTAGTTATCCTGGACGCGGGCAAGGTGGTGCAAATTGGCAGTCCGGCAGAAGTGTTTGAGGAACCGCATAAGCGACTCAGCTTTAGAGCTACTGTAAAAGCAACTACTCCTGAGGCTGACGGAGGATGGGTTAATCTACTCACTGCTACCGGAAAAACTATTCAACTCTGGTTGGAAACGAAGCAAATGAAAGACCTGGTTATTGGGCAAGAGGTGCGGGTGAGGGAATTGGAAGATGGATGGGCAATAGCCTAATTATGCAACTCAATGGTTTCCTTCGACAGGATAATTGACTTTGTAATATTAGTCTCCCACCGCTGCCCATTTCGTTTCGCGGAATTCATTCCGCTGTCAATCTCCACGGCGGAATGAATTCCGCGAAACAGCAATAGGAGGCGTTTAAATTACTGTATCTTCGGGCACTGCAAAATGCTTCTTTCTCTATGAAATGGTCATCCCAACTGTTATTCGCATCACTCCTTTGGATCGCTTACGCTTGTGGTAATACAACGGCGAATACCACACCACCGCCAGTAGCGGAAGAAGCAACCAAGGAGGCCGAAGAACCCGTAATTGAAATTGATACCAGCTTTACCATCGACTACGTCCGTGGGCGTTTTGATCCTCGCAAGCATCCAGACTTTGTTGCGGTAGCTAATAAATACACCGATGGAGATGGCACCTACTACCTCCGGCAGGATGTGTACGAAGCCTTTCAGGAAATGCACGCGGCCGCCGCGGCTGATGACGTACGTTTGGTCATTATCTCGGCCACCCGAAATTTTGCGCGGCAAAAGATGATTTGGGAAGCAAAATGGAATGGCGCCCGCTTGCTAGAAGGCCGAGAAAAAGCACCAGAGGTGTACCCCAACCCCAAGGACCGGGCTTTCGCCATTCTGCGTTGGAGTTCCATGCCTGGTACCAGTCGCCACCACTGGGGAACCGATATGGACCTTAACCGACTCACGAACGACTACTTTGAAAGTGGCGAGGGTCTAAAAGTGTACGAATGGCTCACTACTCATGCAGCAGGGTACGGGTTTTGCCAGCCCTATTCCCCCAAAGGGGATGAGCGGCCACACGGTTATAACGAAGAAAAGTGGCACTGGAGCTACCTCCCTATCGCCCGCCAGCTAACCGAACTTGCTCGCCAGACCTTAGCCGATGCACAGATCGACGGCTTTGATGGTGCCGAAGCGGCCACGCAAATAGGCGTGGTGGAAAAGTACGTACTGGGCATCAACCCCATCTGTAAAGAATAGAAGAGCCGCAATACATCCTTGCGGCGCATTGCGGCTCGTGTGGGTTGGCTAGCCCCCCGATGGAGCTAGCCCGAGTGCTTGTTGCAGCGAATCCTAATCGTTCGATTCCTGTAGCAGGAAATTTATTTCTTGTTGTAGCAGTGGGTCTGAGTACTCGTAATTACCAAAATCGTTGGCAGCGATGCCAGAATAATCGCGCATCTCTGGATTGGCACCAGCCTGAGCCAGCTGATTAGCGATATCATCGTGGCCGCGTTGTGCCGCTGCCATGATCGGCGTACTGCCCATGATATTGATAGCATCTGCATAAGCTCCGTAATTCAGCAATAAGGTTACCGCATCTTGCAGGCCACGCTCAGCCGCCAGGTGTAGCGGCGTATTCTCCATATAATCGAGGCTGTTGACATTGGCACCTTTCTCTACCAGTACGCGTAGCATCGCGGTATTCTCCTGGGCCAGGGCCATATTGGTAAGGGTTTCACCAATCGGCGTCTGCCAGTTGGCGTCAATATCAGGTTGGGGGCTACGGTGCAGCAATACGCCCGCTATCACAGAATGGTTAAGCTGCACAGCTTGATAGAGGGGAATTTCACCATCCTTATTTGGAATACTTGGGTCTGCGCCTAAGCGGATCAACATTGCGGTAGTAGCTACATTTTCTTTCGCCACTGCTCTGGAAAGCGGTGTAACACCATTCGACAAGCGGTTGGGATTTGCGCCAAGATCAACTAGGTTTTTAATAAAGGCCGGTTCGTATCCGTAGGCGATCGCCAGCATGATTGGTGTCTCGTCAAAGTTATTGGGAAGATCTGCTTTAGCGCGTTCCAAGACGAGCTCGATAATTCCCATGTTCTGCTGCTTGATCGCTAGTGTAAGGGGCGTTTCACCAGACTCATTTTTGAGGTTGATCACGGCGTCCTCACACAACCACTTGACCATTTCGTAATGTCCCATTTTCACCCCTAGGGTGAGTAGTGTTTCACCTTGGCTATCGTGCTGGTAGTAAGGCTGCTCCGTATCGACAATCATTGCCTGTGCCAACTGCACATTACCTTTTTCCACCGCACTAAACAGGAAGCGCATTTGACGCTCCTCTTTCATTTTATCCCATTTGGATGGCATATAGAGTATATCCTTCACATTGCTGGTAGGAACTACCTCGGCAGGGGTTTCTTCTTGAGCATGTACATATCCAGTCGCCAAAAGAACAATCACGCAAAGAGAAAATAGTGTACGCATGTTGTTTTAATTTATCGGGCTGGGCCCGGTTCACGAATTGATGAAATGTACAGTGTGTTTATAGGCACTAGTTGAGTGAAAGAATACCCAGGCCTCACTGCGGTGGCAGTAAAGCTGGTGGTTAATGCGGTAGTTTGAAAAATGAATAAGGATATGGTATCCGTAGAAAGGACATATAATTAATGCTCAAGTCGGGCAAAATATTTTATCAAAAGCTACAAACAGCACCCATTAAAAACGCAAACAGCTGATAATCAACACCTTAATACAACGTTAAAGAAATCCAAAAAAAGACTGTATTTTGGTGCCAAGCTTTCAATTTAGGGCGAGCTTTGCTTTTTACTTCTGCTCAAAAAGGAATGGAGTCACTGGCAAATCTCGCTGTACTTGGTACGGAGTAAGAGGTACTTGGTATAGGATTAAAGTGGTAATAACGAAATCCAAGTACCATGTACTAAGTACTCTGTCCCGCGTGCTTTGGGTAGTGTATGTCATGGATTATTAAAACTTCAAAACCCAAGCGCGCATTAGTTTTAGCAATTTTTAGGAGGGCACCTAGCTATCCCTTTGACCTGTGCGCCGCTCCGTATCTCATTTGAAATACAAAGCAATCCGCTATGTCTAGACTAGATATCATTACCATTGCCATTGTTGTAGTATGCCTGGCTGCGCTGGGTTATCTCGTGTACAAGATTGCTGGCCTTTACAAAAGTGAAGAGCCCGCTACACCATTAACCGAAGCCTACGGCAACGAAGACACTCCCGACGAGCAAACCTATACGGACTGGGAAGATGAAGTGGCCTCTACCGGAGATGATGTCGACCTCGACGACGACGAACTGGGTAGCTACGCCGATACCGACGAGGCTGACGCAGCTGATGGTAGTGGTAGCTACAGCGACGATGAGTTAGATAAAGGCACAGGAATTGCAGAAGAAAGCACCAGTGACTATGACGAGCCTGCTGCCAACACCAATAGTAGTAGCAGCTCTGGAAGTTCCTCCGCAACCGCTGCAGCGAGCCGCTCCAATAGTAGTGGCGCATATATGGTTATAGCTGGCCAGTTTCGCCAACGCAGTAATGCCGACAGCTACGCTTCTAAACTGCGTGGCATGGGCTACAATAACACCTCAGTTGAATTGTTCGATCGTGGTTCTTACGCAGTAGTACTGGTAGACCGCTTCGATTCCTATAATGCCGCTAAGCGACTAGTGGATGACCTTACGGGAAAAGGAATTGATGCTATTGTGAGTAAATAGGCTAGTCATCATAGCTTATTGCGATCATAATATTCTTGTGACCATTTCTCTATGTAGTGACGATGAGTGAGGAATTGAGATTCGATTTGTTGTTTGAATCTCAATATATGATCCCGTGCTTCATGGGCCACCTTTCTTTTGCGTGCAAACAACCGATGAATCACATAATTGTTCCAAAATGTTCGTTGGAACTCAGCTTCAAAAATCTGTCCCCCACTCCAACTACTGTAGATCAGTATACGATTATCTTTAGTATACATGATAATGCGATCCTCCATTTCAATGGGTACATAACCGCGCAATATCCACTCCATTTCCTCTTGTTTGTACGTGAGGTGGCAATTAATTTTTTCGAAATAATCATTGAACACTACGTTTTCCTTTTGCAAATTCTTGAATTGCACCTCCTTCGCTCTGGAAAACACCCTTTTCTTCACCCTTACGCGGTCATATAGTATCTCATTATTGCGGTCTTGTATTGTAATTTTGCTGCCACTGCCAAATATCTTTTGTGGTAGTTTATAGGTAACATCAGTGGAAACAAATTCGTGCTGCCCATTCCCATTGCTCTTTAAGCGGAACCCGGAAAGTGGAGCGTCCAACAAAGCAGTACGGAATTTAAATTCTGGTAAAAACAGATCACCTAAGTCTTCGAGAACAACCTTATCCGTAAAAATTGGCATCGGGGTAGAGGCTTAATCTTTTTGAACAGAATGTACCAATTGCTCCATGGCGGTCTCCCATTTTGCAAAGTCAAAGCCATCCATGACGGTGCGTAGCTTTTGCTGAATTTCGGGTAAGCAAAGATTACCCAAGCTCCCCTCATGTGTATGCTTGGGAAGTGAAGTATCTGGATCAAACGTACCTGCTTCGATTGACTCTCCGATCTGGCGGTAAGCATCCCGAAACGGCAATCCTCCCAATACCGCGGCATTCACTTCCTCTACGCTGAAAAGTAGGCGGTATTTTTCTTCGTTTAGCAAATTGGGCTGCACCTGCAAATGCGCTATTGCATAAGTGGTAATCGCTAGCACATCTTTCATCTGTTGGATGGCGGGGAAGAGTACTTCTTTGAGTAACTGAAAATCGCGGTGATAGCCAGATGGTAAATTGGCATTGAGCTGGCTGAGCTGCGCCGGTAGGCTCAACAGTTGGTTACAACGCCCACGTAGCAGTTCGAAGACATCCGGATTCTTTTTGTGGGGCATAATACTGGAGCCCGTTGTCAAATCATCCGGCAGTTTCAGGAAACCAAAGTTTTGGGAATTGTACAGACAAACATCCATAGCCAATTTGCCCAGGGTTTGGGCAGTCCCAGCTAGCGCAAAACCAAAATGGAGTTCACTTTTGCCGCGGCCCATTTGCGCGTGCACTACATTATAAGCTAACTGTCGGAAACCCAATAAATCAGTCGTCCGCTGTCGGTTGAGGGGGAAAGATGATCCGTATCCCGCGGCTGAGCCCAGTGGATTCTGATTGATAATCCGGTGCGTAGCTTGCCATAGTTCTAGATCGTCGATTAGGCTTTCCGCGTAAGCGCCAAACCACAAGCCAAAGCTGGAAACCATGGCCACCTGTAAATGCGTATAACCCGGGAGTAGATCGTCTTTATGGCTAGCAGAACGTTCGAGTAGTAAACTGATCAGCGCTTCTATTTGCCGTACGATGCTCGCCAGTTCGTGCCGGAAGTACAAGCGCAAATCCACCAGCACCTGATCATTGCGTGAACGACCACTGTGAATTTTCTTACCAATATCGCCTAATGCTTCCGTTAACAGGATCTCTACTTGCGAGTGTACATCTTCCACTCCTGCAGCGATGGTAAATGCTCCAGTTTCGGCCTTTTGGTACAGTTGGCGCAGCACCTGAGCCATAGCTTCGTATTCTGCGGGCGGTAACAGTCCCACCTCGCTCAGCATCTTTCCGTGCGCCAGCGAGCCAGCAATATCAAAAGTAGCCAGCAGCAGGTCCAATTCACGATCTTGCCCTACCGTAAAGGCCTCTATGCGAGCATCTAGCTCATAGGCCTTTTGCCATAGCTTGTTGCGTTGTTCCTTACTCATACTCCTCGGGTAGGTTTAGTTCTACATTATAGTTTTCCAGCTGCTCCAGAGAGGTAGCAGCCAGTGCGTCCAGGCGACGATATTCCTCCTGATGACTTTTCTTTAATTCTATCCGCTTAATACTTTTGATGAAGCGGCGCACATCAATTTCTTTCTCCAGTACCAAGCCGGGCACCACTACACTTTTCCCATCCTCTCCTTTTGCCACCATGGTGAAGTAAGAAGAGTTGCAATGCTTTACAAAACCACTTTGAATGTTCTCCGACTCTACTCGAATGCCTACCACCATAGAGGTACGCCCCACATAATTTACGGAGGCCTTCATCGTCACCAATTCCCCAATTTCTATTGGATTGCGGAAGTCTACCGTATCCACTGAGGCAGTAACGCAGTAGGCACCCGAATGCTTGCTAGCACAGGCAAAAGCGATCTGGTCCATTAGAGATAGAATGTAGCCACCGTGAATTTTCCCACCAAAATTGGAGTGCGAAGGCTGCATCAAGACGGAGAGAAACACCTCTGAGTCTTCTACGCGTTTGTATTCCATGGTTTTCGGGTTTAATTCTAGAATGTGAGTTGTTCAAGTACCGCCAGGTAGGTCTGCACCCCAGCTTCTATTTCTGTGCGGCGAATATACTCATCCGCCGTATGTGAACGAGCGCTATCTCCAGGCCCTAGCTTCAGCGTAGGAAACGGCATCAAAGCCTGATCACTCAGCGTAGGTGAACCGTAGGGCGATAATCCACAGGCATCTACTGCTTTCAGTAAAGGGTGCCCTAGTGGCAAACCAGAAGACTGCAGGCGCAAAGAACGAGCTTTCAAAGTCGACTTGCAGACGGCCTGTAGTTCCTCCACTACTTGTTGGTTGCTATAACGCTCGTTGACCCGCACATCCATCACAAAACGGCAGCGGTCCGGCACTACATTATGCTGCGTGCCCGATTCTATTTGAGTCACAGATACTTTCACGGGGCCTAGCAACTCAGACTTTTTTGGGAATTCATATTGGCGCAGGCGATCAATATCCTCCAAGGCCACATATAGCGCATTAACGCCTTCATCGCGGGCGGCGTGCCCAGATACTCCGGCGGCTTCTCCGTCAATTACAATCAAGCCCCGTTCCGCTGTAGCGGCATCCAAAGAGGTGGGCTCACCCACTATAGCACAGTTGATTGGCCCCAATTCCGGTAGGATACTCACAATTCCTCCCGCACCACTAATCTCTTCTTCGGCCGTTGCCGCTAAGAGTAGATTATAAGGTAGGTCCTTGCGATTGGTCAGCTGTAAAAAAGCAGCGATCAAGCTAATCAGTGGCCCGCCAGCATCATTACTCCCCAAGCCAAATAGTTGATCACCTTCCCATTGCGCAGTGAAGGGGTCGCGCTGCCAACTGGCGGCAGGCTTGACGGTATCATGATGAGAATTGAGGAGCACTACCGGCAATTCTTGCTGCCAATGTGGATGACGGACCCAGACATTGTTGCCGGCCCGCTCTACCACTAGCCCGCGCTCCGTTAGAAAAGCAGCGATTAGATCGGCGGTAGCGTCTTCTTCTCGTGAAAAGGAAGGCGTAGCAATCAGCTCTTGCAGCAGCTCAATGCAGTTAGACACAATGGGGTCTTGCATGGAAAAGAATTATTGATGCCGCAAAAATAAGTATGTTTGCTACGCTATCAAATTGCCAGTCTTATAAGCCCTGTGTATGCCCAAATTTGCGGTCATTGATTGTGGTACCAATACTTTTCATCTTCTCATAGCCCGTCCTAGTAAAGACGGCGGCTTCGAAGAAGTATATCGTGAACGCCGCTTCATCAAACTAGCGGAAGATGGAATCCAACGAATTGGTGATGCACCCTACCAACGGGCTTTGCAAGCCTTGCTTGATTACGCACAAAAGATCAACGAATACCAGGTAACTGACACTCGAGTTTCGGGTACTGCTGCCTTGCGGACCGCTAGCAATGGTCCTGATTTTGTAGCCGAAGTAAAAGCAAAAACGGACTTAGACATTAAAATAATCCCGGGTAAGGAAGAAGCCCAACTCATTTACGAAGGCGTCCGCCGGGCCATTGGACCACAAAGCGAACGCTGGATGGTGATGGACATCGGGGGCGGTAGTGTAGAATTCATCATCGTAGACGAAAACGGAGTGCAGTGGTTTGAAAGTTTTCCGGTAGGAGTTGCGGTTTTATACAAAAAACTGCACCAGACGGAGCCCATCAGTCAGGAAGAGATTGAGCTAGCGCGAATGTTCTTGAAAAGTAAATTAGTGGATTTGCAATTAGCGTTAGCCCGTTTCCCTACTCATCATTTGGTAGGAGCAGCAGGCACTTTTGATGTCATTGCTGATGTACTAGGAAAAGAACAACCTACCCCGCATTGTGCACGGGTAGATTTGCAAGGCTTTACAGCCCTACACGAGCGCGTACTGGCTGCCAACCGAGAAGAGCGGCACGCTATGTCTGATATTCCCGGAGACCGGGCGGATATGATTGTAGTAGCACTGATATTAGTCCGGCTGGTCTTGGAAGTCGCAGACATCAATCGCCTCACCGTTTCTTCTTTTTCCATGAAAGAGGGTATGCTAGCGCAAATGCTGCAGGCGCACCAACCAGAAGCCAATAGCTGATGCGCTACCTCATCGCCACTGACTCCTTTAAAGATGCCCTACCCGCCGCGGAGGTATGTGACGCTATTGAGCGAGGATTAAAATTAGCTGACCCTACTGCGCAGACCATTAAACTGCCACTGGCTGATGGAGGAGAAGGAACGGCGAAAGTACTTACCCAACTTACAGGTGGAGAAGGTATAGCCTGTCAGGTTCTTGGTCCAATAGGGCCACTAGTTGAAGCATGGTATGGTTGGCACGCGGATACTAAGACTGCTTTTATCGACATGGCAGCTGCCTCAGGACTACAATTGCTGGAGCCCAAACAGCGCAACCCAATGCTCACCAGCACCTTCGGCACCGGACAATTGATCAAAGATGCCACCGACCGCGGTGCTCGTAAAATTATACTGGGCATTGGCGGTAGTGCTACCAACGATGGAGGCATGGGCATGGCTATAGCGCTAGGACATGGATTTCGGGATGCTCAAGACTACCAATTATCAGGTATGGGGGCGAACCTGCTAAAGGTTACCCAGTGGTTTCCAAGTCGAGAAAAGCTCCCTCCTATTGAAGTCTTGTGCGACGTAGACAATCCTTTATGTGGTCCTGGGCGTGGTGCAGCATACGTTTATGGGCCCCAAAAAGGAGCTACACCAGAGCAAGTGCAGGCACTCGATAAAGGCCTGCAGCAGCTGGCGGACGTAGTACACCAAAAGAGGCGCCAAGATTTTGCAAACGTACCCGGCGCCGGTGCAGCTGGTGGATTAGGCTTTGGTGCCCTAGCCTTTCTGAAGGCCAGCTTACAGTCGGGTATCCAAACGGTACTTGAATACGCCAATTTTGACCAGCACCTTCAGCAGTGTGATTACGTAATTACCGGCGAGGGTAAACTCGATGATCAAACCCTACAGGGCAAGCTTATTCAAGGTATTTGTAGCAGAGCGCTAGCGCAAAGCAAACCAGTTATTGCACTGTGTGGTGCGATGTTGGCCAGCCCCGAAGCGATAAACGCTATTTGTTTAGAGGCCGCTTTCTCCATCCAATCTCAGCCTCGGTCTTTGGCGGAGGCCCTGCAGCATACCGCCGAAGATTTGGCGGGAACTGCGTTTCAAGTTGGGCGTTTATTAAAGGCTTGAATAGACTACTGTTAATTCATCCTGCGAAACTAATAGATAGGATACGAAGCTCGATCTATAACGGAAGCTCTTCAGCCGATAGCCCAAGCATTAGCGGGAACTCCTTTTTATCTTTCGCAGTTATTGATGCGCTAGTTGTAACTAAAAAGCATTGAATGGGATTATCGCACAAACTCTACACGACAAACCGCAGCTACTCTCTTGAAAAGGTGGTGGACATCATTAAGAAAATTCGGCGAGAAGCAATTGCTGACGAAAAAGCGGTCTATTATTATCAGTTCAGGTTAAACGATGTTTTTCAATACCAATCCATTGCCGATAAGTACCCGATTAACAAAAGCGTTGACTGGATTAGTATTAGAACTGAGACGAAGAATGCTCAATCTGTTTCAGATTTACTGAAACACGAATCCTTTTACAGTCAATATTCCTTTTACAGCCACGGGCATCACGACCCTCAAAAGCCGACCTACCGCGCTTATCGCATTTTTAGTCAAGTAGAAAAGCGCTCCGTCTCTGTAGCCGTGACCTTGCCACAAAGAAGTGACCAGGCAAAAAAATCAAGAATCGGAGTCATTATTGATGCTTTCGTCAGAGCGGGCATTTTGACTGGTACCGTAGCAGAAATGAAAAGCGCTATTGAAAGGGTGGTCCCGAAAATCAAAAAAGGCAAACCCAAAAAAGGGAAAAAGTGGACCTCTACGGACGGACTAAGTATGGAGGCCGGTAGCTCCTCTGTTCGATTTCATTTTAGCGAAACCTTTCTCACTAACAAAAGCTATGGCGTAAGCTCACTTAGTATTGCCTTGCACGAATGCTTATTGAAAATCACTAGCGGAACCATCAGTTACAAAGGAACGTATTATGTGACTACTTTGGAACCGTTTTTAGCAGCTTTGAAACAAGACGATAGCTTCACAAGCTCCACCTTAGTATCTGTAGGATTAGAAAGAATGGAGGATTATCAAATTGATGACCTACTGTCCCTGCCAGGGGTCAGAACGGGTGATGAGGAAATCGTTATTAGTGACTTTAAATGGCGTTGGAGTTCCCCTGATGCTTATGGAAGTGATATTACCCTTTACATCAATGAAGACAATAGCTACGAATTTGAACTGTCAATTGATATGCGAGAAGCAGACGCTATGGTTCCTAAACTCGAGGAGCGTATTAAAGAAAAACTGCACTTTGTAGATTATTCGTAGGAATACGTTGGATTAGAACTCAAGAATCGGGTAGCTTTTTCCAGCCCATTACTCGTTCTATTCTTGATTTTGAATTGATGTGCAAATCTCGATGATAAAACCATTTAGATCCCTAACGTAACCAACTTGCTGCCCCCATGGCTTAGTTACCACTTCTTCCAAAAGTACCGCTCCATTCTTAACTGCACGCTCTACAACTTGCGCCACTTCTAGAGTGGTAAAAGCCAACTCAATTCCAAAGGGTTGTTCGCCTAAACGGCTTTTTGTAAACCCCTTTTTGAAATTCGCTTCCCCAAGTTCGATGCTGGCAAAAGCAATTGTTGTTGGTCCGGAACTTATCTCTCCGTAATCGAGCTCTGGCGTTAAGAATTTCTGCTCAAACCCAAATGCCTTCTGGTAAAAAGCAATCGTCTCAGGCACATTTGGTACGTATAGAATCGTGTAAGCGTAGTGTAGGTCCATATTATCAGTAACAGTTTGATCAGTAGCGGTCGCAATAGGTTCACTTTCCTTACTACTACAAGAAAGTAGAAGCAATAAGTATGCTGCCGAAAGCCAAAGTTTCATATCCGTTTTGGCGGCAAATTTATTCCTCCCAAAGGACGGTTGCTTTGTAAAAAAACGACATTAACGAAAGGTACTCGGATTTTCACCAGCAATCCGTTGAAACTCGTAGTTCATATGGGCGTGATCATAAAAACCAGACTCAAAGGCTATTGCTAAGAGACTTTTCTCCTTACACCCTGCAATAGCACACTTAGCGTTGCTAAAGCGGATAAGGTTGGCAAACTCTTTCATGGTCAAGCCAGTGTTTTTCTTGAATCGTCTTTCTAGTTGCCTTAAACTGATATAATAGGAAGCGGCTATCTTATGTGCGTTGATTATGCCTTTTAGCATTCTGATCTTCTTTGCAACGTTCAAAGCTAGCTTATCTAGTTCGTGGCCTGTTTGGTTTAAGAGCTGCTGGATACAACTTTCCATGAAAGCCACCTGATCACTAGTTTGTGACCGTTCATTGAGTCGGCACACCATACTCGGGTCAAGGTTTTCCACGACCTGCTGTGCTTCAACTCGAAGGTTCTTAGTCTCGGCTAGCGGCACTGTTGACAAACGACTAAAGAGCTCAGACTTAAACCGTACACCAATTAAATTTGATTCGGTTTCCAGCGTTCTCATTTGATACTTAGACATTACTCCCGAAACAACTGCCTTCTCCTGGGTCAAGTCAAATACTATGTCTACACAGCTATCAGGTAACAGCTTGAAGGTTTCCGGAGTCTTACTACTAGAGAAAGTCCAAAAGGATTGAATCAAATGGGACAACTCCTTTGTTGGTGCTATTTCCTGGTACATCCTGGTTCCTTATTCTCGCTGGTTCTAGTTGCTACCTCAACGGCAGCACCAACAAAGAGGTTTAACTAAGCATTTGCGCCCATAACCAGCCCGTGAGGCCAAACATTCGGGCTATAGCCCAAATAACTACCACGATCAATATGCGGTAGGCCCATTTTCCAGCTCGGGGGTCAGTAGCCGCAAAACGCGCAGTTAGGTATCCGCCAGCCGTTTGCCCAATGGCCATGAGGCCACCAATTTTCCAATCGATGAGGCCTTGCCAGGCGAAAATAGCCACTGCGGCAATGGTGTACAATGCCACCACCGCTACTTTGACCGCATTGCTATCAATGATGTTATAATGCGCTACGAGCACCATAGCCGCCAGGAAGAATACACCCATGCCCATTTGGATGAAACCGCCGTAAAAGCCCAGGGCCAGGAACACCGGTACACTTATCCACCAGGGGAGCGCGCGGGCCTCGGTGTCTTCGCGCAACCAACGTTTCGGCTTTACTAAAATAACGATGAGCATAAGGACTAATAAGAAACGAAAGACCTGCTTAAATTCCTCATTGCTCACTATGAGTGCCACGTAAATTCCTACCAGGGCACCAATGGTAGTTAGGAAAATATAGAAGCCACTGTTTTCCAACTTCAATCGACCATTGCGATGAAAGGCCCAGCTACCCGCCAGGCTTTGGGTAAGTACGCCAACCCTATTGGTTCCGTTGGCTACCGTCGCAGGCAAGCCCAGTAACTCGGTAAGAATAGTAAGCGTAATTGCGGATCCGTTTCCAGCCAGCGTATTGATTGCCCCCGCAACAAAGGCACCAACTACAGCAATGAAGTATACCATCAACGTGTTTAGAACTTATAACATTCTACGTCTCTGCCTTTTCCACGTCGGCCTTTCCTTTTGCGAGCTTTACCGTTTCCATTGCCGCCTAGGCCAAGGGGGAAAAGTTTGAGACCGACGTAAAAGTCGCCACTATCCAGCTGATTTTGGCGAAAAAAGGAACCCAATTGATCCGTTCCTACAAAAATAGGTCCCAGACGGGCACTCAATCCCAGACGCACTTGGTCCGTAGCGTACATAGATACCGGCATCGCTATGCTCCACCAATGACGATCGACACGCGGAACGATGGCCAGGACACTGCTGCGATTAAGGCTAGAAGTACCAACCCGGATACCAGCAAGGTAGACCGCCTCTACTTTAGCCCATTCCTGGAAACGATAGGTAGCTTGTAGGCTAAGCGTAGTGGGTAGCCCCAATGTAAACTCATTGGCCGTTTGAGACGCCGTTCCATCACCAAAAATATCCTGACTCAATTGCTCGGCGGCTTCGCTGGCAATCGTTTCGGAGGTTAGGTTATTGTAATTATCAGTGAGGGTGGTGGCGAGATTATCCGTATTGAAAAGGTGTTGTTCGCTATCGGAAAAGCGAATGCCGCCCAGGTCATTCAAAGCAAAACCAAATTCCCAGCGGTAAAAGCCATCACCTAAATCTACTTGATACAACATCCCCAGGTCTACGCCCCAACCACGACCAGGAGAGGAGGAATAATCATCGGTATCGGTAAGGTTTTGGGAAAAACCCGTCTCAATTTCAAAGTCCAGACTTTCCAAGCCACTAAAGTCCGATAGCTTATTGAGGTCAAAATCTCGGGTAAGCGAAAAATAAGCGGCTCGTTGGCCCCAAAGTCTTTTCACTGTAGCACCGATCAGAAGATTTCCCGTGCTGGTTTCAACACCCTGGCTAATATTTAGTCCTAACTCTCCCCAAGCGGCTAACGCAAGGGTACCTGCTTCCAGAGTGAACGTCTGGCTACCTGGAATGGAATTCCATTGGTAGTACCCCAAATCAGAATCGATATTGTTACCGTGAAACATTGTTCGCCAGCGTGTGTATAGCCCCACCCGAGTTTGTGGAGCTACCCGAAAAGAAAAGCTGGGTCCCATAATCTGGGTAAGATGCTCCGCGTAGTAGGAATTATTCTCGTAGAAATCATAGATTAAGACCTCTTGGTTAGCAGGTAGATCCGCGGGGAGGTCAGGTCGGTGATAAACCTCTAGGTCATTGGCGTTGCGCAGGCGAATCAAAGATGAAATGCTGCTGTTTTCCAGAAAACCATAATTATTGGCCAGGAAAAGGCTACTCTCTCCCAAATTCACATCCCAAGCGTAAGGCGTTCGCCCGGGCAGGGCAGGGTTAAGTAGGGCACTGTTGATTCCCGCGTAGTTATCGGTTCGCCAGCCCAACTGCATTTGGGCCGTCAAAAACAAAGGACAGATAAGCAGAGCAATGATTAGTAGACGCATTTGCTATTATACTTTGAAGTGGTTTCAACGATACAGGGCAGGTGCTCGGCGAGTAGTTTGCAATGCTTAAAATCAATTTTAAAACTGGGGGGTGCTTGTGTTAACGAGGGGATAAAGCGTCCAGCAAGTACGGGCCTAGAATAATAAGCCCCACAATGGCTGCACCAATTGCGCTAATCAAAACCGCAGCAGCAGCCGTATCTTTTGCTTTACCAGCCAAGGGGTGAAAATCGGGTGAGACCAGGTCGGTCAAGAATTCAATTGCGGTATTAAACGCTTCGGCAGCTAAAACTAGTGTGATGCAGAGAATTAAAACCACCCATTCCCACGACTTTATGCCAAAAAACAGGCCTAGAGCGATAACCATGACCATCGCTACCAAGTGCACCCAGGCGTGTACTTGGGTACGAAATAGTGTGGCAATACCCTTGAAAGCATAGCCAAAACTGCGCCAGCGTTGTTGGAAAAATGACCGCATAACTTAGGGAAGCAAAGTTAGGCGCATTATCTTATAGATCAGCTATTTATAGTTCTCCAAGGCAGAAATTATAAATTTTGCCTTGGCGGACTATAGATTTAAAACCTGAGTTGATGCAGTTTTCTTAAAGTAATTGGCAATTACGTCTTTATCAGGATCCCAGCCGCCGCACAGGTTCCCATTGGAATGAAATACCAACTTCTGTACCACATCCGAACTACTGCTGTGATTCAATGCAGTATAGCTTGAAGTTTCCATGATCACTTCCAGATCATTTTTGTAAGTGTAGTACTCGTTATAATAGTAATATCCCGCCCTACTGTACTGAAATTCCCATCCTCTTCTGGTGTTATGGAGCGCCTTCATCACCTCCACAAGAATCGATTCTATCGGCACTCTATTTTCCTCGACCCAGGTTTTGGTTGGACTATTGAGATAGGTATCATCTAACCTACTCAGCTCCCGAAATACAACTTGCTTAACGCCAAGTCCTCTCACCCAATCTAGATACTTTTCGACTTCCGAAATATTATTGATTCCTCGCTGAGTCAAAATACACGAACTCTTCACCGGCAGCAAATCTACCAGGTCCTTAAGCAATCCCTCAAAGTGTTCATTCCTGTAAACCGGCTCATTCCGGTTAAAGAACATAATCTTCTGATTCACCTCATCATCATAATGACAACGTGATATCTCAAGTCTACTAAAGCTAGTATTCACTAATTCCTGGACTAAGTCTGGATAATTGTACAATCCACTTGAATTAGTGTAAAGCACCTTCTCATTGAATAGGGTAATGTTACCATTCCTGTTAATGAGTGCTAATAATTGCAATAACCACATCGGGTCGCTGGTTGCTTCTAGACCCGATAGGCTCAGGCCTATATTTTCCATTGGAGCAAGTTGTTCTAAAGCCCTAGTCAGGCCCAAAAAGTACTGGTCATAATTTTCGATGATGTTCTTGGCTGTCAGCTGCTTTTGGTGTTTCCGCATCAGCTCCTCCGAGCAAAACCTACAGTGCGCATTGCACCTAGTGGGATTGGCATAGGGAGTGAAGGTGAGGCCAGATCTAAGCCTAATTTCTTTGCCAAGGAATGTTATCGATTCACTTTCCTCTTCTTGATAGAGCTGCCATTTACCATTCCTAAGGGCAATCAATTCAGCTGTTTTTTCGGGAATCAAACGATGATTTCTGAATGTTTTTTCGAGGCGCATAGATTTTTTGTTTTGCTAAAAATAATACTTAGTTTAGTTTTTAAACTAAGTATATCGAAAAAAGTTTCGGGAATCATTAAAATGAACCTCCAAAGAGGCTTGCACTGCGCCCTTAGCAGTTCTCTAAGCTTAGTTACACGCTAAAACCCAATCGCCTAAAAGCTTATGAAAGCCCTAATCATGCTCACGTACAAAAATGGTACACTGCCTCATTAAACTTTAGTACTGACTAGGGGTCTTAAGATTGGATACTAAATGAGGACCATCATGAAATTTCGCTACACGCTACTACTCCTGTGCTTGCTACAGTTGAGCTACGCCCAAGAACTTTATTTCCCTCCAGCTACCAGTGCCTGGGAAACTACCGCCCCTGAAGACCTGGGTTGGTGTGAGGAAGAACTCAACGATCTACAGGATTTTCTAGCCGAAAGAGACACGAAAGCATTTATTGTACTCAAAAACGGGCGAATGGTGCTCGAATGGTATTACGATGATTTCACCCAAGACAGTATCTGGTATTGGGCTTCCGCAGGAAAAGCGATGACCGCTACGCTCATTGGTATCGCACAGGAAGAAGGATTACTTTCTATAGATGATCCCACCAGCGATTATCTGGGAGAGGGCTGGACTCAACTCACGCCCGAACAAGAGGAGCAGATCACCATTCGTCACCAATTGACCATGACTACCGGACTGAACGACATTGGTATCAATGTTGATTGTACTGACCCAGAGTGTTTGACTTATCTACAAGAGCCCGGTACCCGTTGGGCTTATCACAATGCACCCTATACCTTACTGGGGGCGGTCATTGAATCGGCCTCCGGCCTCACGTTCAACCAGTATCTGAATAGCCGTGTACTGGGCCCAATTGGTGGATTTGGCGCTTATATTGCTCTCAATTTCAACCGTGTAATGTTCAGTCGCCCGCGCGATATGGCGCGCTTTGGCCTTATGACCCTCGCCAACGGCCAATGGGATGGGACTTCCATTTTAGGTGATCAGGAATACCTTACACAAATGTCTACTCCTTCACAAGACTTAAACCCCTCCTATGGTTTTCTCTGGTGGTTGAATGGCCAGGAAAGTTTCCAGCAACCAAGGCTTCAATTCAATTTCCCCGGATCAATCATTCCTACTGCACCAGATGATATGTTTGCTGGCCTCGGCAAAAACGACCAGAAAGTTTACGTAGTACCATCAGAGGATATGGTAGTTGTGCGCTTGGGTGATGACGCCGGAGAAGGTCTATTAGCCCTCACTGACTTTGACGGTCTACTCTGGGAAAAAATCATGAGCCTGGAATGTGGTGTAACTAATACTTTGGAAGCGCCCGAAGCACCATCGCTCATGCTAGCCCCCAATCCAGTTCAAGACCAACTGCAGCTCACTACTGATCAAGCTATTGATTGGATCCACCTCATTTCCCTTGACGGAAGGAGAACGGTGCTACCCAACCTTAGGCAGCTTGACCTTACCACTTATCCCGCGGGTATTTATTGGTTAGAAGTGAAACTTGAAGATCGTGCGCCGGTAGTTAGAAAGATTGTGGTGCAATAAAGATAGAGCTGATCAAAATGGGTTAATCAAGGCCACTATGCTCAAGCGCTTCTAACTTACCAAATAGAGAGAATATAATTTGAGTTGTTATAATTTCGACAACAGCACAAAGCTAATTACTTGCCATTGTTATTGGGATAAAGTAACTTTCTCTCCATGCCACCAACCACTCTCACCGGCACCATCGTCTTCTACCTGGCCGATAAAGGCTACGGCTACGTGCGTGTACCCGATACCCGAGAGGAATTCCGTTTTCGCAGTACCAATCTGCTCGCCCCTGTACAGGCCGGCGACTGGGTATCCTTTGTGCTAAAACAACACAAAAAAGACTATTTCGCCGATGAAATAAGGCCGGTAGGAATCGCCTAATTCTGTACTTTAGAGTTTCGAAACGTTCCTATGATGAATTACTACCCACTCCTCCTGCTGGCAGGTTTGGCCTTAAGCAGTTGTGTTAGCAAAAAAACACTACAAACCGCCCAGGCAGATCACCAGCGCGCCAGCGATTCCCTGAATGCGATTGTCCAGCAGTTGCGTTACGAACAAGATACCCTGCATGATGCCCTCACCTTTGAGCGTGGCGCCAATCATGCCCTGCTAATCACTCAGGATAAATTACAAGATCGTTTGGATGTGCTGCAAGAAGAGATAGACCAATTAGGGAATAATGCCTCTTCTACCCAACAAAGTTTAAATAGTAGCCTGCGCCAAAAAAATCAAGAGCTAGCCGATCGTCAACAACAGCTGGACGACATCGAGTCTCTGCTCGCCCGAGACGAAGATCGGCTAAACGCCTTGGCCAACGCCCTACGCAGCCGCTTCGATAGCCTGGAAGTAGAAGCAGGTTGGGAAGCCACCATCTCCGGCAATCAACTCCGTCTTTCGATCAATGAAGACAATCTCTTTCGCCGCAATAGCACCAGCTCCATTACCTCCACCGGAAAAGCACTCCTACAAAGTGTAGCCGACAGCATTCGCAAGTATCCTGAGCTGCAAATCTTAGCCATCGGCCATACCGATAATCAACCCGTCACCCGCCAAAGCTTAGATAATTGGCAGTATAGCGCCCTACGTGCCGTAAGTGTAATAAAATACCTCACCGGCGAAGGCGAATTAGGTTCAAATCGCGTCATGGCTGCCTCCAAAAGTGAGTTTGCTCCCCTAGAAAGCAATCAAACCGCTGCCGGTCGCGAACGTAACCGCCGCGTAGATCTTATCATCAGTGCACGCCGCACCGATTTGCAGCGGAACATTCGCAGAGTGATTGAAAATTAGAAATTAGAGGTGAGAAATAGGAAATAAATGGCGTGCTCGGCATCGCAAGCGCAAGCCAAAGGCGAACACCTCCGCGAACGAAGTGAGCTACAAGCGCGAGTGCCAACGAGCCTACCCGTGAGCCGCAGGCGAACTACAACCGCGAACGAAGTGAGCTCTCATCGCGAGCCGTGCGAGCTACAACCGTGAGCCGAAGGCGAACTACACCCACGAGCGACAGCGAGTCCCTCCGTGAACGTAGTGAACTATAACCGCGAGCAACGCGAGCCTAACCCGTGAGCCGAAGGCGAACTCCCCCCCTACGGCTTCACCCCCACATCCACCTTAATCCGCTCCTGCCGGTTGGCCAGTTCCCAGGCTGTGTGGAACACCAACTTACCAATCCGTTCCATCTTCTCAAAGTTGATCTTATCAACCGTGTCAGTGGCTTGGTGATAATCTTCGTGTGTGCCATTGAAGAAGAAAACGGCGGGAATCCCGCGCTCCGCAAAGTTGTAATGATCTGAGCGGTAGTAGTAGCGATTCGGGTCATCCTCCGCATTGTAGGTATAGTCCAGTTCCAATTGCGTGTACTGGCTGTTGGCACTTTCGTTAATTTGGTGCAGTTCTGTACTTAGGCGATCCGAGCCGATAACGTAAATGTAATAGGGGTCATCTTCGTGCTTCTCGTCCACTCGGCCTACCATGTCTACATTGATATTGGCCATGGTATTCTCAAGGGGAAATAGTGGATTTTCCACGTAGAATTGTGAGCCAAGAAGACCTTTCTCCTCACCGGAAACTAACATGAAGAGTACACTACGCCGTGGCCCTTCATTGTTCTCTTTGGCCAGGGTAAAGGCCTGGGCCACCTCCAGTACCGTTGAAGTACCAGAGGCATTATCATCCGCACCATTGAACACGGCATTACCCCGGCGACCAATATGGTCATAGTGAGCAGTAACGATTACAAGTTCGTCTTTCAAGTCGGTGCCCTCAACGTAGGCCAACATATTCTCGCCCACCAGTTCACGAACCCGCTTTTGCTGGAGTAACCGAATGTTTGCTGGAATATTTACCGCGCGAGGCTTTCCCCTTTTCTCAATCCGACGACGAGCTTTCACGACATCGCCATAGGAACTCCCCAAAATATTACGTGCGGTTTCGGTAGAGACGTAGATGCTATTGCTGTAGTGTTCTGCCGGCTTTTCGCTAAAGCCCATATGCATACGGCTATCCAGGGCAATTTTGCGAGCACCGCTGAGGTTACGCTGAAAATTAGGGTCTAAAATAATGACGGTTTCCACGCCCGCTTCTTTCGCTGCTTTTAGCTTGAGCGTCACGTCTGTTGACCATTCAGAAGGCTGCGTAGTTCCCGTAGTGTAATAAGCGCCATCACGGCCAATAGGCTCTCCGTCAAAAATCAGGATGGTCTTCCCACCCAGACGATTCCCTTCGTAATCATTATAGTCTTCGGCAGCAATACCATACCCTAGAAAAATAACTTCGTCTGCCTTTACTTCCGCCCGGTCCGCATTTTTAGAAGGATAGGAATAGTAATCCCAAAGGTGGCGCTGTGCTTTACTATTAATCTCCAGTTCAATTTTATTCCAGCGTTCAGAAATAAAGGAGATTGCTTGTGAATAATGGTTATCTGGTCCTACACCAGGCAAGCCATAGCCCTTGATGACCTCCTCCAGATAACGAGCGGCTTTATATTGGCCCTCTTTTCCGGTTTCTCGCCCTTCCATATTATCATCGGCTAGGATGGTCAAATGGTGTTGAAGATCTTCTACCGTAATCGTGTTTGCATAAGTAATCTGAGTCTCCTGTTCACGGTCATTTTGCGCTACAAGCTGCACGCTAACGAGAGCGAGAAACAGGAATAGCATTTTTTTCATATCAAAAATCTTTGGAGCTGGATACTAGCTCTAACTATACTGACGACGAAGTAGTATGAGGCTCTCAAACTGACTTCGTATCAGCATCTACCCAACTGTTGTGCTAAAGCTTAGTCTAGTTCACTTCAATACAGGTAGAGTTGTAAAAGAGGCAGTGAAAGTACTACAATTAGGACAGACCCAGTTCAAAAAAATGTCAATTACCAGCCTGATGCAGTATAAGGTCAGCAGCTTTCTCGGCAATCATAATAACGGGTGCATTGGTGTTACCTGCGACAATCCGTGGCATGATAGACGCATCCACAACGCGTAGCCCCTCAATTTGGTGCACCCTCAGCTGATCATCTACCACAGCCATTTCATCCTGCCCCATTTTGCAGGTACCTACCGGATGGTAAATGGTTTCTACACTGTTCCGGATGTGCTCGGCCCAGGCATCATCGGAGCCACTATTTGGTGGGGCAATAATTGCTTTGCAATAAGGATCAAAAGCGGAATGTTCCATGACTTCCAGTGCCTTTTTTCCTGCCTTCACCAAATGCAATAGATCTGCTTCTTGCGAAAAGAAGTTCGGTTGAATCTTTGGCGAACTAGCGGGGTTTCTATCTCTCAGGCTTACCTCTCCTCTGCTTTCCGGTAGGAGCAAACTGGGCAAGATGGTATAGCCATCGCGGCGCGGCAAAGTCTGTAAGTCGTAAAGGTCGTAGTTGTAACCGCTACCTGGATGCAGCGGTGCGAAATGAAACTGAGTGTTTACCCGATCAGCAAAATTATCCAGATTAAAGAAGGCTACAGCTTCTAAGGGGCCAATGGTCAATGGCCCTTTCTTACTGATGAGCCACTGTAGAGCCGCCCAAAGTTGCGGAAGCGGAGAGATAATGTGGTTTAGTCCAAGCTGTTGATGCGCCGTAGAGCTCACACTATAGAACAAATGATCCTGCAAGTTTTTACCCACCCCTGGAAGTTCGTGCTTACAGGTAATTCCATGTTGCGCTAGCGTTCCCTTCTCGCCAATGCCGCTGAGTAACAAGAGTTGGGGGGAGTGAAAGGCTCCCGCACTCACGATCACCTCTTTCCTTGCTTTAATGGTTTGTAACTGCTGCTTTACATTGACCTGCACACCGGTTGCTTTGTCTTGTTCCAGTATAATCTGCTGGACTTGCGCACGGGTGATCACCGTTAAATTAGGCCGATCTAACACCGGTTTGAGGAAGGCGGTTGCGGTACTCTGTCGCTGCCCCTTTTTAATGGTAAACTGAAACCGCGCCGCCCCATTCTGCTTGGCACCATTATAGTCATCCGTATTTGGAATACCATTTGCCGCACAAGCTTGGAGAAATGCCTCAGAAAAGGGCGTCTGATAACGGTCGGAATGACTCACGTGCAGGGGGCCAGCTTTACCGTGATAGGAGCTGTTGATATGTTCGTGATGTTCCGACTTTAGGAAATACGGCAAAACACTTTCGTAATCCCAACCTTCATTACCCAGGGCTGCCCAGCCGTCGTAGTCAGCACGATTGCCACGTACATAAGCCATGGCATTGGTGCTACTACAGCCACCCAGCGTCTTGCCCCTGGGCAAATAAATCCTCCGGTTATTCACGTACTCCTGAGGCTCCGACCAAAATGCCCAATCAATTTTCGTACGGAAAAGCTTCCCGTACGCCCCCGGAATTTTAATGTTGGGGTGGCGGTCAGGCCCACCAGCTTCTAACAATATTACTTGATTGGTGGGGTCAGCAGAAAGGCGGTTGGCCAGCACACAACCTGCACTCCCCGCTCCAACAATGATATAATCGGCCTCAGTCATAAGTCAAAATTTCGGAAAGCTACTATCTTAACGGATCGCATTTGCGAAGAACTAAATGAACTGATCTAAAGTATTCGTCTGCAGATGAGGTCAATGAATTGTTTTTACTGACGAGTCGCTTATCAAGGAGCATACTTGGAAAGTACGCGACGAGAAAAAGACGAAGCTCAGGAGAAGCAAGGCATTAGGCCGCAATCCAGCGGAAAGCTTTAAATCAGTTCAATTTATAAATTTTCGGCGCAATGGCAGCACAAGATGTACTATTTGGTATTGACCTGGGAGGAACAAAAATCGAGGCCGTAGCAATGACGCCTACTGGCGAAGTATTAAGCCGCCCACGCGTGCCCACAGAACGCGAAAAAGGCTATGATCACATTATTGGGCAAATCAAAAAAACCTTGGACCAGGTAAGTGCTGAAGTGGGTATTACACCACAGAAAGTGGGTATTGGTACACCCGGGGCCATTGATCCACCTACAGGGCTGATGAAAAACAGTAATACCACCGTTCTAAACGGAAGGCCATTCCATGTGGATGTGGAAGCTGCATTAGGTATTCCTGTGGTGATGGCTAATGACGCCAATTGCTTTGCCATTGCGGAAGCAAAGCTGGGTGCTGCTAAAGCTTACGCGGAAGGAGATCACATCATCTTCGGTGTCATCATGGGCACGGGTGTAGGTGGTGGAATTGTGATCAACGGCCGCATTTGGAACGGTGCTCAAGGTATTGGTGGCGAATGGGGACATAGCTACCTCGATGCCTCCGGGGGCCTTTGTTACTGTGGCCAGGTAGGTTGTGTAGAGACCGTCATTTCTGGAACGGGCATGGAACGCTACTACAAAGAACAAAGTGGTACGGAACGCAAATTGCACGATATCATCAGTGAATACGAAAAAGGTACTACAGATTCGCTTGTCAACCAGACAGTAGAACGGCTGATTCATTTTTTCGGCCGGGGCATTGCCAACGTTATTGATATTCTCGACCCTACCGCCGTGGTGATTGGCGGCGGATTATCAAAGGTGGATTTACTCTATTCAGAAGGCGTAGCTAGTGTGGAACGGCAGCTATTTAATCCACGTTTACACACTCCCATTTTACGCCCAAAACTAGGGGATAGCGCCGGAGTATTTGGTGCAGCTATGCTAGTGAACTGATCAAGCTTAGCCTCCTTTGTACCACTCCATCATTTTCTTTAGGCCCGTACAAGGAATACACGCTGTTGCTGAACTACATCTCTCTAGCCCGTAGGTCCAAGGGGGGATGGACGCCCAATTGCCTTTTCGTTCTTCTAGTATGATGATCTGGGCCTGCTCATCCCTTAGCTTGACGTGCAGGCTAATATTAGTCGGAACACCTGATCCATCCAGGTTTCCCGTTCCTTGATTTTTAGAATAGTTAGCATCCGCTTCATCACCCCCAACTTGCTGATAATCCTTAATGGGGGTATAATTCCACCAGTAATGCACCAGTTTCACCCTTTTTGCCCCTCCACTACGCAGTAAAATGAAGGATTCCAATTCCAGCCATCCTTTTCCCACCTTTCTTACCAAAAAGTAATTCAGTGGGAAAACATACAGCAAAATAAACGTCAAAATTAAGAGAGACCAGATCAGTATATAGAAGGTGCTGGAAGCCGCTACCGAGAGTTGATAGACAAGATAAGTGAATAAGCCCCCAAGGCAAAGACAGATCAAAGCCAGGAGTTTGGCGTAAGCTGAAGAACGCAGGTAGAAGAAGTTCTTTTTCAACGGCAGATTTGCTTTGTTACGGACAAATAAGGTAAGCCCTATTCACCATAAAAATCTATGCGTTTAGTCTTGACCGTCGAAAATTTCAGCAAGTCTGTAGAAATGGGGCGAACATTTGGTACAGCTAGATGCTTATTTATGTGAAAAAACTGTTAAATGTTTCCTTTTCCTGCAACGGTTTACCCCTCTTCTGCGTCTTTAGGGTAAATACGACATCAACTAAAAATTCCCCTGTATCCGGAGGGACCCAAGGGAATTTCTGATATAAGATACTATTGAGCGTTTTTTCATACTAGTCCATTACGTCGCCGCCTTCATTGCGGCGACTTTTTTTTGCTCAACAGTATAGTTGCTGGTCTCAAAAATAGGAAATTCACACTAAATTAACGCAGGGTATCCAAAGCATTTTTTCCGAAACCGCCTAAAGATCAGTTGCATGAGGGCTATCATTTGCATCAATTTTCTTCTTTTTAGCATCTTCGCTCTAGAAGCGCAGACCATCACCGCTATCGCTACAGAGTGGAGTGACAGCTTTGCCGAATGGCGGATTTATACCGACGATGAAAACGAGGAAGGCTACCTACGTCTACGCTGGAGTGGCACTAACGATTGGACCCAATGGGAGTACCGTATCGGTGAATGGATTGGCCAAATTAGGACCAAATGGCCGCAACGCATAGATGAGTGGGAGGTGCGTGGTGAAAATCTGATCATTGACGCCCGTAGCATCTGGCGCGATAATCCACGTGAATGGCGTATCAGCAGCCCGGGAGGGCACCAGTACAAATGGCAATCGCGCTACGCCAACTATTTGGAAGAATGGTTCATCGATACCGATAAATACGGCCACTTTGAAATGTATACCGCCTTTGAAGGTGACCCCCGTGAATGGATCATTGTGGACGAACTAGATGCCAGCCTACCGGAGCGCATGATGTTGGTGTTTCTGACGATTATTAATAGTACACCGAAGCAGTAAAACTGTTGTAATTGTCAGTGACGCATCGTATACGTCAATACCGCTGTAAGCTAATTCTGTAGGCGTTGACGATAGCCCCACCAACCAGCACACCCTAATGCCAGTAGTCCCAAGGCGAGCCAGTACCACCTCCATTTGTTCGCTGCCTTGAACGACACAGGATGGTCATTTCCAACTAGAATAAATGCTCCCCAATAGGCAGGAATACGATAGACGGGGCTAGAATACTCATCATTGGCCAGGTAATCTAGTTTCGCAGCCCGGAGGGCTTCACTTTTACTCATGCCTTTTTGTAGGTATTGGTAAAAGATATTCATCATCTGGTAGGTGGACCAGTCGGCAACACTCCACTGGCTGGTTAGAATGCTATTACAGCCCGCAAAATTGAAGGCGCGGGCCAGACTCATTACCCCCTCCCCCCTTTGCAGAGAGCCAACGCCAGTTTGACAACTGCTGAGTGAGACTAATTCAGATTGTAGGTCAAGACCGTAGATTTCCGGAATACTGAGCAGAAAGTCTTCAGAATCTTGCGTCTGGTGAAAAGCAATGTAGGCCGTCGAATCATTGTAACTATTGATGAAGCTGTGAGCCGAGATATGGATGACACCATAGTTGGAATAATGCTCAAGGAAGTTGGTCTTGGTAGCTTCGCTATTTAGGAATGCTGTGCCTTTGACCTGGCCGGCGATTTCCGCTACTTCATTATCAGCAAAGAGTAGTTTTGACAAACTCTTTCCTCGCAGTGCATTTTGTAGTTGGGGGTTACTAACGCTATCCTTGCTGGCCAGGTTGAGGGCTTTCAGGGTGTTCTTATCGTATTCCGTTCCAAATCCGAGGAAACGACCATCAGAAACCTCTTCCTGCTCTGCTAGTAGTAAGTCCGCGTAATAGGCATAGCGAATGGTATAGTCTTTCAACAGAAAAGCGTCTGTTTCCAACCAGCTTTCAGAGGGTCGCTGGAGCAGGCATTCAAAAGACAGATAGTTTAGCACACCATCGGGGATAATTAACAGCCTGGTGATGTCCTTACTCTGGAAGTGGTTCAGAATGGGGTCCAACAGGGTGTTGTACAATTCGTAGCTGCTGCTAGTGAACTGTTGCTCCGCAAGCTCGGCATTACTCCGGATAAAATCAAAATCAGTAACGGCCTGGCGAAAGGTAGCTGCCGTTTCGTACAGCGTACTATCCAGCGGAAGGCGGAATAGCTGGATATCGGCCCGGTCGTAGGCAAATACATAGATATCCTCTTCCCCAAGGAAGTAGTCAACAACTAGTTCGTTTTTACCAATGGCGGCCTGGAGGGATGATAATGGTGCAGGAGTTAAATTGTGCTTGAGCTCGTAATATTGGGGGTAGGTCTGCTCAATTTGATCAAGTAAGCGCACGCGGTTTTGCTTGAGTCGGAAGAGTACTACTTTAAGGCTATCTCGAGTAGATGTTTCCAACTGCGTGGCCAGGTCTGACTGTACATCCCGAATTTGTAAGTCTAGCTCAGTGAGCGTAGCGACGGTATCTTCCGGTATCTTAGCGAGTTCGATCGCTTTTGCTTCGTTTACAGCTTCGCGCAGCAAAAAGGCGGTGGCTGTTCTGGATACCTGATAGGCTTCTACCAGATGTTGCTGCTCCGGCGTGATTGAATCCAGAAGCATATGAGCCTGGATGGCTTCTTCGCAATAGGGAACGGAGTATTCCGTGCTGTAGAATGATTTAGCTTCCGGCTGAGTATGGAAGGTCTTGATCTGATTGATAAAATGAACGGCTGCGTCAAAGTGCCTGCTAGCCGCCACTAAATCTTCGGTTTGGCCCGTTTGGTGATATTGTTGTTCGAGCACCTGGCCTTTATATCGCAGGGCTTCCATGAGGTAACCCTCCCTAGAGAGCAGGCTATCCGCAGCCGGGCAATCGCGTAAGGATCCGGGTGTAAAAGCGGGTAAAAAAACCTTGATGGATTCCTGAAAGGATCGCAAAGCCAGATTTGCGTCTCCATTCTGTTGGTAAGCCTGTCCCAGAAAGAGGTGGCTTTTGGCAATCTCGCGGGAATCAGAGTAATAGATCTCTACTGCTAAATCCCGTGCCTGTCGGTAGTGTCTGATAGCTTGATTTGTATTCCCGAGATACATTTGCGTGTGGCCCATCTGCGCGTAGGCGTTATGAAGGGCCCAGGGATCATCTTCGGTTTTTTGGGCCAGCTCCAGTCCTTTTCTAGACCAGTTCAGTGCTTCATCTACTCGCTGCCCCAGTAAATTAGCAGCCGCTAATTTACCTTCAAAGCTCCCATTATCATAAGGTACGAGTGCCTGACTTTGCTCAAAACTCGCAATGGCTTCTTGCCATTCTCCCTGTGCAAGAAGGAGTTTGCCCAGATTATAGAGGCAGCTACTACTTGTAAAGGTATCTTGCTGGCTTTTGCTTATTTGTAGGGCACTGCGGTAGTACGCTTCTGATAAGGGATAGTCTTCCCGCATTGAATACCCGATACCTAGCATATTGTAGCCATGCTTTAACTTATCGGCTGGTGGATATTGCTCCCATATTTTGGCAACTTCCTTGTAATGGGAAAGCATTTGTGCCCCATTCCCAAGCTCATAATGAATGTAGCCAGAAAGCTCATGGATTTTGGCCTGAATGGTATCTGGCGCAGGGGCTACCAATTTTAGGCAAGAATCTAAAATCGAGACCAAAGGTTCAATTGTCGTTGCTACATCCAAGCCATAGTCAAAGACTGCCAGTGCATAGGTGTGGGTGCTATCCCACTCGGCGGCCTTGGCATAAGTATCAATAACCTTAGGATACCAATAGAAAATTGAATCCTGCTCATTTTCACTGAGCGCGGCCTGCAGCTTGGGTAGATAATTATCCAGCGCGGCCTGCAGTTGGGCCGTTGACAATTGTGGACGAGAAGAAGGAAGATTGGTTTGGGTAGGTTCTTGGTTGCAGGATGCCCATACGAGGCAAGCTGCAACCAAGAATATCAAGAGCGACCTGGCCATTTATCTGGCTTTTACAATTCGCTTCATCTCAGTATCCGCTCCTTTTTGTATCCGTAGGAAGTAGATACCTGCTTCCAGGTTTTGTGCGTCGTACTGATAATTGTAGTACCCTTCGTACTGCCTATCGTCAAACAAGACAGCCACCTGTTGCCCAGCAACATTCCATAGGCTAATGTTTACCTCTTCAGCGGTGGCCGCCGTTACATGGTAAGCAATCGTGAACTGACCATTGAAAGGGTTAGGGTAAACAGCTGATTGGATTGGCGCGGAGCTTGTATATGTGGTACCGATATTTGTTGTGCTTAATCCTTCGATGCCGCCATCCTGTTCTTCCTGATCGTCATAAGGAGTACCACACTCTGGTGCAATCGGCATGGGGGGTTCAAGTGTAGTAATCGCTGGAGAGGCCGGAACGGTAGAAACTCCAACGAAAGTCACTTCCATACCTGCAACCAGTTGCCCAGGCGGTAACCTATCGCCCGTACAGACGGAGAAGGAAAAGGTAGAACTTACATCTTCCCAGCCAAAAATCTGGTTACAATCCGGTGCGCCCTGTGGTGTAGGCGTACCTGGCGCGCAAGGCGGCTGATTGGTTCCCGCGAGGTAAATATCCGAGAAGTAAAACCGCACAACATCCGGTTGGATGAAACTAATGCTAGTAGCGTGGCTGGATTTGATCAGGTTTACCGTAGGGAGGATATGCTGACTGGGGTCAAGGGTAATATCGACATATACATCCTTGATATAGTCGTTACCGTTATTGTGAAAACCGACATCATACCGAATTTGCTGCTGGTCGGTGTGATCCGCAGCCATAAATTCATAGTCGGGTAGGATATAGTTCGGGTCACGAGGTTTTTGCACTTTCTTACTGTAAGTGGCAGTGCTGACAAAAGGGTTCATATTGTCATCGTAGGCGTTCATCGTGACATTGGCGTCTAAATCCAGCCCAATGCTTCCTAAGGGTATGGTGGTCGTTGTGTATAAATACCGCACTTCACCGTCGCGAAGATCACTGAAATTCCACTCTACACTTCTGCCACTGACAATGCCCAGCGATGCCCAGTTAGCTGGCCGGTTGGAGGGATCGTAAGCGGTGATGTTTGTACCCGCCCCGGGAAAATCAATTCGTACTGTACCATGATACTTGGCAGTAGAACCCGGAGAAGGGTGGGCAATCGTTATGATGTGGATAATTTCGGAATCATCAATAGGAGCCCAACTGCTTATGATGTTTACTCCAGGTGCCACCTTAAAACTTGGAGGTGTTGTCAGGGATAAAGCGGGTGTTGTGACAGTCACTGGATTATGTAGTAGTTTGGGTCGAGACGGGCGATAGTCTCCACCGGAATAGGCATGCACATTAAATTGGTTGTTACCAAGGTTGCGGGCTGCAAACTCGTGTGAAGGGTTAGCGTTCAACGAAAAATACCCATCATCAAAGAAATAGAAAGATAGCCAGTGAGATTGATCGTGTACCCGATTAAATTGGGCGGCTACATTATTATTAGGCAATGTACTGGAGGTACCCTGAAGACAAGCAGCGTTCACAGTAGCATTCTGATGATTAGGAAAACAACTATTGGGTGGAATGTATAATTGCGCGAAAAGCGAGGTGGACAAGCAGCTTAAAACAAGGATGCCACAGCTTAGATATGACCTCATAAAGTTGAATTTTTTTTATTGTTTACAATTGATTATCGGGGCTATAATCCCAAAAACAGCTACGCGTGACACCTAAAAGTATAAAAGTTTATTTTTCATATGATTAAAAGTTACTTTATGTAAATGCGCAGAAGCTGCTTAATAGCCCCAGGTAGGCCTAAAACACTAGCCTGGGGCATACTAAAAAGTTAATGCTTTACTGTTTAATTACTTTGTATTGCCGCTTCCGACCATTCTCTACTAAAAAGATGAAGTAGGTACCAGCAGGAGCATTTCCTAAGTCGATTTCTGTTGTTCGGCTACCCACTTGATAAGCTTTTTCCATCACCAAGCGACCCGCCATATCGTAAACCAATGCCTGACCATCTTGTGTCGCTGGTTCTGCGAACTTGATGACAAACGCAGTATGAAAAGGATTGGGCTGTAGAGTGATCTTGTTTTCATCTGGTTTTGATTGCGATACCATACTGGTTTTCGTTCTTGCCCGTTCTTGATTGAGTAGGACTTGAATCTCCTCAATTGAAGTCCCACTAATAACAATGTTATGATCGTTTGGCCCCCAACTGTAAATTTCTGTCCAGGTACTTTCATCTTCGCAATCGCAATCAACATGCCGATTGATAACGTAGAAGTGATTGTTTTGGAACAAGCCGGCATCCGGTGCGGTACTGTTGTAGCCCGGAAAATCATGAGTGCCAGGCCCCCAGACCGGAATAGTACTGGCGTTGGCGATGATTTTGGTACCGGGTAGTTCGGTTGTTAAATCTGCCGGGTCCACTTCGTATACTTCCCAGCGTTCTTTACAGTCAGTATCCAGGGGGACGGTTGGGATGACGGTATTGTTATGCTGCCCGTTACCAGCATCAGTGTGGTCTACGTTAAAGCTGATATCCCGATTGGTGCTTACAGCTGGCACTGCCCGGACTACGATTTCGTCAATTGCCAGATCATTCCCTTCTCCGATACCGCTTTCATCCAAATAGATACGTATAAAATTCGCACTGTATGGCGGTTGACTTACCGCCGTAAAAGTGCCTGATATCGTGAGGTAATCACAGTTACCAGGTCCGGTATTGACCATTGTATTTGGACTTTGACTAATCACAAAGGCTGGCACAAAAGCTACAACACCAACTATTTCGACACGAACATCAGGTACAACATCAAAAGCACATTGTGGTAAGTGCTTCAAGCGTACGCAGTAACTGTAGCGCTCGCCATCTTGGGTATTGAGCGTACTGCTGCGGTAAACCTCCGCCTCGCCACCTTGGCGAGTTCTACCATTCACTACCATAAACTGGTCATTGGGGTCGCAGTTCGTACCGCCAAAACTGTATCCCACAACATCCCATGTGTTTCCACTAAGCGCGTATGCCTGTGTAGAATTTACGTAAGCAAACTCTCCCGGCGTTTGACCGCCTCCCAGGCTGTAGTCGTTAGTGAAATTGGTGCCCGCTTCAAAGTCTTCGTGGAAGACAACCAATTCATCAATCTCCTCCTCACAACAGGCATCTGGATCGTTGATGAGGCAGTTGCCAAACTCAACAGAAAAGGTACCCGCTTCAGTGATTTCGATATAGTGACGGCCATCTCCTCCGGGGAAGGATTGCTGCCAACCCGTTTGCATCCGTTCGCTGATCACGTAATATCCCGGCGCTAGGTTGTTAAACTCAAAACAACCATTCTGATCCGTAAATGTGGATTGTACAGGTGTGTTTGGGTTTTCAAACTGAGCAATATCAATCTGCCAACCCACCAAAAAAGGTTCACCAAATTGCCGCTCTCCGTCGCAATTTAGATCATGAAATTTCTTACCGCTCACAGTACTCGGAATCATATTCCCGAAGTTCCTTATTAGAGCCGAGTGCCCGGTAATCGTTACCGCATGCCCCTGATTGTTGGCTGGATGCGTTTGCTGCCATCCGGCTTGCTGGGTCTCGGTCACTGTGTAGTTACCAGGGAGTAGGTTATCAAACAGATAGTATCCATTGACGTCAGTGATGTCAGAAGCCTGGCCGTTGTTGAGGTTGATTTCCCATCCGGCCATTGCGGGTTCGTCACTGTCCCATACTTCGTTACCATTAATATCATTGAACTTAAACCCACCAATGGATCCCGTTGGGGCACAGCACTCATCCATTACCAGATGGTCGCCATTAATGGCTCCTTCCAAATAAAGACCCGAAATGGCACCCCTCACATCCTGAATATCGATCTCCAGGCAATGCCGGCCAGCAGGAAGATTGATGAGCGGATTATCGAGTGTTACGCCATTCTGCATGTGGTTAAACGAACCGTCGTAGGCCGGATTAAAGGGGCGGGAAACTCCTCCCAGTCTGATGTCGAGAATCTGGTCATCCGCATACGCCTGAAGGTCTAGTTCTATCTCGCCCGCTTCACAGAGACAGAAACAGCGTTCAAAGGTATAGACCCCAGGTTGCTGGGTGCTGGTTCGGAAGGCGTAGAGCCATTCCGCATTGTTGGTAGAAAACCATTGGGAATAGTTGTCGGGAATGACCCAGGCGGGGCCAAAAGTAGCCGCCGAACCGGGCGGAATAGCCGTCAGTTGCCAGTAGGCATCCTGGGCAGTGGCCGGGTTGGTGGCCAGGTAGTTGCTGCCCGTAGCATGATTGACACCGGTGCTGATATTGATGCTATTCGTAGCACATTCGGGCTCCTCACAATCAATCTGAGCAAAGAGGCTGCCGCTTACGCTAAGCGACAAGCAGAGTAAAGCGCATTTAAAAAGGAGATTTTTCATAAGAGCGTGCTTTTTGCTGTTTTTGGCCGGTATAGGGAACGGTGGTACTAGCGGCCGGAAGAGGCATAGCAAGCTGTTTCGGTAGGCAAGCAAGGCCTCTACCGACAGATAGTACTCGTACAAAGAATGGGTAATGTAGCTATCCTTACTGTGTTTTCACCACCGGGCTGCGATGGATAATCTTAGCGTCGCTGATCAGAAGAATTTGGTACAACCCGTTCGGATGTTGGCTCATATCCAACTCCAGAACGGTCCCATCAATCATTACCTCATCGTTGGTTTGTACCATTTGGCCTTGCATGTTGATCACCTGAACCGACAGGTTTGAACCCTTGGGTAAAGCATCCAGTGCAATATTGACGAGCCCGGTAGTGGGGTTCGGATAAACGCTAACCGTTGCGGGCTCCATTTCGCGGCTGCTTTTGGTTAGGTCTTTGGTGTCTGAGGCGTCACCTTCCTCTTGTTGGAGCCCCAAACCGGGATGATCTCCACCGCCACCGCCACCGCCAAGCTCACACTCTACCATACAGATTGGCAGGCAAATGGTGTTGGAGGGGGTCGTAACATTACCAGAAGCATAATCTTCCCACATCTCTTCCTCGCTACAAAATACTCTGGCCCGAATACAAACTTCGAAATCGTCCGTCAGATAGCAAGGGCGGATGAGTCCAGTCCAGCTAGATGGCATAACAAACTGGTTCATACTGGCAGCCGGCCCGTGATTAAATAGCAGCCAGTCTGGTGCGCCGTAGCAGTCTTGCGATAGCACCTCATAAGCGACATAGCCATTACTGGGGTTCACTAGGTTGAGGTTCAGCGGTTGCCCGGGTGTGATGTACGGGTCCGGGCTAGAAAGAACACCTGGGTCAAGATTGAAAGTAGCAGTGTAGGCATGTACTTGCGGGCAGGCATCACCTGTGTAAACAATAATGTAAAACGGTCCGGGTTGCCAAAAAGTCATACACTCGGTAAAGGTGCCAACTTCCCCTTCAGGCCCCAGCAGGCCCACTTCGGCGCCTGGCGGGATGCCGCTTACGCATACGGTATGAAAGTCGCAGCCCTGATCTACTACTTCAAATTGAACGTCGTTGTATTCTGTGACCAGGCTATGGTGCTGTGTGTACGTCTTGGGGCCGCAGAAGCCGTCCGCAGTAACGGTGATGGGAAAGTTGCTTAAGTTGTTGTAAGGAACAGTGTAGGTGTGTTGGAAGCCGGTGTAGTTGGTGGTTCCAAAAACAACCTGGGTATCCGTAAAGCCATCGCCCCAATCAACGGTTAGCGTAGTGCCCAGTGGATTACCGAGGTGGTCTATCCCATCTACCCCAGTTTGGTTAACAGCAGGAACGATCGAAACCTGATTGGTATACATACCAGTTACCGGATCAAAATTACAGCTCTGGCTATTGATTGTAAAGATAGGATCTACAGGTCCCTGGACAGTAACTTGGGCCCGGTCACAGCCGGTACCTCCGGGTTGACACGGCTGTATGACCTCTGCTGGGTTATTTGGGTTAATGATGTAAACCGTAATTTCATAATGTCCGGGTTCTGTAAAGGTGAATGTTAGCGGGGAAGGGCTGTTCTGCACAACTGTTTGATAAAGTTGGAAGTTGGAGAACGTTCCATTTACCAGTACAGATCTTGAGATATGCCATTCATAAATTCCATTAAAATCCTGGCATTGAGTACTTAAGAATGTTTCGCTCTGCCCAATGCATAGATCAGATATATTGTTATGTTGTCTTCTTGTTTCTGTGGGAGGGCAAGCATACAAGGCAATACCTGCCAGGAACATAAATAGAGATAGAAGATACGTTTTCATTTTTTGCTGTTTTTGAATTAAAAGTTGTGAATTGATTTTATAAGTCATAGCCGAAATAATGGCCGGCAACTCTTCCGCCAACGCGGACATCACCCCACCATTTCCTGAGTTTTCCGGGAGGGGCTGCCGAGCGGGTTACAGCCACTGAAATATGACTCTTATTGATTCTTGTTACATCCGATTTACTTGGCCGCTTACCGGTGTCCACCGCAAAACAGTTGATATCCAGAAAGTCCCCTCTCACCTCCGTAAAAATGCCTTTTAAGGGGCTGGTTAATGCGTTCGCGATCAGCAGCTTGCAGACTGTTACTTGAGGAGCTTTTGACAACGGTGATTAGTTGTTGTTGACACAATGCTTGAGGGCGAAATTGGGAGTCCCTCCTTTGGCTGTTATATCACAATATGAAAGCCATACATTGTAGGGGTTTGTCAGCTTCATATACATGGCTGACTGTCGGAATACCCGACTGGACTGACCGCTATTGCTCACTGAAAATGGAAAGGTGAGGACAGGAGAGCAATTATCGCGGAAAAGACCATTAAGGCTTGAACTGAGGTTGGTGTAATATGGCCTCCATGGGATAGGCGATCCTAGAGACAAGCGCAGAGCAAATACCGAGGTTTCAACCCTTTGGAGAACACCCCCAAAAAGCTTCTGCACACTTGAAGTCTGAACAAGTACTACCGTTCGGCCATTATCCACATAGAAATCAAACTCACGCTTATATGCATCCTGGATGCAAGGTGGGAAGGCTTGCCCAGCGGCGCCGGAATGGTCGTCTATGTCAACCAATTCATCTGCGATTTGTGTCTCGCCTGAATCGGTGAATAAGGTCCGCGCTGCCTGCGTAAGAAAGGGGAAATTATCAGGATAAGAACCAAAGTCAAGCTCTTCTCCAGAAGAGACCAACCAGGCGCTGATGTCAGTATTGATTTGTTGGCGCTTTGAGTTAAAACCGTACTGCGCTTCAAAATCTGTTAGCGGTTGAAAAGGATCAAACCCAGTCTGTACAATTAAATCATTAAAGGCATCTGTGTCCAGGCCAGCATGTTGTTCACCAAATGCTTCATTGTGTTGTTTAACCTGTTCGGTCAGGTAGGTTTCAACGGCTTCGAACTCCTCCCAGGAGTCAAAGACAAACATCTCTCCGTTAAATTCAATTTCATCGAGGATATTGCCACCGCCAGTGGTTTTTGCTTCCGCGATGTGGGAGGGTTTTTCTACTGTCGTGTCGATAACAACCGCCTCTTTTTCGCAAGCGAAAAGCAAGAGCGCAAGAGGGGCGAAACGCCAAATCCAAGTCATCCGATTTACCATGAAAGAAATCATTTTTTGAGTTTTTTGGCATTAGATTTCCAGCTTACAAGTGACTGTAAGTGAATGCATTAATGCTTGTAATGAAAGATTTGGCTATATAATCCAGAACTTTGCTGCGCGTGACACAAAAGCGAAATCTTTTTTGCATTTTTGCCAGGCGAGCGGCTTTCCGATCGGTTAAATTTGCGAGATATAAGGTGGTTCCAGTATTTTGGAATCAGTTGGTAAAACGAAGCCTATCTAGGTTAAAAAGTCCTTGGCGGCTAACACTAAGAAAGAGATGACGACAGCGGTGCTGAAAAATAATTTTGGTTTGCGTGAAGAAGAGTTCCTGGAACTCAAGGCCCAACTGGTGCGTGGAGATGAAACGCTCTTCCAAAAGATATTTTTCACCCACTTTGAAAGTTGCATCGCGTACCTACAGCAGCAATATCGGATCCCGCGGGAAAAGGCTTATGACGTAAGCATGGATGCTTTGCTGGCTTTTCGCCGAAAGCTATTGGAAAACCGAATCAGCTATGGCAACCTCCGTTTTTTGTTTACTCAGATGGCTAGTCATATTTATCTCAAAGAGGTTGGGCGGGCACCCAGTCAAGCTAAGAAACAGGAAGCCCAAGCAATTCTTAGTGAATTGACCTACGAATTAGATAAGGAAGAGTTGTCGATACTTAACAAGGCTTGGTCTAAACTAGGAGAGCGTTGCAAAGCGCTCCTGACTGCCGTTTATTACCAAAACCGGCAACTCAAGGACATTGCAGAGGAAGAACAGCAGAGTTCTTCTACAGTCCGGAAGCAAAAGCAACGTTGTGTGGAAAAGCTGAGACAATTTTACAAACTAGGTTGAGAGAATAGGGGCTCTGTAATAAAATAACACTAGAAAATGAATTTACTCAAGAAATACCTGGATGGGGATATGGAAGAGGATAAAATGGAGCGCCTGACGACAGATTTGGTGTACCAACAACTAGACCCAGTTAAGAAGGAGAATTGGCGTGAAGTACTCCGCAAGGAGCACGGCGTTGAACGCAGCAAGAAGGCGAGTGCGCGTCTTTTGAGTATGCCTCGCTTAATAGCAATAGCGGCCTCGGTAGCGCTGCTCATTACCTTCGTATTGATCTTCAACAACAAGATAGCAACACCCGCTCATCAGGAACTCGCTCAGGAATATATCACGAAACTACCCATCGCTGGCGATCAGTCGGTCATAAGAAGTGCGGAGGAAGAAGATGAATTGCGCCTCCAGGCCAACGAAGCCTACGTTCGGGGAGACTATGATACAGCCATCCAGGATTGGGAGTCTCTGATAGCTAGTGGGACAGCTACACAGTATGATCGTTTCTACCTAGGAGTAAGTTACCTGCGGAACAAGCCCGGTAACCCTCAAAAGGCAGTGGAGCTACTCACTCAGGTAGAGGCTGCGGAGTTACAGCAAGAAGTGAATTGGGTCCTTAGTCTAGCTTACCTGCAACTAGATGACATCGCTAGTGCCCGCCCCATCCTGGAGCGTATTGTGACTGAAGACGCATTCATGGCAGCGGCGGCGGCTCAGCTATTAGCATCCTTACCTGCTGAGTAACCAATCATCGTATAGCAATGCGTTTCTACAACAGCAATTCCTCCACAGGTTTCCCAAAGGCCTTTGCTATTCGAAAACGATTATACCGCATCAAAAAAATAGGGTACAAATTGATGAGAACATTCAATACACCAAGGAGTAATGACTCTATCAGGTACCCTTTGCCATAGAGCAAAAGCGAACCGATCTGCATAATCATAAGAGAACCTACGTGTGCCAACTCACCAGCTACGGTACTCCGAAAATAAGATCGCAAGTTCCGCCGGTTAATAAGCGGCTTCGCTGACTGCCCCGTAATTCTTCGCCATAGCACATGAGGAGTAAAGCGCACAAAGGCTTGGACTCCCAAGCGGTCATAGACCTTTCCGTTCCGCTCCCAGCTCTTCGGTTTTAGATATCGGTTAAGTAGGCGAACCATTGGGTTTCTATCGCAACACCGTCACATCCCCTTCCGCCTGGATCACTTCCTGATCCACAAACCGAAGTTCTGCAATGTAAACGAATACGCCAGGATTGACCAATTCGCCATTGAAGAGGCCGTCCCAACCCAAACTCTCATCGTTAGGAAAGATGTTATTCTTTTCGAAGACCAACTCTCCCCAGCGGCTAAAGATCCTTAAGCTCTCAATCTCTTGTAGGCCTGGCCCACCAAATACGGTAAAGCCGTCATTAATACCATCCCGGTTAGGGCTGAAGACATTCGGAATGTAGAACGGACGATCCTTGATGACCCGAATAGTAACCTCATCGGTAGCCGTACAACCGTTTTCGTTGGTGACCAACACCTGGTAGGTGGTTGTGCTGGTGGGATCCACTTGAATGAAACTGCAATCCGCATTCAGACAATTGAGTGAATCCATTGGTGTCCAACTGTAGGTGACAGGGCTATAATTAGAGGTAGCTCGCACTAACGTATCAAAACCCAACACAATCAGCCGATCAGGGCCTGCATCTACGACTAACTCCACTGGCTCGATCACACTCGCTTCGGCAGTAGCCGTACAGCCCATGGCGTCCAGTACCGTGAGGGTATAATTCCCCGCCGCAAGGTTGGCCAGAGTAGCATCCGTTTGGAAGGTAACTCCATCTGTACTGTATTCGTAAGGCGGCGTACCACCGACAGCTTCTACCGTGATGCTACCATTGTTCTCTCCAAAACAGATATTATCGATGACTTCAATCACCGCTAGGCCAAGGCTATCGGGTTCTGTCACCTCAGCTGTATCACTGATAAAACAGTCGTTTTCATCGGTTACGGATACGGTGTAGAAGCCTGCGGGTAGGTTGGGATTATCCACCGTGTTAGGGCCATTGCTCCAGCTGTAGCTGTAATCGCCAAAACCGCCAGTAACGATTGCATCTATATTTCCGTCGCTTTCGCCAAAGCAACTTACATCCAGAATATCAAAGTCCAGTGTGAGGGGCGGATAATCTTCTACGATCAGCTCAAAGAAGCCGGCACACAGGTTTGCATCCAGCACATTCACCTGATAAGTTCCCGCCGGAATATTACTGAGGGTGTTGTTCGACTGGAAACCATTCCCATTGTTGAAATCATATTCGTAGGGCGGTAAGCCATTATTAATCGCGATCACTATAGAACCATCACTAAATCCAAAACAAGAGGGTTGGGTAATCGTCTGCACCGTAGGGTCCAGCGTCAATATTAATTCCCGTACGGGAAGCACCTGCGTGAAGGTACAGCCATTGGCATCGCGCACCTCTACGGTATAGTCACCCTGACTGATGTTCGTTAAGAAATTATCAGGACCAAAGCCGGTGCCTCCCCAGTTGTATTCATACGGAGGTGTTCCACCGTTTACAACTAAGGTTACGGCACCATCCGTTCCACCATTACAAGTGGGCATAACCACTAGCGTGTCGAAGGTATAAGGAGGAGGACTATTTACCACAAAGCTAAACTCAGCTTCACAGGTGGCCTCGTCCGTTACGGTTACCGTATAAGTTCCGGGCATTAATCCGCCGAGGTCTTCCGTAACTGCGCCATTGCTCCAGCTGTAGCCAAAAGAGGGGAAATCACTCTGTACAGTAAAATCGATAGCACCGTTGGTACTGTTGGGGCAGTCTACATCCGTAATAGCAGCGCTACCCATAAAGTGATCGTCACAGCATACTACCTCAGTTGCCAGATCAACACGTGTAACGATACAGCCACGTTCAGAGACAACTTCCAGCACCACTGACTTCAGACCGGGGGTCTCATATATCACGTTGTGCGGACCAACGCCCGTGGCAGTAGCCGGCACCGCGTCTGCGCCAAAGTTCCATTCGTAGGAATCGATATTGCCAATAAAGCTAGACGCATCCGTAAAAGTGACCGTTTCGCCTACACAAGCGATGGTAGGCTCGAAGGCAAAATCCGCAACCGGGCCTTCGAAGGTACCAGTACCCGGACTTTGATCAAATTCGATGCTAAAACCGCTACCATTTTGGTCAAAGTTGTTGATCACCAAAGCATAACTACGGCCTGCTACCATATCCACTGCTTGCGCAAAGTTATTATCACCTGGCTGGCAACCACACTGTTCTGACTGGTCTGGGTCGGCTATACTGAGGCCCGTTTCACCGGTACAGGGTGCCCATTCATCAAAGGGCGCACCTACGTTTTCACCGGAGGCCATACAGCGCAAATCTTGCTTACCACTACAGTCATCCAGGCCATTAGGCAATTCATACAATACAAAATCAAGGTCTGTACCTGGGTTTTGTGGGGTTAGCGTAAAAGCTAAAGGGCCAGATTCCGCACAAGTCCATTTGTACCAGGTACTACTGGATTCGTCAAAAGGACAGGAAGGGCCATTACAGCTTACAGCGCCAATCTCATTTGGAATATCACCTACACCCGCGAGGAAACCTACGGAGAAGGGTGACTTATCACAGAGGATTACTGCTGTAGGACAGTCGCCATCTGGCTCGGGTACGGCATTGAAATTATTGAGGCACAATTGAAAAGTTCCGGTTTGACCAAAGCGCGCGCTAACCCGAAGAAAGTAAGTTTCGCCAGGGTTTAGGCCAGATTGGAAGACGGTGACTTCATCAACACCGAAATTATCAGAAGCACAAGCAAGGGGATCACCAAGAACCCCACAACTCCCTTCGTACAATGCAAATTGGGGATCTTCCAAAGTGCCACCAGAGTTTAGGGCAACATCTCCAATCAGGCTAACTGTGAGTTCAGATGCAGTGGCAGTAAAGGTAAACCACACATCATTGGCGTCTTGATTATTAGGAAAACAACCAGGGCTATCCTCCGGAGAGATCGTCGCATTAATGGACGTAAAAGCATCTGGCACCGAGCACCAGTTGGCTAAATCATCCAATACAATAGCGCCAGTACATTCGTCATTACCGGGTTGGGCAAAAACCAGGCTAGCGCTCATTAAGAAGGCGGCGATTAGTAGTAGTTTACGCATAGTAAGCATCTTTGCGTCAAGTGTATAGTATTAACTCAATAACGTCTGGGGCCGGTGTTTCATCATTTCGACTCCACAATTAAGAAGCAATTGTCAGGCGACTTGCTGTCTAGCAAGCTCACTTTAACTTTTATTTATCACTTTTATGGGCGTTAAGAAATAATTATGGACAATTTGGATGGCGAAATTGGCAATAGTTATTTTAGCCTAATCAATCATAGCATGAAACAACAAATCCCCAACTTAATCACGCTACTCAATTTGCTTTGTGGCTGTGCAGCTCTACTTAGTCTGTGGCAAGGAGATTACTTCGCCACTGCCCTTTTCTTGGCAGCTGCAGCGCTAGCGGATTTTGCTGATGGCTTAGCCGCTCGTGCGCTCAAAGTAACATCCGAGGAAGGTAAAGAGTTGGACAGCCTGGCTGATCTCATTTCTTTTGGCCTGGTGCCCGGCGCGATTCTGTATACCCTTCTGTTCTTGAGCGAAAATCCGGCTGGTACCAACATTTTGGAGAACGGTATTGCGTGGTATGCTTTCCCCGGTTTTCTCCTCACTGGTGCTTCTGCTCTTCGTCTGGCCCGCTTCAATCTTGATGAAAGACAGACGGAAGGCTTCATTGGGTTGGCTACCCCCGCTTGTACCATCTTTATCCTGGGGCTATTAATGATCTTCGCGAACGATTTTGCGCCTTTTGCCGATTGGATTAGCCAAAAGTGGGTCTTGTACGCCATAATATTGGTGTTCTCTTACCTTTTATTGGCGGAAATCCCCATGTTCAGCTTCAAAATTAAGCAGTTAGGTTGGGAAGGCAACCGCTTGCGGATTATCTTTGCGGCCTCAGCACTAGCCCTTTTATTGATTTGGCGTGAAGTGGCGCTCGCACCAATAGTGCTGATCTATATTTTGATCAATGTCGTCCGCCACTTTAGCCAAAAGTAAAGAACATGTTCAACTGAGCTCAACTACTTAAGCGGGGTTCGTAGGGAATTCTTTTCTCTTCATGCTTGTTCTTAATGCACAAGTACTTCGGTACTAACGACTACAGAAAGATACCATCATGGCAGAACAGCTATTCGATAAAGTACGCGAGATGATCGGCGCGATCAAGGAATCCGCCCCAACTAATGTGGAAGAGCTAGAGCAGTTCCGTATCCGCTTCCTGGGAAGTAAGAACCAGCTCAAGCCTCTCATGGGCGAGATCCGCAATGTGATCAACGAGCGAAAAAAAGAATACGGTCAGCTGGTCAACGAGGCCAAGCAAGTAGCCGAAGCTAAGTTCGCCGAGCTAAAAGCCAGCTTGGAATCAGCCGCCGAAGAGTCAGCGGCTAGTGAAATTGACCTAACCGCTCCTGGTGAACCCATTCCATTAGGTTCTCGACATCCAATTTCAGCGGCGAGAAATCGTATCGTCAGCATTTTTGAACGTATTGGCTTTGTAGTTGTGGAGGGTCCAGAAATTGAGGACGATTGGCACAATTTCACCGCCATGAACACACCGGAAGATCACCCCGCACGTGACATGCAGGACACCTACTACCTCAAGGGTTACGCCCCTGGGTCTGGTGCTCGCCTGTTGCGCACCCATACCTCGCCAGTACAGGCGCGTACGATGAAGAGCTCCGAGCCTCCCATTCGGGTCATTGCTCCGGGGCGCGTATATCGAAATGAGACGATTTCGGCACGCTCCCACGCCCAATTCCATCAGGTAGAAGGGCTGTACATCGCCGAGAAGGTATCCTTCGCTGATATGCAACAAACGCTCTACTACTTCGCCCGCGAGATGTATGGTCCGGATACCCGCATTCGCTTGCGCCCGTCCTACTTCCCGTTCACAGAACCCAGCGCCGAAATGGATGTTTGGTGGGGTTTGGAAACCGAGCATGATTACCGGATGACCAAAGGAACTGGCTGGCTGGAAATTTTAGGTTGCGGTATGGTTGATCCCAATGTATTGACTGCTTGCGGTATTGACCCAGAGAAATATACCGGCTACGCCTTCGGCATGGGAGTAGAGCGCCAAGCGATGCTACTGCATAACATTACCGATATCCGCCTGATGTTCGAGAATGATGTGCGTTTCCTGAAGCAGTTTACAAGCGTAATCTAAATGTACTTGAACGCGATGAATCGCGTCCCTACATCTTTTGATTAAGCATTTTTTCCTCGTCCGACGAAGCATTATGCGTAGTCGGATTATTTTCATTTATCATGAAACCCAGTATCCCCAAAGGTACCCGCGACTTTTTGCCACAGCAGGTAAATCGTCGTAACTATATATTCGATACCATCCGCTCCGTTTTCGTCAAGTACGGCTATCAATCGATTGAGACGCCAGTGATGGAAAACCTGAGCACGCTTACCGGTAAATACGGTGAAGAAGGTGATCGTTTGCTGTTTAAAGTTTTGAACAACGGCGACTTCCTCAAAAAGGCCGATGCCGCCGCGCTAGAAGCCGGTGATTCCAACAAGCTGATCCCCAGCATTTCCAAGCGAGGCCTGCGCTACGACCTCACGGTACCCTTCGCCCGTTTTGTGGTGATGTACCAAAACGACTTATCATTCCCCTTCAAGCGTTACCAGATTCAACCCGTTTGGCGGGCCGATCGTCCACAGAAAGGGCGTTACCAAGAATTTTACCAGTGTGATGTAGATGTAGTGGGTTCTAACTCCCTGAGCTACGAAGCAGAGCTGGTACAGATTTACGATGAGGTATTCGGTAAGCTAGGCATGAAAACCATCACCCGTATCAACAACCGAAAGATACTGGCCGGTATTGCCGAAGTAGCCGGTATCCCCGACCAAATGGTGACCATGACCGTGGCCATCGACAAACTGGATAAGATTGGCTTGGATGGGGTAACCAACGAATTGCGTAATCGCGAAATTGGCGAGGACGCGATCGAACGGATTACTTCTATTCTAGAAATTAAAGACCTAGATGCTTTAGCCAGTGCGCTGGCGGGAAGCGAAACGGGATTAGAAGGGGTCGAAGAAATCAAAACCGTCTTCAGCTACCTGGAAGATTACGAATGGCAGAACCAACTGCTCTTTGATGTGACCCTGGCGCGTGGCTTAAATTACTACACCGGTTGCATTTTCGAAGTCAACGTGGATACAGAAGCTCATCCTGACGTAAAAATGGGCAGCATCGGTGGCGGTGGCCGCTACGCTGACCTGACCAGTGTCTTTGGCATGAAAAACACACCGGGTGTGGGGGTATCCTTCGGTGCCGAACGCATCTACGACGTGCTGGAAGAACTACAGCTTTTCCCGCAGGAAGACAGTGCTGCTTTAAAGGTATTATTCATTGCCTTTGACGCCGCCAGTCATCGCTACGCATTCCGTTGCTTAAACCAGGCGCGAGCCGCTGGCATCAACGCCGACTTGTACCCTGACCCTGTGAAGCTGAAAAAGCAGATGAAATACGCCAATGACCGCAAGGTACCTTACGTAGTACTCATTGGTGATCAAGAAATGGAAAGCGGTGAGCTTAGCTTCAAAAACATGCAAAGCGGTGAACAAGAAAAGCTTTCTTTGGAAAGTATCATTGAACGATTGTCATAACAATTTGCTCTGATGCCGAAGTATTCCACCTACCAAGAAGTCAGGTCAGAACTAGATCGAGGAACCGCTACTACCGTAGATGTCGTTCAGTATTATCTGGATCAAATAGAGGTCAGCAAAGACCTCAACATCTACGTGGAAGTCTGGGCAGAAGAAGCACTCTCAACAGCTAAGGCGCAAGACCAGCGGCGGGCGAATGGTGAAACTCTTGGCCGCTTAGCTGGCCTGGTGGTTTCGATCAAGGATGTGATCTGCTATAAGGACCACAGCGTCACCGCAGCTTCCAAGATTCTTGATGGTTTTACTTCGCTTTTTTCCGCTACTGCAATCGAACGAATCTTAGCTGAGGATGCCATCATTATTGGTCGGACCAATTGTGATGAGTTCGCAATGGGATCTACTAATGAAACTTCCCACTACGGCCCAACGCGCAACGCAGCCGACCCCAATCGGGTACCCGGTGGCTCTTCGGGCGCAGCGGCAGTTGCGGTGCAGGCCGATACTTGCCTGGTGGCTTTGGGCAGTGATACCGGCGGATCAGTGCGCCAACCAGCCGCCTTATGTGGAGTGGTTGGGCTTAAGCCTACCTACGGGCGTATTTCTCGCCACGGTCTACTAGCCTACGGCTCTTCTTTTGATCAAATTGGAGTACTAAGCAATAGCGTACCTGATGCCGCACTCATGCTAGAAATGATGGCCGGCCACGATGACTTCGATAGCACCGCCAGCACCGAGCCAGTTCTAAAATACAGTGCCTTGGAGCAATCTAATGCTCCCGCAAAAGTAGCCTACATCCGACCAGCTTTGGAGCACCCCGGCCTGGACGAGGAAGTGCGTGCTAATGCCCAAGCGTTCCTAGACCAACTACAGGCGGCAGGGCACCAAGTGGAAGCGGTAGAGTTTGATTTGCTCGACTATATCATTCCCGCCTATTACGTGCTTACCACAGCCGAAGCCTCCAGTAATCTTTCCCGCTACGACGGTATACGTTACGGTCATCGCAGCGAAGAAGTTGGAAACCTGTTGGAGACCTACCAGAAATCACGGACTGAAGGTTTTGGTACCGAAGTCAAGCGGAGGATTATGCTGGGGACATTCGTTTTGAGCGCAGGTTATTACGACGCCTATTACGCCAGAGCGCAGAAAGTACGGCGTTTATTGGTAGATCAGCTCAACGAGATATTTACCAACTACGACTTCATCTGTCTACCAACTTCGCCTACTCCTGCTTGGCCTTTAGGCGAAAGCCTAGATGATCCTGTGGCGATGTATCTCTTGGATATTTATACCGTAGCAGCCAACATGGCAGGACTTCCAGCCATCAGTTTACCAAGTGGGACGCACGCCAGCACGGGTTTACCCCTAGGCATGCAGTTAATGGCTCCGGCATTCAGGGAAGCAGCATTACTAAGTTTTGCAGAACAGGTTTCCAAATAGAGACTTCAGATCACTACTATGCAGATAGAGGAAGCAGTTGAGTTGATTGTGGCAGCCAAACCGCTACTCGGCGGGCAACCTATGAAGTGGCTAGAACTAGGAGCAGGTGGTGGCACGTTCACTCAAGCGCTCGCTCAGATACTCCCTCCTGGTAGCACGATCTACGCTACTGATTTACGCCCACAGCGCATACCCACAACAGACGCTGTTGAAATCATTTCCCAACGACTAGATTTTGTACAGGACGACCTTTCATTTGAAGATATCAATGGCGTTTTGATGGCTAACTCGCTGCACTACGTGACTAATAAGTCAGCATTCCTGCAAAAGCTAGCGCCTTGTTTTCAAGATACAGGGCAGCTGATCATAGTAGAATATGACACGCAACGCGGCAATCCTTGGGTTCCTTACCCTATTAGCTTTGCTCAGCTGGAAACGCAAGCTAAAACCTGGGGATTTACACGTGTAATGAAACTAGGAGAACGTACTTCCGTATACCAGAACGGGAAAATGTACACAGCGCATGTTTCCTAAGTAACCCCACTATCTAACTTGCTAAACCGATTTGTGTCTTGTCAAATACTCTTTTGGATCATAAACAGGGTATATTCCAAACACATATCGGTGAAAAAGCAGGTCATCTCTTGACTTGAGAATAGCAATTTACTTATATTGTACTAACCAGGTCGATTGCTCAACCGGCCTAACCATTTTTACCCCAGCCAAAGTGTATTCACACGAAGTAGAGAGCACATCAAAAAAACGTACCAAGTAGTAGAGCAAAATGATTTTGCTCATTAGATCGGTTCAGCGCGCAGATAGCCATTAAGGTGAAGCATCTGCCGTTTCCTTATGATTAATGATTAACGTAATATCACATGTGGACAACCTCTTTTCATTGCCAAAGCATTGACCAACTCAAAACAACACTACGCAATTCTACAACGCACCAATCTCCAAGTATTGGTATTGTTTTTTGCTCGCCAAATTATGACATTGACGAGATTCGAACGGCCTTTAACGAATTAGGCATTGACCTGGTTGGCTGTACTACCGCTGGTGAAATTGTGGATACAGCCCTCTACGAAAACTCAATTGCCATACTACTGCTGGATCTAGATCCGGCATACTACCATATAGGAACTAAACAGCATCAAGGAGCGGATGTGTATCAAGCAGCGCTCACCCTGGGCCAGGAAGCAGCAACGGAGTTTGAGAATCCGGCCATGATTATCTTTTCTGGTGGCCTGGTGGTAAATGCAGAGTTGATTATCGACGGACTACAGACGGGGGCTGGAAAGAGCCTGCCGATGTACGGAGGCCTGGCCGGTGATGACCTGGCCCTGGATAAGACAATTGCCTTTAGCCATGGTGATGTATCTGATAATTGTTTGGTCATCCTCTCTATTGACACTGACAAAGTACTCCTCAAGGGCTTAGCGATTAGCGGCTGGGAGCCAATAGGAGGCGTAAATACGATTACGGAATGCGAAGGAAATGTGATTTACGGTATCAATGGCGAACCCGCCTTTGATGTCTTTAGCAGGTACTTTGGTTTTTCAAGCAGCGGAGACAAAGTAGACCAACTCGTTACCATTCAAACGAACTACCCCCTGCAAATTCTCCGTAAGGAAGGTTATTCTGTTCTAAGATCTCCCTTATTAGTAAATGAAGATGACCGTTCAATAACCCTTGCCGCCAGTGTTGAAAAAGGGGAACAGTTTCGTTTTTCTACTTCTCCTGGATTCGAAGTTATTGAAAAAACGATTGATGAATTTAGTCAACTGCAGCAGGGAGTCCCTCAGGCCGATGCCTTAGTGCTTTTCTCTTGTAAGGGCCGGCACGGAGCCTTTGGGCCAATGCTGGAAGATGAAATATCTGGAATCTTTGAACAATGGGAAAAACCAATGATTGGCTTGCTCACTTACGGGGAGTTTGGTGACAATGGTAAAGGAAAGTGCGAGTTTCATAACGAAACCTGCTCATTAGTCATTCTTAAAGAGAAGTAACAATGACTTTGAGTAGAATTGCAAAACTGGTTAACTCCCTGGAATCCGTAAGCGATAGGGATAAAGCACTGCTGATAAAAGAACTGGAGCGGCAAGACTTCAGGTTCAAGCGAATTGAGAAGGATAAGTCCATTGCAATCAATATTCTCAAAGCCTCCATCAAGGATCTTGAACAGAATCAGGTGATCATGAAGGAGAAGAACCGGCAGCTATCAGCGCAAAAAAAAATCATTGAAAATAACACAGCTTTGCTGGAAGAAAACCTGCGTAAGCTGGAGATGTCCTACAAAGAGTTGCAGCAGTTCTCTTATATCGTATCGCATGACTTGAAGAGTCCACTGCGGACTATTTCCAGTTTTGCCCAAATCCTCAAAGAAGAATACCAAGGCGAATTGGATGAGGCAGCTAACGAATATGTTGACCTCATTATTACAGGTACTTTTCAAATGGACAGGGTAATCCGAGCCTTACTAGATTACGCCCGGGTTGGACACCGCAGCGAACGCTTTGTTGACACCGACCTCAACGAGGTAGTCGACTTAGTCAAACTACACCTCAAGAAAGAGATACAGGACCATCACGCACAGATCACCTGTGAGAATCTCCCAACCGTTTTTGGCAACAAAACAGCGTTCATTCAACTGTTTCAAAACCTCATCTCTAACGCCATCAAGTTTAGGGCGGAAGAATCTCCGAAAATCCAGATTTCCTGCCACTCAAAAAAGGGTCAATGGTATTTTCGATTTACCGACAATGGAATAGGGATAGAGGAAGAATACCGGGAAAAAATCTTCCTCCCTTTTCAACGCTTGAGTGAAAAAACCGTTCCCGGCACAGGTATGGGGCTGGCCATTTGCAAAAAGGTGGTCAAAATGCATCGAGGCGAAATTCGCGCTGAGGCTAGCAAAACAGGAGGTACTGCTTTTGTTTTTACCCTTCCACAACGGGTCATTAAAGAGCCATTGGTTGTCAGTTAGAAGTGGTTAGCCTTTCTTCAATACATCGTCCTCAAATCATATCATGTGTCGCGTACCATTGCTAATGATACGGTCTGCGGCGGTTACTTGGGTTCAATTCGGCGTCCTTGTTTTGTAGCTATGGTATAATATCTTTGTTAGCGCGAAATCGACAGGGAATACCCCCTTCTCTATTTTCCTTGAGAACCTTAATCAAGACAGATCCAATGAGTGCCAAATTAGAAAACGCCAAAAGCCTCTATCTGGAAGGCATCCGCGATGGTAATGCCCGTGAAGCTGTAACCAAATATACCGGCGATCGCTACACCCAGCACAGCACCGGCGTACGGGACGGGATAGAGGGTTTTGTGGAGTTTTTTGAGCCTTTCATTAAGCGCAACCCTAAGCGCGAAATTGAGATCGTGAGAGGATGGGAAGATGGCCAATACGTTTTCCTGCAGGCTTACCAAAACATCAATGACGGCGAGGCTCAATGGGTGACAACCGATTTCTTTGATACCGACGAGAACGATAAGATTATTGAACACTGGGATGTGATCTCTGCTTATACCGGCAGTACACCCTCCGGCCATACCGAAGTAGACGGACCAACGGAAGTGACGGATTTAGACAAAACGGAAGAAAACAAGGCCCTGGTCCGCAATCTGATTCAGGATGCCCTTATGGTAGGCGGCAACCCCAGTCGTATTCCTGAGTACGTAGCCGAAGAATACATTCAGCACAACAAAGAGGTACCAGATGGGCGCGAACATTTCTTGGCCCTAGCTACGGCGCCCAACCGACCACTCAACTACAAGCGGATTGTGCTCCTCGTAGGCCAGGGCAACTTTGTGGCGACCCTCTGCGAAGCCAACTGGAACGATGGAACACTTAACCAAGACTATGCTCAGGTAGATATCTTCCGAATTGCAGATGGTAAAGTCGTGGAGCACTGGGACAATGTAGAGCCCGTGCCGGAGAATGATGTGAATGGTGGGAAGTTTTAGGTTCTTTTATCGTTTCGCGGAAAGGGCCATATTTCACTTTATTATTTCACTACAAAATGCCCCCCAAGGAACTTTTCTTTCCCGCTCCCGGTTATAGGCTTGAAGGCAGTTGCCAACAAGGCCGATGCCCATAAAGGAGAGAAGCTCAAGTGGAAGAGCAGCGGATTCCAAACCCGCCGGTTACAGGTTCGATCCCTGTCTCTCTTGCCGCTTAACTACTATGCGCCACTGATTTAGCATCTACCAAAGCAGTAGCGTTTTTTTATCCCACCACTTGCCGTAGGGCGACGCCAAATTTTTCCACATCCGTCATTGTGCCCGTACTGATCCGGCACCAATCCGTTAGTGGCGGAAAGGGTCTGCCGATAGCTACCCCTTTGGCCCGCATCTGAGGAATGAGCTTTTCGATATTACGCCCCGTATGGAAAAAAATGAAGTTGGTATGAGATGGTACGTAGCGAAGATTGAGGTCATCCAGTACCTCATAGATATGCGCTTTGGCCTCCTGATTTTTGCGCAAGCTCATTTGATAAAAATCTTGATCCTCCATAGCAGCTATGGCCGCAATTACCGCCATCATATTGGCTTTGGCCATCACATTCTGGCGTACGCGCTCTGCTATATCCGGGCGTGCTACCAGGTAGCCTACGCGTAAACCCGCCAGGCCATACACCTTGGAGAAGGTGCGAGAAACGATCACATTTTTACCCTGCTTTACCAGCTCTACCATTGAGGGGTAATTCGGCTCGGTGATGTAGTCGTAGTAAGCCTCATCGGAGAAGACAATGGTTCTATCGGAAACGGTATTACAGAAGTCCAGCAATTCTTGCTTAGGAATCAAAGTCCCCGAAGGATTATTTGGATTGCAGAGAAATACCAGCGAGGTTTGTGAAGTAACCCGGCGTTCCATCTCCTCCAAATCGTGCCCCATGTCCTTAGCTAATGGTACACGATTGATGTAGGCTCCCAGTTGCTCCGCGTAAGTGAGAAGCGATTTGTAAACGGGATCGGCAGTGATTATTTCTCCACCGTTAATTCCAAAGGTCAATCCCGTAGCTTTCAAGCCTTCCGTAGATCCCGCCGCCATGACGATGTGCTCTCGGCTCACACCTTCTCTCTTAGCTATTATCTCCGCCAATTCATTCATCTTACTATAAGGGTACCGGCAGCCCATATCAAAAGCGTCGATCATCGCCTGACGTACTTTAGCTGAAGGCCCAAAGGGGTTTTCGTTGGAGTTGAGCTTAGCGTAATCATAAGTAGCGCTGGCTTCGGCAATTAAAGGTTTTTCTTGTGCTAAGACGCCGGTGGGATAAAGTGCAGCAGCCAGGCCCGTAAGGCTAGCCGTTTGTAGCCATTTGCGGCGGTTGAGGTTTTTCATACTAGTGCATTTGTTAGTGAGGAAGGTAGTTCTTCTTAAAAATACCTTGAATTCAGCAATTGGCGTAGGAGGTGAAAAAATTCTGGTATCCACACTGGCCGGATCATTCCCTCACTAACAAAACGAGCCTCCAGCGCAGTCAAAGAAAGATGTTATTCTCTGGATATGCACCGAAGGCTCTCCAATTATCAGGTTATCCTAAACGATCAAATTCAAAGTGGCTGTTTAGCCGTTGGCTCCCAGCAAGTGGGGCATTTGGAGGACATCCTTAATTAAGGACTCTTCAATCGGTTGCACGGCATTATTGTATTGAATTACACCGTAGTCAATACCCGAAACCACCCTGGCCGGGCGCTGTCCTTTGGGGTTATTGATAAGGCGTAAGTAGTCATCAGCTACAATCTGCGGGTTGGGGGCATCCTCAGTAGAGAAGAAGCCTTCAAAATTCTTGAGCATGGCGGCGGGTACTTCTTTGAAATCCTGATAGGAATCCAGAACTGAACTATCCGTCTCTTTCGGGCCAGAGTACAGCAGGTTGGTTCCAAATGGTCCTGGCTCTACGATACTCACATCTACGCCAAAGGGCACCAGTTCAAAGCGGAGGGCATTAGAATAGCCTTCCAGCGCAAACTTACTGGCGTTGTACACGCCAAAGTAAGGGAAAGACAGGCGTCCGGCCAGCGATGAGGTATTGATGATCAGTCCGTCGCCGGCACTGCGCATGTGTGGTAAGGCAGCTTTGATGGTCCGAACGGCGCCGTAGAAGTTAACGTCCATTTGCGTTTTGATCTGTTCCATACCGTAGGCTTCGGTGATGCCCACAAACATCACGCCGGCATTGTTGATCAGGACGTCAATTTTTCCGTCTTCCTGGACTACCGTATTAATCGCTTCCTGCACGGATGCATCGCTAGTTACGTCCAGTTCCAGCACTTTTAGTGGCAGATTTTCTGCTGCGGCTAGTTTTTCTAGCTCCGCTTTGCGTTCGGCATTTTTACCGTTGGTATTGCGCATACTCGCCCAGACTTTGTGGCCATTTTGAGCGATAGTTTTTGCTGCCAGAAGGCCGAAGCCACTACTAGAGCCGGTGATGATTACATTTTTCATTTTTGTAAATCTTGTGTGTTGAGTGAATTAATGGATGCTCTCTACTGCGGGTGATTTCACAGTGAGGTGCGCTTAGTTTAGCGTTACGACAATCTTTCCTTTCTGCTGATTGGATTCCATGTACCGATGCGCATCAGCAACATCTGCGAACTGGAAGACCCGATCAATGACGGGCTTAAGCGTACCTGCCGAAAGGGAATTAAAAATGAAGTCTTTTGCTTTTTGGAGTTTTTTAGGATGCTGGGTGATTTCGAATAGGGTGTAGCCCTTGACCACTAAGCCTTTGGCGAGCGCGGCAAATAAGGGATAGGGAGTAGGCGACGCAGCTAAAGCGCCGTATTCGATAATCGTAGCCCCGGCGGCGGCGGCATTGGCCAAGTCTTCCAGAATTGGACCACCAATGGGATCAAAAATCAGATTGGCCCCTTTTCCTTTGGTAAGGGTCTTCACGCGTTCTACCAGCTTTTCACTTTCGGTGGCGATAGCGAAATCCGCACCGTGCTCTTTTAGAAAGTCTACCTTTCCGGGCTTTCTGGTGACGGCAATTACCGTAGCTCCCTGCGATTTTGCGATTTGAATAGCGGCTAAGCCTACACTGCTACTGGCAGCGGTGATCAATACATAGTCGCTAGCTTTGACCTGCCCCTGATCAACTAGCGCGCCATAGGCCGTGATATAGGCCATCCAAATAGCGGTGCCTTCTTCGGCTGATAGTTTATCCGGATAAGGAACAGTGGCAAAGGCGGGTACAATGGCGGCCTCCCCGTACACTCCGTACTGCCCCATGGAAAAGGCAGGAATGGTACTAACCCGCTCACCTATTCGTGGAGTACTAACCCCCGGACCAACTGCTTCTACAATACCACTGGCCTCGTAGCCCAAACGAGAAGGTAGCTGTGGCGCTTCCAGGTATTGGCCCTCTCGGAACATGACCTCAGCACGGTTTAAACCAAAGGCCTCTACCTTTATGCGCACTTCTCCATCCGCCGGAAGCGGAATTTCTACCTCATCTAATTGCAGTACCTCTGCACTGCCAGTTTCGTGAAATCGAACAACTTTACTCATTGTTTAGTATTTGATGGTTTATTAGGTTTTAATAGAATAGGATTAAAAATAGACCAGTCTACTAGTAAATATTCAAAAAATTTTAGAGCAGCTTTTCCAGGAACAGAATAAACAGCTCCATAGGGGCATTGCTCCTGGTAGTTTTCATTCTTACAAGTGCTCCTTCCCAAGAATTAATCAGGAATTCCGCGTATTGATCAGCACTGAATTCGATATTAATGCTTCCGGCCTCCTGCCCTTCCGCAATTGTTTTTGCAAAGAGGTTTTGCCATTGCCCCAAGCCGTGTGCTATCTGGTTGGCAAAGGATTCTTTTTGGGCTGCTAATTCTAAACTACTATTACCCAGCAGGCAGCCTTGCAAGTAATCTTGCTCCTCATAGATCGCCTGGATACTATTCAATAGATCAAAAATACGATCGCGTGGCTCTTGCTCCTTGTTTTCCAGAAACGTCTTTAGGAAGTCCAGGTTCTGGCGGGCGTAGAAATCCAAGACCTTCAGGCCAAAGTCCTCTTTACTCTTGAAGTAATAGTAGAAGGACCCCTTAGGAATGTTTGCACTTTCGAGAATACGATTCAAGCCCACACTGTTGTAACCGTTCTTGATCAACAGCTCGGTGCCCACCGTAAGGATTCTATCTACTGTTTCTTGTTTCATTTAATAATAGACCAGTTTACTAGTAAATGAGATGAAGTTGATGAAAGTTCAAATTGTCGCTAAAAAAAATTCACCCCAGTTTCAATTCCTAGTTCAACATATATTCCTGATCTTGAAAACAGCATGAAACACGCTACTGTCATCATTACTGTGTTTATACTTTTGCCCCTCCTTGCCGTTGCGCAACAGACATTAATGCTCAAAGAAAGCAAGCCTGTCATCTTGGGTATCAGCTTCGACTATGGTTTTTTGATCAAACATTCAGAGTCACTGCGGGAGATTGATGATGCTTACCCCTTTGCTGTTCGCCTGGATTGGAGTAAGCACCTACTGACCCAACGTGCCTGGAACTTCTGCAATTGCTTTCCGCGCGTGGGGATGAGCTTGGCATACTGGAATTGGGATAACCCAGAGGTACTGGGTAGCGGCATACTTCCTATGGCCTATCTAGAGCCGTATTTTATGACGCAGCGGCGTACCAATCTGTTTTTCCGCATGGGCCTTGGTGGTGCATTTCTGACCAAGCCGTACGATGAGGTAAGCAATCCTCAAAACTTATCTTACAGCACCCTGTTCAGCTTTTCCGTTATGGTGGGAACAGGTCTTCAATATCGGCTCACTGACCAAATCAACCTGCGCTTTGCAGCCAAGTACAACCACATCTCTAACGGAGGGGTCCGCATACCGAATAAGGGCCTCAACTTTCCCACCTTGAGCCTCGGAATAAACACTAGTCTGGACGAATTCAAATACCCCAAGCTGACTAAAGTACAGGACCGCCAAGCTCCGCAAGATAAAACCCGCCTTTCCCTGGTTTACTTCTCGGGTTGGAGTAATGCACAGTTTAGCGATAAGAGTACCTACTTCGTATTAGGTATGGCAGGTACAGCCAGTCGTTGGATAGACGGGCGCAGCGCCCTGAGCGTGGGTACCGAATGGATCATGGACTACTCCCGCCGCGAGGAAATTGAACTCCTAAATCGCAACGACGTCTTTCAGCAAGGCGCCTTTCTGGTGGGACACGAATTTTGGCTGGGCAAAGTCACCTTCAGCCAACACTTCGGCATCTATTATTTCAAGCCTTTCCGCAATAGTGACGATATCTACCAGCGCTACACACTGACCTACTATTTCACGCCTAATTTGTTCGGAGGAATCAGCCTGAAGTCCCATCGCCACGTAGCGGACTTCTTTGATTTTCGGGTAGGGTATAGATTTTGAAGCACGGTGTTATTTACCCCAGCCAGACGGAAATATTGACCCAACCTATCCTTATATCACCGTCACGCGCATCGCTTTCAGTCCTTCCACGCCCTGCATTTTCTCTAACTCCAGATCTTCAATATCCGGATGGATGTATCCATTTAGCACCAGATGATCCAGGTACTCCTGGTACTCTTGTCGGTCTTTGTCCTGTAGCCAGACAATGGCAATTTTGCCGGCCTGTGTTAAGCGCTCGTTTGTTCCTTTGATGTAGGCTTTGTCTATGCGTTTTTTGATGATCTCGTAGCGGATATTGTAGGCACCGTCCACGTCAAATTGCTTCTCGTCCATCTCAAAACGGATGCTCAACGCATTATTGAAAACAAACACCAGTTGGGCCGTTGCCAGCGGTACCGGCATTTTTTTAGCCTCTTGTCTGATGAGTCTCGTCATCTCGCACATCAGGATCAATTGCCAAAGGCGAAAATCACGGAGGTAGAATTCGTGAAATTCTCCGTCCTCAAGTAGGGATTGGCCCAAATACAGGTTGTACTCCACCCCATCTGTTTGAAATTTTTCAAAGTAATGAGGAAGGATTTTTTGCATTTTTTCCTCTTCCTTCAGCAAGTGGTGACTAATAGCAGCATTAAGTTGGGTAACACTGTCTTCGTAGGCCTTCCTAGACCGATAAACGATATCTAAATCCGCATCCAGATAGTCAAAATATTCATCGAGCATCGTTTGCGGTAGCTGCGGAAAACGGAGCCTTAGCTGGCGGAGTAAGGGGTGGATGTGCAGTGTCAAGAGTTCTACAATCACCGATTCATCGCTGGAGGCAATAGTCCCTTGAGCCAGTCGATCTGCGTGGGCTTTGACTTTCTCGGCGTAGATATCTAGCAAATGAAAATGTACCGCTTTGCGACAGGTTAGCAGCACTTGGTGCACCCGCTTCAGGTTATCTATCAAATCCGCCTGGATAGAGTTATTGCGTTGTTTAGAAGAACTAACAATATCGGCTTGGCCGTAGAGCGGAAATACATTTTTGAAAACGATATCGTCAGGCGTACTTTGCTGTTGCTCAATTGTACGTTCCCAAAAGCACTTACTGGCTACTTCTTTAAACTTCCATTCCACGCTAGGATGGATGGAGGTAAATTCTTTCTGCATGGTCAGGCTTACCGCGTTTTCCATTTCCGCAAGGAATTTATTCGTCCCCATTTCCATCAGCGAGATAAACTCCTCCATCTGCAATAAGGTGAGTTGACTGAAGCGATAAGGCTCCGCCGATCCCAATTCGAGGATGCTGACGACTTTACCTTCATCATCCCTGAGGGGAGCCAAAAGCAGACTGCGCAGCCCTTTTTCCAGAAGTGCTTTTTCGAGCGCACATAAATGCGCCTGTTTCCGAAGGTCTTCCACCACAACCGGCCCTTCGGAATGCAAAACCTTCCCGTAGGCACCTTGACTATCTGCTAATGCCTGACGGACCATTATTACATCATACTCACGTAACAAAGACCAGGTAAGACTTTCGACATAAGGCCGGTAAATGGTTTGCAGCGCGCCAAATTCTAGCTCCGGCATATCCAAATAAGAACGTGCCAGTCTTTCCAGGTAATTGAGGTCTTCTTCGTGGTCACTTTTTCCGCCTTCGTTGGCGGCCATTTCCTTCATGACGGACAGTATCTCCTGTTTGGTAGTATCTGTCATGAGACCAATGACGAAACCTTCGAACAAGAAGTTTTCTGGGGGAATATATTTAAGCCAAAGTTCTTTATCATAAAGGTTATTGAGTAGTTGATGGATCTGTTTTTTACTCAGCTTCTTCAAGGGTTTCAGAAGCTTTACGTCCAAATAGTCCAGCTGGATATCGAAGCGGTAGTGCTTCTCAGTTTGTGTGTCCGGATCTTTGAGTACCATGCCTTCATTGGCAAAAACGTTCACCTCTTGATTGTAAAAGCGATTGAGTACTGTAGTGCCAGACATAAGCACTATTTGTCTATCGGCCGTCATGATTTTGTGTGGGTCGACCTTGATCTCCCAGTTACGGTCATCCTCTTGTAATTTCTGGAATGCGGGGGTCTGAAACCGAAAGGAGAAGAATCTTTCGAATGGGCCTTTGACAAACCCCAACTGCTCTGCAAAGAAAAAGGACGGGAAAATATGACTCATCAGTGGCTCCACTTCTGCCAATTGGCATAAGGTTTCCCAGCTTTCAGTTGCATTCTGAAATATCGCTTCCGCCTTTTCCAGGGTAGCGATAGTTTGTTGGAGCGTACTTTTCTGCATGGTCTCGCTCTGCGCCCGCAATTCCTCAATCAGGAGCGCAATGCTAAAGGTAGACTGGTAGTGGCTAGGCGTGTTGTCATTTTTGGCATACGCCTCAAATGCTTCGAAAGGAATAAATTCGGCCCCCAGGGTAGGAACCATATGTTTCGTCGGTGTATTTCCCATAATCTTTCCGCTGGTAGACTGATAAGGAAGTTAGGCATTTGTTTAGAAATAATCAATGAACCTTGACAACATCCTTAGGTTAGGAATCTCACAGTCAATTTCCGGAAGTAGAGCGGATTTGACGGTAAAGCTTCAATCAAAACGGAAATTTACCTTCTCTCGTGATATACTCAATACCACAGCTTGAATATAGGGCTTATGCAATATGTATAAGACGGATTTTTTTGATCTCTGAAAAGCTAGCCGATGCCTTGGAAACCACCATTGAGTTTAGGACGATAGAGTTGGGCGAAGCCGAGCTGCGGGGGAAGCATGAGAAGATGAACTTGTACACAGTAGAAAGGATAAAAAACAGAGAAAATGAATCCCGAAAGTTTGAAAATTAGTTAGCAAACCTAACTCTTTCCACTGCCCGGGATTCATTCAATTTCTCTATACTGATACAGCTCAATCTAGAGGCCTCCCAAATCATCTTGATCTCCAGGACCAGGAAGGTCTGGATTTTCAACCTCCAGTTCTTTGCATTCTTCAATTGGGGCGACCACCGTTTCTACAATTTCCCATTCGCCGGTACAAATATCGGTTCCATCATCATTTAAAATGAGTGTGTAGTCTGTGACGGTAGGAGCATCACCATATCCTGGGTAGCAAGTGAAACGAAAGGAAACAGTTAATGACTCGGATATATCAGGACAAGGAACACCAGGTGTATAGGCGCCAAGGTAAACATTGCAGTTATCGATACTGCCAGTAGATAATCCCTGGAAACGAAACTCTAACTCATCTCCCAATGACTCAAAATTGTTAATGAGAAATATCTGATCCAATAAATCATCATCGTAAGGGTGGGGGGCGTTTTGTGGCGGGCAAAGGAAGTCATGTCCAAAACTAAAATTTAGACTCGAAGAATTGGGTGCAGAGGCACTCAAAGTCCAAACCGAAGCGACTTGTGGTAATGCAAGGAATTGAACCGTACAGCCACACTCTTTCTGCCATACTCTTTTGTCCTCTGGGAGTGGTTTTGTATTGGCAGGCATTGGGTTATTGAGAAAGGCTGTCAAAACCTCTGTGGAATTCTCGCTAACGGGAGTTTGTTCCGGTAAAGTAATCTCTTCTGGGGAACACGCGGTGAGCAGGCCGAAGGCCAGAAAAACGAAAAAACATTTGCGCATGGCATTAGGATTTAATATGATCTATACTGAAATAGAATTGATGAATGCCCATAGGTGATAGGCAGATAAAAATGACCAGAGTAGCACCAAAAATTCAGCCTGCATTTCTCTAAAGAAGATCATATAGGCTTAGCTTTCAAGGCCACTTGCTCTCATAAAAATATTCCTAATGAAAAAGTAAGCACGACCGTGTCCCGTGCGGGTAAAAATCTGGTAGGTCTAAATTAAAATTCGGCTAAAAAAACGCGCACAATGCTTCAACAAAAGAAGAAAAAGAGCGCGATAAACGCTTTACAACACTTTCAAAAACGCCTCCTTTCTACGCCTGGCAATCGGCAGCTTTTCGTCGTTCTTCAAGACGACGCTGCTTCCACTTTGTGTGATTACCTGTCGGACACACTCTAGATTAATGAGGTACGACTGATGGATGCGAAAAAAGCGCTTAGAGTTGAGTTGCTCCTCGTAATGCGACAGGTGCTTAGAAACCACATAACGCTGCTCCCCATCACAGTGGAAAGTGCAGTAATTTCCTTCCCCTTGGATATAAAGAATTTCGTGGTGCTTTAGTATGATAACCCCCTTTCTGGTATTCAGTAGCAGGCGATCATCCTCTCGCTTAGTGCCGGTGGGCGTAGTGCGTATACGTTTGATCGCATCCTTGAGCGACTGTGGGTCCACCGGTTTAAGTAAATAGTGGAGCGCCTCGGCCTGGAAGGCTTCAATGGCGTATTGGTCATGCGCGGTGACGAAGACCAGATTTTTGCAATACGGTAGCAGTTGTTTTGCTAATTGAATGCCACTAATGCGCTTGAGCTGGATATCCACAAACACAATATCAAACGGGGTTTGCCGTACCGCTTGCAGGGCTTCGGCGGCCGTACCCGCTTCCATTATTTCTTCCACCTCGGGGCAAAACAAGGTCAACAGTTCCTTAAGCGCACTCCGTGCACTTGCTTCGTCATCAATAATCAAGGCCTGGTAGTGCATATGCTTAGTAGGGTTGCGTCAAGTCTTTTGGTTGCGTTTCGTGCTGCTGGGTCTGGATAAATATGATGATTACCGTACCTGCAACGTCTCCTACGGTATCACGTAGAAGTTCGATTTTTAGTACTGGGGTAGAATCTCCCCGATGGCGCATCAACTCCAACCTCCTTCGTGTGATGTCCATCCCAGCAGAATTAGTCGTATCTGCCTCCTTAAGATCAATACCTATACCATTATCGATAATGCGGACCTCCAAGAGTTCAGGCTTACCCGAAAAGAGAACCTCTACTTTCCCTCCACTCTTACGCTCTTTCAAGCCATGCTTAATGGCATTTTCAATAAAGGGTTGGATCAACAGCGGCGGCAGTAGGATGGTAGTAGGAAGCAAGTTTGCAGCAACATCAACCCGATAAGAAAAACCCTGTCCGTAGCGGATTTGCTCTAGATTCAAGTAATTATTAATCGAGTCAAGTTCTTCCGCCAAGCTGTGTATTCCCTTCATGGAAACATTCAAGGTCATCCTGATCAAGTGAGCAAATTTGGCTAGATAAGTCACTGCCTTTTTCTTTTCATTGCGTAAAATGAAATTCTGAATAGAGGTTAGACTATTGAATATAAAATGGGGGTTCATTTGTGCGTGCAGGGCCGCTTTTTCCAATTTGTCAATCTTTCTCAAGTAGGTTTGGTCCTTGAGCCTTCTTCGATCCCGCTGGACGAAAAAGAAGGCAAATAGGCCAAAGGCAGATGCGACCAATCCCGTCTGAAAAAGCCAATGACGAAACCAGGGCGTTTCAATTTTAAACTGCATTTGGCTGCTTCGACTCCATTGCCCATCCTGATTCTGGCTTTGAATTTCGAATAGGTACTGTCCAGGATTGAGGTCAATGTAATTAACTTGATTTTGCCGGGTAAATTGCCAAGCAGCAGCGGCTTGATGCCGATAGCGGTATTGAATTTGCCCCTGCATCCGATAGTTGATGGTCCTGAATTCTATAGTAAGATTATTATCCCGGTGCGCTAAGGTCAATTCGTCGTCCCGACATTCCATACACCGCTCACCATTTACATATAAAGTCTGGATAATTGGCGCTGGCGACACACTCACTGGAGGTGGTACCCGAAATTGTAATACGCCCTTTCCGGTTGCCAGCCAAACACTTTCATCCCAGCATTGGATATCATAGACCTCTTCACTAACCAGGCCATGCGGCACTCCAAAACTCCGGATACTTTTGACGTTCCCTTCCCAGTCAAACTGCAGCTTGCTAATACCTCGTAAAGTTGCCACCCAGAGATCAGTTCCTGAGCTGAGGTGCAGGTTTCTAATGTTATTGGCAACTAGACCTTGGCTTTGGTTAATAACGTAACTGGTATCTCTAGCGTGATAAATCAAGCCACTCCCCCTCGTTCCAAAAATGAATGCACCGTTGGGCAGCTGTACAATCTCCTCCACCCGCTTATTGAGGGCATCTTGTCCAAAGCTCTTAAGACTAAAAGCACCCTCCTCTTCATCAAACTGATTGAGGCCGTGCAAAGTCCCAACCCAAGAGTCGTTGTTTTGATCTTTGTAGTAAGCATTGAATACCAAACGCTCCCCCGGCGGACTTTTGTAGATAATCTCTATAGTTCCCTCATCTAAATCCAGCGCTCCTAAAGCACCGTAGGTATCAAACAGCAGTTCGCGCTCATTTTGAGAACTTAGCCCGTGAAATTCCCGGATAGATTTTAATACATACTGCTCCGTTGCTGGATAAGACTCACGGTTTATAATTGGCAAAGGAGAGCCTGTTTGATAAAAGAACTTATACTTATTGGAATACAGATAGCTGCTGCGCTGATCAAAATATAGGCTAGAGGCCTCATACGCTTGCCGGGTATCTTCCGGAAATAGTGATTTCGAATTTCCTGATCGGTAGTTGTGATAATAAACAGAACCATCAATATAGCCAGCAAAAAAGACCGAGTCATTGGCGAGTGAGAGGGAGAGGGTTTTGCTTTTGGGCAGCCCCTGCTCTTCGGCAAAGTAAGCTATCTCCGGATACGGTGCGTAGAATAAACCGGCATCCCTACTACACACCCACAGACCTCCTTGCCGATCGAACAGACCGTAAGCAATAGAATGCTCGGTTAAGAGCACCCGATAATCAGTAAATTCGCCCCCCGCTAATAAACGAAAATAATGCAAGCCGCCTCCACTATCCGTACATAGAAAATAGTCATCATTTTGCCCTTGAAAAGCATAGGGCATGGGATTTAGGCTGATGTCAATCTCCTTTTTCACAGCTCCATTTTCCAGTAGCAGAATCTCATTCGACCCCACTAATAGCAGTTGCTCTGCTCCCGATTCCGGCCCTTTTAGTGCTCGTACTATTCTACCCGCTTCTGCATTCGCGACACCAATACTATCCCATTTTTCTTGCCGCGGATCAAACGCTACTATGACACCATCCGAAAGCTTGCTTATTCGATCATCATAAACTAACACTTGACCACTTTCTGTATGGTGATAAACATAAACTCCGTTTGAAAATTGGTCGGTCAACCAGTGTACGTCACCGGCAGGCGTGAGGTAGAACAAACCCTTTTCCCGTACACTAAAGAGCATTCCTTTTGGGAAACTAACATCTTGCAAAGTGATCAGGTGCAACTGCTGCTTCATGGAGCGCAGGAGTTCATTATGCTCAAAGGAGTGAAATCGCTCGTTCTGATAATAGAAGACAGCCCCGCTGTAGGTGGACACCCAAATCTTACCTTCCCTATCTTCTTGAATGGAAAACACGACCTCATCTTCCAGGCCTTCCTCTCGACCCAGCACTTCAAAAGTGTAACCATCAAAGCGGGCAATACCGTTATCAGTAGCTATCCAGATGTAGCCTGTCCCATCTTGAAGTAAATAATAGGTTTCTGAACTCGGCAACCCCTCTTCCGTTGTGTACTGATGAAAATAGGGTTGAATACCTTGAGCGAGGCAATCACTAATACAAAGGAGAGTTACAAAGAATAAATACCAAGAATGGCCGTTCATCCGCAGGCGGCATAGTGTTCGTTTGGAAGGTATAAACATTCTACCTAGAACGCAAGGAATCTAGTGAGAAGAGGTGGGATGAAAAATAACGCTGCTCATACAATTGCCAGAAAGTAAAAAGGCCTAGCACAAGTCTAGACCTTTTTAGGCAATATTAGTCGGGCTCGTTCCCGATCGTTATCGGGGCCAAAACAGGATTAATTCTTTTGCGAACATGGGTATTAAAAATCCATAATTGCTCCCATAAACAAGCGACGCGGGAGGCTGTAGAAGTCTGAGTTCAATATGCGCCATTGGTAAGAAGCCAAATAGGAATCCAACTGGCGAGCAGAATTGCTAACCGTTTCAATTTGGTTCTGGCCAAAGGCCGAACGCAAGAAGCCATCGCCTTCCGGATCACCGGTCACTTCGTAAACATTGATGATATTACGGGTATCCAGGAGGTTTGAAATACGCAGATAAACATTCAGGCCAAGGCCCTTACCTATACTGAAGTTCTTATCAATACGTAAGTTCAGCGTAGTATTCCACGGCTTACGTGCACCATTGATGGCACCAATGGTACCTACCCCATCCAATTCCTGTGCCACCTGCTTGGCGGTATAAGGCCGACCAGAAACTGCAACGGCTTGTAAGTTAATACCTGCGTTAGCCAGGATATACGCGCCGCCTATACGCGGGCCACTCTCTTTTGAAAAGCGATAATCCGCAATAAGATTGACGCGGTGGCGCTCGTCGAAATTCAAGGGAAACAGGGTCCGTAAATTTCCACGACTGGTCAGTCCCCGCTGCGATTCCGTATCCGAACCCGTACCATCCGCAAACTGGAGGGTATAATTGGCCAGTAAACGCAGGTTGCGTGTCCGACGCAAATCATAGCCAAAGGAAAAGCCTTTTACGGTACCGAAGTCCTGATTATCAAAAGTCGTATACTGACCTACAATTGGGACTGGGAAGAAAGTCCGCAACTGAATCATATCACGCATCTCCCGGTAATAGGCAGAGATCTTAATCGCCGAAGTCTGCGTCAGCGCTTGCTCAAAACCCACCTGATAATCTATCGTCCGTTCTGGACGCAAGCTGGCATTACTAAGGGTTTGCGAGCCCGTACGCTCTACGAAATAAAAGTAATCCAAAGCGGTAGCGATTGTATTACTATTCGGGCGCTGGACTAATACATCATAATGCGCAAAAAAGCTGGCTTTATCCGAAATAGGAAAAGAGAAAGCCAAACGCGGCATTACATTGAATTGTACTTCGTAATCTTTAAACGAAGATTCCGGATTGAATTCTTCGCTCTTAATGTAGTTCGCTTCGTGGGCATTGGGGTCTTGGTATTTCGGGAATACTAAGCCGGTACGAATACCTTCAATTTCTTGCGGGCCATTCACCGGCGTTCCGTCCGCTTGGAACCAGTTATCGCCATCACGGTACGCGCGTACATTTTCTCCATTGCCCGTTTCGGTGTACACCCGAAAATCATCACCGATGTTACCAGGGGCCTCTCCACCAAACTGCGTATGAAAGTCAGACGCACCTTGAATAGCGTAGAGCGAGTATGGATCCTGCAATACCTGTGTATTTGCATCATAACGGTCCAGGCGAACACCCAAACGGAAAATAACATCGTGGAAAGAGAATTTATCTTGAATATAAGCTGCGGTGTACAGCGGGCGAGCAGCCGCTACGGGGAAGGTGCGGACACCATCAGCATCTCGTGTCGTAAAGAAGTCTTCAAATGTTCCATCGAATTCATTCCCCAAATAATCATAGCCGTAGTAGTCGATAATGAACTGGTCATTTAATTCCTTGGCGGAAAACATATCCATGCTCAGCTGATCAGGCGTCAAACCATCAATATTCACATACTCATTTAGGCCTACGCCTAACGACTCACGTATGCTCCGGTAGAAACGAGCATCTTGGGGGTTACTCAGCGTTACATCATAAACTGGCGCGTCAAATAGTGGATCATCCGAACTAACCTCCTCTGGATACAGTTCACCAAATGTGCCTAGAATGGCGTTGTTCTCAGGATCTACGCCTTGAATGTGCGCATTCACATTCTGGCGAGCGGCGGTCCACAATCGACTAGGGTCACGAACATCATATTCTCGATTGGTACGGCCCTCGTAGGCAACACCGATCCGAATACTGTGACGTCCCTTATCCTTGTCGCGAGATACCAGATCAAATGAGGCATTTGCGTTAAAAATAAAGATATCGTTATCCTGATTGATGGCACGATTGAAAACGCTACCTACATTCTGATGAAAGTTCCAAGATTCCGTAAAGATTGTATTGGTGCGGCCGTTGATAGCGAATAGTTCATCGATGCTCGCAACGCTCAGGTCGCCATCGGTACCACTACCAAATGGGTTATTATAATTGGCTAGAATAGGGTTCGCACTATTGCTAAAGTCATAGCCTCTTAATACCTCCCGATAATCGGAATGCGTAAAGATCGGATTGCCCTCCTCGTCAATATCCTGATCAAAAGTGGGAATGTAGTCAATACCAAAGTTGCCAACGTAGCCGTAGTCAAAGTAGTTACGACCGTGGCGAGGGTCCGCCAAGTCAAAGGTCTCCCTCTCGTAGCTGGCTTGCAAGGTGTACATGACATTCTGCACTGTGGAGAAATTGAGGCTATCAACAATGTTGTTCGTGCCACCTAAGCGATGGCGAAAACGAAAGTTGATCCGTGTATCCTCATCGACACGGGTGGGGTTGTTGTGCGCGTTTAGCGTTCGCCAACTGGCCAAGCTTGCGCTATTTTCATTGGGTGTTTGCTGGTCTTGACTATTGAAATAACTACCACTCAAGGAAACATCGATAGCGTCACTTAGTCGAGCATCAAGTTTGGCGTTGAAGTTCGCCAAGCTAAGCTCTTCAAACGGACGTACTTGCAGGGCATCAACATCATCATTAGTCAGGAAGTCGGCTGCGACAAAAGGGGCTCCCGCTCTGGTAATAACCGGATTGGCTTCCAATTCCGCCAGCGCATCATCCTTTACCCGGTAAACGGGCACCGCCGATGGATCATCATCCAGACGATAGGTATACCTTCCCGCTAAACGGAAGCCAAGAATGGTAGATTTGTCCTCTTTATTTTTTAGGATTGGGCCCGAAAGGTTTACGCCTACCAAGCTATTATTGTAGGGGTCAAGATACTGCGAGGTTTCCATCTCAACACCACCAGAAAAAGTACTAGAAGGCCCCTTAGTTGTTATGGAGATAATGCCTCCTGTTACATCCCCATAGCGTGCCTCCACACCACCGGTAATGATCTGTAACTGATCAATTTCCGATTCTGGGACCAGATTACCCTGCACCCGAAAACCATCGATGTAGAAATTGGTACCGTCAGGGCGCGCACCACGTACATTTACATCGTCTCCTTCATCGGCTGTAGCCAAACCCGCGGTGGTAGCCGCCAGTGCCTGGATATTACGTGTTGGCAGATTACGTATTTCTTTAGCCGTCAGTACCCCCCCGGTTGAAGTATTATCGGGATTAACCAAAGGATTTCGATACTCCCGTACCACGACTCCTCCAATGGTAAAACTCTTCTGAGGGAGTTCCGCATCTAACTTTGCTGCTTTGCCAGCGAATATCTGTACACCATTAAAGCGCACATTCTCATACCCTAGATAACTGAATTCCACGTCATAGGTACCTGGGTCGAGGTTGGCAAAACGGTAATCGCCGTCAAAAGTGGTGAGCTCCATTGCCTCCAATTCACCATTCTGGTACAAAGCTACAGTCCCTGAGACCACAGGGCTTTTGCTATCGTCTTCGATCACCTTACCCGAAAGAGAAGCCGATTGGGCGCTAAGAAAAACTACACTCAACAGAAGTGTAAATAACAGTAGAGAACGTTTCATCTGATCTATTTTTTTGCTGGCGTAGCATACCAAAAGCATCATAACAGCTTAAAAGTAGATCATGTAATGAAGGCGTGGAGGTTAGAATTTTGGTAAGATCAGGTTTCTGAATGGTGGGCTACTCTTGAATTTTTTGCTTTCAAAAGGGAGTAACACTAAGAAATATTATTTGTAGTAGATCTTAGATGCACAAAGCTAAATTTCATGCTGATCAAGGCGAAAAGTGGAGTCGATACTGGCAGTATCGGCGAGCATTTTTAGGGCCGAGTAGCACAAAATTCGGTAAGAATAGACCAAGTATTACGATCCCAAGACACTCTTAATCTTTTCGGTTAAAAAAATTGGCTCTTCCTTCTTACTAAAAGAGAAGAACGTTTTTTTTAGTTTTAAAACCTGTGATACTCCAGAAGTAATAGGTGCCATATCCTGATCCATCTTCATGTGATGATTTTCCACAAGAAGATGACGATACGACGAAAGTATTGGTATCTTCTTTTTAATCCCTCTTCCACTAATAACTCTAAAGCGTTCTCATGAAGTACATAAAAGGAATTATTCTAATCGCCTTTATTTTAGTTTCTGCAACCGCACAACTACAAATAACTGTAGGGGTTCATATTGGTTCTCATTCTCCTTTTCTACAAGAAGAAATTAGAGATGGGAATTTTGAAAGTTTAGTTCTTGGTGATTCGCGACTGTTAAATTCTTCAGCAAAAATCTCTTATGGGAAAGGAACCGAATATGGATTTGGAATAGGTTACCTAACTAAAAAAAATCTATTGTTCGGAATCGATATTTCATGGCTTGATGGTGATGAGTATAACAAAACTATCACTTTTACGATTAGTTCAGAGGTAGAAACACATAGTGGGAAGTCCTTTCGTATAAATCCGTATGTGCAAAGTTTAATTCCATTGAGCACCTCAGAAAAATTCAATGTATATACTCGCGTAGGAGCACTCGTTGCTTTAAACAACGAGATATTCATTACAGAATTAGAGGAAAAGCGAAATCCTGCATTTGGAAATGGTCTATTTGAAGTTCGCTATAGCGGTGGCTATAGCTTCGGGTTAGCAATGGGAACAGGCCTTTGTTATAGGCATACTCCTAGTCTTATGTTTCAAATAGGTACAAAGGGCGTTTTTCAGAATTATTCCCCCGAACAGAGAGAGGTTGTAAGTTTTATTTCCGGTGGAATTGATTTATACCCAAGCCTTACTACCCGATCCCGGATTACAGAATATGTGGATGAAATTATCTTAGACGTTTCAGCTCCGATAAATGAGAGTCGACCATCTAAAGCCTTAAAAGAGTTTTTCCCATTTAGCAGCTTAGGTATTGAATTAGCTGTCCGGTATATCTTTAAATAGTACGGCATAATAAGAAGCGTAAGCAACTATTCGCGCATTTCTTCATACTCTTGATATACTTCCGACTCTTCATTCGTTTAATGTATTTTCAACTAGAAGAGCGTGCTTGCGTCCTGTGCAGGTAAGTACAAGAAATAGCGTCCAGGGAACACCGGATTTCGTAAACTGAATAGAGAAGTGGCTATTATTGTGCTGATCCAGCCTTTCGCTTGGCAAATATTCAGTTTGCCCAACGTAAAATTTATCCAGCTTTAGACTGTGAAGAATATAAACGTAGTACATGTCGAGAGCATTCTGCAAAACAAAAAGGCCCAGAAAATGTCTAGACCTTTTTCGTAGCGTGGGGAAGACCCCGACGATCCTGCGGATGTGCGGGATGTAGCTGCGCTCCACTTGAACCGCCGACCTCGGGATTATGAATCACGCGCTCTAATCCCGAAAGGGTCGAAATTTGCAATTTCGCTTCCGTTCGAGGACCCTCGGATTTTAATCCAAATCGGAGATTTGGTAAAATACGGGGCCAGCTGAGCAGGCATTAAAAAAGCCTGGCATCTTACGACACCAGGCTTTCCTTTATGTAGCGTGGGGGAGACTTGAACTCCCGACCTCGGGATTATGAATCACGCGCTCTAACCAGCTGAGCTACCACGCCATCCAGTCGCCGAAGCCGTAGCGTAGGCGACTCTATATATGTTGACGCTCCCACCAAAGAATTGCCTCCTTGGCTTTAAGCGACCGCAAAGGTAAGCATTCTCCACATAAGAAACAATGTCTTCCCTGGGATTTTTCTTTAAAACCCAGCTCCCCGTTTTGCCAGCTGGCTAACAAAACATTCGCGAAAAAAAGAAGAACTTTATTCTTTAAGATTGCTGGAAGTACAGACGCATTGCAATGCGTCTGTACTTCGGCAAGATATTTACTCGATCATTTTTTACAGAAGAAATCTATTAATCCAGTCTAGTAATGATGAAGCGCTACTACCTTCCACTGCTCTTGCTGTGCCTTGCTCTCTATGCTTGTCAGCAACAACAATCTACTTCTACCAAAGATGGCCCACTGCTCGAAAACATCAAACCTGCAGATGAGGCTTTTTTAGCCAAAGGATGGCCCGACGGCCGGATCAGCTACAAGAAACACGCCCTGGGCATTCAACAGGCCCGCACCACAGACCTGCAACGAGGCGACTGGCCCGGCTTTGACCTTGATTGGGAAACGCGCGGCCCAGCCAACATTGGCGCCCGGATCAATACCGTAGCCATCCACCCGCAAAACGATGACGTCATGCTGGTTGGTTTTTCCCGCGGTGGCGTTTGGCGTACTACGAATGGCGGCACTGACTGGGAGTCCATTTTTGATGATCAAGCCTTTCTCTGTGTAGGGGATATCGTTTTTGACCCAGTTGATCCCAACACTATTTACGTGGGCACTGGTGATGTCAATATCAGTGGCAACTTCATAGTTGGTGATGGCATTTATCGCTCTACAGATGGGGGCGATACCTGGGAAAACATCGGCTGGGGCGGCCTCAATATTATCTCGCAGATTCGCATTCACCCTACCGACAATAATATTATCTACGCCGGAGCCATGGGTGCTCCCTTTGAACGAGACAACGTGCGTGGCCTGTACCGCAGCTTAGACCGTGGCGAAACTTGGGAGCAAGTACTTTACGTAGCAGATCAAGCTGGAATTATTGACCTAGTCATGGATCACCAAAATCCAGACATCCTTTACGCTTCTTCCTGGGACCGTATTCGCAATAACATGGAGTCTACCGTAAACGGACCTAACGCCAAAATTTTTAAATCTATCGATGGCGGTGATAACTGGACGGAACTTGGTGGTGGTTTACCTACTGATGAGCAAGGCCGTATTGGTATTACCATGACCCAACAAGACCCACAACACCTATACGCTGCCTACACTGGCACAAACAATCAGCTATTCGACATCTTTGAAACCCTCGATGGTGGAGCCACCTGGCAAGGGGTATTAGATACGGCTAGCGTGAACCCTATCTCCTCTAACGCGCAGGGCGGTTTTGGCTGGTACTTTGGAAAAGTTCGGGTTCACCCGGACAACCCTGATGATATCTATATCCTGGGTGTAGACCTTTGGCGCAGCCGTGATGGTGGTCAGAATTGGGAGCAAGCCTCTCCCCCCTGGTGGACCTACGAAGTACACGCTGACAAACACGATCTACAGTGGAACGCTGCTGGCCAAGCCATTCTGGCTACCGATGGTGGCCTCTACATGGGAGAAGAAGACATGACCCTCTGGTCCGATTTGGAAAACATTCCCTGCACACAGTTCTATCGAGTTGCAGTTAATCCACAGCAACCAGGCCTCGTATACGGTGGTGCACAGGATAACGGAAGTACTGGTGGTGCCGCCTTGTTTGAGGAGTGGCCGCGCATCTACGGTGGTGACGGCTTTCAGATGGCCTTTCACCCTTTCAATGAAGGGCACTTCTTTGCGGAAACGCAAAACGGAGGTATTGTGGTCACACTTGATGGTGGCGAAAGCTGGAATACCGCAAGAGAAGGCATAGAAGGTGATGATCGCCGCAACTGGGATATGCAGTATATACTGAGCCCGCACGATCCGGACGTGTTGTACACTGGCACCTACCGGGTATACCAAGGGTTTGATAGCGAATTCCCGCTCTGGAATCCCATCAGTGAAGACCTGACGGATGGACTCATCTTGCATCCTCGTTACCATTCCATCACCACAATAGATGAATCACTTGTGGAAGAAGGCGTGCTTTATGTAGGCACCACCGATGGTAACGTCTGGCGAAGTGAAGAATTAGCTTGGATCCCCATTAACGATGGTTTACCCGACCGCTATATTTCTTCTGTCAAGGCTTCGCCTAGCGATGCCAGTAAAGTCTACGTCACCATGTCTGCCTACAAGGACTACGACTTCAGTCCGTTGATTTTCCGCTCCGATGATCAAGGCGGCACTTGGACTTCCATTGCCGGCGACCTGCCTGACTTGGCTATCAATGACGTATACATCTATCCAGACAGTGGCGATAGTTTGATCTTTGTGGCAACAGACGGTGGTGTATACGGCACCGAAACCGCGGGTGAAAGCTGGCAAAGGCTGGGGGAAAACATGCCATTTGTGCAAGTGCGTGACCTGGAAATTGATTTCACGACCAACGAATTGGTGGCGGCCAGTTTTGCCCGTTCTATCATGACTTATTCCTTGGATTCGCTAGTGAACGGCCAAACCGTTGATACACGTGACGAACGGTTCTTGGTAGCAGATTTGACGCTCAGTCCAAATCCTGCTTCGGGTCCAGTACAATTACGATGGAAAGGCCTCGAAAGCCAACCCACGCAAATGCGATTACTGACGCTTGATGGCCAGGAAGTTTGGCGTACCCAATTCACGCCGCAAGGTGATCAAGGGCAAAAGCAAATCAACTTGCAAAGCGAATTGCCAGCAGGTATTTATTTGGTACAGTTGCAACAAGGAGGGCGTAGCCAGTCGCTCAGGCTCTCTTATCAACCCTAGTTATTGATAACGTACAAAAGGCAGACCACTAGCCGTGCAGATGCAACTATGACATATAAGCCGAAGCGGTTTGAGAAATCAAATCGCTTCGGCACTTCAGTTAAGTACGTAATGGTCCGTACAGCATCCCAGCATCAAAATTGTAAAAGGCGCTACTCATCCTGGGATTAGTAGCGCCAAACAAAGGTTTATGTTTAGGGATTTATCTTAATTGTTTTTTACGAAAAGAAGATGAAGGGGCCGCTGCCTCAACATTCCAGTAATCGAGTAGATGCCCGCCGGAAGATTGGAAATATCAACAGGAGATTGCTGCAATTCCATCACCGGCTGCCCTAACTTATTGCGAATGACGGGCTGAACGAGCTGTTCAAATCCTTTGATCGTTAGGTATTGATCCGCAGGATTGGGGAATACTAGGATATCAACGGTTTGAATTAGGTCGTCAACATCGGTGATAGTAATCGTTTGGCAAGCAGATATAATTGCACAGCCCCCCTTTCGAATCATCACTGCGTACGTACCACTTTCCAGCGGAGTAAAACTCTGGCTGGTTGCACCGGCTACTGGCGGAAATCCACCACCACACCTTACCCATTGGTATTCCGCACCTTCTTCATTTGCGGTCAGCGTCAAACCATCGTTGGTGAGACTTGGATCAAGATCAGTTTCATAGTTGATCACCAGATTTAGAGTCACCACAGAATCACATCCAGCTGCGTTTGTCAAAGTAACCGTTGCTGTATTATTGGAGGTACCGTACACATTTCCGTCGATCCAGGTAAAAGAATTACATGCTTCAACATTCTCTACTCCACTGGTTGCGCTACATCCACCAAAGCCTTCAAATACCTGTACCAGTCCGGCATCTGTACCATTCTCATCATCTTTCCATGCTCCAATCGCTACCCGACTGCCATCTGCGGATAAGGTCAGGCATGTACCTGCCTCGATACCACCAATTCGACCGATGATATCATCACCTAATTGACTCCAGGAGCTACCATTTTGCTCAAAGATTTTAACCTGTCCAGCATCGATTTCATTAGCATCACTTTTAGGAGCACCTACAGCCACTTGTCTGCCATCTGCCGATAAAGCGGTGGTTTGGCCAAAGGCATCTCCAGCGGCTATTCCTTCCATGCTTCCAATGACTATCCAGGTGCCTGTATCTTCTTCATAAATGTGAAGTTGGCCAGCGTCTTGGGCCGTATTGTCTGCCCCTGGGCTACCAACAGCCATCCGCAGGCCGCTGGCAGATAAAGAGACGGATGTTCCGAATTGTTCCCCTTGGGCATTTCCCGTGATGCCTGCTCTTGGCAACCAGGATCCATTGATTTCAATGTAGATGTCAACCCGACCAGTACTTCCTGAGTTTGCTGGCGCACCGACCGCCATTCGTGTGCCGTCTCCTGATAATGAAAGCGAGGTATTACCTACAGAGGCATTAGCTACATCTATGTCATTGCCCATTTGGCTCCAAGCACCACCTACATTCTCATAAATTCTCACTTTGCCGGATGAAGCACCTAGGCCAGCTGTATAAGTTTGTACAGCTATTCGAGCGCCATCATTGGATAACGACACAGCTGTGCCCAGAGATTCACCGACCGCTTGTCCATCAATTGGGGTACCTACCGCTACCCAGGCACCCCCTTGTTGGTTGTAAACGATAACTTGCCCAGATCCAACGCCACCAACAGTAGCTTTCCCGGGGGCACCAACGGCCAAATACTGACCATCCGCAGATAATGAAACTGCATAACCGAAGCGATCATCATTACTACTTCCTGCGGTAGCGTCACTGATCGTTTCCCACGTCCCAGCGTTTTCTTCGTAAACGTATACACGGCCCGCGTTTGGACTAACCTCACTATTTCGCCAAGCGCCTACGGCGAGGCGTTGCCCGTCGGCAGAAAGCGACACGGCGCTGCCAAAATGATCTCCAGCCGCTTCTCCCAGAAGGTTCTCTCCTATCTGTACTTGTGCCCAAGTAACAGAGGTGAAAGCAGCATATATTAGGGTTATTAGAAATAAAGTTCTCATTGGTTGTTTATTGAATGTTTACTGTTCCTCCGCAGGAGGCGTTTGCGGAGTAAAACTTGACGCCATCTCCCTTTCCCTCATAATTGTAGTAGATGTCATAATCACAGCTGTAAGAGGTGCTGCTGTTGGGACTTATTCTGGTCCAGCCACCAGCGTTCGCACCACTGATATAGACGGTCTGTCCGGTATTATTGTATACCGTCACATTTGATCGGCTCGCCGCAGCATCTGCCCTTTGATTGTTTGCTACAATTCGCTGGTATTCTTCAGATTGGAAGTATTCTTCACGATCATTTCGGATATAATCGGCCATGGCCTGAGCAATTCTTCCTTTTTCGGCAATGAAAGCAGCATTACCGGGGTCTTGACTCCAAGTGGCATATACCTGCTCTTGCTTGGCGGTTGCTTGATCCAGGTATTCTTGCAGGGTAGCATCTGGCTGGTCATTGTTCATTTTCTTTCGAGTACCGTAAACCGCCTTGACTAATTTTAGGCCTTTGAGTGGTTTTTCCGTATGCTCTAAAACCGCTTTTAAGGTGTAGTTGTCTTTGTCAACCCAATCTTCCATGAAGTAGATTTTGCCATCGAGAAAAACAACTCTTGTTTCACCATAATCTCCTGTTTCTCGCACCGTATAGCCAATCTCCTCCATCAATTGTTTATTGCCTTCGTAGGCGGCTCTGATATAGGTAACGGGAAAGGCTTCATTGTCTGGAACCAGCATTTCTGGCACCAAATCATTAGGTCGATTTGGGTCTTTGTTTTCGATGAGGTACACCTCTTTGTGCGTACCTGGATTTAGCCGATAATCTTTGATATCGGTCACTTCGTGATGCAAGTCGTTGATACCGCCAATGTACTCGCCAGCATCTTTGTGGGTAAGGTAGGCGGTATACATTCCTACCTTAATGTTGGCCAGCTCTTCTGTCTGGTTTTGAATGTCTTGTGCATAGCTGGATACAATACACGAGACTGTAAGTAAAAGTGTTAGTGTGGTGATTTTCACAATGCATGTTTTATCGGTATGAGTGCATACCGAGGATTAGAGAATTAAAACTTATCTGATTTCTCAGGAAACTGTTATTTGCTGCAGCGGTGCAAAAGTAGAACGAGAGGTAGCCGTGACCAACACCTAGTTCATGAGTCGACAGTTTGGACTCATGAACAGCATTTAATCCAAAAAATAGCCCTTCGTGAAGAAGAAAGGGCAAGGTGAAAAGCAAGATAAATCACCTTTATGAAAGGGGGAAAGCCAGCTGGACCATGGTCCCACTGTTTTCACGGCTTGGATCTACATCCTGAATAGAAATACTGATTTTGTTCTGACCAGCTTCATTAAGCAGATCAATCCTCTTTTGGTTGGCCATGGTAGCAAACGATAGGTGATTACGGGCACGACGGGCTTTGATTTGTGCAGACTTATTCCGGCCAATGCCATTATCAGTTATCGTGCAGTGGAGTGCCTGGCTACGAAGACGAAAGTGAACGTTCACTTCTTTCTGCCCTTTCTTGTGGAGCAAGCCATGTTTGATGGCATTTTCGATATAAGGCTGGATTAGTAGAGGTGGAATTTCAATCGCCTCGAGCTGGTCAGTCGATAATTCAGAATGGATGTTGGCAGTAAATTCGTCACCAAAGCGAAGTCTTTCCATCTCTAGATACAATTCTAATAAGTCTATCTCCTGAGCTACCGGAATTTGCTCCTTCCCGGAAGCACTCAAAAGCATGCGCATTAAATGAGCGAACTTACCCAGATATATATTGGAAGCACGGACATCATCCATTAGGATTAGATCTTGAATAGAATTGAGGGTGTTGAATATAAAGTGAGGGTTCATTTGTGCTTTTAGCGCAGTGACCTCTGACATTTTCAATTTACTCTCCAGTTGCAAACGCTCAGTAATAATGCGTTCCCTAATTTTGAAGACGATCATAACGACCAACACAATCATCGAAACACATAAAAAATAGAACCACCACCTCATCCAAAAAGGGGATTTGATAACAAATGAGTATTCCAGTAGCGGCGATACGTACTGATTTTGATCTACAGTCCTAATCAAGAAACGATATGATCCGGCGGGTAGCGACTGGTACTCCACCCGATTATTGCGGTAGCTATTCTCCAACCATTCGTCTTTCCACCCCTCAAGCTGATATTGATAGCTGAGCCGGCCCCGATGCTGATGCCCTTTGGCCATGAATTCAAAAGCCACTTCATTCTGATCGTACTCAAATTCACCAGCCTGATCAAAGAGTACAGCTTCACCATTGACCAGTACCTGATGTATTTTCAATGTCAGTTCTGACCTCTCTTTATTCGGATTACCTAAAGGAATTTTTTGAATACCACTCTGGAACACCAGCCAAGCCACCTGGTCCGAGATGGCGAAATCCAAAATAAACTCCGAAAGTAAGCCATCCGATTGGGTGATGTTGCGAAAGGTTCGGCTGGTCAAGTCGTATATCTGCAAACCAGCTTTGGAAACGAGATAGAGAGAATTGTCCTTAACAATGATTTTTCGGATATCATTACTGAGAAGGCCACTTTGAGTGTTTAAGTGCTGAATGAGTGAATCTTGTTGATAGACCAAGACACCTAGATTTTTCGTAGACACCCATATCTTTCCATACTTATGGCTGAGAGAAGTGGCATGTACAGGCCGCCCATTAAAACGCTTGAGGACAACAGTATCGGGCTGAACAACCTTTAAGCCCGTATTCGTTGCTGCCCAGATATACTGACGAGAAGTCTCCCATGCCAGCGCGTAGGTGCGTCCAATAGAAAATGAATAGCCTTTGGGGTCAGAGCCATCAATATGGGTGAAAGCCTTAAAATACCGACCTAAGGATGTTTCGAATTGAGACCGGCCATTGATGAATTTGACCCCCCCGTAAGAAGCCTGTAAGTATTGCTCAGGACCAATTCGAATGACACTTTTTGCTTTTTCAAAAGGGCTTGATATTTCGGTTGATTGGGCTGTATTCAATGGGATCTTTTTCGCACCAAAAACGAGAGCATCCTCCTTTTCAATATAGTGCAAGTAACTGATCTTCTGTGCTCCTTTTTGAAAAATACTAACAGCCTCTTCTTTGACCTGATACACCGTCCCACTGATTCCTCCTAGATATACAGTGCCTCTTTGATCAACTGCTATCGACTGAATGTCATCTTCCCGCAGAAGTGGGTGATTCCGATAGTCTACAAACGATTGATTGGGGATAACAATGATGCCTTTACCTAAAGTGGGGAGCCACAGATTACCTTCAACATCTTCTAAAAGGCAAGATATACGATAAGGTGGCAGTAGCGTTACACCTTGGTAGTAAGCATTCCCCTGGCTATCAAAAACACGAGATCCATTACGTTCACTAACCAGCCAAATCCGTCCGTCAGAAAGGACATAGGTATTCCAACCAAGTTCCTGGGAATCAAAATCCTGCAACCTTAAAGGTTGCCATTGCTCCACTTCTTGTTCGAAAATTATTGGCGAACGTTGGCCATGAAGTAGTAAGCGATTGGCATTGGGTTTGAGATTAAAGAAAAGACGTACCGTAGGAGGCAAGGCATCAAAATCTGGGCTGCTTTCTATTCGAAAAGAATCATCTTTATAATAAAGAAGTTCGTCTTGGGTAACGTCTACCAGAATGAGTTCGTCCTGGTCATTAAGTGGAATATTCTTGACCGTCGCCTCCGGATCTTCCAATAATAATCGAATAACTCCTTGCTTATTTATTTGATAATAATGATTGGTTTTAAAGACTAATCGATTCTCATTATCAAAATTAAACTCGATAAACTCAGAGAGTAAGCTATCCGGAACTGCGGCAAAAAGCTGTAGGCTATCTCCGGCAATCCTAAAAAACTGCCCAGCGAGATTATTGCAATAAATAATCCCTTCCCGGTCCTTTTTCAATCCAAAAAGAGAATTACTCTTCAGTTCATCAGAGCGATATTGATGAAAGGTGTATCCATCGTATCGTAAGAGTCCTTGATTGCTACTCATCCATATATCTCCGTCCTGATCTTGTACGATTGAATATAGATCAAGGCCTGCACAAGCCTTTTCACCTATGCGGTAATAGGAGGGTTGTTGGGCGTGCAAGCAAGATGCCAGTCCAAAGGTTAAGTAGCATATGATTATGCGCAGCTTCATGACCAAATTACAAGTTCTGTTACAACCAATTCCACTGTCAAGACGAGCTTAGAAGGCTGGTCAGATGAGGAAATTATCCTTATTATTTCCTGCATAGTCCAAGAGCAAAGTAAAGGAGCCGAAAATTAAGGATTAGAATAGGTGCTGAGTCTATAAAGTAGCGCTATTCATGAACTCATTTTGACGCTTCGTGAAACCATCCTTGAAAAAAGCCGAATTTAGACTGATTTTTCGCTCGACTAATCTTCGGTACCAAGAGAGGAACCGAGCGCCGTAAACACCTATCACCGATCCTCCGTATTTCTAGCTAACCTTCTGTACAGGACACCATTTATAGTGAAAGGATATGTCGAAGAAAATTAAGGCCATCATAATTGATGATGAAGAACGAGCCAGGAGGGTGTTGCATACCACGCTGGCAAAATTTTGCCCAACTATAGCAGTTGTGGCCGAATGCAAGGATGTCCCGCAGGGTGTGCAACAGATTAATATTCACCGCCCCGATGTCGTTTTTCTTGACATTGAGATGCCAGAATATAATGGCTTTGAGCTACTGGATTTTTTCAGATCGGTTGACTTTGAAATTATTTTTGTCACTGCTTACAACGAACACGCATTACGAGCTTTTGAGGTCTCAGCGGTGGACTACCTCCTCAAGCCCATCAGAATTGATCAATTGGAACAAGCCGTTCAAAAATTGACCAAGAAGCTACAATCAGCCACCATGCATGATCGGCTGGAAGTTCTGAAAGAAAACCTACAGGGTAAACAGCTTCAGAAAATAACCGTGCCCATTGCGGAAGGTCTACTGTTTATTAAAGTGAGAGAAATTTCTCACATCAATGCAGAAGGTGCGTATTCTAAACTGTGGTTAACGGATGGCTCAAACCTATTGGTAAGCAAAAAACTCAAGTACTTTGAAGAAAATCTTTCTGATGTCCCTTTCTTCTTTCGAGTGCACCGCTCGCATCTAATTAATGTACACATGATCCAAATGTACAACCGGCGGGAAAGCATGTTGATTTTAGAAAATCAACAACGAATCAAAGTGTCACGAGATAACAAGGTGCTTTTAGAAGAATACCTGAAGCGAATTCATTGATAGGGGCTTACCGCAAGGGCTACGTAGCCAGTCGCTCAAGCTCTCTTTCGCTCATTAACCATTGTAAAGCGTAAAGAACAGATAAACCATTCCTGCTAAGGCCAAAAATCCTATGAGCAGGTAGATGATACTGTGCCAGTCGTATAAATAAGAACCATCCACCGGGAGGACTTTATCACCAACAATGAAGACTTCCCGATCTGCTTTCTTGTAAAAGAACGTCAGTTGGTGTACATCGAATACCTCTAGCTCATAGTGCTTACCCGTATCTACCACTTCTGCCCCTTCGGTAATTGGAGCGTCATTAAAAGTGATTTTTTCTAAACGAGTATTTGGTGTTGCCCCAGATAACCAATTTGCTTTCAAGTTTTCGGCGGGGCTTGTGACTTTTTCATTGGTATCTACTCGAGTTTGGGCTTGGATCTCTTCGTACGCAAATAGCCGCGTCTCGCCATCGCATTTTCCGCAGGTCACTTCTCCACGACCATTACATCTATTGCAGCGTGTATCTATCCTACCTTGACCATTGCATTTTGAGCAACGGACCCGCTCATGCTTAGGTGCACCTTGTCCATGACGATGCTTGAGTTCCGTAATCCTACCACTACCTCCACATCTAGAACAACTCTTTTTATCACGACCCGAACCATGGCAATGGTGGCACCTCACCTTTCCACGCTGATTGCAGGTATGGCAATCTTCAATACGATGGGAGCCTTCTCGCACCCAGGATTGGTCTTCTCTGCTAAATTGAGTTGAGGTGGGTTTGTCCCAAACGCCCTCAAGAATGGAGTAGGTAGGTAGATTTTGAGCTCGGTAAGGCAGTTCCACTTTTTTGACCTTACGCTCCTCTGTGAGTTGCTTAACCACTATGCGCACCGCTAAAAAAATGGAGCTACTGATTGCAACTTTTTTAAAATTGAGTCTGCGGTCGCGCATCTTTCTTTGCGCATGCCACTGATACAAACGATTTCGAATCTCTTTTTCATCCAACAATCGTTTCTGCTTGGTTCGCAGTAGCTCAACTAGTTGATCGGCGTCTGAATGACTGATGGCACAGTCTAGTTGATAAATGGAAGTTTCCAGAACATCTTCAATGCGAAGCACTGGTTCGGTCATGAGGAATAAGGCTTAGGTTTCTTACAGTTTAAGCCCATCCGCCTTCGCGATTCCTGAATTTTCGATCAAAAGCGTAGCTGCATCTACGAAATCTTAATCCCCATTTGCTGCATCAGCAAGGTGGCGTTGAAACTTTGACTCACGCCCCGCTTCAACTTATAGTCAAAGAAGAGCTGCCCATCCTTAATATCTACCTCAATGGCCCAGTTTTCGATGCGGCCTTCCGCTTCCGCTTCTAGCGCCCCGAGTTCCAAATCGTGCGTAGCAATCAAGCCGGCTCCACGACTAGCGATAAGTTGACGAATTAACGCTTTCGCTCCGGTATGACGGTCGCGCGAATTGGTGCCTTTTAAGATTTCGTCCAGGAGGAAGAAGACAGGAATATTGTTAGTCTTACTTGGATCTTCCACGGCCTCAATGATGAACTTCAAGCGCTTGAGTTCGGCATAAAAACTGGAGGTACTTTCGTGCAGCGCGTCCTGGGTGCGCATACTGGTGTATACCTGTAGAGGTGGAAGTTGCATTTTTTCAGCGCAAACGGGCGCCCCGGCCAAGGCCATTACGATATTCAAACCTACCGTCCGCAGCCAAGTACTTTTGCCCGCCATGTTGGAGCCCGTCAGCAAGTGCATGTGCCCCTGGGTGGGCATACTCAGATCATTGCACACGCGTTTATCCGCAGCGATAAGCGGATGCCCTAATTCACTGGCGGCAAATTGGCGATCCTCGTGAATATTTGGAAAGGTCCACTGAGGATTATTGTGCCGCAGGTTTCCCAGGCTCACCAAAGCCTCCAGTTCCGCCAGCGCTTCAAACCATTGCGGTAGCTGGTCCTTGTAGCGCTCCTTCCACTTATCCATACGGTAGGCCTGCTGCAAATCCCAAACGATCGAAAACTCCAATAGAAATACAAAAGCATTATAGCGTACATCCAACTGACTCACGCGGTAGGCTAACTTATCAATGGCCTTCGAAGCTTGGTCATCACCGGAGATAAACGCCTGCTGTAGTTGTTGCAGATAAGGTGCTGTAAAGCTGGCCTCTTCAATATGCCGGATAAGTTGGGCGTAGTTCCGGAGCGTATCTGCCGCTCTACCGGTTTGCTGGTGGAGGTGTTGCACTTCATCTAGGCTGTTGCGCAACCACAGGCCCGCAGGAATCAACAAAAGTAAAGCCAAAAACCAAGGAAGTACCTTTATCCAAAGTACCATAGCAATAACAAAAAGGATGGGCGCCACCCAAAGGGCCAATTTTCTACTGGGTCGGTCCAGCACTATATAGGGTTCCTCTAACCAACGGTAAATTCGTTCCACCTGCCCCTGCTCTTCTTTAAGCGCCGCACCATAGGCGCGCAGTTCGTGTTGCCAATCGGTTTGCTGCGCTAAATCCTCTACCGCAACTTGACGACCTTTTATCACAGCAGGCTTAGCCACCTCCTGTAGCCAGCTTGCTAGGCGAGATTGACCAATCAACGTACTGGCTCGATTGATCATTTGGAAAAGCGAAAAAGGGCCGAAAATATCTAGATCGTAGCTATATGGGTGCTGCGCATTGACATAGGCTTCCCCATCCGGAAAAGCACTAAAATCATTTGCCTGACCTTTCCTTTCCGCTTCGTTTACATCTGCTAGATGCCGGTTGTGCTGAGCGCGGAGCTGAATTCTACCGTGCCATCGTATGAGCTGTGCAAAGGCAAAGATTCCTAATCCAGTAACCAGCGCTCCCGACCACCAGGGAGTCTCGCGCCAGGCAACAATAATGAGTGCCAGTAAAGCTAGAAAAGCCAGCAAACGCACCCAGCCCAAGCGTTCATAGCGGCTGGTAAGTTCGTTGGCGCGTTGTAAAAAGTCGTTTGCTCTTTGTTCGTAATTAGTCGGCATGAATATTTTTTAGCGCTGGGCCTAGACCCGGGGTAATTTCACAGCAAAGAAAACAGATTTCGTTTGTAATTGATCAGTAGAGACAATTAAACCCTTGATACACAGCGAATATTCGCTAAAAAGCCCGTATTTTTGCGGCGTATGAACGGCAAAATACCTTACCAGCGAATAATTTTTGGGCTCAAGATTAAACAACTTCGACAGGAAAAGGGTCTGAGTTTTGCCGAATTGGCCAAGGCGACGGGTATGTCGGTTTCCTACCTTAACGAAATTGAGAAAGGAAAGAAATTCCCTAAGGGAGATAAGATCTCTGTCCTGGCCACTACCCTGAATATCGAAGAGGAAATACTATTGAGTACCGAAATGGGGCCTCGCTTGGCACCGGTCAAAGAGTTACTCCAATCTAACTTCCTCAACGAATTACCGCTTGATCTTTTTGGCATTGAATTAGGTAAGGTAGCCGAACTCATTGCCAGTGCTCCTTTGAGGGTAGGCGCTTTTATCTCCACTTTGCTCGAATTATCTCGTTCTTATGCCTTACGCGAGGAAAACTTCTTCTTTGCGGCACTACGTGCTTTTCTGGAACTGAACAACAACTACTTCGAGGATATTGAAGAAGCGGTTAAAACTTTTGCGGAGGATCACAAACTACCTCAGAGACGTCCCTTCCCTCCACAAGTATTGGCTGACATCCTAGAAGACAAGTACGATTACGAGGTTATAAATGGTGGATTAGATGCTTATCCGGAAATGGATGGTTTGCGTTCGGTATACTTACCGGGCGAACGCCAACTCTTGCTCACTAGTAAGCTGTCTTCCATGCAGCAATCATTTCAGTTTGGCAAGGAAATAGGTTTTCACGTTCTGAAGCTAAAAGAGCGATCTTACACCTCTAGCATTTTACGCCCACAAATATTTGAGGAGGTACTTAACCATGCATATGCTACCTATTTCTCGGTAGCCCTGCACCTACCCAAAGAAGGTTTCGTCTCTAAACTTGAGCGCTTTTTTACCTCCCCCAAATGGGATGCCAAAGCTTTTGTTGGGATCATGAATGCCTACGATGCCAGCCCCGAGATGTTTTACCACCGGCTGACAAACATTATTCCCCGATTCTTTAATATGCCCAAGTTGTTCTTCCTCCGTTTTTTACACAAACCGGAATCCGATCAATTTGAGATCGATCGCGAGCTGCACCTCAGCAAGCGTCACCACCCGCACGGCAACGCTATTTTGGAGCATTATTGCCGCCGTTGGGTGAGCTTGTCACTTTTGCAGGACCTGGCGGAAATGCAACAAGACGGGAAATACGTGAGCACTATTGTCAGAGCGCAGCGTTCCCGTTTTTTGGGAACGGAAGATGAATACCTTTGCATTACCTTGGCCCGCCCTGGACAAAGCGAAAACAGCAGCCGCCTGGGAGGCCAGTATGCACAAAGCAGAAATATTAGCGTCACATTAGGTTTATTGATCAATGAGGATGTCAAACGTCAGATTGCCTGGCTTGACGATCCGGCCATCCAGGCTCGTGATGTAAACCGAACGTGTGAACGATGTGCCCTAACTGATTGTACTGAACGTGCGGTCCCTCCGGTCATTGTACAGAAGCGGGAGCGCCTGCGCGCAATCGAAAACAGATTAACCAAATTAAACCAAGAATAAATTATCTACAATTATGAATTTCTCATTAACGGAAGAACACTTAGCGGTACGGGAAGCGGCCCGAGAGTTTGCCCAGAAGGAGCTTAAGCCTGGCGTAATCGAGCGTGATTCCAAGATGGAATTCCCCACTGAACAGGTTCGCCAAATGGGTGAACTCGGTTTCCTGGGAATGATGGTTGACCCCGAGTACGATGGTGGTGGAATGGATACGCTCAGCTACGTGCTGGCGATGGAGGAGATGTCGAAAATAGACAACTCCTGCTCGGTCTTGATGTCCGTCAACAACTCTCTAGTCTGCTGGGGCTTGGAGACCTACGGAACAGAAGAACAAAAGCGCAAGTACCTACCAAAGTTAGCTACTGGTGAATGGATAGGCTCATTCTGCCTTAGTGAGCCAGAAGCCGGTAGTGATGCTACCATGCAACGTACCACAGCAGTGGATATGGGAGATCATTACCTATTGAACGGTACCAAGAACTGGATTACCAACGGCGGCTCTTCCAGTTTGCATCTCGTAATTGCGCAGACTAATCCTGAACTTAAGCACCGTGGCATTAATGTCTTCATTGTTGAATCTAGCTGGGAAGGTGTAACCGTTGGCGCAAAAGAAGATAAGCTTGGCATCCGTTCTTCGGACACCCACACCATTTTGTACACTGACGTAAAGGTCCCTAAGGAGAACCGTATTGGTGAGGATGGTTTTGGCTTTAAGTTTGCTATGAAGACCCTCTCCGGTGGACGGATTGGTATTGCGGCCCAAGCGCTGGGAATTGCGGGCGGCGCCTACGAACTGGCCCTAGCCTACGCCCAGGAGCGTGAAGCTTTCGGTAAGCCGATCGCCAAGCACCAGGCGATTGCCTTCAAACTGGCCCAAATGGCTACTGATATCGAAGCCGCCAAAATGATGGTCTACCGCGCCGCCTGGCTCAAGGACAATGGCCTCGACTACAACCAAGCGAGTGCCATGGCTAAGCTCTATGCCTCTGAGGTGGCTATGAAGCATACCGTAGAAGCGGTACAAATTCACGGTGGCTACGGCTTTGTAAAAGAATATCACGTGGAGCGCCTGATGCGTGATGCCAAGATTACGCAGATCTACGAAGGCACTTCTGAGGTGCAGCAGATTGTGATCAGCCGCGGAGTGCTATCGGGGCAGCCTTACATTCCCGTTGCCGAACCGGTGGCAGAAGCACACTAGCCTGTAGTATACAGCGCACCGAGGGGCACGGATTGCCGCGGAACAGAACGGAATAAACATCCGCACTGTTCCACGCTAATCCGGGTCCCTTTTTGTTTCTCAAAAAACAACTTTGCGTCAGTACTTTGCGTTTCTAGTCTAGCGCACCAAAGTACTATTAACTCGCATCTACTCAGCATGAAAAGCAGTTGGCAAATTGGTCGTATCGCAGGTATACCGCTTCAGTTTCACTGGAGCTTTCTACTGGTAGGCGTATGGCTCTTGTACGATAGCTGGCAGCCAGGTGGTGGTATCCGCTGGGATAATTTTCAATGGTTACTGATCTGGGTAGGCACCGTTTTTCTGGCCGTGCTTTTACACGAGCTAGGGCACGCACTGGCCGCGCGCCGCTGGAAAATCAAGACACAAAAGATTGTACTTTACCCCATTGGTGGTGGTGCCTTTCTCGAGCGCATGCCCGAAGAACCTTGGCAAGAAATCACCATTGCGCTAGCGGGGCCAGCCGTCAATTTTATCCTGGCGGCTATTCTGGTACCCTTTATCTGGTGGAGTGGTAACGAGAATCTGTCTTTACTCCTTCAATTGTTCCTGAATCCGCAAGGTAACATCGTCGTCTTTGACGCCGCCACCTGGGAATATTTGATTGTAGTATTCTTCCTCCTCAATTTACTTTTAGGTGCATTCAACCTTATTCCTGCTTTTCCACTCGATGGTGGGCGGGTTTTGCGGGCGGTCCTAAGCAAGTATTTTTCGCGGACACGCGCTACGATTGTTGCCGGGCGGGTAGGCATGGTTGGTGCCTTGATTTTGCTAATTGCAGCCCTCTTCCTGAGCGATATTGTCTTTGCGGTGGGGGCCATATTTGTCTTTGCCTTGGCTTGGATCGAAATTCAGGTCCAGCGTCGTCGCGAACGCCTTTCGAATGCCCTGGTGAAAGATCATCTTACCGAGAGCTTCCGGCGTTTGTACCTATCACCTTATTGTTCCTTGTCTGTCATTCGCCAGCAAATTGCGAACTGGCCCGACCAGCCAATCTTGCTACTAGATGGTTGGCAACAGCCCCACGGCGTTACGGATAAAGCCGCCCTACTCAGTAAAGAGTTGGATACCTTTGCTGAAGATCCTATCACCGCCGTAGTGGGTCGAGCCGCTTGGGAGGCCTTGCACCCCGAGGAGAACTTACTGCACGCCGCAGAGAAATTGGATAAATACCAGCTTTACGCTTTCCCCGTCATGGATCATTACGGTAGAATTCTGGGCTTACTGGACAGGAAGACCATTGAGGCCGTTATTGAAGGCTAGAAGCAAACTCCCAAAAACAAAGAATAATGAAACATCTTAGCTTCCTCTTATGCTTAGTCCTTTGCCTGGCAGCTTGTAAAGACGATGACACAGTTGAGCCCGGGACCACCGAATTATCCTTAGACATCGTCACGGGTTTGCAGGCCAGAGATATCAATGGTGCGCCAATTGGCCAGCTGGGCAACCCTAATACTTTGCCCGGGGAAGTGGATATCTTTCCTAATCCAGCACTTGGGTCTGCGAATATTCAATACTTCGGTGGCGCCAGCCTACAAGTAGTACAATATTGGATATTTCCTGCGGATCAAAATACTGACTTTGCTAATGTCAATTTCAGTACCCTCCTCAACAATGATACCTATTCAGCCGATGAGATCAGCGATCTGAACGTAACGCAAACCAACCTGGTCAACCTCTCCGCCTTTGCCATCACATTAGATGATTTCTCAGCGGGCTATTATCGCATCTTTTACCTGATGAGCGACGAGACTTTGCTCTGGGACAACATCTATGTCGACCCTTCGGCAGGCTCACCAAGTGACTTACTCAATCAGGTCACTGAGGATTGGTAGTGGTAAACTACAGCGAGCACTTAATTGTAGCTGGACACAGATCAGATTATATCGTCAAAAGCGAACTAGCAATCCTACCGGAAACCAGCCTAGCGATTGTGACTTTAAGTTTGTTTTTCCTTCATAAGTATGGACACTATACTTTCACTTTGAGGTTTCTTTAACGCATTGGTTATCATAAAGCGATTGACCAATACGTTTTTACCACACACACAATCCCTCAAGCTAATGTCTTTACAACCAACTTCTATCGGACTACTTTTCCTGCTTGCTATATTCAGCTTTCAGTGCGGTAGTTTTCCTCCAGTAACGGGAACATCAAGCCCAACAACTACCACAACTCCCCGAGGGTCGAGCTCGAGTGCTTCCCAGGTACGGCAAAACATTGCCAATTTTGCCCTGGAGCAAGAAGGTACTCGCTATAAGTACGCTGGCCGCAGTCCACAAACTGGATTCGATTGCTCCGGTTTTACTTACTTTGTCTTTGATAACTTTAATGTGGAACTAACCCCCGTTTCGCGCGTACAAGAGGGAGAGGGAAAGCGCATTAGTGTAGACGATGCACAGACTGGTGATCTGCTCTTCTTCCGGCGCAGCAAAGGTGGCTCCGTTTTCCACGTAGCCTTAGTGGTAAAAAACGAACCTAACAACTTAACCGTTATCCACAGCACCTCCTCACGCGGAGTGATTATGGAGAACATCTACAATAGCTCTTACTGGCGAACTAAGGTTACCACCGCCAGAGATATATTGGGTCGTTAGCGTAACGTTTCGCAGCAGAAGTAGGCAGTTTTTGAGTTAGCTTCTGATTTTTCCTTAGATTTAGCGAGGATTTTTCACATCCGCTACGTATAACGTATTAGCGTATGTTTGACAAACGCTCTACGGCCTGAAAATCGAGACTATGAAGTTGTGGTTTTCAATAGTTCAGTTTCAAACATACGCCTAGTCTACCCTGCTTAGTGTGATCCTGCTATGAACAGACAGTTACCCACTTAACATAACAGGTTCATTCGCCGTCTGCTGCCTCGAGCCAGTCCATATGATACTGGCACTAGAGAGCTTTGCATGCCAGCTAAACTGCTGCAAAACGCCAACAGATGCAAGAAACGACTACTCCAACAAGCCTACCGCTAGATGGTCTACATCTGCTAGAAAGCTTAATGGATACGCGAGATTTCAGGAAAAAGATTCCGACCAGTTTGCAGGGTTTCGCCAAACTGAGTGGGGCTGCTCGTGCCTTTCTGTTAGAACTTCTTCCGTTACCGGAAAATGAATCGAAGTTTCAATATCAGCGCATTTTAGAGGTGAATACCCGAGGAGAACAAACGGAACACAATGTTCCACGCGGGCTTGTAGATCAGACCCCCTCGTTCTCCCCGCTTGTAAAGTGGATGATGGAAACCAGCACGGTAGGCATAACTGATGCTGAGCCCCCATCTGGCATTCCTTTGTTAATCCAAGCAGCATCACGCGAAGCCGAGGTCTACAGGGCCCTCCTGGATAATAAAGTCTGCCACGCTCTAATCAAAGCAGTCGGCTTAGACTTCTCTTCTTTCATGCTGTTTCCCCTCCTGCATCAGAATCAATTGTGGGGAGTCGTTTTTTTGTGTAGTCCTAACAAACACCAATGGCCTCATTCGGCGCAGCACTACGGCATCACCTTCGCTAAGCTCTTGGCACGCTTACTGAGTGAGGATTTCCAAACCCAACGCTCGCATATTCGGAAACGAACCGACCGGATCAACCCCAATAAATTTTATCCGGTAAGCAAGCACACCTCTCCCTTGACCGAGGCCCGGGAAAAACTCACGGAACAGGATTTTATTCAAGTTCTAGTGACCACTATCCCGTCTTGTTTATTTGTCGTTGATCTCGAATATAACAAGATCGTCTTTTCGAACCAGGAGACTTTTGCTGGTTATAATTTCATGGCTGCCAATAGCCCCCTTGAACTCTTCGCTAGTATTATTCATCCTGACCAACGGCAAACCGGACTCGACAATTTCTTTGAGCGTTTCCGCCAGGCATCAGATAACGAAATTGTAGAAAGTGAGTACTGTATCCGGCATGACGATGGGCATTGGATTTGGGTACAGGAGCGGGTGCGTGTTTTCCAACGATTTCCAGATGGGAAAGTGCGCCAATATTTAACCTCGCTAGAAGATATCACTGAGAAAAAGCAAAATCTACTCAAATTAAAGAAAAGCCAACTCCGTTACCAAAGCTTCATCAAATACAGTGCAGAAGGGATGTTTTTTGTGAATTGCGGAGACCCTATTCCTACCCATCTTCCTCCTGAGGAACAAACGGAAATGTTCTACACCAACGCCTACGTTGGGGAATGCAACAACGCTATTGCTCGTATGTATGGCCTTGAGAAGGTAGATGATCTGGTAGGCAAGCGGATTGAGGATATTCACCAAGGAGAACACTACGAGCACAACCGCCAAACTTTCTCCACTTTCGTTGAAAGCGGTTATAAATCCACGGGTCGCGAAACTATGGAAAAAGATGCTCGGGGTAATTTACACTACTTTGCCCATCACGCGACGGGGCTTTTTGAAGAAGGGTGTCTGGTTGGCATTTGGGGTATCCAGCGTGACATCACCGAAACACGCCTCGCGGAACAGGCGTTACACGAAACAGAATCCAAACTCTCTTCCTTCATTCAGGATGCTCAAATGGGGATTTGGGAGTGGGACTGGCAGACAGATCAGGTGGAGGTAAATACTATTTTTCTGGGTATCCTTGGCTTAGACGAAAGTATTTCTTCTTTTACCAAAGAAGATTTTGTCGCTTTAATCGCAGAACCGTATCGAAGACGCCTGCACAATGCCATGACCTATCACCTGGAAAATAACACGGAGAATTATCAAGTAGAAATACAAATGGGTAGTTCACCAGATACAATGCGCTGGTTTCAACTGCATGGCCGCAAGGTCGAAGTAGAAGAGGATGGTAGTCCAAAGCGACTCATTGGAAGCCTGATCAATATACACGAAAACAAGGTAGCGGAGCTGCTCCTGCAAGAAGGAGAGGCTTTACTACGGGCGGTAGTTGAAGCAATTCCTGATACCAAACTAAGAGTCAACAACCAGGGTAAAATACTTGCTGCCTACACTACGCATAAAGGAGAGTCAATATACCCGAACCTACGGCGAGACCTGATAGTGGGGCAACATTTGGACAAGGTGTTTCCTTTTGCCGTAGCAACGGGCCTGAGTTTTAACGCAAAATCTGCTCTGGAGCAAGGGGCCTTGCAAACCTTTGAATTTACGGACAACCTCGCCGGATCGGAAACCCGGAGTTACTACGAAGCCCGGATCAATGCCATTAACGAAGAGGAATACATCCTCATCCTGCGTGATGTTTCGGCCATCAAACAGGCTCAGCAAGCACTGACCGAACAGATCCGGGAAGTGGACCGAAAAAATCGGGAGCTCGAAGCCTACATTAAGTCTAATCTCCAGCTCGAAAACTTTGCCTATATCGCTTCGCATGATTTGCGCGAACCGGCTAGGACGATGCGGACTTTTAGCCAGTTCCTCAAGAAGCGGGCCGGAGACCAACTCGATAAGGATAGTAAAATGTACCTGGATTTCATTATCTCCGGTGCTGACCGGATGAACCAGTTGATCCAGGATCTGCTAAAGTATTCACGAGTTAATTCAGAACCCTTTGAGCGAGAGTTCATTGCTCCGGCATCCCTGCTAAAAGATATCCTGACGCAATTGAAGAGTAGCATACAAGAAAAACAAGCCGAAATTATCATCGGCGAACTGCCGGCAAAGATTCAAGGTAGTGCTACCCGCCTAAGACAGTTGTTCCAAAATCTCATTTCTAACTCCATCAAGTTCCACCAGCCGGATCAGCCACCGAAAATTGAGATCTTGGCCCAGGAAACGCCCACACATTGGCATTTTACGGTTATTGATAACGGCATTGGTATAGATCCGCAGTTCCACGAGCAAGTCTTCGTCATTTTCAAAAAACTGCATAATAACCAAGCCTACGAAGGCACTGGTATTGGCCTGGCTTTAGTGAAGCGCATTGTCACCCAACACGAGGGCGAAGTCTGGTTAGACTCTGAACTGGACGAAGGGACAAGTATTCACTTTACCTTGCGCAAGTAAACTACGGACACGGAACTTATGGACTTTGAAACACACTTTCAGCAGCTTTCCCAAGCCTACCTGCAGCATTTAGCAAATGCAGATCTAGCTGCCCTGCTCCAGCTTTTTGCACCAGCAGCCGAAGTGCTGTCCCCGCTCTACGGACGCCAGCCAGCCACTGATTTCTACCGGCAGCTCTTTTCCGACACCAATCAGTCTAAGCTACAGTGGAAAGACACGCTGGTTAACAAAGGGAACCAATCGGGGTGCATCTTTTTCGAATACTCCTGGACCCTAGCTACAGGCGAAGTAGTCCGCTTCGATGTCATCGATTACGTCCAACTCAACGATAGTGGACAAATCAACTTCTTGCAGATTGTATACGACACTGTACAATCTAGACCAGCCTTGGATAAAGTAGGAAATTAGAAGGTAGAAGTAAGAAATTGGGAGATCGGAAGTGGGAATTCGGAAGCTTATTCCGACCTCCCATCTCCGACTTACCCACTCTCTGTTTATTAAGCAAATAAAGTGCTCATATCTGTGCGTTCACGCACCAAGGCAGGCACCTTATCGATCGGCACGCGCTCTTGCTTCAAGGTGTCACGGTCACGCACAGTAACGGTATTGTCTTCCAGTGTATCAAAATCGATGGTGATACAGAAAGGCGTACCGATGGCGTCCTGACGACGGTAGAGCTTACCGATCGCACCCGTATCATCATACTGACAATGACAAGATAACTTGAGCTGATCGAACAGGCCTTTGGCTTTTTCTACTAGCTCTGGGTTGGTCCGCTTCAGTGGCATGATAGCGGCCTTGATTGGTGCCAGTGCCGGGTGGAAACGTAGTACATCACGACGATTGTTTTCGTCGTCTTGGCCAGGTACTTGCTCGTTGACCAAGGCATTGGTCATCGCAGCTAGGAACATCCGGTCACAACCAATTGAGGTTTCCAGTACGTAAGGTACGTAGCGCTCCTTGGTAGCTGGATCAAAGTACATGAGTTTCTTACCGGACAGCTCCTGGTGGCTACTCAAGTCAAAATCAGTGCGCGAGTGAATACCTTCTAGTTCTTTGAAACCAAATGGAAACTGGAACTGAATATCCACAGCGGCATCAGCGTAGTGAGCCAGGTTATCGTGATCGTGGAAGCGTAGCTTTTCAGCTGGTGTACCCAAAGCTTTGTGCCAGTTTAGGCGGGTCTCCTTCCAGTACTCGTACCACTCTTTCTGGCTACCAGGCTGAATAAAGAATTGCATTTCCATTTGCTCAAACTCCCGCATGCGGAAGATGAACTGGCGGGCGACAATCTCGTTACGGAAAGCCTTACCAATCTGAGCGATGCCAAAGGGAATCTTCTGACGAGTAGTCTTCTGAACGTTCAAGAAGTTCACAAAAATACCCTGCGCCGTTTCGGGGCGCAGATACAGCTTACCTTCCTCACCGGCGATATTACCCAACTGCGTAGAGAACATCAGATTGAACTGGCGCACGTCCGTCCAGTTGCGAGAACCACCTTCAGGGTCAGCAATATTGAGATCCTCAATAATCTGCTTCAGCTCAGCCATATCGTTGTTCGTCATGGCAGTAGCCAAACGCTTAGCGATTTCGTCCATCTGAGCTTGATAACCTTTCACGCGCTCGTTGGTAGAACGGAACATCGCTTCGTCAAAGTCATCGAAACGCTTCTTCGCCCGCGCAACTTCTTTATTGATCTTACCCTCGATCTTGTCCATGTGATCCTCAATCAACACATCCGCGCGATAACGTTTTTTGCTATCCTTATTATCGATCAGTGGATCATTGAAGGCATCAACGTGACCAGATGCTTTCCAAGTCTTGGGATGCATGAAAATAGCCGCATCAATACCTACGATATTGTCGTGCATTTGCACCATGGCTTTCCACCAATATTCTTTGATATTGTTCTTGAGCAAAGAACCGTAGGGGCCGTAGTCATACACTGCACTCAGTCCATCGTAGATTTCGCTAGACTGATAAATAAAACCGTACTCTTTACAGTGCGCTACCAGCGCCTTAAATTGATCATTTTGTTGAGCCATCTTCTTTTACTTTTGGCCGAGGTGTCCTTATATACATGACGCGAAGTGGTGTGGGCTTTGCCCAAACCACTTCAGTCAGCATATACTGTACTTGAAGAAGGTTTGGAAGCCCAAACCTCTTCTACGTCAGTATAGAAGGCGCAAAGATAAGAAGATAGTTCCTTACTCGTCAGAAAATTAAGGTAGCACACGAAAGATTGTAGTGATAGCTAAATAGGGATAAAAACTGTACATAAATCTTGTATTCAGACAAGCATAATTCCACGCTGTTTTTCGATATTGTGGCAAGGCCCTACCTTTTAGACCGTATTCGTGCGGACACTTCACCATCTAATCCAGACCTACGTTTGATCTGATGCTGATTTTATAGTGTATTTAGAATTGTCTACAAAACGAACGAACAAGCCATTATCATTATGTCTGGGAAAAAACATGACATCAACACTATCCAATACGTAGGTATTGGACTCTTTACGTTGGCACTAGCCGTTTTCGTTGGCTCACTTACGATGAGTCATTACGAACTCAACCTAGAGGCAGTCAAGACCAGCTTAAACAACGATTATCATTACGGCTTTGTAGAGCAGAATGCCGACATGATGCAAGGCACCTACAGCAGTAGCTTTGCCTTTATCGACGCATTCGATGAGCTCATGGCCAAGGTACAATCGGATGTCAAACAAGACGTAACGGAAGTAAAAGGCCTCACCTCTAGTGATGGAGAATACTGGAGTTCCCTACTGCAAGACTGGCAATTAAAGGGCTTAACCTTTCCGGTTACGAAAGCTTCTAGTACTGGCTTGCTCCCTGGTAATTCATGGTTGTTCTTCTTCCTGAGTATTATCCTGGGCATCATTGGTGCCTTACTGTATATTCTACCACAGCGCCGCTTTTTTCCCGGCATTAAGAACCATCATATCTACCACAGTAGCATGCACAACCGAGGTTGGTTGGGTATTGCAGCTGGCTTTTTCCTGATTGGGTTTTACGTTTTACTCTACTTCTATCCAGAGCACATGGTGAACTGGATTATCATGGTAGACCCCATCAGTATGGCCTTAAATGGCGGGCCAGCCAGTAACTGGTTCCTGTATGGCTTCTTGTATACGATTTGTATTATCGTAATGGGTGTGCGCATGATCGTCAAGTACCGGCACAACCGTTACCAAATGATCCGGACTGGTTCGGTGATGTTTTTCCAGACCACCTTTGCGTTCCTCCTACCAGAGATTATGGCTGCCTTGAACCAGCCTAGTATGGACTTGAAAAACATCTGGCCGCTGAATTATTCTTTCTTCTTCGATTATAACCTGAACTCCCTGACCAGCTCCGGTGGGTTTGGCTTATTCCTATTATTCTGGGGAATTATCCTGGCGGCAATAGGTGTACCGATTATCACTTATTTCTACGGCAAGCGATGGTACTGTTCTTGGGTATGCGGCTGCGGTGGCTTGGCTGAGACCTTGGGTGATCCTTACCGCCAGTTAAGCGATAAATCGGAGCAAGCCTGGCATATTGAGCGTTGGATCATTCACTCCGTACTGGTTTTTGCGGTAGCGATGACCATCATTGTAGTCTATAGCTACCTACCCTTAGCGGCGAAAGCGGAGGGCAGCTGGTTAAATAAGACCAACTTTATCTTGTTTGTTACCGGGTTATTGGTGGTTATACCCAGTTACGTGTTCGCACGTAACCGCAAGGTGAATATTTTCAAATCCTCTACCATGTGGATGATGTGGATAGCAGCTATCGCCTTGATTGTGCTAGCTAATTATAACCACTTTATCCTCGAAAACTACAAAGCGACCATCAAAATTAATCGCTGGTTGTTCATCAGCCTATCAGGAGTCATTATTGGCACTTTAGTGTTTTTGCACCGTCGGGAGCGCCCTACGGCGAATCCACGCAAGATCTATACCATTGCAATGGTGTTCTTCGGCGCTATTGCCGGTTGGCAACTCATGGCTTACGGCGACGGTGGTAAGACCATCGCTACCTTTAGTCATTACGATGTGCGAACCGTTTACGGCTTCTCCATCAGCTCCATTTTCGCGGGTGTGGTGGGTACCGGTTTCTACCCCCTCATGGGTAATCGCGTATGGTGCCGCTTCGGCTGTCCACTAGCTGGCTACTTGGGGCTGGTACAACGTATAAAGTCGCGCTTCCGCATTACCACCAATGGTAGTCAGTGTATCTCTTGCGGCAACTGCTCTACTTATTGTGAAATGGGGATTGACGTGCGTTCTTACGCACAGCGCGGGCAAGATATCGTTCGCTCCTCTTGTGTAGGTTGTGGTATTTGCTCAGCGGTCTGCCCACGTGGTGTGCTCCGCCTCGAGAATGCAAGTGCAGACATCGATCAGCGGGCAGATGACCTGCGTGCTATTCACATTGGCGAGGGTGAGGTGCGTTTGCTGGCTTAGGCCCTGGAGTGATCGGGCTTGGCTTTTGATTTGAATCCGTTAATATTTTTTTAATTTCAGCTCCAATTAATTCAAAAGGGGAGCCTTTTGGCTATTTCCTAGTAATAAGGGATGAAATTAAAATTATTCTTTTCGTACGGAAGAGATGATGGAAATGCGAAAATAGCTAGACGTCTTGTCAGCTACCTAAAAAAAATCTCGTCCATCATACTTTATTGGGATCAGGAACTTATTCCCGGAGATCAATGGGAACCCATTGTATTGCAAGAAGCTAGAGAAGCAGATATTTTTGTTTTTTTGGTGAGCAATCACTCCTGTGCCTCAGCATATTGTAAAAAAGAATTGGAAGTGTATGCGGAAGGCAAGCTTGTCCCCGTAATTATTCCAATTTTTTTGGAAGAGTGCAGAGGAGTCCAACTTGCTGAAAGATTTAGATCTACCCTTCACTGTCTTCCTGCAAACCCTAAAACAGGTACTGGTCTTTCCGCTATAATAAACTGGTTGGAACCCGAGGGGATGCTGAGCAAAGTGTACGACCAAATCTCATCCAAAGTACGATTGGTAGCAACACGGCTTCTCGATCAGGAGATCCAAACAGAAAGTGTCCCCCCCCTCCAGGCAGCGCCCCTAGTGGAGCCTACATTTGACGACGTACTGACTCAATACTTGGCCTTTTTTGAACAAACACCCGACGATCTAGGAACTTTTAGCAATCTATCTGTGTCATTACCCTACTATCACGAACGTGAACATATCGTATTTTCGCCTTGTTTCTATGATGAACGTAGCGACTCTTTCTTGGTTAAAGAGGGGTTATTCACCCGTTACGAAACTTATGGTTCAGAATTGCCCTTGCTGTATTTACTACCTACTGGAATCTGGCAACAGAAGTCAAACAGTAGAGATTATGCGTTAAAAATTCCGCAAGATCAAGTGCAAAAGGCAATAAATGAACTAAAAAAGGAGATTAAGAATTATGACAGTAGTAGTCAAATTCACATTATTCTGCTTGACCTATTGAGACATACCCTTGATTTTTAAGGATTTATATCGTATATTTATTCAGGAAATTTGCTGGCAAGCCTTTTTTTGTCTAAATTTCGGCTTCAAATATATAGTCTCAAATAGAAGGTCATTGTATTATGGCGATAAGTAATAAAGAAAGGCAGGCCAAGAACAATAAAGATTCAGCTGTGAATACCAAAGTAAGCCCCAAGGAAAGTGTCGATATTTTACGGCGTATTTCGAGAAAGTTCCAAATCTCGAGCAACCCCAGTGCTTGGAAAAAAAGGGGATGCTATTATACCGGCCCCACAAAGAGCAAGTAATTAGGACGCTGTAGTTAGAATAGAATAGTAGAAAAATACGCTAGTACTTATTCCTCTCTCCTTCTCTGCAAAATACCTTCAAAAAGTTTTAGTTTCCGCTTAGCGGAAAAGCTCCAAAGTGATTTCAAGAATACGGATCGATACTTGAAATAGGTTACTCTTATAGCCGCATTGGTGGTAAAGAAACCACCAGAGGGGTCAAACCAGATATCACTCTCGGCCTGTAATCTATTCGTTGTAGATTGTTCCAACTGTACCCTGGCTATTTTGCCATCTTCACTGGATCTTGGAAGAATGGATATTCCACCTTTGTTCAATTCTTTGATGAGTTGTAAATAGGCTAGCATCATGGCCTGTAGAAAGAAAGCGTCCGATGCCATTTGCAATTGTGGGTGCCGTCTATCTTTAATAAAAGAATAGGTTTCGCCACTAACAAAACTCGCTCTAATCTGTCGACTGATCCTCTTGATGTGCTCTTGTCTTTTATTGAACATAGTACCGTAGAAAAGATCATCATCCCCAAAACCCTGAAGGTCTTCCTCCGTATTAGCCTGATCTGAAGGCAAAAGAGCCTGGAATGCCAACTTTGCTTCGTCATCGTCCAGTTCTCTTATTGCTTGCATAAAATCAAAGATTACTTGACCAGTAGCAAGCTTTTTAGCGGCTAATAATAATTCAAAGTTCTCTGTAAAAAATCTATCTCCTTCGACCCGTGCGTGCATAAATGCCTTTTCCCAGGCGTAGCGAAAAGATTCGTTCAATGGTCTAAAAGGAGGATAAAAAGCTCCTTCAAAGACCGCGGTATTTTCGGTTAATCGGGCCAATAAATACAGCCGTGTGACAAGCATATTGAATTGCTTCTGTTGCATACTACCGTCTACGTTATAAGCAATTCCCATCTGCATATACACACTCAATCTCCAGTAATAAAAAAGCTCAAAGTCCTCCGCATAAGTAGTATAGAAGGTGATAATATCCACCAGAAAATAATGTAGATGTTCCTTCTCAGGAAAACCATTTTTATACTCCTCCTCTTTCGTAGGATTTTTTATTTTTTTGAGGAGGAGGAAAATATCAGGATCCAAATCTCTGCTTGGATAACGGTGATGAGGGAAGAAGTTTACCGCTTCGTGAGTAGCGGTAGCGGCAAAAAAAACTGGCTGGTAAAGATGAAAGTAATTTAAGCGCACGCTGAGTTGACCAGACATGGTATTAGACACTCCCGCCACAAATGCCATAGACCTGCTGTAGTCTCCTTCATTGATAAAAAAACTGGTGAGAGTTTTATAGGCCCCATCAAATAAACTGACTAATTGTTGAATCCCGCCGTTGAATTTGAGGTTAAAATCTGTAATCTCATTCATGATGTAGCTTTGCCCAAATCGATTTTGGTAAGCGGTCTCGAAATCCTTCGTAATATCATTGAGACGATCGGTAATCTCAAGAACAGATTTTCCCTTAGAGGACTCCACCGTATCCTTAATATGGTAGATCACTTCCTCTAAATAAGGCCGTAATTCTACAAAGTAGTTGTAAAGAATGGGATCACTGATACCATCATTGAATATGGTATACATATTATTAACCTTCTCCTGAATAATTTTTGGCACCCGAAGCTTTCTCAAGCTTGCCCGCAAACCACCTATCTCATCTAATTTGAATCGATAGCTGGATAATTTGTCATTGGCGAGATAATGCTGATCTAAATCGACAATCCGGCCTATCTTTTTCCGAAATTCGCTGCTGAAGGTTGGTGTTGTATTGACCTTTCGTATATGCTTACTGAGTGGGGATTTGATGATGAGCTGTACGATTTCAACAAACCGATCCATTGCCTTTTCCTCAATGATGTAGGCGTAGTCTCCCCGGCCAGCAGTTATTCGTCCTTTTTCTTTAATAAGCCGAGCCAGTGAAGTATTCTCGAATGTATTCAAATCTTCCAAAAAAGCACTTAAGTGCCCGGGTTTTATATCCCAGCAAATTCTAAAAGTAAGTTCCTCTTCTGATTGATCTGGAAGCGCTGATTGGTCACCCAGCAGGATATCTGAATCGTATCCAAGAATAGTGTTGCTGTGTACAAATAAATGGGCATTGTGCAATTTATCCGTGTTTTGCTCCGTGGGGTCATCCTCCAGTAGTTTGTGGAGCAAAGTGGAAGAGGTTATTTTACCATAATCGTAAGACGGCGTAGACTCACATGCTTTCTGTAAATCTTCCACAACGAGTTCGCGTAAATTGAAGACTTGATCCGCAATAGTCGTAAAGTTATCTGAGAAAAAAATAACCGATAGTTCGTGCCAGGAGAAAGAGTAGAAAATGAGGTACTGAAAAGGCTTGTCAGCCGCTTGCTGAGCAGCCGCTAATCTAGGTTGTATAGCGCGCAAGGCAAGATCAACAAATTCTCCACCACCTCCGGTAATCAACGAATTGTTAAATTTAAAGGAACTAATACCAATAAATGGAAGGTCATCTCTTTTGCTGAGAAATGTCGCTTTAGCCCTTTCTAATAAATCGGGTTCTTGCGAGTTAACCGTTTTCAAATTTGGGGCAAGGCCCGAAATAACGTGGAAAGTATAGTTGTGGGGAACGTAATTGATATCACGGTCGTGATGGTCACTCATCAAATGGCTAAACGGATGAAAACTCCGAGTGGCTAGTCCGAAGCTATCCACCAGAGATAGAATTGCCAAGTCAAAATTGCCAAATAAACAGTATGTCTTTGGTTCAAAAAGGAGTTCGTCAAAAACTTGGTCCTCATCGCTTTCTCTCAAGAAATAAGATCGAGCTTTCTCCTTGTAGCGTTTAAATGGCTTTTCAATCTCGTTCTCCCTAAATGCCTCTTCCTCCCCAAAGGGCATCGTCATTAAGCCAAGAAATATACCGTAGTCTTCCGTTTTGTACATGCAACAAGTCTAAATGCGCTGAAATTTAAAATTGAATCAGTGAAAGTAATAATATTCATTTAGAGCATTACCAAGGAAACTATTCGGGCCTACTTAAAGCATTCTGCCTTTGTTTCCGATAGTGTACACCAATCGATACCAGATAAAGTCCTGCCGCTAACCACCAAACCAGGTGAATAGCGCTGGCGTCCTTAGCTTGGTAATCGAGTGCTACCACGGCTGCGCCCAATGCGTTAAGCCCAAGCACTAAAAGATTCACCCAGGTTGGATTGCGCCCCTGAAAACGGAGCAAGGTCAGATTTACTAGTCCCAATACCAGGAACAAGATCGCTTGCGGTATTTGGCCACTTTCAAAAAAACTTAGGCTACTGAGCAGGAATAATGCCCCGCCTAAGATGAAATTGAATTTCGGCAATCGTGCCTTTAATTTGTTCTTCATCCTCCCTACCTTGTGGTGAATAAAACCATTTTCACCATGAAATACGCTACTGCGCTCTTCAGTATTTGCCTCCTTTTTACAGCATGTACGTCCGATACCCCTCCATCTACTGAAACGGAAGATAGCGAAAAACAAACGACCACTGAAGACGCTCAACCTAGCTTCACGATCAAGCCCGGTGAGGGCTTTGGCACTTTAGGTGGTGAAATGGTGCGCGCTGACTTAGAGGAAGCTATTGGTAAAGAAAACGTGAGTGAAGGTGAGTTTTACATTGGCGAAGGAGAGTTTGCTCCAGGCTTAGTGCTATACTCCGACACTCCAGAAGAAGTGGAGGTTTTGCTCGATGATGATGGCTACGTTATCCTGTATCGCGTTAGCAAAAAAAGCGGCAAGTGGGCTACCTCAAAAGGCATCAAGGTTGGGAGTACGCTGGCAGAATTAGCAGCGGCCAATGGCAAACCTTTCAAATTTACCGGCTTTGATTGGGACTACGGCGGCACCGTAACCAACTGGAACGGTGGCCAATTTGATGGCCGTGATTTTCTAGTTGTCCTCGGTTACAATTACGAGGGTACCCAAATGACAGAAGAGGACACGCAGCAGCTGCTTGGCGATCAAGATATCATGTCGGACTTACCAGCCGCTCAACGATATGAGATTGCCGTTGTTGAGATCATGCAACGATACTAGTCCGACCGAATGAGTCCAGAACAAAAAGCTCGTTTAGAAGAAATTATTCAAAAGGGATTCCCCTTATTCTCATCGCAGTGCATGCAGATGGGCTTCCAAATCTATCGCCGGCGTTTTCGCGACTTTGCTCTTTTTGCGCTAATCATCCCCTTCCTGGGTAGTGTATTTACACTCGTGGGGATGAGCTGGATTGGTACAATTATCCTAACCGTGATCGTCTCACCGATTTTGAATGCAGGGTTCTATTTGGCCGCCAATAGTACGGTGCAGAACGAAGAATGGTCCTTCAGTCGCTTTTTCGAGGCCCTGCCACAAGCAGCTCCACTGATACTGAACAATACACTGGCCTTGATCATCAGTGCACTGATTTTGACTCCAATGTACTTCTTATTGGAGCGTATTGGATTTTTGGAGTGGTATACTGAAGTGGTAGCTAACCCTGTAGCCCCTCCAGAGCCCCCGGGTATGAGCGGGGCGCAGTCTACCGCTTTTTTCCTCAACCTTATTCCGCTAATTTATCTGCAAGTGGGCTTCAGTTGGGCCTTTCCGCTCATTCTTTTTGTGGGAGCTAACCCCTTGAACGCCCTAGAGTATAGCCGCCGCTTGATCAATCGTGCGTGGGGAGCGCAGTTCTGGTTGCTGTTCACATTTTTCTCCATGTTCATGCTGGCTAGCTTTCTCTTGCAGCCCGTAATGCTGGCGAGTGCTGGCCTAGGTAACATTCTCTCTTTTGGCCTATTCCTCATTTTCCCGTGGGCCTACTGTAGCCTGTATATCGGTTTTCACCTTGCCATGAAACCCCGCGAGGAATAAGGAGCGCAGTTCCGTAGAGGCGCATTGCTCCTCGATAGCTATCGGGAGCGCCTACTTGATTGAAAATTGATCCTGGTCTGGCAGGAAGGCTAGCTTTTGCCGAAAGGTATCTTGTGGCGCTCTCATAATTACCACTTCTTGTACCATTTCCCTGGGAGGCAGGTGAGTTTTGATACTTCCATCATAATTTACCAGCATGGAATCACCAGCGTAGTAGATGCCATTCCCATCTGTACCTACGCGATTGAGGCCAATGGTATAGCTCTGATTTTCAATGGCCCGCGCTTGCAACAAGGTGCGCCAGGCAAAGCCACGCTTATCCGGAAAATTTGCAACGTAAAGCAGTAGATCATACTGAAACTGATTACGGCTCCACACCGGGAAGCGTAGATCATAGCAGACCAGCGGCATAATCTTCCAGTCACGATACGTCAATACAAGCTGTTCCGTTCCAGCGGTGTAGACTTTCTCCTCACCGGCTAGCGTGAAGAGATGACGTTTATTGTACTGCTCAAGTTCTCCGTCTGGAGTAATCCAAAGAAGGCGATTGAAGTATTTTCCGCCCTCTTCAATAATCACACTACCAGTTATGACTGCTCCTAAGGTGGCAGCTTTTTCTCGCATCCAAGTGATGGTAGGACCATCCATGGGCTCCGCCAGGCGCTGCGGTTCCATGCTGAAACCAGTACTGAACATTTCGGGTAAAACGACGATATCAGTGCCCGGTGAAAGACCAGCCAACAAACGTTCAAACTTATCGCGGTTACGCGACGCATTTTCCCAAATCAAATCAGCTTGAACCAGCGCCAGTTTTAGTTCGCTCATCTCCTTACCCAGGTTTTGAAATGCAAGAAGGGTAAACCGGCCGTAGCCAACTTACCCTTCAAATATATGTAAAGTCTTTTCAGACTAACAAAGATTGATCTTACTCCTCTGTAGCTGCTTCTTCCTCAGTTCCTTCACCCATCCGTTCAGCCTTAGCTTCAGCGGTAGCGGCAGAACGCAATGCACGTGGAATTTCGATGATTCCCAATGGAGAAGCTCCGGTGCTCATGATTTCGATGCCGTCAATAGCTGCGATATCGCGAACGCGAACAGACTGCCCTAATTCCAGGGTAGAGATATCTGCAACTAATTCATCGACCAAGCTTTCAGGGTTAGCCTTAACCTTGACCCGGCGCATCAGCTGAAGCAATTTACCACCAGAACGCATGCCTGGAGCAGTGCCTTCAAAGCGAACTGGAATCTCCACTTTTACGGCGTGACCGTCAATGAGCTCCAAGAAGTCCAAGTGTACAATCTCGTCGGTCACTGGGTGCCACTGTATATCTTTTACGATGGCGCGGTGTGATTTACCGTCAAGATCGATCTCAGCAACCCGGAAGGCTGGGGTAAAGATCAAGTTCTTTACCGCCTTGTGGGTAGTACTGAAATGAACGCTTCCGTTCTTACTGTACAAGATAGCAGGGATCTCGCCAGCACTGCGCACGGCTTTGGTGGCTTTCTTACCTACTTCTGTTCTTATTGTTCCTGAAACAGCTACTGCTTCCATGATGATTATTCTCTTTACTCTTAGTTAGAACCTCTTAGGAGGCTTTAAAAAGGCACGCAAAGATAAGTAATTAGTAGAAAACACGGCACTTATGGCTGATTTTTTCCCAAAAAACAGCTCAATGCAGAAAATTAAAGTGCCCCCTTATTGGAAAACGCACTCCAACTACGGCTAATATTGCCTATTGCTCAACAAACAATGCCGAGATCGAACGGTGCTCGTGCGTATTTCGAATGGCTCGCGCAAAGAGCTTGGCAGTTGACAATACTTTGATACGCTCTGACTCTCGCTGCAGCGGAATAGTGTCGCAAACCAAGAGTTCTTGGAGCACTGAGTTTTCCAGATTATCGTATGCTTTTCCACTCAAGACCGGGTGCGTACAAAGTGCTCTTACACTGTTAGCCCCTTTCTTCATGATAATATCTGCTGCACGGCAAAGGGTGCCAGCGGTATCTACCAAGTCGTCTACCAAGATCACGTCAGCATCAGCTACATCACCAATGACGGTCATTTCCGCAATCTCGTTGGCGCGCTTGCGATACTTATCACATATCACCAGCGGGCGGCTGAAATGCTTGGCAAAAGTCCGCGCACGCTTTACACCACCTACATCCGGAGAAGCAAAGGTGACATTCGATAGATCGAAATTCTCTTGCAGGTAAGGCAAGTAGATAGCCTCACTCTTGAGGTGATCCACTGGAATATCAAAGAAACCCTGAATCTGATCAGCGTGTAAGTCCATTGTCATGATCCGGTCGGCACCAGCTGCCTGTAGCAGATTAGCAATCAACTTAGCCGAAATGGGCACCCTTGGCTTATCCTTCCGATCCTGGCGCGCATATCCAAAGTAGGGCATCACCGCTGTAATGTAACCAGCCGAGGCCCGCTTCGCAGCATCAATTGCCAATAGCAACTCCATCAAATTTTCGTGCGGTTGGCAAGTAGAAGTAATGAAAAAGACGAATCCACCACGTACCGATTCGTTAATCACCGGCTGCATTTCGCCATCACTGAAGCGCTTCACCGTCAGGTCTCCCAGCGGTTGGCCATAGTAATCAGCAATCTTTTCGGCAAGGTAGCGGGAGTTAGTGGTGGTCAGGATTTTTACGTCAACCATCGTATTAAAATGTGGATCTTGATTTCTTGTTGGTCTCAACAACATATTTCCTCAGCATTGAACTCCATCAATAACAATGGCACCATCGCCCTCAGGCAATCGTGTCTATAGTGCTATTCTTATTGTTATGGAGAGTCAGTGATTACGCCCACAAAGTTAAGAATATTCAAACCGTAGGACCAGTGAAGTAGTAAAAATTTAGAGGTAAGAAGCGGGAAGTATGAAATAATATGGGAGATCGGAAGTGGGAGATCGGAAATCGGAGGTATTACTCACAAAACACTGCCTACTTTTAACTGACCACTGATCACTCATTTTACAAAGTGCTTCAGCATAATGATCTCTTTCTCGTTGAGGTATCGAAAATACCCTCGGGGCAAGTCCTTTTTATTCAAGCCCGCTAGGTAGGTTCGATCCAGCTTTACAACCTCGTATCCCACATGCTCAAAGATGCGGCGTACGATACGGTTGCGGCCTTGGTGGATTTCCAGGCTCACCTGATTGCGGTTTTTCTCGTCGGAAAAGTTGATCCAATCTACACTTACGGGGCCATCTTCCAGCGTCAGGCCTTTTTCTATTTGCTGGAGGTCAGCGTTACTCAGTGGTTTATCCAGAGTGGCTACGTATACTTTAGGCACCTCATGGCTGGGATGCATAAGCTTCTTGGCTAAATCACCGTCGTTCGTCAACAATAACAGTCCAGTGGTATCGCGGTCCAGACGCCCTACCGGAAAGATGCGCTGCGGTACGGCATCGCCTAAGATATCCATGACCGTACGCCGATTCCGCTCGTCACTCATGGTGGTGATCACGCCGCGTGGTTTATTGAGTAGTACGTACACAAAATCTGCCTCGGGCTCCACTTTCTTTCCCCGGAAGGTCACCACATCGCCTTCTTGTATTTGGTAAGCCGGGTTTTGTTCCAAACGCCCATTCACTTTTACCAGGCCATCCTTCACATATTCAGCTGCTTGCCGTCGACTACAGATACCACTGTGCGAAATATATTTGTTGAGGCGCATCCCAATAATCTCCGCAGGGTCACGGCGTAGCCCGGGCGAAGGGCCAGCATTGCGCGCACGACTTTGGCGTAGACGCGGTCGTTTCCCAGAGTTACGGTCTTTCATATGAAGCAGCTATTGACGTTGGCGACAAAGGTACGAAAGCAGAGAAGCATTAGTCCATATCACCGAGATAGATCGGGCGCTGGGTGTTGTTTAGATCAGAAAGCCAAGGTATCATATCCTTGGGGTAAAACTGTTGTCTTTCCAAATCTACTATCGGTACCCACTCTACGCCTACCTGATAGTAATCTGGGCCATTACCCACTTGTGGCTCTTGGTCCGTAGTGAGTTCGCAGGCAAAAAAGAACTCTACTTGATGGATACGCTTTAGTCGTGCCTGCCCATTGTGATTTTTACCAATGTAATCGCGCACGAAGAGTAGCTCACCCACCTCAATTGGAACGCTGATTTCCTCAAAGCACTCTCTTACCAAGGCGTCTTGCAGGTTCTCCTGGTACTCCTGCCCGCCACCAGGGACACAGTAGAAAATCCCTCTGTTATCGTGGTTCTTATTGCACAAGAGCTTTCCATCACGAATGATAATGGCTTTGACTGAATTACGAATGCGCATCGTTTGGTGTGAATTAGGGTACGGGGAAAAGTGGTGTAACACCAATAGCACATTAGTGGTTCCAAAGATGGTGCATTTCGTTGCCTTCAAGTATGATAACGAGATAATTACTCGCTATCTTTACTAACCACATTAGCTTATACAAACATCAAAAACTCATTTCTTGAGCAAGAAGCCCCTAAGCTTTATTAGCAAGGTGGCAGTCACTGCTGCTCTGCTCTGGTCCTTAACATGTTTAGTTATTGCGGATGCTAAACAGGAAGAAATTATATGTGGATGCGGAAGTTTGCTATTAGCGATTCTTCTACTAATCGAATTTCTAATCCCACTCAACAGGCCTTATCTATCACAAGAGGGTGACACTTCTGAAGGATATAACAAGCCAATTATTCTTGTCTCTTCTCCCACACTCACAAGCATTGCTAAGAGAATTCAGTACGGACTCGAACAACTCCTACACAGTAATGCTTTGGTGGCAATAAATTCAAAGCCACTGGCTGTAGAAAAAGCGAGCAGTATTGCCCATAAGGTAGTACTAGTCTTGTTTGATAGTCAGGGCAAAAATAACCCGACAGATGCAATTGCTGCTCGATTCGCCGACAGGACGAAACTAAACACAAAGGTACATCTGATACATTTTTTACAGCATCCAGAAGAACCTCCATATGACATCAATATCCCCGGTCTCAAAACATTTTATTTAACGAAGGAAAATTGGACGAGAGACATGCAGGAGATATTCATTAAGCTTAACCATGACTTCGAGAAAGCGATCGAAATACACGCCTTTTCTAATAAAAAATCTCCACGGCCTGTTCGAAACCTGATTATGCTAATCAGGGACGTCTTAACTTGGACATTAAGTGTATTCTCCTTTGGCTCAGTCTTATACTACCTAGTAGACTTATCAGATGGCTTTGAAGTGTTATCTCTGATTATTATACTATTTGGGGCTATAGGGGGGAGTTTATTATTATTCCGAAAAACTGCCTTTTGGGGAGGTATTATCACCATTTTAACACTCTTATCCATAAGAATTCATCCAGATGTCAATCTTAATACTGTATTTGGCTTACTTTTACTTGCCTGGATCACCGTAGCTACTGTAGCTAACCGCCATAAGCTGGTCAATATTAATAAGGTTCCTTCATACCTTACAGCAAGATCAAAATATCTATTGGGGAAATAGAACTAATGTCCTAAAGTCAAAAAAGATCATTCTTTATTGGGGTAGTTTTCAGATACAATCTTTATTTCCACTCGTTGATTAACGGCATCTGCAGCGGCCGATAACTCACGCATTTTCGGCACGCTATTAGCTCGACCCTCAGGAATCAAAAGACCTTGCGGCACACCAAATTCAACTAGTTTTTCCTTAATTTTTACGGCTCTTCTCCTCGACAAGTCAAAGTCAGTAGAGCCGTAATTAGTATGGCCAGTTATCTGGTATCTATATTGTAAGTTTTGTTTCATAAACTCGGCAGTGGCCCTTAAATCATCGTAAATCTCTTCTGGAACCTCACTATCACCTTTAGGGTATTGAATCGGCTCATCAAAAATTACTGAGCCTATAGTGGGTTCTGGTTCCTGAGAAACCTGTTTCTTTTCTGCGCCACCTTCAGAGCGATTTTCTTCATCAGTAATAGCAACTGCTGTAGACTCTAAGTTGCGCTGAACTTCTTGCTCCAAACCATCCCCCCAATCGGCTAATGTATCCCAACAAAGATCACCCCAACATATATTTACTTTTACACCTCTGCACGACTTATTAACCTCAGAACATACGGCAGTAGAGATATCGAAAGAACCTTCCCGAAGGTCGGAAAAAGCATCCGTCATCAAATCCCTAACATAAAATGCTCTTGCCAGTGCCAAATCTTTATTTCTTGTAATTTTTGCTGGAATGCCATACTTTATCAGGTTTGGAGGACAATCAATTGGCCTGCTCAAGTCAATAGATAAGCGGTCTGCCATACCTAACAATTTAATATCAGCCTCACTAATTTTGAGGTTGTTGGCTGCCATAAAAGAAGGTAAACTCTTTCCCAAAAAAGCTTGGTTAAGCCAATTAGATGATCCATTATGAATATCTCTAGGGGCAAACTCGTACACATAATTGACACATCCTTGCGATCCGCCATCTTCTACTTTTACCTCCAATTCAGGTTTATTTCCATCTGAGTGGTCACCGGTTAGCGTTATCTGTCCTCCAGGACAGTTTCGCTCAGATAGATCAACAACATAAATGCAGGTGTTATTCTCCTCATTAGACTCCATTATTTCTTCGTCCCTATCTACTACAATCGTAAAATTGTATTTTCCATACTCTTCATAAGTGTGACCCGGTAGATCGATGGAAGTAATCTGAAACGCTTTAAGTGGTGAAATTGTCTTGTATACATATCCATCATTATCAGAAGGCTTCCAAGCAAGTTTAAAAGCCTTCTCCATATCAGTATCAGCCTTGTTTTGTATTTGAACCTTCGCCGCAACTGTCCTGTTTGGGTATCTATAATCTACAACGCAGTTCCCTTCTATAGCCAAATCTATCCCTGAGTCGAAAGAACATAAGCCTACTTGCGCACTTTTTAAAATCCGAATAATGCGTTCTGGTCGATTAAAATTATTGCAATCCTTACGTAGAGTAGAATCAATCTGTAAAGCGAATTTTGCAGCAGAGCACAGTCTATTTCCTAATGTTTGTTCTTCAGAACCGAAATAGCCAGAATAATTGTAAATATGATCAGCGAGATCGGGGTAGTTGTCTTTTTGTAAATAGACGCGTATGTAAGTGGAGTAAAAATTAAAACAATTTTCTCCGGCATATACCTCATCAAATATATTAGGCTTCGCTTGTTCGTAGCTTTCAAGTCTATCCCATAGGCCCTTTAGGAAGTCCGAGGCTTCATCTCCACTAATCTCACGCTTTTCTATCTTGTCTAATTTCCCCAAAAAGCGCTGCTTTACTGCTTTCTTTTCGAGGACTAACCAAACTTTTTCAGTACACTCATCGTTGCAATTCCCACTTTGTCCAGCTAAGGGAATTGTACTAAGTGTCGCAGAATTAAATAAGAGAAAAATTTTGAGAGAGAAAAAACAGTAAGAAATCGGCAATCTACTATTGAGCATTAGGTGAATATTTTCGTTTCTTTGAATTTAAAGCATGTCTTTTTTTTTGCAAATTTTAAATGTAAATTTACAAAAGAAATCAACACCCTATTGATTAGCTTTCAAAGGCGCTATTAATTCACTCATTCCGGAAAAATGGCCCAAAGCCCCTCGGTAGCTTTTCCCCAACAATTTACTCTTTCTAAAGGGGGAATGGCAAAACGGCACGCTTTGACCAAGTCAAAGCGATACTCTTCCAATCGGCAACGATTACCATCTAAGTAGAGGAGACGGCCAAAGGTGTTTTCGGTCAAGCAAGTGTATTCCGCGAAGGCGTTGGTGTTATCGAGGCTGGCACCCAAGAAAGTCATAATATTAATGGTGATTTGCTGACTAGCCAGGGTACTGGTCCATTCGCAGATATCTACGCCGGGTAAGCGACACACGTTTTCGCCATCACTGATAAAAATAAGCGCTTTGGAAGTGTTTGGATCATTTGTAAACAGGCTAGAAGTCTCTTGAAGGATCGTCAAAAGAGGTGTGGTACCATCTGGCACCAGGAAACGTAGCGCATAGCCTAAGTCTTTACGACTGAGTTCTCCAGCCGGATGCCAAAGCTTAGGCTCGGTTCCACAATCTCCACCAATAGTACCAATGCCCACCTTCGTGGAATCGGCAAAATTGGCGAGTAACAACTGGGCGGTTTCTCGCATAACGTTGAAGCGATCATCGGCAATACAGGTAACCTGTTCCATGACCATACTGCCAGAAATATCGAGTAGGAAGACCACTTCATCGTAGTCAACAAACTTCAATAATGGTTGCACATTGGCGGGTAGCGCCGCGTATTGATAGCTTTTGAGTTCCCTCTTATCGCGCCCCACTACACTATCCTCTACAACAGCAACCCGCTCTAAGCCAAGCGTATCGCTGAGAATATTATAATTCTCCGCCGCCTGGCTATTCTGCACATCCGCCTGGTAGGCCGCTAGAAAACTCTGGTGCGCTTGCTCTATGTCTCTTCGGTGCACATGATAATGCGGAGCTAGGCCTCCGTGGGCACCCGATCCCTTCCCCTGGTTCATGATTTGGGCATAGCCAAGGGCATTGAGCATAATAGAACGCTCTTCTGGATAAGGCAACGCTTCTTGAAAAGCTATTGCCCGGCGCAACGGCCGAATAGCCTGCCCGTAGCGTTTGCCGTAGAGCTGAATCATGCCCGTTACAAAATGTTGTAAACTGGCTAGGTGAGCATAATCAGGATGGCGGGGGCGTAGTAGTGCTTTTCCATGACCTAAGACCTCCAGTGCCGCATCTGTCTTTTCCCTTTGCCCCAAGCTCAGGGCATAGGCTAGCGCAAAATTGAATTGTTGAGGGTGTAACTGATAAGCCCGCCGCAGGTGGTTTTCTGCACGCCCGAAATCTCCTTCCGCGAAATAGTAGGAACCTAAGAAGTAATTGCGATAAGCCTCCTTACCACCACCAAAGGAAATGGCTGACCCCAGCAATAAACCCAAGACCAACAATATCAAACTCTGCTTCATGGGAGGACTTATCAAATCGGCAACAAATGCGCCACAAGATTACATCTTTTTAAGCAAGCTAAGCACGTAACAAAACATAAGACTACCGTTTCCTAAAAAACAGACTGACCAATAGGGGCTTTTGTCGACTTTTGGACCTTCATAGCATCATCTAGGTGAGCTTCATGCTCACAATTTGTATTACCGTTTGCCAAAAATCAGATCCCATGAAACGACTAAGCTTCGCTTTAGGATTTCTCCTTCTGAACGTAATTTCCTTTGCTAATCCAGCAGCAGAAACGCCAAACACAGCTGAGTATTGCATGTGTGAGTTGTACGTCCCCAACGTTTTTTCGCCCAACAACGATGGCGCTAACGATTTCTTCTTGCCAGCAACCAACTGTATTTTGGAAGATTACACCTTTTCAGTTTACAACCGCTGGGGGCAGTTGCTTTTCCAAACTACTAACCCTTCGGAAGGGTGGGATGGCCGCGCAAAGAATGAATTTGCAGCACATGACACCTACATATACGCCATTGAATATCGCTTTGCGGAATTCCCAGATCCACTGGTGGAGTACGGGAGTGTGGCGTTGATCCGGTAGTGCTCCGTTGAGATTGAAACAACTGGTGAAGAGAATAACATTGTGAGTAACGCTTGATAGGCGGGGCTCACGTTGTTCGCGGTAGAAACTCCCTAGCGGTCGCGGTAAAAGCCCGCTTAGCTCGCGGTTAACGCGACTTTCGCCGACAAAGTCGGCCCTGCCGCGACCGCTAGGGAGCTTCCACCGTGAGTGCGATAGCACGAACACCACCAGTCAAGCTACCCCACAAATTCCACTTACTGGACTAGCTCGCTTTTTCCACTACAATCTTAGCCTTGATATCTCCAGGCAGGTCTACTGCGTCGCCATTTTCGGCACCGTTGAGTGTTAGCTCATTTGCCAGGACTTCGCCTTTGATATAGTCGCCAAAGCCTTCGACGGCCTTACTGATTTCTGGATGCTCCGTAATGGCTACGGTGATCCGGTCGGTCACATCAAAATCTTTTCCTTTACGGATATTTTGAATGCGATTCACCAGCTCGCGGGCCATGCCTTCAGCCGCTAATTCCTCACTGATAGTTAAGTCCAGTGCTACTGTGAGCTTACCATCAGATGCGACTTTCCAGCCAGGGATATCCTCCGTAGTGATTTCGAAATCAACTAGACCGAGTTCGTATTGCTCCTCACCTACAACTAAGGTGTAGCTGCCTGACTTTTCCAAAGCAGCAATATCATCTTGGCTAAACTGGCCAATAGCTTGCGCGGCAGCTTTCATGTTCTTACCCAAACGCTTTCCGAGGGTCTTGAAGTTGGGCTTGATACGCTTCTTCAGGAAGCCGTCTTCATCATCCCGCAAGTAAGCGATCTCTTTTACGTTCACCTCTGCCAGGATCAAGCTCTTCACCTCTTCTACTTGCCGCTCAAAAGACTCATCCAATACCGGCATCAATATCTTCTGTAAAGGCTGACGTACATTGATGCTGTTCTTCTTGCGGATACTCAATACCAAACTCGAACTGCGCTGCGCGTAATCCATCCGCTGCTCCAGATCCAGGTCAATTAGGCTTTCATTGGCTTCCGCCAAAAGCGTGAGGTGTACAGATTCGTGCGCCAAACGTGAGTCAGCATTGCCAGCCTGTACGGGCTCCGATAAATTGCGGAATAACCAATCGCTAAAGAATGGCGCCACCGGCGACATCAGCTGCGAAGTAGTTACCAAACATTCGTAAAGCGTCTCATAGGCCGCTTGCTTATCCGCGTTCATTTCGCCTTTCCAGAAACGGCGGCGGCACAAGCGCACGTACCAGTTACTCAAGTGTGCGTCCACAAAGTGCTCCACCGCACGACAGGCCTTAGTAGGCTCGTAGTCAGAAAGCTGTTTACGCACCTCTTTTACCAAACTGTTTAGCTTAGAGATGATCCAGCGGTCGATCTCTGGACGATCGGCTACCGGCACAGTATCCGCACTTCCGGGTACCCATTTGTCGATATTCGCGTAAAGCGCAAAGAAGCCATAAGTGTTGAAAAGCGTACCGAACAACTTACGTCGCACTTCTTCTACACCTTCCAGGTCAAACTTGAGGTTGTCCCAGGGGTCGCTATTCGCCATCATGTACCAGCGCGTAGCGTCTGCACCGTACTTGTTTAAGGTATCGAAGGGGTTTACAGCATTGCCCAAACGCTTCGACATCTTCTGGCCATTCTTATCCAATACTAGACCATTAGACACCACATTTTTGAAAGACACCGTATCGTAGGCCATTACCGCAATCGCGTGCAGCGTGTAGAACCATCCACGAGTTTGATCTACACCTTCCGCAATGAAATTGGCCGGATAGCTTTGGTTAAATGGCGCTTTAAATGGCTGCTCATCACCCGCTGCGAGTTTGTCGTAGTCAAGCCCCCATTGCGCATAGGGCATAGAACCCGAATCAAACCATACGTCGATCAGGTCCAACTCGCGCTTCATCTCCTGGCCGTCTTCACTCACTAGAATCACATCATCGATATAAGGGCGGTGGATATCTTTTGGTACGGCTTGGTTTAAGCCCAATACCTCATTCGCACGCGCTACTTCACGCTCTAGTTCTGGGATAGAACCTACGCATTTCTCCAACTTGCCATCTTCGGTGCGCCAGATTGGTAATGGGATTCCCCAGAAGCGGGAACGACTCAGGTTCCAGTCTTGTAGATTTTCTAACCATTTACCAAATCTACCTTCACCGGTACTCACTGGTTTCCAGTTGATGGTCTTGTTCAGCTCGTACATGCGCTCTTTGTACTCACTGGCCCGGATAAACCAGCTATCCAGTGGGTAGTAAAGCACCGGGCGGTCCGTCCGCCAACAGTGTGGATAGGAGTGTAAATATTTCTCAGAGTGGAACAGCTTGTTCTCCTCCTTCAACTTGATCACGATATCCACATCGGTAGGCCGCTCCTCTTCCTGGCCGTAATCCTTTACGTAGCGGCCAGCAAAGTCGGTCACCTCATCGACAAACTTGCCCTGTTTATTCACCAGTGGCGCAGGATTACCAAACTCATCTTGGATCAGTAGCGCTGGGATGTTGTTTTCCTTGGCTACGCGCATATCGTCGGCACCAAAAGTAGGAGCAATGTGTACGATACCAGTACCGTCTTCGGTACTCACAAAGTCGCCCAGGATCACACGGAAGGCATCGCCTTCTGGCGTCACATAAGACATGAGTTGTTCGTAGCGCGTTTCCGCAAGCTCCGCCCCCGTCATTTCCGCCACAATCTCGATATAAGGGTAGGGCTTATTACCAGGCTTAGCATCCTCCGGCTGCATATCTGGTTTCTCTTCCGAGAAATAGGCGCTCAAGCGATCCTTGGCCAAGGTCACCACAATAGGCTCCTGAGTGTAGCGGTTGAACGTACGCACCTTCACGTAAGTAATCTTCTTCCCTACCGCCAGGGCAGTGTTGGAAGGCAGCGTCCAAGGTGTAGTTGTCCAGGCCAGAAAGTACTCATTTTCTGCACCCTGCACTTTAAACTGCGCTACCGCTGATGTGTCCTTGATTTCCTTGTACGCACCCGGCATGTTCAGCTCGTGTGAGCTCAAGCCGGTACCCGCAGCTGGAGAGTACGGCTGGATGGTATACCCTTTGTACAACAGCCCTTTGCTATGCAAACGCTTAAGCAAGAACCACACCGACTCGATGTAGCTGTTCTCGTAAGTGATGTAAGGGTTTTCCAAGTCCACCCAATAGCCCATTTTGCGGGTCAGGTCGTCCCAGATATCCTTGTAGCGCATCACAGTTTCGCGGCACTTCTGGTTGTACTCGTCTACCGTGATGGTTTTACCGATATCATCCTTGGTTATACCCAACTCTTTTTCCACACTCAACTCAATTGGCAAGCCGTGCGTGTCCCAGCCACCTTTGCGGTCTACTCGTTCACCAAGTAGGGTATGGAAGCGGCAGAAAATATCTTTGATAGAGCGAGCCATTACGTGGTGAATCCCCGGAAGGCCATTCGCCGAAGGAGGCCCTTCGTAGAATACGTAAGTCTTGTCTGGATCGCGTTCGTTTACACTCTTGGCGAAGATATCCTGCTCCTCCCAAAAGTGTAAAACCTCCTGATCGATTTCTGGCAGATTTAGCTGCTTATACGACTTGTACATGGGTGCTGTACCTTGTTTATTATTCCTCTGAATTTTCCTATTGAAAAAGGTCAGAGTAATTGATTATTTTCAATGAGTTCAAAAGACCTGCAAAAGTACAAAACAAAAAGCTCCGACAGATCGCAATCTGCCGGAGCTTTTTGAACCACAATAGTTAGCACCTACAGACCGCGCGGCGAGCTGATAATAATAATGCTAATAATTATGTTCTGCTGTTTTTGCATGATGGCAAAGGTAGGGAGTTTTAGCATTGGGCGCAAGGGCTTATTAATCGTCCTGCTTTTTGCAGGATATCTCCAGATTATAGCTGTAAAAAAAGCCTAATTTGAGGAAGTGATCCAACTAACCGCCAAGAAGAATGAGCACCTCTACAAACTCAGAGGATCAAACTACAATCCGCTTACCCTTTAGTGCCAGTCACGCATTTATTGTAGGCATTAACAACTATACTCACCTGAGTCCGCTAAGCACAGCGGTGCGGGATGCCGAGGTTTTGGCGCAGACCCTGGAGCGAGATCATGGTTATCAGGTACACCCTCCTCTACTCAATGCCAGCAGGGCTGATTTAGTAGACCTCTTGGAGCACATTCTACCCAAAACGGTCGGGCCCGATGATCGCGTACTTTTCTATTTTGCCGGCCACGGTATTGCGCTCGACAGCGATGATGATCCAAAAGGCTACCTAGTTCCAGTCGATGCTCAGCCCGGCGACAACACCAGTTTGCTGGCGATGGATCAACTGCACCAGAGACTTACCGGTTTACCTTGCCAACACGGTATGATCATTTTGGATTGTTGCTTTGCGGGCGCCTTTAAGTGGTCGACTGGGTTTCGAGATGTTGTTTTTGATTTACCAGGGATCATTTATGAAGAGCGTCTTTATCAATATGCCCAAGATCCGGCATGGCAGGTCATTACTTCTTCCGCTTCTGATCAAAAAGCAGTGGACATTCTCTCTAACCGCACACTGGGTATGCGCGATGAGGATACTTCGCAGCATTCTCCCTTTGCGCAAGCACTTTTAGATGGTTTGGCGGGTGAGGCAGATACCGTTCCCAAAGAACGTGGTGATGGTGTGATCACAGCTACCGAACTTTACACTTATTTGCGCGACCGGGTGGAAGACGAAACTACTGCGCAGGGTAAACGGCAAAGTCCCGCCATGTTTTCCCTACAAAAGCACAATAAAGGCCAATATATTTTTCTGCATCCACGTCACCCTTTGAATTTACCCCCTATTCCAGATCATAACCCTTTCATGGGGTTAAAGTCCTACGACGAAGCGGATAATAGTTTATTCTACGGCCGGGATCGGGTAATTGCTACCCTGGACAAATTGGTTAAAAAGCAACCCTTAACCGTAGTGAGTGGTGCCTCTGGTACGGGAAAATCATCGGTTATAAAGGCCGGTTTACTACCAAATTTGCGCAAGCAGAACTGGCAGATTCTTCCCATTATTCGCCCTGGAAAATATCCACTGGAAAGCATCAGGGAAAGTTTGCCGCAAGGCTTGCCCAAGTTGGAACAACCAACTTTACTGATCATTGACCAATACGAAGAACTACTAACCCAAACCTTATACGAAGAGGAGCGCCTCCAATTTGAAACGCAATTAAACCATTGGCTCAACAGCTATCCGAACCTTCATATCATCATTAGTATCCGCTCAGATTTTGAACCTCAATTTGAAGAAGGTCCACTCAAGCAATGGTGGCAAGTCGGGCGCTATGTAGTACCCGCATTCAGTCAGGATGAACTACGGGAGGTTATCATCAAACCCACGGTTCAGGAGGTCTTGTTTTTTGAACCTGACAGTTTAGTTGACAAACTGGTCGATGAGGTTAATCAGGCCCCTGGAGCGCTGCCCTTACTGTCTTTTACCCTCAGTGAACTCTACCATGCTTACCTCAACAGTGGACGGACTAATAGAGCATTCACTTTAGAAGATTACGAAAAACTAGGCGGCGTTATCGGTGCCCTACGCACCCGCGCCAATAGCATCTACGATGATCTGAGCGCTACTCATCAACATAGCATGCGCAAGCTGATGCTGCGGATGGTATCTCTGGAAGGAGGTGAACTAGCTAGCCGTCGTGTACTGAGTGAAGACTTAGTTTTTAGTGATCTAATCGCCACCCAACACAGCCAGGAAGTTGCCCAAAAGTTAGTAGCAGCACGCCTGGTAAGTACTGGGCGCGATCAACAAGGACGCACTTACTACGAACCCGCCCACGACGCGCTGGTCCGTGCCTGGGCACGGCTATGGGAGTGGATCAAAGTACAAGGTGAAGGCAAACTCAGTTTAATGTACAAGCTCAGTCTTGCCGTTGCGGACTACCAGATCAATGGCGGCCGAGCCTATCTCTGGCACGATGACCCACGCCTGGATTTGCTTTATGCAGACCTTCTTGAGCAAGATCACAATTACAACGCTCCGGAAGAGCGCTTCCTCCGGGAGAGCTTTGCCTTGCGAAAGCGTAACCAGCGGCGGCGTTGGGGCATTATTGCGGGCGTTATTATTGGCCTGGCCGGGTTAGCTATTTATGCTCTCATACAGCAGGGTGTCGCTAATACCAAAACGCAAGAAGCACTGGAAGCACAAGCCTACGCGCAAACCCAACGTGACACCGCTGATATACGTGCACAAGAAGCCCGCGATAGTGCAGCCGTGGCCCAAACTCAACGTAATATTGCACAAGAAAAAACCGCAGAAGCACTGGAAAGTGCCCGGATTGCCAACGAACAACGCGCCCGTGCCGAACGCCAACTTCGCATTTCTGAAGCTAATAGCCTAGGCCTGGAAGCCAATATCGCCTACAACGGCAATTACTTTGCCGATGCCTTTCGCTCTAGCTTACTGAGCTTTGCCAAAATGCCGGGTGAACCTAGCCCCGAACTGAAACAGATGCTAGGACGATCTTTTCAAAAACTTTGGGGAGAATTCAATTATTTCCCACATGCTACATTGACCCACGAAGCGGATGTTGAACAGCTTTTTCTTTCGCCTAGTGAAACCCAAATACTGGTACTCACCAAAGATAATATGCTTCACCTCTGGGAACGGCGCGGAGCACAGTATCAACTGAAGCATAAAACACAGGTTTCTACGAATGAGATTACACAGGTAGTTTTTTCACCAGACGAAAAGAAAGCTTTGATTATAAGCTATTTCAGTCAGCCGTGCATACTTGATCTAGTCACACAACAGCTTCAGCACTTAGCATCGAAAATTTCTTCCTCTTACTTATCTGCCGCCCTGCTAGCTGATCAAGAAACGCTTCTTTTCTACCCCAGCTACCCCAACGATGGGCTTCACCAAAGTAGCGCAATAGAATATTGGGATTTTAATGGCAATACACTTGGGCAAATTCGCGGAGAAAGAGTCATGGTTAGTCTTGATTATCAAGTCATTCTTAGCGCTACGGAAGAGGACGTGCACCTACGTACGCTATATGGCACGATTCTCGACACCGAAACCTGGCCCCAAGCAAGATCGGCCGTAATTGGAGCGGAGGGTTACCAATACGTTGTCAAGTCGGAGGATGGCCAAATGCTTTGGTATAATGCGGCCACCGGTCATAGGATGGAATTCCCAAAAGAATTAAAGGCAGGTGCCACTTTTACTCCTGATGGAAGGCACCTGTTTCTCAACACCACCTATGAACAATTCAAATATAACGAGCACGGGGAATTGGTATCCCGTGACTCTAGTTATCGCTTCTGGATTGATGAATTCTCGCCTGATGGCAAGTGGCTAGCGGGGGTTAGTAATATTGGAGGAGCTGGCATTTCTCTTTACGGGCCAACAATTTTCAGCACTCAAGTAGGCTTTGAACAAAACGAACTCAATTTTTCTACCAGCGCGAAGGGGGACTTTTCACAAGACATACGTTTCATTTCAAACGAACACGTCCTAGTACTTTCTGAGGGACATGACGAGGCGGGCTATGTAGATATTTTTGGTGTTAATGGTCAAAAGTTTCCAATTGATGAACGCTCTGGAGGTGCCATTGGCATTCACGAATTTGCTGTAAATAAAAGACGAAGTGTCATTATCAACAGTGCCGGACTCATTACCGATTTCACTGGGCAGCCTATCATGCAGTTGAGTTTGACCAATAAAGAACTGTACTGGAGTCAATTCTTGGAACAATCAGATGGTCTATTAACCGTAAGCGATCAAGTCAAAAACACTATTCAAGTTTGGAGATTACTTACACGATCAACAATCGCGAGTAGTAAGGATATGCCCAATCAACTGCTTGAAGATTCTGTGCGATATATGCTGTGTTCCCCTAAAGGAGATATGCTTGTTTTCCATTTAGAGGATCAATTGGTTTTGCGAAACTTACGGACAGGAGAACAAAATACGTTCCAATACCCAGCCTCGCATTATTCCAATAATACTTCCTATGAGAACCAATATCAGGTTAATCATTACGGAAGTTTTAGTCCTGGGCATTTCTCCGCAGACAATCGTTTCTACATGACCTTTAACCAGCACGCTGGAGTGTGGATTTTAGCAAGTGATGTTCCTGGTAGTGGGCAATACTTTTGGGGATTGCGCGCCTGGGCTTTTTCACCAACTCAATCTGAAATTTGTGTGCTGTACGCAGATGGCATGATGGAACGCTGGAAATGGGATGAAGCAGGTCAGCTCACCCGTGTTCCAAATAGTGAAATGGGTACGTTCACACGGGAAATCGAACACATTGATTACGCAGAAGATGGGCAGCATTTGATTTTTAGCACAGGTCGATTTTCCCACGTGGATTGGTCGGTACTGGTAGATATAACGGATCGTAATGCCCGTAATATTCCTGGTAAGTTGATGACAACCAACGCTAACTACATTCTGACTAAAGACCAGACAGACTACAGAAATCCAGTCTACTACCTGGCAAGGTGGAAGAACCGTCAAGTAGATACTATTCGAGAAATAGGTGCCAATTACCCTTATAAGGATACCTATGGACCTGAACTGTTTTATCCTGTTTTCACAGCTGATGAACAGCTCTTGGAAATTCCAACTGGTTTAAAATTTCGACGGGATGGCTCCTTTATGGATAGCTTGGCCATCAGAGTGGCCTCGACCTTCCCTGATGATGGTTTCTTCCAGCTGGCCAATGATGTATACCTAATTGAAGAATTAGTGAATGCCGGAGGGGCGCATTCATTATATCTTGTACAATTGTTCGATGCGCAACAAAACTGCCACCTCTATACCAAAAGCGAAGCCAGCCGTGATAAGCATTGGACAGCAGACCGCACCCAACTTTTAGTCGCCTACAGCAAACAAGCCGAACTTTGGGACTTAAACAAAAAGGAGTTGGTATCCACTTTTCAGCACGAAGCCTTTATTGACGAAGTGCAGTTGTCTGCGAAGGCCAAATTTATACTAACTAGTGATGTGCAAGGTGGGGTCCGCTTATGGAATCGCGCAGGCGAGCTTTTATTAGAACTCCAACTTGCGGAACCAATCAAAGGGCTGGCCTTCCACTCTGATAACAAGAGCTTTTATACACTGACCTCCTCAGGCACTGTGCAACACTGGCTCGCGCCCAAAAACATCTATCAAGAATATAAGTATTTGCTAAAATGACCCTTTAGGTATTCTCAAATGAACCGTGCTAATAGGGTATAAAATTGAGGGGAAATTATGACGCGCCTAATTTTTCCAAACGCAACTTGTACAAATATTGCGGTGTGGCGGTGTACAGCTCCCGAAACAGTAGCGTCGCTTTTTGTTGCGCGGTTTTATCTACCGGTAGTAAGCGGAAGCGTATGTAGGCGGCTTCGGCCTCTTGCTCGGTGCTCAAGCCCGTTTGTGAAAGCTCATCCAATAATAATAAAGCCTCACTTGTACGTCCATGCATATGTAGGGCGCGAATTTCCAGCGCTCGCGCGTCGAACAATAAGTCCGGATTGCCCAGTTCACGTGCCAGCGCCAGGGCTTCTCGCTCTACTTTAAGTAGCTCAGCTACTTTTCGCATCTTGATCAGCACCAGGCCTTTTTCAATCAAGCTGGCACACAGAACAGTCTTGTGGTTGATTTTGCGCGTAACCTCGATAGCCCGATCATAGAAGTGCAGGCTGCGCTCGTATTCTTTAGTGAAATAGAAGATATCCCCTAACGTATTGACCGCCTTGGCAATCCCCTTTTGGTAGCCCAATTCCTCACACATCATGAGGTTCTTCTGCATGTACTCGATGGCGGGGTAGAAGTCGCCTTTGAGTTTTAGTAGGTCACCAATCAGGCCCAGCGCAATGGCAATACCTTGCTTATCGCCTAGCTCTTCGGTGATTTCGTGATCACGGCGGAAGAGTTTCATAGCCCGTTCGTAATCGCCTTGATGCTGGATCACCAAGCCCAAGGATCCCATGGCAATAGACACCAGTTGTTTATTACCTAGTTCCTCGGCCAACTCCAAACCTTCTTCGTAGCTTTTGCCTGCCGCATCGTAGTCGCCTTTATCATATTGGACAATCCCGAGATTAACCAATAGGGTAGCCATGCCTTGTTTATCGTTGCGTTCGCGGTGCAGTGGGAGTTGTTCCTGCACTACGCGTATGCCCTCGTCAAGCTCACCAAGATTCATGTGGGTCAGTGCTAGATTGGCTACAATTTGCGCACCACCTGCAGTAGCACCAGCCACATAACCATCCTTAATGCTGCGTTGGAAGCTTTTCTTGGCCTCGGGGTATTCGCCCATGCGTAGGTGTAGATTCCCCAGGTGACCATTAACTTTGGCGTAGCCTTGGCGATCGTCAACCGATTCAAAAAGTCCAGCGGCTATTTTCAAGTAATGAGCTGCTTGACCATACTCACCACGCAGTAGCAGTAAGTGCCCCAAATCACTATTACTCTCGCCGATCATAACTACATCACGGGAACTCTTTGCTAGTTGAAGGGCTCTGCGAAAAGCCTCTTCACTTTCTTGCCAATTCCCAATGAGTTGTAAGAGTTTACCCCGCTTAAGGTGCGTTTTGATCTCATCCGCACTATCCGCTTTGGCGCCCAGATACTGCAAGAGTTTTTCGTAATACTCCAGTGCTTGCTGGTTCTGGTAGTTGTTTCGCGCGTAATCGGCAGCCTTGCGCAGGTATTCGCAGGTTTTATCAAACACCCCAGCCTGTTCGTAGTGGAAGGCCAAATCTACATAGCGGGTTTCCAGTTGCCAGGCGTAGAGTTTCTCAATCGCTTCCGCAATGAGTTTGTGCAATTGCTTCAAGCGGGTACCCAGCTGCATGCTGTATACGGCCTCTCGTAGAAGGCTATGTCGGAAGATGTAGCGCAGCTCATTCATCGCCATCCAAATCTGGAACTGCTCGGCCATTTGAATCTCTTCGCGCAAGGCGTAATTGGAGCGATCCGCAAAGGTTTCTTGCGAACGCATCACCTCACTGAGGATAGGTACTTCAAACTCGCGCCCGATAACCGCCGCCGCTTTCACCGTTTCCCGTACCTGCTCTGACAGTCGATCAATACGAGCCGTCAGAATGGCATTGATAGAATTGGATAACTTGACGTTTTCGTCCTTGATATTCCACTCATCTGCTTCGTGGGTCAGGAGATCACTTTCGGTAAAGAATTCCAGAATCTGCTCCAGGTAAAACGGATTGTTATTGGTTGTCCGCAAGAGCAAGGCGTGGAAAGTATCGGATATTTTACCGGCTAACAGGTGCTCCGCAAATTGGCGGACGGCCTCCTCAGGCAGATTATTCAAATCAATCTCCAAATAAGGTAACTGCAAGCGCTTTGCCACCATCGGTGGTAGTGGATAAGGCTTTATACCTTCGTCATTATAGCGGGAGGTGATCAATAAGAATACTGGATAGTGAGGCATTTGCCGCACTAATTCGTGGAGTAGCTCCGCCGAACTATCGTCTAACCAGTGGCTGTCTTCCAGCTCAATAACAAGTGGCTTGAGTTGGCTTTCACCCAAAAACAAATTGATGATCGACCAGATACTATTCTGGTAACGACCTTTAGCATCCAACTGGTCCCAGAGGCTGTTGTTTTCGGTTTGCAAACCTACCAAAGCCATTAATATTGGCTTGGTCCGCTCCAGTTCCCGAATGGTCAATTCTGCTCCGTCTGACGCTAGCTGCTGAAGCTGCTCTAGCAACAGCCTAAATCTGGTATCGAAATTGGCCCGGTTGGTAAAACTAGCCTCTTCTGGTGATTGCTGAAAGTAGTTATGCAGGAAGTAAAGAAAAGGGTTGAATGGTTTGTGTAGGATCTGATCCGCCTGACAGACAAACCATTGCACTTTTTCTCCCTCAAATAAAGATTTGCGGACTTCAAAAGTCAATCGGCTCTTACCCACACCTGCTTCACCAAAAACGTAAGCTAAGCCGGCGTTTTTACCCACAAATAATGGAGACGCAAATTCCGACAATTGCAACAACTCCTGGTCTCTCGCAATAAGACGGCCCGAATAGGTGGGTTTTACATTGAAGTTGCGCCCCAACAACTTAAAAGTGGGCACATTTCCTTTGATGCCTTTGTACTTGATATTGCCGGTATGCAAGAAGCGGAAGCTGGAGGACTTTTGTATCTCTTGGTCCACAAAGAACTCGCCCCATTCCGCGTTGGTCATCAGTCGAGAAGCCAAATTTACGCGGTTGCCCACACAGGCGTATTGACAACGCTCGTAACCGCCCACCATACCGGTGTACGCGGTACCCACAGTCATACCGGCCCGAAAGCGCCACTGCTGTTTTTCTTGTGCCGGACGTAATTGTTCACGTAGACTCATCAAGAATTCCAGTGCACGTTCCACATTGTTCTCAAAGGCAACGGGTGCCCCGAAGAAAATCGTCATCACGCCCCCCTTATCCCCAAAGTCAATTTCCTTGAAGTAGCCAGAAAAGGTATCAGTTTGCTGTAAGACAATTTCCGAAAACTCATCCAATTGCCGGTGGTTATCAATCCCGGTAAAGGATAAAAATATGGTGACCACAGGACGGAATTCTCCTTCTTGTTTGTAATCAACTACCGCCTCTGGCAGAAAGGCCAAGGCCGCATCACGGCTAAGTTCATCACACTCCAGTGGCGGTGGGAAACCTTTAATCTCAATAGCACTCACCACGCGGTAGGCGTCTTCGCCCACAGGAGAAAGTTCTAGACTATTATCGGAAAGCAGAGCCAGGAGAGAACCATCAACTACAATGTGCTGATTCTCAGCCAGCGTTTGGCAATAGGCACAACTATCAATAGGCTGCCCACGGAAGTAGAAGCTTTTCCGCTCGGTGCCCACGATACCCCATTCTACCTCACCGTAACTCAAGCCGAACTTAAGACCAATGGTAAATTTGCCGAAGCGATTTTCACGACGCTGGAATAAGGCCCGCGCCATAGCCGCTGTTTGAATTAGCGCTTCTGCACTTTGCCGTTCGTCTTCAGCAGGAAAAATAGCCGTGAAAGCATCGCCAGCGAAATAAGGGATAAAACCTCCTCGCGCATATACAAGACGAATTAGGGGATCAAAAATCTCATTGAGGATATTAGAAAGCTCTTCTGCTCCGGAAGTTCCTTCCCGCATGAGGCCTTCAGTAAGTGGGGTGAATCCTTTGAGATCTACAAACAGCGTGAAGGCGGTAAAAGTACCGTTCCGTTCACCAGACAGGTGCCGTTCATGAATAAAATATGGTATGAGATGTTTCACTACTGTCGATGGACTGCTATTGGCATCAGGGACTTCCCTGACCAGCAACGGATTTTACACGAAATTCACTTACCCTTCGCTGTTGGTTGAATTTAAAAGGCAAATTACAAAGTTTTGCGCTCTCTGCGTTCAAAACTCACTTAAAGCCTCTTTTGCAACCTTTCTAATTAACTGTCATCCTTAGGGTATAAGTATGTAGAGTACAAAAGGACTAGCTTTTTGATTCAGCAAATACATCCTTGGCATCATTGACTATCAATGATTTAGCATTTCTGCTGTAAGGGCATTTATTTTGCTGGACCGACTGAATTATCGCACAAATCACCACTCTTGATGAAATCGCCCCTGCTTTTTTCACTATGCTTGTTATGTCTACATTTTGCCTTTGCCAATAACGGAATTGATCCCGATAAGAAATCGGTAAAGGCAATCGCTATTACTGCGCCACCAGCAATTGATGGCGTTTTAGACGATCCGGCTTGGCTCAATGCCCTGCCCGCCAATGACTTTATCCAGAACCGGCCAAGCCCCGGTATTCCTGCCGCAGCTGTTTCGGATGTCAAAATACTGTACGACGATCAGGGTATCTACATCGGTGCAATGCTTTACGATAGTAAGCCCGATAGCATCCAAAAAGAACTTTCCGAACGGGATAACCTGGCCAATACCGATTGGTTTGGCATTATTATCGATGCTTACCGCGACGGTATCAATGGCTTTGGTTTCATCGTTACTGCATCCAATGTGCAATTTGACACCAAATACTCCACCTTTGGGGAGGACAGTGGCTGGGATGCCGTTTGGGAAAGTAAAGTGAACATCAATAGCGAGGGCTGGGTGGTAGAAATGATGATTCCCTATTCCGCTTTGCGTTTTCCGGATACGGAAGAACAAATTTGGCACCTCAACTTTGTACGCACCGTAGCCCGCAGCCAGGAGAAAAGTTTCTGGAGCGAGGTAGATCCACAAGTAGCAGGCTTCCTCAACCAAGCCGGTTATTTGGAGGGAATTAAGAACATCAAATCGCCGCCCCGACTACAGGCCACTCCTTTTATCGCCGTTTATGGCCAGCAACATCACGATGTTAATGCGGAACAAGTGAACACCTATGGCCGCAGTATCAGTGGTGGTATGGATGTTAAGTGGGGGCTCTCCGACGCCTTTACCTTGGATATGACACTCATACCAGATTTTGGCGAGGCGCAATCTGACAATCAGGTACTCAACTTATCTCCTTTTGAAGTACGCTTCAACGAAAACCGTCCCTTTTTCACGGAAGGCACCGAGCTTTTCAACAAAGGGGGGCTGTTTTATTCGCGCCGTATTGGTGGTAGACCCATTAACTATTCCAGCATATACGATGAGTACGAGGAAGAGGAAATTATATCAAACCCCGCCCAATCACAGCTCTACAATGCGACTAAAATATCCGGCCGTAATGCAAAAGGGTTGGGTATTGGCTTCTTCAATGCCACTTCGGGCCGAACCTACGCCAAGGTGCGCGACCCAGAGCTGGGGGAAATGGAAGTCCTAACTGATCCATTAACCAACTATAACGTATTGGTACTGGACCAAAACCTGCCCAACAACTCCTACGCTACCCTGATTAATACCACGGTCTTGCGGGAGGGAGATTTCTACGATGCTAATGTGACCGGAACCGATTTTCTATTGCGCAATAAAGCTAACACCTACTCCATCGGCGGGCGGGCAGCTCTAAGCCAGCAATACCACCCCGGGCAAACGGATCTCGGGCATACGGCCTCCCTAAACCTCAGAAAGACCAGCGGAAACATCCAGGCGGGTTTGAACTACAACGAAGAGAGCGATACCTACGACCCCAATGATCTCGGCTTTCTTTTCAACAACAATGAGCGCTCGGTGAGTGGCTTCATTGAGTACAACCAGTTTGAACCCTTTGGTGCGTTTAACCGGGCCGGCATTGGCTTATACACAGAATACAATCGCCTGTATGCCCCTAGTGCTTTTACGGATTGGGGTATCAATGTCTGGACCTGGGCCGAGAGCAAGAACTTCTGGAATTTCAACGTCTGGACCTATATCTCTCCCAGTGAAAGCTACGATTACTTTGAGCCTCGTGAAGAAGGTCGCGTATGGGCAAGGCCCGGCAGTGGTAATGTAGGATTCTGGATGGGAACGGATAGCCGCAAGCGGATACGCATTACGCTCAATGGCCGTTACTGGTCGAGATTCGTAAGCCAATGGTATAGCCACCGAATACTTATTGGCGCCCGTTTCCGCTACAACGATCGCTTCAACGTTCAACTGGACCTTACCCGTAATTTTAATCGCAATGATGCAGGCTACGTCAATAACGAAGAGGTAGAAGTAACGGACCCGATCACCGAGGAAACGAGTACCCGCAACGATATTTTCTTTGGCAAACGCGATCGTAGGACGGTAGAAACTGCCTTCCGTGCCAACTATACCTTTGATGCCAATATGACCCTCAGTTTCCGTCTCCGACACTACTGGTCTGCCGTGGAATACAACAGTTTCCACTTGCTGGAAACAGACGGCAGCCTAGGGAATACCGACTATACAGGAGATCACAATAATGATTTTGATGCCTTTAATATTGACCTGATCTACCGCTGGCGTTTTGCCCCGGGTTCTGATATTTTTATCGTGTGGAAGAACAGCATCTTTAGCTCAGCTAGCGAGGTAGCGCCTAACTATTTCCGCAACTTAGACGGTCTGTTTCGATCGCCACAGGATAATAGTATTTCATTGAAGGTGATCTATTTCCTAGACTATGCCTCGATAGTGAACAGCTAAAACAACTGTTGCCTTGCGACAAAACAGACGTTAAGACCAGGCCTAAGCAGCATTAGGCCGCGAAATTTCGTTTATCTTTAACGGCAACTAAAAGTTTGCAGTTGAGTAGCTGCATCTCCGTTACCCGAGTTATATGGAATTCGCCTTATCCATCAACTACAATGAGCGTGATTTGATTCGCGCTTGTGTCCGCAAAGAGCGGTGGGCTCAGCAGGTACTGTACGAAGAGTTTTACAGTCCGCTGATGGCCATTTGTTTGCGTTACACGCAACAAGAGGATGAGGCCATGGACTTGCTGCACGAGAGTTTTATTAAAATCTTCCGCAGCATTCACAAATATAAACCGGGCACTTCCTTGGGCGCTTGGATGAGACGTATCACAGTGAATACCGCTATTGATTACTACCGCAGAAAAGTGCGTCGCCGTACAGAGAACATCGACTTAGCGTATGATCTCAGTGCCCAAGATGCCGATGCGATCAGCCAATGCAGTGAAAAAGAAATTCTTGCGGCTATTCAAAAATTGACGCCGGCTTACCAGACCGTCTTCAATTTGTACGTAATCGAAGGGTTTTCACACAAAGAAATTGCCGAACAACTGAATATTACGGAAAGTACTTCCCGGTCTAATCTGGTTAAAGCCCGGGCGAAATTGCAAGATTTACTGAACGGTCGAAATGGACGTGCAAAGAGGAAATAATCAGGATATCGATCGGATCATCCGTCAAAAGATGAACCACATTCGCCCGGAGTTTCGCCCCGGGAGCTGGGATCGTCTAGCCGAACGATTGGATGAGGCAGAAGCGACCGATGCTTTTGATTCTGACATCAGTAGCCGCTTGCAAAGAATGAGCGTACCGTATCAGGAGAGCTCTTGGGCTAAGTTAGCGGCCCGACTCGAACTAGAACGTCGTCGTATTCAAGCCATTTTTCACTACAAAGCCATGGAGGTATCGCTGCTTCTGTTACTATTCATGACTGCCTGGCACCACCTGCCGCTACAGCAGCAAGAAGAAGAGTTTGTTTTACCTCCGGAGATCCCCGTAGCAGCACTCGAAAACGATGAGGAGATTAACAGTGCTCAGGCCACGATAGTCCTTCAACCCTTTGCTTCGGAGCAAGTCTCTTTGACAACACCAACCGAGGCTCAATCAGAAAATAACGCATTGCCCACAGAAGCTTTTGTGGCGGATGCCAGCACCGGAACAAAATCATCTGCTTCTCACAGCGCCGTATCCAATTGGTCCAATCGCAGCTTTGCAATAAATCAAGAGCCCGTTTCTCCTTTAATTACTGACGAGGTGGATGGCATTGTGTACGAAAATCCGGATGCCCAAACCCAGCTCAAAACCTTCTTCGCTCAAAAAGCAGATCGTCTGAGTTCACCATCCGATAATTTTGCCGCAACGGGTCCTTTGGCAGCATTGGACGGTGGGGAGACACCACTACTTGATTATGGTGATCCTGCGGAATTGCTCAATTTTATCCGCCCGGTAGAACGTAAAACATTCTTACGTATCGGTTTTATTGGTTCACCAGACTATAACCGGATTGTTACCCCTTCACAAGAAGTAGTCGACGGAACGGTCGTTTCTTATGATCGTTATTCCCTAGGCTACGGTGGCGGAATCACCTTAGGTGTGGAGCACGGACGCTGGGAAATTGAAACGGGTGCTATTTACGCCGCGCGTAGTTATCAGGCGATTCCAACGGTATATATCAGCGGTAATCTACGCGAAGGATATAATGGAATTGGCTTAAGCAATATCGAACTCAATACGGTACAAGCTCCACTGAACTTCCGTTACAACTTCATCCTGCACGACAAGTGGCGCTTCTACGCTCAAGGTGGTGCCAGTTTGAATGTGGTACTTGGAGCCAACTACTACGTAGCTGATCAGGCAGAATTTGCCGGTATACAGCGTGATCCAGGCGGTAATAACAATACATCAGCAGTAGTGAAGCCTGCTCCGCTACGCGATAAGTCCTTAACTGCTGGTTGGCTCGAGGGTGGTTCTTTCTGGGATAACACCACACTTTACGGTGACTTCGGTATGGGTATCGAGCGGTACATGAGCCCTAGTTGGAGCATGTTTGTACAACCCACTTATCGCCACGCCTTGCCATTATTCAACACTGGCTTAGGGCCTTACCGCGACCGCATCCACAACTTTGGTATTGGGATGGGTGTGAAGGTTCGTCTATAGTTTTACATGCATTCGTAAAGCACGCAAGCCTTGCACGCCTTGGAGGGCTCCTAACTCATAATCATGAGGTGGCTCGATGATGTAGCCGTGGTACAGCAAATAGTCTGCGTATTGCAAATATTCCTGCCGGTCTTTTTCTTGTAGATATACTATGGTCACGTGCCCGGACTTGGTGATCCGCTCGGAGGTGCCTTCGATCACGGCCTTATCAATCCGCTTCTTCAATATCTCGTAGCGTACGTTATAGGCTCCGTCTACATCAAATCGTTTCTCATCCATCCGGAAACGAATGCTGAGCGGAGTAGTATAGGCGAACACCAACTGCGCTGTAGTCAGTGGCTCTGGCCAACTGTGACGATGTGATTCTACTTGTCGAGTAATTTCACACATTTGGATAAGCTGCCAAAGACGGAAATTGCGCAAGTGCAAATCACTGAATACCCCTTCCTGGCGAAGCAGAGACTGCCCTACGTACTGATTATACTCTACCCCGTCGGTCTTGTAACGCTCGAAATAATGCGGCAGGGTCCCCTGCATTTCTTCATTCTCCTTATCCAAATAGCTTCCAATCAGTTCATTGATGGCCTCTACACTTTGTTCGTAGTTTTTCCGCCGATCATAAACGATGCCCAAGTCATTATCCAGCAAATTGAAATAGCCTGTTACCAATGGAGCCAGATCTGGGTACTCTCCGGATAGCTGGCGTAGTAAGGGTTGGATTTCACTCTGAATAAGCTCCAGGATTCGAGTCTCATCATTCGAATTGAAGGTATCATTGAGGTGCTGTAGTTCACGATCTAAATGCAGGAGGGTCTGGTCTATTAGCGGAAACGCAACTTCTGCTTTAGCTTTCACTAACACTTCCCGCGCAGACGTCAACTCGGTGATTAAATCCGCCCGGATTGACTCGTTGCGCTTAGTGGACGACCCCACAATATCCGCCTGCCCGTACAAGGGGTATACATCTTTAAACACGATTGATTTGCCGCGATCAATCGGCTCCCCTTTTGACCGCTTTTCCAGTATTTGGAAAGCTTCTTCCACAAAGCGCCACTCTACACTGGTGTGCAGTGCTGTGTACTGTTCACGGATGATCGCTTCGATGGCATTATCCACTTCTTCTCGGCTACGGCGAACGGCTGTTCTAAACAGGCCGACAATCTCCTTGAACTTAAGCTCAATGAAGCTATGTAGTCCGTAAGGATGAGGAGAAGCCAGTTCTACCAGACCAATTACGTTTTCTTCGGCATCCAGTAAGGTTGCCAGAATGAGCGAACGAAATCCTTTGTCCAGCAAAGCCTGTTCAAGCGCTGTTTTGTTTTTGACTCTAGTCAGGTCTTCCACCAACATGACCTCACGGTATTTACAGACTTTTTCGTAAATACTACCCTTATAGTCTGAGGCCAGCAGATTTTCAAACTGATCCTTCAGCAGGTCAAAACGGATTTTGTATTTGTGGGCTACTGTACGATCCAAGGGATAATCAATGGCGGTGACCCCGAGGCGCAAATCGGGTACCCCCAGATAAATACGCATGAGTTGCTCCAGTTCCTCAATGTTGGCGGCATCGAGTATAGCATCACGCCTTAGCAAATGATGTTTGATTTGCGAAAGCGCCTCTTCCGTAGTGATATCCAGCATGCTGATTATAGCGAAGCCGTGAAACTCAAATTTGCTTGCGGGCAAGGCTTTTAGCCAACGATCGGTATCGTAAATATTCGACAACAGGCCATCAATCTCTTGTTGCGTAAGCATGGGCAGATCACCGTTCACCTTAATATCAATTAGGCTCAAATCCATATTCGCCTTAAAGAAGTGAGGTAATTCTTTTTCCCCATCCTGCATGCTCACCATGATAGGTGGATCAAGCTCAATGTGTTGTCCGTAGTATTTATTGAGAATCATGCTACCCGCTTTCACAAGCGTAGCACAGAAGATAACCGTATCGGTCTTATTCAAAGCGTACTTAACCTCCCCATTCTCATTCAGCTTTTGCAGCCGTGGACTCTTATAAATATCATCCGTTGAGAAAGGTCGGGAAATCTTAATCAAGTACTGATCATGGATAGTTGGCGGAACAATGCAGGAAAGCAGCATATCTACCAGCTCCTGGTGTTTGCTCAGGATGCTGAGGTCACGAATCGGCTCCTTCAATTCTGGAACCGCTTCCAGACGTTCCAATATTTGCTGGGCAAACACCGCCGCACCATGAGAGGATTCTGCTGTTTCTTCAATCTTGCGCACAAGTGGCGCAAAGGAGAACAAACTAGCAAAGGGCAATATGAAAGGGGAAGCTGGCGCTTCAGCTGTTTTTTGAACTTCGCTCCACGTAGGCTCTTTCTTGGCAGTGGACACATCCATGATACGACCGGATTAAGTTTTGAAAGTGAGTTTTCTTGCAATAAGTAGTACTCTAATAACAGTATGTGCTAACAGGAAGTTAAAAGCAGTATTCTCTGAGCCGTTGCGCCAGCCTACCTACCTATGTAGTTTTATTCAGTAACAGCAACTTAGTTCCTTTTGCTATTGTCCTTGTAATGTATCCATCCGGCGAGTTGCAGGTGCTTTTGCCAGCAGCAAGCCATTTTTGAAAAATCTGGTCGTGCAATTTGGTGCGATCAAAAACCCGACGAAATGAAAATGTTAGTCAAAGGTCTGGCCTTTGCCGGTCTACTTCTATGCCTATCGCAAGCCCAAGCCGCTAATTTCCTTCCAGCAGAAGGCAACCTCCTACTGAAAGTGAGTCAGGTAGACGATGAGGTGCTTCTCTTGCAAATTGCCAATATGCAACAAGAAGCGACTACCGTTAGCCTAGTTGATTTAGATGGCAACACCTTCTTCCGCAAGCAAATTACTAAGCACAATGGCTACGCTTGGAAAATGAACCTGCAGGATGCACCTGATGGCCGTTACATTTTACGCGTAATGCAAAAGGATGAGCAGCGGTCGCAAGTCATCTACAAGAGTGATGACCAAATTTTACTGAGTCATATCAACGGTAAGAAGTAATTACCATAGCCTGCGGTGGGTTCCTTACACTGACGACGAAGTGGTTTGGGCTTCTCAAACTGACTTCGTATCAGCATACACCCGGCCTCCTTGGTTTAGCTTTGCCAAACCAATTCGTTGCGGGTATAGAAAGTGTGGCTACCCATTAGCAAGCATGATGTAAGGATTCGCTCTAGGCATAAGATGGATCAGCAGGTGGCTTGCCGCTTGCTGATTTTTTTGAGGGAGAGAGTGTGTGTATGTGTGTGTGTGGAGCCGCATTGCAATGCGGCTTTACAACCATAAATTGTCCCCGTTTTTACAACTGCAAGGTGCGCTACCTTAACCACTTCCCTTCTTCTGGTGTTGTAATAGCATTCATATAAAAATCCTTTTCGATTATGAAGCATTTTATGACCCTTCTATTCTTGCTCACGCTAGGTATTCTTCCTGGACTACAAGCGCAAGATTTTCCTGACGTTGACAAGAGTCCGATGGATATGGCGTACTATCCACAGCGGGCAGCTTTCCGCGCTTTCGCCAAAACGGATGCCGAGCGCGCAGCGGGCCAGCCTATTATGCGCGTTATCTACTCTCGTCCACAAAAGAAAGATCGTGTTGTCTTTGGCGAACTGGTGAAGTACGGTGAAATGTGGCGCATCGGCGCTAACGAGGCAACTGAGATCACCTTCTTACAGGATGTGAAGTTTGGAGATCAGCCAGTTAAAGCTGGACGATACACCATGTACGCCATGGTCAACGAAAGCGAGTGGACCGTTTACCTGAGCCTGGACTTAGACGGTTGGGGACATTATGCTTTTAAAGCAGAAGACAGCAGTGTGGCAGAAGTCACTGTTCCGGTTACTAAGACAGAAGATACAATCGAAGCCTTGGGGCTGCTTTTCGAAGAGTCAGAAGACGGAGCCCACCTGGTTATTGGTTGGGAAAATACCGTAGCTCGCGTTCCTATTCAGTTGTAGGGGGCGCACTTGGATTCGCTGGCTCAACAACCGGCGAATCCAACTCTACATCGGCAATTTGGTTCAGCACCAAAACCGCCGTCACAGAAACGAGAATGGTTCCCGCTACTACACCTACCAGGGGCACCAGCATGCATAGATAAAGCACAAAGCCCAGCGCCAAAGAAACGCCCCGGTAGTTTCGACTAAACGCCATGCTATCCTTGATATTCATTCCAAACTGTTCGTTGTAGTTGTCAATGATGACTAAACCAAAGAAATAGCATTGGACCAAGAATAAGGTAATCGGTTCAAGCCAGTCGAGAAAGCCAAATATGCCGAAGAAGACATTCAACGCAACCGTGGCGATCAATTCCAAAATATAAACTCGGATAACTACTTTGAACATACGGACCTGAGCCTGAAAAAAGGCCTGAAAATCCGTTCGTACAGGATGTCCGCGCAATTCTTCTAAGGCGCGCTGCATGAAGTGAAAAATGATCACTTCAGACAAAAGTAAGATCACATATTTCAACAAACCTGAAGTGAAGGACTCATAGCCCTGCAAAGCCATGTTGCTGGCTAGGGTACCTACGCTGCTCAAGGCTGTGATTCCACTATCGGCTTGTGATAATCCGCCAACCCACCCCATAACCTGGCTCAAAAAGGATAAGCTCATGAAAATGGCAACGATCACCAATACTTTAACCACCCATCCGTAGCGATTGACTCCACGCCACAGTTCGCGCTCTTGAATGAGCATAACAGCCCTGGGCAGCCTACCAATAGTAAGGAGAAGTTGTCCGAGAAAAGAGCGGAATTCCACAGTGGTTTTCGTTTAGTGGGTAAAAGCGTAGAGAATACTTCCTAAAATTAAGGGTACTCGCGCAATTTCACCAAAAAATAGCGCTCACCTGAGGATTTTTCTCGACTGTGAACAATGTTTTTTCTATTAAGCAGCATTACCGCATCTGGAAGTTCATCAATATCCTATTTCTTGATCATAAAGTCGATCCCCGTATTTATGGAAAAGGGCAGGCGCTGATACGACACCTTGTTGTACGCCTGTTCAATGATTAAGCCTTCGGCTTGCAAGGAAATAACCTCTGGTTTTCTGAATACGGTACTGGTTTCCAAAAGTAAATCACCGTTCAGGTTGTAGATTTTCAACTCGCTCCAGTAATTAACTAACAAGTTATCATTGCGTAATACAATTTGCTCCGTACGCTGATCTCGCCCCCATTCCACCTTACATTCAATGCCTGTTTGCAGTGGCACCTCTGACCACTTCGTCGCCTTCGGAGCGACAACGGTATCGCGGTAAACCGTAATATCTTCACTGGGAAAAGCAAAGACCAATTCCCCTTTTGCCTGGACCGTATTTTGACCAATACCCGGTCGTTTATCTGCGTGAAGGTTGATCCGTTGAGTGTAGGGGGACTCCAATTGCACATTGCCGCTAAATCGTCGAGCGGGGCGCTCAAAATCATAACCGAAATAGAGGCGGGGGAAATCATATTGCTCGTCAACTGCTGCTGTGTTTTGAAGGAGAGAAGTGCCATCTTCCGTTTGAAAATATTCCAAAGTACTCATGGTTGGCTCCAAGCGAAACGGTCGGTCGTATCTACTGCTTACATCAATCCCCAAAACTGTTCCTTCGTACCTAGCAGTTGGCCCCTCACCACGATCTGTATAATAATTTTGGAGAAACCCTTCCCTGCCATCTGGCAAGGTGACCTTAGTAGTTCCTGTGTAGTTCTTGAATGAAACACCCCTTCCCCGGTAGGTCTGTTCTGCTATTGAGAGGGTACGTAGGCGGTAGTCCAGATCATTCGCTAAGCTTATTCTTGGCGCATCTTCCTGCATTAGGTTAAGGACGCAGTTATGACGTGTCAAATCACCAAAAGCGTAGCTACCTAATGACCATACCTTAAACTGCTGTTGTAGCAAATCTGGATCTGTACAGTAACAGTCCAATCGGAATTGTAAATAGGGCTGCTCTTGCTTGATAGTGGATTCAAAATCCTTCCACTTTGAGGAATAATAGTAGGACTGATTTCTGATCACTTCCTCAATGAACATCCACATAACTTCTCTTCCACCGAACTCCAGACTAAAACGCCCCTTAGCATTGTGGCTCCACTTCTGGACCACAGGTTCGCTGGCCGGAGTAAAGAAGAACACATCTTCGTGTTGATATTGGGCTTTTTTATCCCGCGAAATGGCATTGAGGAAACAGTCCAGATCTTTTTCACAATCTAGCTGAGCAAAGACTTCGGGGAGCATACCGAAAAAAAGAACCGTAAATAGAAGGAGCGTGACTAGTCGCATAGGATTTTAGATTTAACCTGAGAGCTTGTTTTGGAAGAATTAGAAACCGAGGCTTACGCGCTCATCTACCGTGAAAGGAATGAGCTGAGGTTTGCAATAAACAATTCGCATTCGGGGAACTGAAAAGGTTTCATCTTCTTGCAATTCGAAGTAGAATTTCTCTTCTGGCCCATGGGTGCTCAGGATATTGCCTTTCTCGTCTAGAAACTCAATGGCGAGAATAGGAACGTCATTTTGATTAACGAAACGAAACTGTGGGGTACCTAAATCGGAATAGACATTCTCCTTGTAAAACATCAAGTGATTGTCTTGCAATTCATCGGTGTTTTGAAAAGTATACCACAGAAGATCACTCTTGGCCTGCTTTGCCGGGTACTCTTGTGTAAGCAGTTTATCAGAGTAATACTTCAGATAAAGTGTTCCCTGTAAATGAACAGTATGTGCAGTTGGAGCGGGGAATACATAACTATGTGCCTGAGCGATAAATCCGCCCTGGTCTTCCAGCTTGGTATACGCCCGGAACCACCCTGGAGCGGGAGTATCAAAACCTCTCTCCTCTTCGGGATTAAGTGCCCTATACTCGTCCATTGGAAATAATCGGCCTTCACCTACCAATACCGTTCCCAGGTTATCCATCATAATCAGGTCACTTTTATCCGTTGCCAGGCCGTAGCAAAAAGGGGAGTTGGCTTGTACTAGAAAGTGAATTCTCAAGCCGCGTGTACGAACATTGGTCTTCGTTTTAACATCATCTGACAAATGGATAGCCGCTACTGATATATAAACATTTGAGTCAATAGTGGGCGCCGTTCCTGCTTGTACTTGCTTAAGATATTCTGCGGGCCAATCTGGGTGAGAGTATTGTACCGGAGGGTTATCACTAACTGCCGAGCGTGGAACAACCGATGGGTGATTCGCTCGAAAAGCTTGTAGCATTTCTAAATCTTCCGGCGAGGCCGCTTTTCCTGTCTTCCGTACTTCACGTAAACGGAGTGTGGTCTCCTCCTGCTCAAAACCGAATTGCATGCCGCGGTAATCTATACGCTCCAGCATATCAACCAACTGAAAGGTAAAAGGTCGCTCCACGTTGATAATATGCAGCCATTCATCGCGCTGTAAAAAGAGCGTAGCAGAGGGAGTCAAATCAAAACCCGGAGTACGATTCCAACTCGGCTCAAAGTTGGCCTCTAGGTCTGTTCCATAATACAATCGGGTTTCACCATCTGGCAATATCTCGCTAGCTAGAACATCACTAAAACGAGTAGTATCTACACTGGCCTGATAAAGCGCGTGTACGTCCTCGGTAGTCCACCGGCGTCCCTTTAAGGAGAGCGATGAGAACTCAGAGAGTTCCACTTGATTCCTAGCTCCAAGGTACAAACGAAACCCATCCAGCACATCGAGCGCACTTATTTCTTCTTCCTGCCCCAGGTTGATTACGTTTGGGCCCGTACGCTTCAAGCGAAAATCGTCCGTCAGGATGTAAGAGACTGGAGTATGGTGCTGTTTAGGGCGTGGATAAATTGGCATTACCTCACTAGGTACTTGTAAGCGCAGGTGGTCGTAAGGAATGTTGTAATGGAAATAAGGGCCCTGGTCCGTGTACTGCTCCTTGGTACCAAATTCCAAGACGGGGCGTTTGTCAGCTTTTGTCAACGCCTGCTCAACTTGCTTATTGAGTACATCCAGCGGGAGAGCTTGCGTCGTCGTTCCCGGACCGCCATTCACTTGCCAGCCATTAACTTCTGACCAGCTAAAATCCAGTTGTATACCATTGATCTCAATCTGATTGAGTATGCCGGGCAGTTGTGCTACCGCTTGGATCTCAGTCCATTCGGTATCCTTGGGTAAGACCATCCAAAAGCAAAGCACTTGTTCCCCCACTTGTATGGCAAAACTGCTAAAAAGGAGGTACTGGGTTTGCGCGGCCCTGTGGTTCTCCTCAAATAACAAGAACTCTTCCGGCAGCCAAGCAGTAGCCCCTCCTAAATTATGAACTTCAAACTGGGCTGACCGCCCAGCCACAGGATGGTACATCAGGTGTGGAATCAAGTCCGTTCGTTCGCCAAGACTCGGGAAAGACCTCAGATACAATCCAAAAGATCCCGCTTGAGTTTGGCATCCGCCAAGCGCCCTAGTCAATGATTCTGGACTGGTGTCATCGGAGAGCATGAGATAGGCACGATGCACATCTATAATATGGCCTTGCTCGTCCTCCAGGAAGGTAAAGTTTTCCCAAGCATCAAAGCCATTCGATATCCCATTATTGGCATAAGGTATGGCGTAGTTATAAACTTCATTGTGGAGAATGAAAGTACTGTCTTGCGCGCTTGATATTCTGGTGCAGCAGAGTAGGGTCAACAAACAGAGAAATCGCATTATTTAGAGCGGTGCTTTAGTTTACAGCATGGTAATATAGGGGAAAATTGGGGATTGTGGTAGAAAGGGTAAGATATGGGAATATCCCTGGAACAATCTTAATCAAAACAGCAATGGTAACTTCAATGTGAGGCTTAGGTAGACTCTCAGCATTTTACCGAAAGTCCACCTAACATATCTTATCTTGTTAACTGATTCAAAAATGAACCCCTATAGCAAATGAGTTCTTCTAAATTGCAGAAATGTTTCGTCGTTATGCCCTTCGGGCAGAAACCCAAAAACGATGGATCTGACGGTTTGTATGATTTTGATAAAGTTTATCGGGTAATGATTCAGCGAGCTATCCGACAAGCAGGGATGGAACCACTACGGGCGGACGAAACAAAAGGTTCCAGAATCATTCATACGGATATGTTTAAGGACCTTCGTGATCGTCCTGTTGTATTGGTTGATATGTCTCTTAATAATCCCAATGTATTCTATGAATTGGGTATCAGACATGTCATGTCTGCAAGTGGAACAGTACTGTTTTGTAATAAAGAATCAAGATTGCCTTTTGACGTTAATCTTTCCCGTACGATCTTTTACGAATTCGACGGTCAAAATCTGGACTGGGAGGAAGTAGAACGAATTATTCCCTTATTACAGTCTTCGTTGGAAGAAGCTCGGCGAGGAATGACAGATAGTCCAGTGCACTCACTGCTCGAAGGAGTGCTTTCTCCTCATACGATTACTTCCAATAGTGTTGCTGATGATCAACTGGAACAGATAGAAGAAGAAAAAGACCGGTATCAAAAAATGATAGCAGATTATTGGGATTCCAAAGCAGAAAATTCGGCCGAACTGGTAGAAAAACATGGGTATGATATTTTTGGAGGAAGAGCCCTGGGGTATCTCACACTAAAGAAAAAGTATAACCGTAAAGATTATTTAGCCGCAGCAGAACGACTCTACGGATTAGAGCAGTATGATTTGGCAAATCAGTTCTTTGAGCAGATCGAAGAACGATCAAAGCTAAATGTAGACGAATTACTCCGATATGGATCATCTGTTTCTGAAGAGGTATTAAATGAGGCGCATGCTTCAAAAGGAATCGACTTGGTAGAGCAAGCGAGGCAGCTGGTTAAGAGAGAAATACGTGAAGACAAAAAGAATAATGATCTGAGAAATAAATTAGCTAGTTGCAATCACGAGTTGGCTGGTCTATTGGAATGGAAATGGCAATTAACACAAGATTCAAAAGTATTAGCAGAGGCTATTAAAGTCAGGACGGAAGCAGTCGCTATGCAAGATGAAATAGTTAAATCGAAAGGAGAAATTACCATGAGTTTAGGGAAAACTGCCCTAAATATTCTTAAGCTGGTCATGTTATTGCGGGTTAAAGCTGATGATGCTGGTAGAGCTGACCGCGAATGCTTTCGCAAAAAGATTCTCAGTTTGAAGGGGGATCGAAATACTAGAAAAGATCATCTTTCTTATTTAAGTTGGTATCAAACAATCACGCTAGCTGATCTGGGAGATGCCGATGGTTCCTACCAAAAGGCGCTTTTAAACTTAAATAATGATTCGAAAATCATGAATAAGACCGGCTTCACAGATATTGGTCGCCGGCAGTATACCCATCTCCGTCGTTTTTTGGAGCAGTATTCTCGATATTGGGCGAATCCCGCACCAATTGGCAAATTATCACAATTGCTAAAGCTAACTTCCCACAAACATTAAATGGATGGATATTTTCTTAGGTACGGTCTTAGATAACAACGAACGCCATGCACTGAAAAAGGTATTCCTAGAAAAAGGCTTAACCTTGGCTGTCTCTGAAAGTCTTACCTGTGGATTGATTCAGGCAACAATCGGAACAATCTCTGGTGCTTCAAATTTTTTCATTGGAGGAGCCACTACATATTGGCCAGAAGCAAAGGTAAAATTATTACATGTGGATCCCGAGGCGGTTGCTTATAATGAAGCTGTATCCGAAAAAGTTGCAGTGGAAATGGCTAGAGGAATTTGTAAGCTTTTCCATTCAAATCTAGGCCTTGGCACAACAGGATTTGCGGAATTAGAGGGTGAACGTCCTTATGCCTACGTTGCAATCTGTAAAGATCAGTCCGAACATAGCGGCCAGATTGTTTTTTCCGAACGAATAGAAGGAGAAATAGGATGGAGTAGAGATCAGATGCGGCAATATGTTAGTCGACAGGTTCTTTTGGCCTTGGTAGACGTTGCTAAATTTGGCTAGATCTGAAAACAATATGCATTTACACTCGGATTTAAGGGACAAATTTAAGAGTCTCAAAAGGCTCTAAGTACCATTCCGAGTCAAGTACCTATTGCCATTTTAATTGGTATTGAAATTGAGATTATTCACTAAAAGTCTTCCCATAAGCGCACCCCCGTTCCCGCCGCCGGCGCATAATGCAGCTTCGCATCATCATCAATCATCACACCTTGCGCAGGATCTTTCGCCAGCAGCAAAGCGCCATCCATATCCACATAATCCAACAGCGGAGCAATGTGGGCGATGGCCGAAATCCCCACTGAACTTTCTGTCATACAGCCCATCATAATCTTGAGGCCTAACTGCCGGGCCTCAGCAATCATTCTGCGGGCGGGTGTGAGGCCGCCACATTTGGTGAGTTTGATATTGATACCGTGGAAATGGCCGGCACAGCGGGCTACGTCCGCCTCCACGTGGCAGCTTTCGTCGGCGATGATGGGTAGGGCACTGCCGGCGAGGGCGGTACGATGATCCTCCCAGGCGTCTGCCTTTTGGGGTTGTTCGATGAATTCTACGCCGAGGGTCTTCAGTTGGTGGGAATAGTCGATGGTTTGCTGGGCAGTCCAGGCGGTGTTGGCGTCTACGCGGAAGGTGGCGTCGGTGTGCTGGCGGAGGGCGCGGATGATGTCGATGTCCTGCTCCGTACCCAGCTTGATTTTGTAGAGGGGCCAGGGCTTTTCTTTGAGTTTTTCGACCATTTCTGGTATGAGCGCAATGCCAATGGTGTAGCTGGTGGTAGGAGCATCCGCCGGGTTCAGGCCCCACATTTCGTAGAGGGGTTTACCGTGGCGACGGGCCCAGAGGTCGTTAGCGGCTTGGTCCAGGGCGCAGCGGACGAAGGAATCTTCGGGGAGGCGTTGTTCCAATTCGGCGTAGAAAGTCTCCGGGTGGTCCAGTTCGTACTGCTCTAGCCAGGGGCGGGTGCGCTCGACGGCCGCCAGCATTTTCTCCATGGTTACGCCGTAGTAGAGGGTGACGGTGGCTTCGCCATAGCCTTCGTAGCCGTTGCTGTCTTCGAGCTTTACTATGATGGTGGGTTGTACTGTTCGCGATTCGTGGCGGATGGTGAAGGTATGTTGGAGGGGGAGGTCAAATTGGTAGGTGGTGAGTTTCATTTTTTCTTTTTTGCGAACACATTTTAGACCTAGTGGTACCTACACTATTTTTCTCGGCCTTGTACTTTTTTCCGGCAAAAAAAGTACCAAAAAATGCCTTTCTGCTGAAGGTGCCAATGTTGCCCTTAAGATACAAATGAAGGGACAGATTTGAGGTAACCCGTTGTGCTTCGATAGATCATTGCCTGCTCTCGTGAAGGTCTTTCCTTTTTCTTAAACACTTATTTTGCGGAGCACACCCTTTGGTCTGTAGAAATTTTTAGCATCAGGAAATATAGCGACCTTCAAAGCCGCGGACGGCGATGATCTCTTGGGGGCACTGTCAGTAGAAAATTTAGCGATAAAGCTTTTTGCATTAAGTGCATCATTGAGATACATGTAAAACTGATACCACAATTATTATCTTGAGTTGCAAGTAACTATTCATGTAATTATGATTTCCAGAAGAAAATGGCTAACCCGTAGTATTGCTGCTATGGCTGGAACCGCACTATTGGCACCAACGGAATTGAAGGCGCTAGAAGACCGCGAATTATTGCTAGCGCAACAACTGGGAAATAACTCAGACGATGAGGCTTATTGGGAACTGGTCAAAAGCCAGTTTGTCTTGGAGGAGGGCTTGCGGTATTTCAACAATGGTTCCCTGGGGACCTGCCCGGAATATGTGGTGAAAGCTACGGAGCAATTTCGCCGCACTTTGGATGGCTTTCCTTCCAAGTACATGTGGGGCGGCTGGGCCGACCAGAAGGAGGCCGTGCGGGAAAAAGTGGGGTCTATGCTAGGCGTTTCCCCAGAAACGATTGCCCTGATCCACAATACTACTGAGGGTATGAACCTCATCGCCTCCAGCTTGGATTTGGCGGAAGGGGACGAAATTTTACTCACCGACCATGAGCACACCAGCGCTCGTATTCCGTGGAAGCACTGGCAGGAGCGAAAGGGAGTGAAGTTGCAAACACTCTACCTGCCCATCGTACCGCCAAGTAAAGAGGATATTGTGCGCCTATTCCGGCAGTCCATTAACCCCCGAACGCGGGTCATTTCCCTGGTACACGTGACCAACACCAACGGACTGCGTTTACCCGTCAAAGAGATTTCGGAACTAGCCCATGAACAGGGCATTCTCGTAGCCGTAGATGGTGCCCAATCCATGGGAATGTTTGAGATTAATCTGGAGGAACTTGGTTGTGATTTCTACACCTCTAGTAGCCATAAGTGGATTTTTTCGCCTAAAGGAATGGGGGTATTCTACGCTAAAGAAGAAGCACAAAAGCTATTGAGTCCCTTGGTGGTTTGCCGGGGTTATGACGACCGTAGCATCCGGCGTTTTGAAAATTACAATACGCGTAATTTACCAGAGCTCCTAGGCTTGGGTGCAGCTCTTGATTTCCGGGAACTGATTGGGGCCAAAAAAATTGAACGACGCCTTTATGAGTTGAAAGCATATTTCCGCGAACAGTTTGCAGGCGATGAGCGCTTTAGGCTAAAATCCCCGGTCTCAGATGAGCTTTCAGTTGGGATACAAACAGTAGAAGTAATGGGGAAGGATGTGAAAGAGGTGAAAGAAACCCTGGTAGAAAAATATCAAATTGATTGTCGGCCGATGACTTCACACGAGTTGAACGGGTTACGGATTTCGCTGGCCATTTTTACTACTAAGGCTGATGTGGATTATTTGGTGGCGGCGTTGCGGGAAATTGCGGATGCGTAGGTAGGGGCTACATGATCTTTTAAACCACCAAGGCACCTAAGATCACCCAGTTATCTGAATCGTATTCAGCTTCCAAATATTCTGGCGGATAAAAGGTCATATCAGCCTTTATTAGTTCCAATTTAGCGCACCGCATTTCAACTTTTACTTCTCCCCTTTTATTCTTATTCTCATTCTAATTCCCACTCCTACCCTAATTCCCCCCCACCGTATCCAGCAAGGTAGTATCAAACAGTGGCGCCAATTCCAGGCTGTCCTCTAGTGTCATAGGTTCGGGCTGATCGGGGCGTAGGGGACGAGGTGGACGATTAGAAGTGTCTTGCTTTAGACGGGCCTGGGCAATGATGATCGAGTCGGCCAACATGCCGGCTTCTTCTAGGGCTTTAGCTTCACAGCGTTCGTTAATGACCCGCCGGAATTCATCCAGCCGCTCTTGCACTTTTTCTTCAATGACGGCATCAATGTCTACGTGCGTAGCACTTTCGCAGGATAGTAATCCGAAGAATAGAATGGTAAGGTAGAATAATCGCATAGCAGCTTATTCTTCTGTAAATCGAGAACGTAGACGGGCTTCCTCTTCCAGGCGCTGTTGTACAATACTATCTACCGCTGCCTGCACCACCAAGGGATGATTCACCTCGCAGAGGCTGTCCCAAATAGGACGCAGACTATCTAGGCGAACAGTGTACAAGGTATCAATCCGATTACGCTCCATTGGGGTAAGTCGTAGATTAACAGCCTCTTTTTCACCGCAGGCATTCCAGCAAAGCGTAGCTAATACAAGTACTATGATCAAGAACGAAGCTCGCATTAATGTTCGTTTACGTCGATGACTTTCCGGCGCAGCTCAAAGTTTTTACCCAGGTACACCTTACGAACCACCTCATCTGCTGCCAGTTCTTCCGCGGTACCTGCTTTCAAAATACTACCCTCAAACATCAGGTATGCCCGGTCGGTAATACTCAAGGTCTCCTGTACATTGTGGTCTGTAATGAGGATACCAATGTTTTTCGTCTTGAGCTTGGCCACGATATATTGAATGTCTTCTACCGCAATGGGGTCAATTCCCGCGAAGGGCTCATCCAAGAGAATAAAGCTGGGGCTAGTAGCCAGTGCTCGCGCAATTTCTGTGCGTCGGCGTTCCCCACCAGAAAGCGTATCACCGAAGGATTTCCGCACTTTACCCAAACTAAACTCACTAATAAGTGATTCCAACGACTCCCTTTGCTCTTCCTTGCTCATACTAGTCATTTCTAGTACCGCCTTGATGTTATCCTCTACCGTAAGCTTGCGAAATACCGATGGCTCTTGCGGCAGATAACCAATCCCGCGTCGGGCTCGTTGGTACATCGGAAGATCAGTAATGTCTTCCTGGTCCAGGAAAACACGACCACCATTGGGCCTGATGAAACCTACCGTCATATAGAAGGTAGTGGTCTTACCAGCGCCATTTGGTCCTAGAAGTCCCACAATCTCTCCTTGATGTACCTCCAGAGACACATCCTTAACCACCTTGCGGCGGCCGTATATCTTCACCAAGTTTTCGCTTCTAAGAATCATACTGCAGCTTAGTCTATGTATTCCACTTTCCGTAAGAAACGCGCACCTACCGTAATTTCAAAGGTCAGGTTACGGATTTTTCGCTCCGGTAAGGCGCGGGTATTTCCCGTAATTGGATCAAGAACGTTTGGAATAGTCGGTTGTTCGTACTGGAGCGAAAAGTCTGGGTTTACCGTAAATTCTATTAGTCCTTCTACATATTCAGAGAACGAAAAGTTTAATCCGCCCCCAGCCAGGAAGCCATAATTAAACCGTCGAATTCCTCCTAATCCTCCACTTTCGTTGAAATAAACATTCAAAGGATAGATACCAACGGTGATCTGGTTGCGCTCCACAAAGCGCTCGTATTCTTCAAGGTTTGTATCCAATGTATAATCCGCTCGAACGCCAAAGAGGTAGTACAATCGTCCGGTACCAACATCAGCCACAAATTGCTTCGCCCCGAAGGATAAGCTGAGGTTGTGGAACTCAAAACGTTGAGCAGGAAAATCAAGAAAACCAGAGTTAAACGGATTACCAAATAGCGACTGACGAATAGCACTTCCTTTTAGGTGATACCCTAGCTGCGCAAAGAGTGAGAATTGCCCCTCTGCCGGAAAACTCTCCGCCGAAAGGATGGCGTGATAACCAATAAGCGGATCGCGATCAAAGGAGTTCCACTGTTGAGTTCCAATGGTCATACCTCCCTTAATGCCATAAAAGGTGCCTTGTGCTTGTACCGAGCAGGCCAAAAAGAAAAGGCTTACGAAAAGTAGTATTCTTGTGCGCATAGATCGTCTTTGCTAGTCAGAATACAAACATAAGCCTTCCCCCACGCATGGCAAAATATCCGCCCTGAACTTGTTGTGCTAGAGTCCTTTACTGTACCCGTAGCTGACTCCCCACCTGAATGGTGTTGTTGCTGAGACCATTCAAAACCTTCAGTTGCTCTACCGTGGTATTGTAGCGGCGCGAAATCCCATAAAGGGTTTCGCCGGCCACTACCGTATGGTATACCGGTGAATCACCAGTACTGGGTGGAGGTGTTGGATTAGGATTTGAGGGTGCCCCAGGATTAATGACTGGTGGTGGATTATTGGTACTTGGCGCCGGAGTCGGATTCTGTGGCTGGGTGGTCGATGGTGCCGGTGCAGGGTTTTGCGGCTGTTCTGTGGTCGGACTTGGAGGAGGCGCCGGCTGACTACCTGGGTTGATAATAATAATCGGCACCTCTGGTTGATCACCACCGCCACTGGGCGTTTCTGGCTGAACAATCACCGGACTGCCCGATGGTGCAGTCGTGGTAGGCCTGGTAGAGCTTGGTTCAGTTTCCTCCTCAACTGGATTTTCAAAATCAATTTCTCCGTCTTCCGTCACGGGGACATTGGCGGGCGGTGTTTCTTCTACCACTTCTTCTTGCAATTTAGGACGATCCTTCACTTTGCAGCCACGAACTTTAACCTGCTCTCCGGCAGCTGGTTCCTGGCCCGAACGCAGGAGGTTGCGCTTGAATAATTTACTCAGCTTTATGCCGTATCGCTGGGAGATATCATACATTGTTTCTCCCGCTAGGACCGTATGGTATTGATCCCGTCCACGGTAGCTGTTGCGCTTAGGCTGTAGGTATACCCACTCTCCTTGATCTACTTTTTGCTGTGCTCCAGTCAGCTCTTCATTATAGTCGATAAGGTTACGTACACTTACGTTCACCCGTTTGGCAATATCTTCCAGGGTTTCACCCTCATTGGCAACTACGTAGCGTACATCATTATTATCCAGAATACCACTGGCTACAATATCCGCTGGTGTATCAATATCTACGGAGCTGGCGTCGTCGTAACGAAATAACTCGTAGCGTTCGATGATAGTGATTAATTTCTCTGGATAGGTAGGACTCGTAGCGTATCCCGCCTGTTTCAAACCGTGCGCCCACCGACGATAATCCTGTGGATCCAAGCGAAAGAGAAAACCATAACGGAAAGCTTTGCGCGGATCGCGCAAAAACTCAGAATGAGCAATATAGGAGGCCTGACTATTCTTATACGATCGGAAACAACTCTTGATCAACTTTCCGTTGGCGTCATAATCATCATCCTCGCGGTAGATCGTACCACCTTCCCAGTTGGCCCCACACTTTATCCCAAAGTGATTGTTGGCCCGACGAGCCAAGGTGCTCTGACCAGAATTAGATTCTAAGATTCCCTGAGCCAGTTTAATACTGGCGGGTATGCCCGCTCGCTCCATCTCGCGGATGGCAATGTCCTTGTAGCGATTGATGTAGGCCAGTTGGGTCTCGCTTTGCTGTGCAAAGCTGATTTCTGCGGCAAGCAGGATGACTAAAAGGGCGAATAAGGTTCTCGTACGCATTACTCAAGTTTTTTCAGCACGTTGGATTGCACAAAAGTACGGTGAGCACAGTTCAAAGTGTTGTATTCAGTTGTTCAAAACGTATCTGCTCACTCAAAGTAGGCTAATAACGCTCCAATTTGCCCAATCCATATCACCGCTGAATCTTGTTAGCGTTTTTTTAACGCCAAGTATTAGCTAACAAGATTGCTAATACGATCCTTATCGATTGCAAAACGAGCTAAATTACCAAAGTAATGTACGGCCTGGATCAGCCCGCCAAAGCGCGGATCATTACTGTGCCCTTGCTTCCAACGCCGGTAGATCTGCTGCACAATCACCGCTATCTTAAAGGCGCCGTATACGTAATAAAAGAGGGTGGAGCCTAGCTCCTGACCCGTAGTTTGTTGGTAACGTTCTACCACTTCTTCCCGATTGAGATTACCGGGCAGCCAAGTCAAGTTTCCCGCAGCTAACTGCATGAGTTTAGCCTCAGCGGGCTCGGTCCAATAAGCCAAGGTCGTCCCCAGATCCATGCGGGTATCGCCTACGGTTGCCATTTCCCAATCCAAAACAGCTAGGATTCGGGCTGGCTCTTCCTGATCCAGTACCAGGTTATCGTATTTATAGTCATTGTGGATAAGCCCCGGAGGGCCATCCGCTGGTTGATTGGCTTGCATCCATTCAGCCACCTCGTCCATCGACTGTATATCGTCCGTTTGCGCATTGCGGTAGCGCTTAATCCAACCGCTCACCTGGCGTTCAACATAACCTTCCGGCTTACCGATATTTCTCACTGAGGTAGCATCAATATCAATCTGGTGCAAAAGCGCCAGGTTGTCAATCGTTGCTTCGGAAATGACCCGCATTTGCTTAGGGGATAGATCCAGTCCCTGCGGTGGTTTATTCCGGAGGATAATTCCCTTCACCCGCTCCATCGTGTAGAAGGAATAACCTAGCTGCTCTTCGTCTTCACACAAGTGGATGGGAGCCGGGATGCGCCCGTAGATCGGCTGCAGTTTCTCCAAAACGCGATACTCACGCCCCATATCGTGAGCCGATTTAATTTTAGCACCCTTAGGTGGCCGACGTAAAACCCATTCGCCTAGATTAGTATGCAGCAAATAAGTCAGATTGGAAAAGCCACCGGGAAACTGCCGGATAGCGTTGATGTGCGTAAAACCAGGTACGTGCTTAAGAAGATATTGTGTAAGCTGCTCTAGATTGAGCTCTTCACCGGCGCGTACTTCAACTGCTTGATCTTGCATGAGAAAGGGGACTATTTAACGCAAACAAATGAGCGGTTCAAGTGGAAAGTAACGGTCAATACCAAGCGAGATATCACCGGCACACCCTGTGGATGATCATTATGCAGAAATCGAATTTCATTCTTTTGCGTCATGCTAGAAGGCAAATAAAGTAAAGAGAAATAGAAGGACCGTCACAATCAAGCCTACCATGAATATATTGTAAGCAATAGACAAGTAACGGTATTTCTGATCCAGAACTTTTCCCAAGTGATATAAATCCTGCACCATATTGGAATAAAGCAGCGAACTACTGTGAAACATATCATCAATAGCATCTTCAAAGACCTCACTACTCAGGTGCACAAAATTACCAAAGAACGCCAATCCTTTGCTGGGCTTATCGGCTTGAGCCGCGTTGATGTTAGTAACCTTTGGGCGGGCGGATAAAACCGCAAAGACCAAAGAGCTGATACCCGTGACCAGGAAAATCACCACCGGTAGCAAAATAGCGGGCTGCGTTTCGGCAATATTCCGGTAGGATAAAAAGGTGATCAGTACACTGATAAGAATCGAATTGACACTGATCATGATATTTGCCTTGTTATCGGCTATGGCGCTTAAGTTGATATGATTGCGATAAACCGCCCGAAAATAAGTTTGGGCTCCGCGCACTGGTAGTTGGGGCTCAAGATCAGCAAAGGGTGCCGTTTTCTGCTCCCCCACACTGGCCAAACCACGACTTAATTTTTCCAGCTTCTTCTTTTGCGCAATCACCGTTTGGGCCACTTTCTCTTGCCAATAGGCACGCCCCGCGGTGGAATGATAGCGAATATTGAGCAACTCTTGTAAACGCATTTGCGCTTGCGCTAAACGATCGGTATTCCCCTGTTTAAGCTCTTGTTCCAATTGACGGACTTGCGCCCAATGGTGTGGCTCATCGTCACAGATAATGCCCACTAGTGCGTCTAGCACCAACTTACTGGCTGCTTCCCTACCCTGCTTTTGAAAGCTTTCTTCCAGCGCATTTTGTAGTGGTGCGATCAGATCAGCTTGCTGCTCTTGCAAAAAATCAGCTCCGGCAGCTTGCGCCGCTTTGGCCGGGGCAGCTGGATCAAGCTGAATTCCGATAGGATAGAAGAGTGCGGTCAGTTGTGCTAGTTGGACAGTGGCCTCTGGTAGTTGATCAGCTTGACCGAATTGCTGTACTTTTTCCTCCAGATAAGCACCTAATTGTTCGGTGTACAACAACTGGCGTGGGTCCTGATACTGCAAGCTTAGTTCGGCCGCTCTTTGGCGAGCTGCTATTATTAGAGGATTATCTTGTTGTACCAGGTCGGGCACCATCTATTAAAACTTAGGCAGACAAGATAACTACTTGAATTAAATATGTATATAATTTTTGTCTTGGCGCTGCGTTTTCGAAGCAGACATTAAAGTCACTTGCAGCATTTCGTGTATCTTTGTCGTTATAAAGAGCAGATAAGCATACTAAGTGCTGCTGCGAGTTTGCAACATCCACTTACTACCTTTTCCCCGGATTTTACTGAAGAACTTCCCTTTCGAGTTGTGTTAAACCATTTCTAGCACATCGGTCCAAGGTATGTCCGATCAACAAGTTGCTAAGAAACAGCTACGAGACTTATGAAACTACAAAACAATCTTTTTTCAGTGCTTCGGCTAAGTGTTTTAGCGCTGTCCCTGACTGCATTAGTAGGCTGTAGCCAGTTTGCTGAATTGGAGGACGCAGAAGGTTCTCGTTACGAGGCTGAGTATGCCGTTCCTCTTTTGAACACCAGCTTTTCGATGAATGATCTGCTGGATAACTTTGAAGAAAACTCCGTTCTCACCGTCTTACCCGACGGCTTGCTCCGTTTGCAATATTCGGGTAGTGTTCTTACCGAAAACGCCGATGATGTTTTTGAGGCCATTAACGCAACCCTAGCTGGTGCCGGTGGTATCGCTATCGAAAGTACCGTACAAGCACTGCCATTCTCTGGCCCTGATGGCTTGGTTATTGATCGCATGGACTTGAAAGAAGGGAATCTCTTCTGGACGCTGGAAAACTGCCACGATAAAGACCTTACCATCACCCTTACTTTCCCTACCGTAATTAAAGATGGGGAACCGCTTACGGTAGTTCGCGAACTCCCTACCGCTGGAGTTGAAGGGGAATGTACGCCAAGAGATAACATCCTCAATCCAATTAGTTTAGCGGACTACAGCATCACTACCGTAAATGATTCTATTTACGTAGAATACCAAGCAATAGATACCGACGGAGTAGAGGTTGAACCATCTTCGGGCACCGGTATTTTGATTGCTCAGCTAGCCTTCAGTTATGCGGAAGGTTACCTGGGACAAATCAGTCATTCCAGTGACCCTGATAGCATTGAGATTGACTTTTTTGACAATTGGATTCGGGGTGATGTGTTTTTTGAAGAGCCAGTTATCACGTTCAATTTCGAAAACTCTTTTGGTATTCCAACCCGAGCTATTGTCGATCAATTTGATGTAGTTTCGGTGGACGGTACAACACTTCCGTTGGAGAGTGAATTCATCGATGAGGGTATCGAATTCCCTTTTCCTTCACTGGACCAAGTTGGTGAAGTGACCTCAACTGATTTTGTCTTTGACAAAGACAACTCTAATATTCGCGAAATTCTGAGTTCAGGTCCAATTGCCATCAATTACGACGTCAGTGCCGCTACCAATCCTGATGGTGATACCGATATTCGAGGTTTTGTAACCGACAGTTCCTTCTATCGCGTGCTCGTGGAAGTAGATTTACCACTCTACGGTTGGGCTATCAACTTTGGTGTGCGAGATACTTTTGACTTGAGTCTAACAGATTTAGACAATGCCGACTACGCAGAATTCAAAATGGTTACCGAAAACGCCATGCCAGTAGCGATAGGCGTGCAAGGTTACTTCCGCGACGAGGCGGGCAATGCACTAGACTCGCTTTACGACGCACCTACCCGCGTGATTGCCGGTGCTCCCGTAGGCTCAGACGGGCGCCCGACTGATATTCAGGAAACCGTTACTTTTTCTGACTTCCCTGCCGATCGTTTCACCAAAATTAAAGGTGCTACTCAACTGGAGGTGGTCGCCACCTTCTTCACGACGACCGATGGTGAGCAATCGGTTCAGATTCTAAACGATCAGGATGTGAAGGTGAAAGTCGGCGCTATTCTAGGCGTCAGCGGCAATTAATTTTTCCCCCTAACTAAACCAAAGGAGAATATGATCTCAAAAATATGGAAGTCGACAGTTTGTCTGTTGTTGTGTGCTACCCTTGGTAGTCTTACACTGTCGGCACAAAATGACCTGAGCAGTCTCATGCTGGTCAATACTTGGCAAAACATGAATGCCAACCCAGCACTGCAACCCAGCGGGTTTACCATCAATCTTCCGGGTATCTATAACAACTTGTGGGTTACCAATATCACCTTCAACGATTTACTAGTGGAGGAAGGTGGGCGCCAGGTATTGGACGTAAGCAATGCCATCAGTCAGATGGAGGCGCAGAACATCTTGCGCGAAGATTTGGATATTGAAACCATCGGTATTGGCTTTCAATTCGGAGCCCTGGGGCTAAATATTGGCCACCGTCTGCGTTTCAACGCACTCATTGATTACCCCAAGACGCTGGCCCAGCTGATTTGGGAAGGCAACGCACAATTCATCGGCCAGACGGTCGAGTTTGGTCCTGCTTTTGATGTGACCGCCTATCATGAGTTTGCCTTGGGCGCTTCTTACAAAATTGGAGACAATATCAAAGTTGGTGGACGGGTAAAACTTCTAAGTGGTGGTGCTAACCTGAATACTGGCAACAGTGAATTACAACTCACTACCGATGATGACATCTACCAGCTGCGTATGGATGCCGATTATGTGGTCAACTCAGCCGGTACACTGAACTACGATGGCCTTCGTGATGTAAACGTGAATTTCGATTTTGGCAACTTCTCTACCGATGAGCTCTTTGGTGGCAACAGCGGCATGGCTTTTGACTTGGGTATTGCCGTTAAGTTGAATCGCCTGCAGATCGCCGTCAGTGCAGTTGATCTTGGTGGTGAAATTAGCTGGGAGGAGAACGTCAATAATTATACACTCGAAGGTGCCTACGAATTTGAAGGACTGGATGTAGCACAAGACCTTTTGGACAATGAAGAATCTTTTGGTTCTATCATTGACTCCCTCTATGACACCTACGAGCCGATTGAAACTAGCCAAAGCTATACCACTACGATTGGTGCTAAGTATTATTTCAGTGGTCAGTATGAAATAGATGAACAAATCAGCGTAGGCCTGATTGGTTTCACCAATGATTATAGGGATATCAATACCACTGGACTTGCGGTCACGGGAAGCATCAACTTTTCCCCACTACTGCGCCTGGGAGCCTTCTACGGATTACGTAATGAGCGCTTTGACAACCTTGGCGTAAACGCAACGGTAAGTATTGGACCAGCCCGCATTATCCTAGCCACAGATAACATCATCTCTGCCTTCCGGCCAAAGGATGCTAACCTGGCAAACTTCCGCCTGGGGGCCAACTTACAATTTGGACAAGAAAAAGAAGATGTAGATACCAGTAATGGTAATCGATTCTTTTAGCAAGAGAAAGTTCTCGGAGAATTTTGAGTTCTCCGAGAACTATGTCTATAGAAAACTCCTAGCTGCCGCCAAGAATGCTTTGATAGCGACCAGCGTCATTCAATACACTAACTGCCTCTTTCACCTCTGGGTCATTGCGTAGACCAATCTGCACTTTTCCACGCTGGTAGTAGTAGCGACCAGCAATTTCCTTCTCAATTAAGCGAATGATCAAATCTCTATTTGCGGCCAGTTTGGCAGCTTGAGAAGCATCCAGTTTTTGACGAATGAGGTTCGCCTCTGTATCAATATTTACCGACTCTTCATCAGCAGTTTCCGCCAATTTGGCTAGCATTTTTTCCGCTTCACTGCGGTACTCAAAGTTTTGATCCTGCAGGTAGCGTTCAAAGCCGGCGTAATCTGTAAACTGGAAAGTATCCGTCGAGTCAATGGTAGGATTAGCGAGGGTCCAGTCAGTTACGTAGTTGAAGATCATATTATCATCCAGAAGCGCTTTCACTATGCCTTTTTCCTCTGCCGGCTCCAATACGATATCTGGTTTAACACCACCACCATCTAGTACTGTACGGCCATTCTTCGTCTTGAAACGTGCACGCTTATCATCAGCAATAGCTACTGGCTCACCGTTTTCGTATTCCACACTTTGGATACAACGCTCACTAGGAATATAGTACTTAGCCGTCGTGATTTTCACGCGAGCATTGTACCCTACTTCCATCGTATTTTGCACCAGGCCTTTACCGTAAGTGCGCTGACCAATCAGAATACCCCGGTCATAATCCTGCATTACTCCACTTACAATTTCGGAGGCAGAAGCCGAACCTTTGTTCACTAGAACCGCCACTGGAATTTCGGTATCGATGGGCTGATTCATAGTTTTATAGGTACGGTCCCAGTCTTTCACTTTGCCACGGGTAGTCACTACTACCTCATCACGGGGGATGAATATATTACTGATGTTAATGGCCTCGTTCAACAAACCACCACCGTTGCCACGGAGGTCCAGGATAAGGCCACTCATGCCTGGGTTTTCTTGCTTCAAATCCTGAAACGCATTCAAGATGTTACGCCCAGCGTTACGGCTAAAGATGGATAGGTTGATATAGCCTACATCACTACTCACCATGCCGTAGTAAGGGACGTTATTGATTTCTACGTCTCCCCGAATAAGCTCAATGTCTAACTCTTCGGCAATACCAGGGCGACGAATCACCAGATTCATAGTCGTACCCGGGAATCCACGCATGATTTCATCCAGTTGCTCCAACGAACGCCCTACTGCGCTCTGCCCATCCACCGAGATAAATTGATCTCCGGGACGCAGGCCAGCTTGATCCGCTGGTTGGTCTTTGTACAATTCCGTAACCGTGACGTACTCACCAATCTTCTTCTGCTTGGTACCAATGCCGTGGTAACGTCCTTCTTGAATAAAGCGGTAACCTTCAATATCGGCTTCACTAATGTAGTTGGTAAACGGATCCAAAGAACCCACCATCGCCTCCAGGCCGGTACGCATCAGTTGACCAGGATCAATTTCGTCCACATAGTTACTGTTGACCTCTTTGTAAAGATTGGTGAAGATTTCAATGTTCTTGATAATCTCAAAGTACTTGTCCTTCTCATTACTGACGGTGAAGGCCGTACCCAAAAGAAAAGTACCTACGAGTGCGCCGACGAGGAAAATATGTTTGTTCATAAAGATGCTATTATGCGTGGGGGCTTTCTGTTAATTAGAATTAGAGTGAGAATTAGAATAAGAAAATAGGCATTCGGAGAACCTCGCTTTGAGTCCACATTCTAACTCTAATTCCGATTCTAATTCTAATTCATCTATCTAAACTATACGTTCAAGATAATTGATTGTTGTAAGCCGGAGGAATATTGACAATGTGTTTGCAATGAATGAATCGTGCTAAGCAGCCGGTTATTCGGTTAGAAAGGTACTTACGGCATCAAAAAGTGCTTGTGGCTGTTCGGCGTGCACCCAATGACCCGCGTTGGGAATCGTCACTAATTTAGCCGCAGGAAAGCTTTCCTGAATAGTCTCCAAATCTCCATCTTGGATGTAGTTTGACTTTTCCCCTCGTACAAATAGGCTAGGCCCATCGTAGGTTTCTTCCGTCTCAATATTTTCCAGAATAGCCTGGTAGTCGCGAGTCAGGACGGATAGGTTCATCTTCCAGCGATAACCGCCACTTTTTTCGCGGGTCAGATTTTTGAGCAAAAATTGGCGTACACCAAAGTCCGCAATGCGCTTGGCCAGGAAAGCATCCGCCTCCTTACGATCGTTAATTTGCTCTAATGGCAATTCATTGAGCGCTTGGATTATCGTTTCGTGTCCACCTGGATAAGGTTTAGGACCAATATCTACCACTACCATTTTTTCTACCATATCTGGGTAGTGGGTAGCCAGTTGCATGACCGTCTTTCCGCCCATACTATGCCCCAGCAAGGTGGCCTCGTACATCCAATTGGCCTCCATGAAAGCTTTAAGATCTTCGGCCATTAAGGGGTAGGAATGGGCGTCTAAATGGGGGGAGCGCCCGTGGTTACGCTGGTCAATCAACACTACCGTGTAATGCTCTGCCCAACGTTTACCTAAGGTTTGCCAATTATCCAAGGTGCCAAAAAGTCCGTGGAGGATGAGCAAGGGTGGCCCTTGGCCAAAAGTCTTATGATTCAGTTCCATCGGGGTAGATCTCGTTTTTGCCAACTGAGCTCAGGTATTCAAATGTTTACCGGGCCACAAAGAAAGAGGTTTATTCCAACTCTAATTCCAATTCTGACGCTAATCCAATTCCTACTCTCCCATAATTCGGTCTACTAATCGCCCAAATATAGCCTCGCGGTCCTCTGGTCCTTGCTGCACGTGCACAGAGCGCAGTTCGCCATCTACTTCCTTGAGTACAAAATAGAAAATATGTTGGGGCCGTTCCTGTCCTGGAATATCCACTTGTCCGTACCGCAGGTCGTTTAGTCGGTACAAAGAATCTCCTATCTGCTCCACGCTGAAGTAGCCATCCGTAAACCAGCGCAAGATAGACACGTCGCGGTCTTGCAAGGCATTTTGCACCAATTCATGGTTTTTGGGTACTTCCTTTAATTTGAAGTAAGGCTCTTTATCAAATAGGGAATACTGCCCCGTATAGAAGTTGCCTTCGGTTTCGGCGGTGCCTTGCCACAGTATGCTATTGAGAATAGTAGGGCCTATTACGTGCCGAGTAGCCGGTATCTCGTCTTTTTCTAGTGTGGCCTCCATGCGCGAATCAGCGTACATGTAAATTCCTGTGCAGATCAGTAAGTAGAAACTGCTAATGATAATCCCCGCCCAATTGTAGTGGGAGCGTTTCTGGCTTCCCCGTACTTGCCTACTGGCCATAATCAAGCAAATCAGAAAAGGAGCGGTGTACAATGGATCAGCAACAGAGATCACATTCCAGGCAACTCTTAAAGTGCTAAACGGCTCAAAAAGCTGTGTGCCGTAGGTTGTACAGGCATCCAGTAAGGGGTGGGTCAAGATGGCCCAAAAGAACAATTGGGCCCAACCCAACCAGCCCGGATTTTCGTTTGTACTCGGTTCTTTTCTACCTAATTCTCGCAAGTATATCAACAACGGAAAAGCCACCATGGCCAGGCTCACCGCCAAGGCGATACCACCAAGACCATATATTTCCAGCGGCATCAGGCTACTGCCAATAAATAGCGTAGCGAAGAAGAACAGCCAACCCGCCAGCAGCGCCCATCCTTTTTGTTGGGGCAATGGTCCTTCTCGTCCACCATATATGCGGTGTATAAGCATGCCCAAACCAAGCGGAATGATGACCGCGAAAGCAACAGAGTGAGTAAAAGCCCGATGATAAGCTAAAGAGCTAACAGGATCGGTTACGGCATTCGCCAAAATATCCAAGTCAGGGAAGGTTCCGGCGATAGCGCCCCAGACCATTGCCCGGTTACCTGCTTTTTTACCAAGGACTACTTCGCCAACTGCGGCGCCCAGAGTGATTTGTGTAAGACTGTCCATGTGTGGAGATGGGTGTAATGGCGCGATAATACAAGCGCGCTCCGGGCATACAACAGCCTCTCAGCGGGATAAGTTGACCTAAAGTAACCGCTTTCAAACATATTGGACAACAGCGCGTTTCCAATGCGTATCTTTGCGGCGCGGAATTACGAATTCGTTCTATGCCGCATACTTTTAGCTCAATTCAAGCGACTCCGACCATAGTGGGAAATTTAGAAGATCTTTTGCAGCGATATCAGGCGGATGAGCGCTTGGCACAATTGTTAAGCGGTTTGGTAAGCGAGGAGGGGCAACCCCACCCTCGGCTCCAGCTACTTGGGCTAAAAGGCAGTATCGGTAGCTTCATCATTAGCAGTGCCTACAAGAAAGCAGGGCGGCATCATTTGGTAGTTGCGAACGACAAAGAGGAGGCCGCTTACATTCAAAACACCATTGCAGGTTTACTAGAACCCAAGCCTGTACGTTTCTTCCCAGACTCCTTCAAGCGTCCCATGTACTTCGAGGTGCTCGATACCAACCATGTGCTGCAACGCACGGAAACGGTCAATCACTTGACCCAATCCAAGGCCAAAGGGGAGATTGTAGTAACCTACCCAGAAGCTCTATTTGAAAAAGTAGTTTCGCCACAGGTACTCAATGAGAATCGGATCAATATCCAGGTGGGGGAAACAGTGGACGTCGGTACAATCATTGAGCTGCTGACGGAATATGGATTCAGCCGCGAAGATTTTGTCTACGAACCCGGCCAGTTTAGTATCCGCGGAGGCATCATCGATATTTTCTCCTACGGTAATGAATATCCGTACCGCGTTGAGCTATTTGATGAGGAAGTGGAAACCATCCGCACTTTCAATCCACTTGATCAGTTATCGGTTCGAACTATTCGTCAGGTATCTATTGTACCGAATATCAATACCAAGTTTAGCCAGGAAGAAAAAGTTGCACTCTTTCAAATCCTCCCGCCAGACACGACCATCTGGATTAGCGATTTGCAAGTCTTGCTCGATAAGCTGCAAGCCTGTTTTGAAAAAGCGGAAGAGTTTGCCAAAACCATCACCATCCTCGATGAAGGAGACCTGGCAGAAATTTTCCGTGACCGGGCCTTTATTCGTCCTGGAGAAGTAGCCGCAGATGTGGCCGATCATCCCATTGTTTTGATGACGGATCACGCACAGCCGATTCCCGTCCAACAAAAGGTTAGCTACCAGACTCGCCCTCAGCCCAGCTTCAACAAGAACTTTGACCTGTTGATCAAAGACCTGAATAGCAATACCGCTGATGGCCGTGAGAACTTCCTTTTCACGGATAACCCCAAGCAGGTAGAACGCTTCTATAGCATCTTCAATGACCTGGAGGCCCACGTACAGTTCCACCCCATCATTAAACCGATCAGCGAAGGTTTTGTCGACTTGGATTTGGGTATCGTCTGCTATACTGATCACCAGATATTTGAGCGGTTTCACCGTTACAAACTCAAGCGTGGTTTCACCAAAGACCAAGCGCTCAATCTCAAGATGCTCCGCGAACTGGAGCCCGGTGATTTTGTGGTACACATTGACCACGGAATTGGCCGCTTCAGTGGGTTAGAGAAACTGGATGTAGGTGGTAAGTCGCAGGAATCTGTACGGATTGTCTATAAGAACAACGACTTGCTTTACGTTGGCATTAATTCTCTACATAAGCTCTCGAAACACTCTAGCAAGGAGGCTCCCGCACCAAAGCTCAACAAGCTGGGGTCAGATGCCTGGAAGTCACTCAAGGCGCGGACCAAAAAGAAAGTCAAAGATATTGCAGCCTCACTCATTAAGCTTTATGCCAAACGAAAGGCTAGTAAAGGGCACAGTTTCCCGCAAGATGGTTACCTCCAAAATGAGTTGGAAGCTAGTTTCATGTACGAGGATACCCCTGATCAATTCAAAGCTACGCAGGACGTAAAGGAAGACATGATGAAGGCCTACCCAATGGATCGCCTGATCTGTGGGGATGTAGGCTTTGGCAAGACGGAAATTGCCGTGCGGGCAGCCTTTAAAGCCGTTGTTGGTGGCAAGCAGGTGGCTGTACTCGTACCTACTACCATTCTGGCACTACAGCACTATCGTACCTTCAAAGGGCGCTTGGAGGAGTTTGGAGTGAATGTGGATTATGTGAACCGATTCCGTACCACTGGTGAACGAAACAAGGTATTTAAAGCTACAGAAGCCGGAGAAGTAGATTTACTTATTGGCACCCATGCGCTACTCAACAAAAAGCTCAAGTTTAAAGACCTCGGTTTGCTCATTATCGACGAGGAACAGAAGTTTGGCGTAGCCGCTAAGGAAAAGCTCCGCAATCTACAAGTGAATGTGGATACCCTCACGCTCACTGCTACTCCCATTCCACGTACGCTGCAGTTCAGCCTGATGGCGGCACGAGACCTCTCCATTATCCGCACGCCGCCGCCCAACCGCCGGCCTATTCACACGGAGGTTCGGGTATTCAAAGAGGAATTGATCAAAGATGCCATCTACTACGAAGTACAGCGTGGTGGTCAGGTATTCTTTGTGCACAATAGGGTCAAAAGCCTAATAGATATGGCTGCCCTGGTACGCCGTTTGGTGCCGGATGTAGATATTGCGGTAGCCCACGGTCAAATGGAGCCTAAAGAACTAGAGCGTGTACTCATTGACTTTATTGATCGCAGACACGAGGTACTCATCTGTACCAACATTATTGAAACTGGTTTGGACATTCCCAACGCCAATACCATGATCATCAATAATGCGCACCAGTTTGGCTTGAGTGATTTACACCAGCTACGTGGTCGGGTAGGGCGTTCAAATAAGCGGGCTTTCTGCTATTTAATGGCTCCTCCATTAAGCGTATTGACGCCCGAGGCCCGTCGTCGTCTACGCACTTTAGAAGAATTCAGTGAACTAGGCAGTGGATTCAATATCGCCATGCGAGATTTGGACATTCGTGGCGCTGGTAATTTACTCGGTGGCGAACAGAGTGGCTTCATTTCCGATATCGGCTACGAAACCTATCAACGTGTATTGGATGATGCAGTACGTGAATTGAAGGAAAAAGAGTTCCAAGATCTCTTCCGCGAAGACCTGGAAAAAAGTCTCGACTTCGTCCGCGATGTACAGGTAGATACGGATGTTGAAATGCTCATCCCGGACGCCTACGTGATGAATATCCAGGAACGCTTGAATCTGTACACTCAACTGGACGACATCAAGACCGAAGAAGACCTTGCTAAATTTGGAGAAGGACTACGTGACCGTTTTGGGCCGATCCCTCCACAAGTGGAAGAACTCTTTGATGGCTTACGCCTGCGTTGGGAATGCAAGAAACTAGGCTTCGAACGCATCTTATTAAAAAGCGAAAAACTCCGAGCTTTCTTCGTAGAAGACCCACAAAGTCTTTATTACGAAACGCAGCGCTTTAACAACATCATGCAGCTCATTACTACTGAAGGTAAGTTGCGTGGCTTAAGCCTCAAACAGGCACGCCGCCACCTGATTATGACCAAGGAAGATGTAAGTAGCTTGAGCGAAGCTAAAGACGTTTTAATCAGTATTCTTCGGAAAGTAGAAAAGATGGAAGAGATAGAGGCGTAGGATTAAATAGCAGTGGCAATTAAAGTAGGTAGAACCTACTACTTTTAACTTTGATTGCCGCTGTTACACCCAAAGACTTATGTAGACGATCTGGCTAGCCGGCATTTAGTCGAGTGGATAAAGGCCTGGTCAGGAACGGTTGTTTTATACTTTGTTAGCGCTCGGTTTTCTTTTCTCGGCAAACCGCATTGAGCTCTCCAGCTAATCTCTTTCTAAGTATTCTATTAGATTCATTAAAGACATTTCGTTTGCTGGAATAAAGTACTTTAAGAGTGATAGGTATTTTTCAGTATTCTTATATCCTATTCCATAGGACCTGACATAAACAGATTCATTATCTAGTTCTTCAAAATAGATTACGTTATAAAAGTTTTCAGCTTCTTTTTTCATGAATTCAGGAAAATTAGAAGTGATCTCAGCTTGGAGGGTTAAAATTTTTCTTGGGACATAATTAATAATGTGAGTTGTAATTGTTGTAGAATCTCCAATCGTCCCTTCGGGATTGTAATTTGTTTTAATAAGGCCACCTATTCTAAAATCGATTTCTGCAATAGAGACCGCCCAATTTTCCCACCCGTTTTTGGTGGTGTATGCATTCCAAACGGAATCAATTGAAGCAAAAACAACAAATTCCTGGATTAGCACTATTTCATCATTAATAGTAGAATCTATAGTAGAGTTTACTCTATTAAAATTGACGTTCTTATCAGTTTGGCTAAAGGAGAATGATAGCGTGAAAAGCAGTACGAACGTTAGTTGAAATATTTTCATGTTTTTTGTTTTTGCTGCTTGGCTGCATAGAAACTTTAGTACAGCTAGCGTATTTGGATTTTCAGTTCTTGTTACCCTCCCAGCTCCCGCAAAACTTGTTTCCGCTCCTCCGGTGAATTGGCATTCAATAAGATCTGCGCATTCTCAGGTTGAAGAACCTCCACTGCGGAGTTGATCAAGACCTTACGAGGGCAACTGTAACCCTGTGCTAAGAATTGCAGTAAGACCGTATATGCCCTCGGCTCCCAAATTGTTACCAGGGGATCAGGTCTGCCAGTGGCCGGATTATGGAAAGCTGTTGCCAGCTTGGATGGATTTCGTTTTTGCGCTAAGGTCTGTAGGCCTTCACGATCTAACAGCGGAAGATCACAGGCTACTACCAACCAGGCGGCATCAGGATATTCGCGAAAAGCGGATAAGATGGCTCCAAATGGACCTAAGCCAATAATACTATCACGAATTACTTCTCCAGAAGCGGGTGCCTCTTGATCTGGGCGCAGGGAATAAAATACCTTTTGGCAAACCCCAGCCAATTGCTGCGCCAGGTATTCGCGCTGGGGGAGGCCATGGTAATCAATCAAGCCTTTGTCCTCGCCCATGCGTTGACTTTTACCACCCGCCAACACAAGACCATACAAGGGCGCACGGGCTGCAGTTAATTGGGCACGGAGCCACTGAATAATGCCGTTGATGTCACCTAGAGGCATCATGAATGGTCGGTGTTCTCCCAGGTGTTCAACTAAGAATTCGTAAGGTTTTGACACCTCATCTGTAGTGAGAATCAGCGCTACATCGGTCAGGCAATCTAGCTTTCGCCTCAAGCTCTCCTCTTCATTAGGGTCCAAAACCACGATTTGTCGCTTGGCGCGGAAATGATTACCATTAAGCAAAACGCCATCTACTTGCTCGAAAAGTGGACGGTGGTGGAAGGTATTGAGCTCTTCCTGAACATTGTACTGATAGTGATTGATTTTATCCGTATACACCATAGCACTACCCGCCACGGGCATCCGCTCGGCATCCTCACCCGCAGCGTTGTCGGCATCCACGTAGGCCAATTTATAGTGTACTTGTAAAGTCGCTATCAACTTGGCACTTAGCACCTGAATACGCCCACAAGTAGCACCAATTATCCCCCACTCTTGGCGATGAAATTTACCATAATTCGGGCGGGCCAGCTTAGCGTGCTTTTGATGTTTCTTCTTCATCAGGCCGGTTTGCGGTAATCTGATTTTCCACCAGTTTTCTCCACCAACCGAGTTTCTTTGATAATAATATCGTGGCTGAAGGCTTTACACATATCGTAGATGGTGAGTGCGGCAACACTGGCTCCGGTAAGGGCCTCCATTTCGACCCCCGTCTTTCCGCTCAGGCGGGCTGTACATACGATAACCACTTCACGGGCATCATTAATACTGATATCTACCCCAACTTTTTCTAACCCAAGTGGGTGGCAGAGTGGAATTAGCTCGCTTGTTTTTTTCGCTCCCATTATTCCTGCTAGGATAGCCGTTTGAAAAACAGGACCTTTTTTCGTCTGTATTTCATCGCCTTCCAGCATTTCCATAATAGTATCACCTAATACCACAATGGTTTGAGCACGGGCGGTACGACGGGTAACTTGTTTTTCACCCACATCCACCATGCTGGGGTTGCCGGATTCATCTAAGTGTGTAAATGACATTTGCTAGAAGTACTTAAGATAACCAAGGGAAAAAATGTCGAATTTGAATTTCTCCAATCAAGTCGTGAGGAAAGGAGTCTTTGAGTAGAAATTCTTCAACAGTCTCATAGTTACCAGTCCGAGGGTTTGTGGCAATTTTGAGTGTGAGTTCATTCAAATCTATCATCCAGTACTCCTTGATGAGGGCGTTAGCATACAAACTTTGTTTTACCTCCGCATCTCTTTTTACAGAAGTATCAGCTACTTCAATTAAGATTTCAATATCTGCTGGGGTTGGTAACCCAGCAGCATAAAAGTCCGGACGCCGTTTGACTATTGCAATATCTGGTTCAGGCTCAGAATACTCATCAAGATAAATTGGGTCTTGCACACGAATAATGTAGGCTTCTCGCAATAGCTGTACAAGCCAATCATTTAGATAACTAACACAGGCAGCATGAAATCTCCCTACCGGGCTCATGTGCAGAATTTGACCGTTAATTAATTCTACTCTGGAATCTTCATCCAAAATGCCTGCTGCCACCATTTGATGAAATTCCGTGGTCGTCCACTGGTACAGTTCTGTTGATGTATCGAATTGTTCGCTCATACCAGTAGCGGTTATTTTATCATACTCGACGTGGTATCAGTCTGGATACCCAAACCTCATCATTATCAATATAAAAATAACAATTTTGCTCTAGAAGTGGTTTCACCCGCCAATCGTTGCCATGCTTTCTCGGGAGTTAGGATCAGAGTTCTGTCGTCCTTCTGCTTCCCAGCCGTCACGGGCACGATTATTTAAAGCGGAGACAAAAGCATCTTGTAACTGCTCATCCGTTGCGCCAGCGCGAAGAATATCTCGTACGCTGAAGACACCCTGGTCGTAAAGACATGTTTTGAGTAAGCCCTGAGGAGTAATGCGAATACGGTTGCAGGTGCCGCAGAACGTACGCGAATATGCGGCAATTACCCCAACCGTCCCCTGGTGACCTGGAATCTGATAATTGTATGAAGTACTGCTGGGTGGATCCGGCAGTTTCTCCATATCGGGATACTTTGTTCGGACATGAGCAATGATCTTGCGGTGATCCCAGGGCAATTGTTGATAATGCGCCACATCGCCATTGAATGGCATTTCTTCGATGAAGCGTACACTTACCGGGTAGCGTTCGGTGAGTTCTACCATAGGCAAAATGTCCTCAATATTGCGGCCATCCATGACTACGGCATTGAGCTTAGTGGGAATCCCGGAATCAATCAATGCCTCAAAAGTCGACCATACCTGGGGCAGGCTATCACGACGAGTAATATCGTAGAAACGTTGCTGATCCAGCGTATCAATACTAAGGTTTACCGAATGAATCCCCATGGCCTTGAGTTCGGGGATATGCTGTTCCGTGAGCGTACCATTCGTGGTCAGGTTAATTTGTTCCAAGCCTTCCAGACGGCTAATACTGCGCAGAAAATCCATAAAATCTCGGCGCAAAAAAGGTTCTCCACCCGTAAGACGGATTTTGGTAATCCCTAGTGGTACTAGCACACTCACGACACGCACCATCTCCTCGTAGGAGAGCAACTGCTTGCGGGCAACGTAATCGATTCCCTCTTCGGGCATACAATAGAAACAACGCAAATTGCAGCGATCTGTCACTGCTAAGCGAAGGTAGTTTATGTGTCGCCCGTGGTTATCAAATAGTTGCCCGGCCATAGAGTTGTCTTAGTAATTAGAATGGCAAATCGTCATCTGCTGCCACACTTGGTTCATCATCTGCCGCAGGGAAGAAATTATCCTCACCAGCGGGAGCGGAAGGAGCCGCAGCTGCGGCAGGAGCCTCGAGGCGCCAAGCATTCAGATTAGTGAAGTACTTACCGTTCCATTCGCGGCCGCGCAAATCAAAGTGCACCTTAATTTCGTGCCCTTCCTCAAAAGGATCCAAAAGTGCACAGCGGTCTTGGGTTAATTGAAATTTGATGTGTTGTGGGTAATTTCCACTTTCCATTAGCACCACAAATTCGCGAGCTTGAAAACTATCGGTTTTGTTTTCTGTGTCGTACTTCTTGTGAAGCTTCCCTGTCATTTCGAAAGACATATAGTAGTTCTATTTTGTTTTATTAACAATCAAACAATTAATTCCCGACTTTAGGTTTTTAGCGAAAAAGAAAAGGATTGTCAATGAGTTTATTCGAGCTAAAAGCCTAAACCAAAGGAGGGAAATTAATTTTTGACGAGCACTAATACATTAGAGAATAAGCCCTATCAAAGGCAGTTTCCAAAGGTAAAAAAAGCGGATGAAAGCTGTCGCATTCCATCCGCTAAAAGGGAAATTATAAGTATTTCCTTCCCGGTTCTAAAAAACGTGTGCTGCCTCCCCCAGCCAACTTTTCATCCTTTCGGATATCCGGTCTTTGGGTTACGGCACCACACTTAGCGAACCAATATAATTTCGCCGTGCTCAACCACATCAAGTAGTTGGCCGCACAGATTTACTTTTGCCTCCAAGCGCCAAATGTAGGTACCAGAAGAAGCACGTTGCCCCTTGTTGACGCCCGTCCAAGCGTCATCCCAAGATTGTGCATCAAACAGCATACTTCCCCAGCGATCAAACACCTGAAAATCGAGCTCTTCCACTAGTGCATTGTTACTTGGGAACAAGCGGAAGTCATCATTCACACCATCATTATTAGGCGAGAAGGCATTAGGCACATAGATCAAATCACTTTGGGCGGAAATCTCCGGCTCAATGGTTACGGGCACACTCACCAATTCGCAACCATTGCTTACCTCTAGTTCCAAAGTTCCTGGTGCACTGACCGGACGCTCTAAGGTAGCCACGCCATCACTCCACAAGAACTGTAGGAAGCCATCGTCACCACTTATGATTTCCGGCACCAGTTGAATTTCGGGACTACTACAGGGAAGGATCTGATCTTGTAGATTCACTACAAGGCTAGGCAAGGCCTGCACCGTAAAGTCTTCTGTTTCTTGGCATCCATTAGCATCCTCTACCGTCAAGCTGTAGGGACCAACTTCTAGTCCCTGAAAATCAGCATTGGTTTGGAAACTGCCATCATCAATGGCGTAGACAAATGGTCCTGCTCCGTCATTCACGGTGACCGCCAAAGTGCCCGAAGCAAAATCAAGGCAACTTTCTGCTACCGCAAAATCAAAGTCTATCGCTGGTGATGCCTGTACTTGCAGTTGAATAATTGAATCACATCCCGCAGCATTCATCAATACGATGGTCTCGTTCGTACCGGCGGGATACTCCGTTCCTTGATAGTTGTAGGTTTCTCCGGTACAGACACTCACCGCTAGTGTTTCTGTTGTCGTAGGCAGGGCTGCCACGGTAAACATGAAGGTGGTGTCACAACCTGTAGCACCGCTACTCTGCACCGTATTATCACTGCCAATCGGATAAGCTACCCCCTGAAACATAAAGTCCTCACCCGGGCAAACATTAGCCACGAAATTGGTATCAAAATCACATGCTCTGATCAGCAACCAATCAATAGTAATCTCTTGATCACATCCGACGAAAGTGGTATCAATACTGCTAATCTGTGGCGTCCAACCAGCGGGCACATCCAGTGAGTCGATACTCAAGGTGTAGTCATCTTCCGGAATATTCACAAAACCATAGGTTCCGTTTTCATCGGTAATTGCTACATCCGTCAGACCCAGATCCCCTACAATTTCCACTGGAATATCTTCCGCCGGGCCGTCACCCGCACTAATGGCCTCATCATCGTCAAGGTCAAAGAAAACGTTACCGAAAATGGTACCAAAACCTGGTAGGATATCAATATTGAGTGGGCTACTGGTCTGTACACAACCATCCACATCTTCCATCTCCAGTGTATAGCTACCACTTTCCATAATAACCAGGTTCGGAATCGTACCCTCTGGTGACGGGATGGCCATTCCATCCTGATACCATTGATAGCTCACTACATCTGGGATAGTAGGCAGACAAAGGGTATCGGGTGCACAGCGCGTAAAACAACCATTTGGCACCAAGCTCACTTGCGGCCCCTCCAGTACTTCTGTCACTTCACTCTCACTCCGACAACCGAAAATATTAATTGCCGTGACGAAGTATTCACCCGCCTCATCGGTTGTTACAGATGTGCCCGTGTCGCCGTTACTCCAGAAGTAAACTAAATCGCTAGCCGTATTGGTAATAGAAATAGTATGGCTAGTGCCTGAACATAACGCTCCTCCACCAGCATCTAGAACGGGGATATCCGGCGTAGGCCGTACCACAATCAGGAAGGACTCTACTGCACTACAACCGGTGCTGGTATCCGTTACATCCAAAGTAATCAGGTGCTCACCCGGAGCAAGGAGATTGCCCCGATCTTCTGTAAACTCAGTATCCTCATCCGTATCACCAGAAGACCACTGATAGGTATAACTGGTATTCGTAATGGTTTGTAGAAATACATCTTCGCCAAAGCACACATAGAGCGTATCGTAAGTGTAACTGATGGGTTGGTTGAAATCGTTGTATTCCACCGCACGGATGGGGCTTTGTGGTGCCGGAATAATATCCACCACCGCCGGCGCTGGCGTATAAGTACAGCCTTCTGCATCCGTCAACAATACACTGTAGGTACCGGCTTCATTTACGCTAATGCTTTGGGTATCCTCCGTTGTGGACCACAGCCAACTTACGGCGGTGCTGGCTGGTGCCGTTAAGAGTAAATCGTCTCCTTCGCAAAGGGTAGAAAGTCCCGCCGGGTCAATCTCCCCACTCAAGTTGTTCGGTTCGATATCTATGGTGCGGTCAAAAGTATTAACACAGCCATAGATGCTGGTGGCTTCCAGGCTTACGGTATAGCTACCAGGAGCACCGTAGCTGTGGAAGGAGTTGAATAAGATAGAACTGTTGGCATCGCCACTAGCGGGTTCACCAAAGTCCCAAACTACATCAGACACCGTGGCTTCTACATCCGCGATGAACTCAAGGCTGGTCATAGCGCAGCTCACATCTGGCTCTGCAAAATTGGTAAAGGGATACGGGAAAATGCTCACGGTTTGACTGCGTGTGGTTGTACAACCCGAAGACATAGTTACCGTCAAAGTAACGGTATAGTCTCCATCAGCAGAGAAGGTATGGACGGGGTCTTTATCCGTGGAAGTATTATCAGCACCACTGGCTGGGTCACCGAAATCCCAATCCCAGCTTACAATGTTCGCGAAGTCGAGGTAAGTAGTTAAGTCATAAAATTGGACGGGTGCACCTGGGCATACGCCATCGTAATCAAATTCAGCTACCGCTAATACCGTATCGGGGATCATCGTGACACAAGTTACCTCCGTCCCCATGTTGTCGTAATTGGCGAACATGAAGATGCGGTAGAAACCGGGTTTTGAGAACAGGTGGCTCACGTTTTCACCCGTAGCCGTGTTATTGACGCCACTTTCCGGATCATCAAAAATCCAGAAGACACTTCCGGGAATACTTCCATCCGCAATGGCCGTGTAGGATCGATCATCACAAGCACCATTATCCATGCTGGTAAAGCTGTGATCGGGGTTATTACAATTTGGTCCACCACCGGTACCTTGTCCCGAGCCACAGTTGTTCTCAAGTCTGATGATATTGGAAGAAAAAGAACATCCGTTCTCATCAATGATATCCACCCAGTAGTTGCCAAGTGCAATAGCGGTGTAGGTAGAGCTCGTTTCACCGGCTAGCGCCGTACCATCCTGGAACCATTGATAGCTATACCCATCTTCAGTATTAACCGCATAAAGGCGGCTGAAAGGCGCTACGTTACAGAAAATGGTAAAGTCTGGTGTACTGATGCTGATCTGAGATTCGGGATACTCATAAATCTGGAACGTCTCGCGGCCTAAGCAACCAAAAGCATCCGTTACTTCTACCCGGTAGTAACCGCCACCCAAATCGGGAGTAGGATCAGTAGACAATTCATTGCCTTCCTCATCTTGCCAGGAATACGTGCTGTAGACCACTGCAGTGCTAACCATAGCGGTGCTGCCCGAGCAAAGCGCAGCCGGGGCATTCACCGTAGGTTGAGGGGGCGCGTTCACGTTCACTGTGAACATCTCTTGTTGGCCACAAATATCCAATAGTACCGTCGCGGGGCCAGCGCTGTGCCAAAGCACTTCGATATTCGCGTCGGCTGGAGATCCAGTTATTGTTCCTGCACTGGCCGGACTAATCGACCAGTCGTAAAATACATCCCCAGTTTGATCACTGGTATAAGCAGCAATTTGATCCAAACAAACTTGATCATCACCACTAATGGCAAAACTGCTCACCGGAGTGATAGCTAGACTCGTTTCTGATGAACTACAGAATAATGGCGGGGATAAGCGCACCACACTTAATGCGTATGGACTGCCCGCCTGCCAGGTAACGGCAATCGTAGTTCCTTCCCGCTCCGTTACCGTACCGGCATTATTGATCGTCCAGCGGTAGCGTTCGCCATCGACAGGGTCATCGATACTGTAGGCATACGCAATGCCAGCACAAATATCACTTTGTCCTATTATAGCCGTCACCGCAGGAGGGGCAGCCAAAATATTTACCGGCAATTCTGCCGCAGCTACACAATAACCGCTAGGGTCCTGTGGGGTAGCTAAAACGGTATAGGTTCCTGCACCAAAAGTCCAGTCAATGGTAAAGTTGCTTCCCGCCCCAGGGCTGGTCCAAACCACTGTTCCATCGGCGGCTTGTACCTCAAAGTTGGCGGGGAAGCCCGTATTGGTTTGAGTGTTGATGACACTGTACTCTGCAGAGCCGTCAGCACACAATTCAATTTCTCCAGTCAGATAAAACTCGGGACGAACGAATACTTCCAGCGTTGCGCTACCACCGCATTCCAAATAGCAGTTATTGTAGTCTACACTCACTTGTTGCGCGCCAGGAGGGATAAAGCCATCAAACCACTCGATCGTTACAGTAGGGGTACCTTGCCCGTCAATAATGGTACCAAAAGAGGTAACACTCCAGGTAAATTCTGTTCCCTCAAAAGGTGGAACACTATACACGGATTGGTCCCCACGACACACCTGTTGTGGGCCATCAATCACCGTGGTATTCGATATGATTGGAATCTGCAAGTAAGCGGCCTCGGTACAATCACTTAAATCTGGACAACCATCCGTATCCAGCGTAATTTCACCTATTGGGCCACCACCCCATTGTATCGTAATGAAGTCGTCGCTGGTACCACCACCATCTAATACGGTGCCGTTACCACTAATCTCCCAAACGTAACTGCTACAGCCGGTATTGGCCGTGTAAGTAACAGAGGTGCCTTCACAGATCGTAGCTACGCAATCCACAAAGGGTGCGTCATTACCTTCTACCACCACCGTCAACTGAGAGGTATCCGCACAGTTACAACCAGCACTGGTGATCAATTCTACTTCAAAAGTACCTGCCGTGGCAAAGGTGTATTGCGGATTCTGTAAGGATGATCCGCCACCATCTCCAAAGTCCCAGAGATAGGCATCAGCTTCGGTCGATTCAGCAGTGAAGAATACCGTTTGCCCTTCACAGATTTCTAAAATCCCAGAAGGTCCTGCCGGAGGTTGCGTCGTAAAATCAGCTGGAGGCGGTGGCACTACATCGAAACAAAAATCGATACTGGAAAAAACTTCACAGCCATTAGGCGTAACCGTCCAGAAATTAAAACTTGCAAAACCGGGTCCTTCTTCGTCCCACAAAATGGTGATTACCTCTGGCGGGGCAGTACCGATAATTACTGCACCACTACTGCCATTAAACGGAACCACATTGCCGTTACCATCAATAATTTCTGCTGGGTTAGGAGCACTGGAAAAGAGTACCGCCGAAGAGGTAGTACCATTGACGAAGAAACAGAGTTCGAATAACTCACTACCATCTGGTAAAGTAGTAGCCGTACCCACACTCGACCAGGATACCGTCACACTCCCAGGTGTAGGAAAGTCAATTGATTCTATTGAAAATCCGGGAATCTCGTTAGTGACCGACGCTGCAGATACATTGGTCAAAATTGCAGCGTTGTAATTAATACTGAACTGCCCTCCTGCTATATTGTCAAAATTATTGACGGTAATCGGCAAGCAAACCTCCTGACCGGGTGAGGCGAATACCTCTGGAATATTGAAATTTGCATCCCCTCCTGTCCCACCATTGGGCTGAATAGTACCATTGGAGACCGACCATTGTCCTTGAGATGTAATGAGCGTGTCCGAAGGCCCGCCACTCAATAAAATTTGGTCCAGAGCAATCGTCGAGACCGTGCCCACACAAACTTCATAACAATCATTTAGACCTCCGGGAAAAGTGAAAGCAAAAGTATCTTGTTCACATTCCGTGGTATGCGTCCCGTATACTTCGCCGAACAAATCTCCTTCGAAATCCACAAAGAAGTCGTACCCTCCTTGGGCTATAATGACTCCATCCGGACTAAAGACCGTGACTTCAATGAAATAACTACCGGGCTCAAACAATTCGCATGAAGTGACGGGCTCGTAACCTTCGGTGGTAATTTCAAAAGAGAGGCCATTGGCCCCTACAAACTGCCATTCATAGAGGTAATCATCTGAGATAGGAAATTCTATAAACCAAGTGGCACACTGGCCAGGGCACAAGTATTGATCTCCAAAAATGAAGACTTGCTCCTGAGCGTTAGCACTCGAGTTCGACAAGAAAAAAACAGCGGAGAGCGATAATGCAAAAATTATCGATCGGTACATGGGCGTCATCATAGATGAGGGGTTAGTTGGATAATTGCAATACAAGATTCCCCTTGCCTGCAGGCAGGCAAAGATTTTACACTAATCCCAAAACGTGTTGATTAACAGGAAAAGGTGCGGGTATTATTCCGCACTCTCATATCATTTGAAGAAAAACAGTCGATTTCAAATGACTTCTCTTAGCTATTAGACCCTACAAGCGGCAATAATGCTGCTTCCACTTGGATATTTTACTAAACTTGATAAACTCAAAGCACCAATGGGACACCACATAAGTATGCGATAATGATTCTTGTTGCATAGACGCATTGCAATACGTCTATGCAACTAAAAGATATGCTACACCTATTTATAGATCAAGGAATTATCCGTATTTTTGCGGGTCGTTTTAGAAGCCTCAATAAGAGCAGAATGTAAATTTTTTCAAAGTCTATGTTTCCAGAGTACGACGTAGTAGTGGTGGGTGCGGGACACGCCGGTTGTGAAGCAGCAGTAGCTGCCGCCAACATGGGGTCCCGAGTGATGTTGGCTACGATGAATATGCAGACCATCGCCCAAATGTCTTGCAACCCGGCAATGGGCGGGGTGGCTAAAGGGCAGATTGTGCGAGAAATTGACGCCCTGGGCGGTTACTCCGGTATTGTGACCGATCATACGGCCGTACAGTTCCGGATGCTCAATAAGTCTAAAGGTCCTGCTATGTGGAGCCCACGGGCTCAGAGCGACCGGATGCTTTTTGCTGCTAAGTGGCGGGAAATGCTGGAGGCGCACGAGAACATCGACTTCTGGCAAGAGATGATTACGGGCATCGTCGTCAAAGGCGAACGGGTAGTAGGTGTGCGTACGGGCATCGGTTTGGAAATTCCAGCAAAGTCTGTTGTGCTCACCAACGGTACCTTTCTCAACGGATTGATCCACATTGGAGAGAAGCAGTTCGGCGGAGGCCGCGCTGGTGAACGGGCAGCAACGGGCATTACTGAGCAACTCCTTGAGCTGGGCTTTGAAGCGGGTCGAATGAAAACCGGAACCCCTCCTCGTATTGATGGCCGTAGCTTGGACTACAGTAAAATGGATATCCAGATAGGTGATGAGAACCCAAGTGGTTTCAGTTATACGGATACGCCACCCTTGGATAAGCAGTTGCCTTGCCACGTTGCTTACACGAGTCCGGAAGTGCACGAAACCTTAAAGACCGGTTTTGATCGTTCGCCCATGTTCAATGGTCGTATTCGCGGCTTGGGACCACGTTATTGTCCTTCTATTGAGGATAAAATTGACCGTTTTGCAGATCGTGATCGTCACCAACTTTTCGTAGAACCAGAAGGTTGGAGCACTTGCGAAATTTATGTCAATGGCTTTAGTTCTTCCCTACCGGAAGATGTGCAATACAAGGCACTACGTAAAGTGGCTGGCTTCGAAAACATGAAAATGTTCCGCCCCGGTTACGCCATTGAGTACGACTTTTTCCCACCCACTCAGCTGCGGCCTTCTTTGGAAACGCGCTTGGTGAAGAACCTTTTCTTCGCTGGCCAAATCAATGGTACCACGGGTTATGAAGAAGCGGGTAGCCAGGGCTTAGTTGCGGGAATCAACGCGCACTTGGCCGTACAGGATGAAGAGCCTTTCATCTTGAAGCGTTCGGACGCCTACATTGGTGTACTCATTGATGACCTCATCAACAAGGGTACCAAGGAACCTTACCGCATGTTTACCTCCCGGGCGGAATACCGCATCTTGCTCCGCCAAGACAATGCTGATATTCGCCTGACGCCACTTGCCGCTGACATTGGCATGCAAGGCTTGGAAGGGCGCATGGAACGGGTAGAAGAAAAGGTGGAGGCAACCAAGCAAATACAGAAGTTCCTTACCAATTTCAGCATACAGCCTGATCTGATCAACGGCTACCTGGCCTCTATTAATTCTGCCCCACTCAAGCAGAGTGTGAAGTTGAATACGGTGCTACTCCGTCCAGGTGTTAACCTCGCAGATGTAGTGGAGGTAGTACCAGATGTAGCAACGCACCTAGCGCAGTACGATCAGGAATCGCAAGACTTGGCGGAAATCAATATGAAGTACGAGGGGTACATTCGTCGGGAACAGGAAATGGTGGACAAAATGAACCGCTTGGAATCGGTGCGCTTGTACGATAATCTCGACTACCACTCACTCGTCTCGCTCAGTAAAGAGGCGCGTCATAAACTCACCCAAATTAAGCCGCGCACCATTGGTCAGGCCAGCCGTATTAGTGGTGTGAGCCCAGCTGATATTTCAGTTTTATTGGTGCATATGGGCAGGTAATTAATCTGCATTGCGTCGTATATGTCAATCATGTGATTTCCAACATTCTTTATATTGATTACTGAGGGTTGTTGAATTTCAATTCGTTCCCCATACCGGTTTCGCGGAATTCATTCCGCTTTAAATCCCTACGGCGGAATGAATTCCGCGAAACCATATAATCACCCGATCGGGTGAAGAGGAGGAGACTCTAAAACGGGAATTTTGAGTCAGATTAAAACTCACTATGATGACTCAACATTTATCCCTATTACTCTTCTTTCTTTCACTTTTTCATCTGCTTCCCGCACAAGATCTTACGATTGAGGCTTCTATTGCACTGGCCGACGACTACTGTACTTACCCCGTTCTTGATCCTGATACAGACTGTATCAACGCACCATTAGGAGCAGATAGCCTTTTTTACCGCCCCGGTGAAGATAGTGAAATTCTGATCACTTACCGATTAACTAATAGCGGTACTAGCACGATCAACATGCTACTTCTTACTGATAGTGACCAGGGTAATATCATTCCGGTTACCGCCGTGAATATTTTGCCGGGTGCTACCATTACGACGAGTAGGGTTTTTCCCGCTAGGACTACTCCAGAGATCATTACCCCAATTATAACTGCCACATTCGAGGACGCATCCGGACTAAGCTACACTTCCACCGGCGCTTATTATCTGGAGGTGGTCTCCCCAACGGTAGAGACAGAAATTACGCTGTGGCGATCTAATGATATTTGTACTGGTCATCCTGCCGACCCGACAGAATGTATTTATAACGATGCCCTCAGTATGGAGAGTCCCATTTTGGGCTCGGGAGAAGTGTTGGTGGTCCGGACCAGGGTTACTAATACGGGAATAAGCAGCATTGCGGACTACGAGCAGGAAATTCCAGAGCTAGGTAGAGTAAGTTTTCCATTCCAAGGAACGATCCCACCCGGCGTCACCATCGTAACAATCACTCGCTTATACGTATCCGATGAGGTTGGTACTTATAATTATGAAATTGTAGGCGATGGTACCGATTTAGCTGGTAATCCCGTAAATGAGAATACTTCCTTCACCTTGACTGTAGACTGCGCCGTAGGCGACGAAGCAAATCCAACTGCACTCTGTCAAGATATCAGTATCACGGTTGGCGAAGGAGAAACGGTGACGATAACACCCCAGCAGATTAACGCCGGCAGCTACGATGAATGTGGCCTGGCCACTGGTTCCCTAGATCAAACGACCTTTACTTGCGCTGATGTTGGCGAACAGGAAGTGAGACTTACCGTAGAAGATCAGGCTGGAAATGATCATTCTTGCGTAGCCACCGTAAGCGTACAGCAAGCGAATGAAGTGGTTATAGGCCCAGCAAACAACTGTGTTTCTTTAACCCGATCTTTATCTGGGGCCAGCAATAGCTTTGTCGACATCACCGATCCGCAAGGAAATTTAATTGCCGCTGTACGCCGAAACAACAATGTAGGGATTGCTAAGATTCGGCTAGACTATTATCGGGAAAGTACTACAACAGTTGGTACTTTGAACGAAGTTCGAGCCGGGCGGCAAATCACATTCACGCCGCTCGATTGGGCCAATAATACCGTTACTCCTGTCTTTCCTGTAGATATCCGGATTTATTACCACGAAGGGGAAATACAGGCGCTAATAGATTCTACCGGTCACGATCCCAGTACCTTTCAGCTGGTAAAGGATGATGAGCCCTGTGGCAACGGATACAGCGGACTTAACACAGTAGGCTTAGGTACCGACTACTACATAGGTGGGTGTGGCGGTGCTACCCATTATTATGAAACCAGCACTGCAGAATTATCCACCTTTTATCTATTCGGATATAACCAATCCCCTTCCTTAGTAGGGGTACTAACTACTCCAGGTGAAGGCTTGGCAGCTCTGCCTAAAGGAGCAAAGACGCGCTCTCTCCCAACTGATGATTTTAGTAATGATCACATCACAACATCTGACATAAAGGTATACCCAAATCCTGCCAAGAATATTTTACACCTCCGCAATTACTCCGCACCGGAGGTGACCATTTTAAACGCGCAAGGACAAGTTGTCTTGCAGCAAGCCTACCAAGACAATGACGCAATAGAGATCGGACATCTTCCCGCGGGCTTATATTTCTTAAGCACGCCGGATCAAGCCAAAAGCTGGATTAAGCAATAAAAACCCCATGGTGAAGCCGAATAGTCCTGTAATCCGTATTGTAGATTACAGGGCTATTTGTATTGTATAGACCCACCTTCTAAAACAAAAACATCAGTTAAAATTTAATTTTATAAACAAAAAATATCAAAAACACTATCTTTGCGTAATTCTCGTTCTTTAACTTTGAACGACCCCGACCTCAATGAACGTAAGGATTAATTGGCAGGAAGGCTGGCAGAAAGTACAAAACTGGAGCCGGCGGCAGTGGCAGAAATGTTTAGACTGGCTGAAGGCGCAACCCCGCTGGCGTTTGGCTATGTATGGCATAGGTGGCCCTTTCTTATTGGGCGTACTTTTTGTAGTTACACTTACCACTTTGGTTTGGCAAGGTGTGTTTGGAGAGCTACCGAACTACGCTGCCCTGCAGAACATTGAAAACGATCAAGCTTCGGAGATATACAGCGAAGATGGAGTCCTGCTCGGTAAATACTACATCGAAAACCGTACGGATGCTCGCCTAGACGAAATTTCTCCTCTCGTTATCGATGCGCTGGTGGCCACCGAAGATGCTCGCTTTTTTGAGCACAGCGGCATTGATATTCGAGCTTGGGGTCGGGTGCTGGTAAAATCCATCCTTTTGCGCGATGAATCATCTGGTGGTGGTTCTACGCTCAGTCAACAATTGGCCAAGAACTTATTCCCACGTCAGCAACACTGGCTATTCACGATGCCGATCAACAAGATCAAAGAAATGCTGACCGCCCGGCGTTTGGAACAACTCTACACTAAAGAGGAGTTGCTGCGTCTGTACCTTAACACTGTTCCTTTCGGGGATAATGCCTTTGGAATTAAGGTGGCCTCCTTTCGTTTTTTTAATCAAACACCTGAAAACATAAAGGTCGAGGAAGCTGCCACCTTGGTAGGTATGCTAAAAGGAACCACCAGTTACAATCCGCGACGGCATCCGGAAGCGGCAACGCGAAGACGGAATATCGTGCTCACGCAAATGCAGCGCGCCGGCCATCTTGAGCAAGGCGAATTGGATAGCCTACAGGCACTGGAGTTAACCCTGGACTACCAACAAGAAGGGCAAAACGAGGGCATTGCCACTTATTTCCGTGCTCATCTTCGACAAGAAGTAGCGAAAATTGTAGCTGACCTTAAAAAGCCAGACGGTTCTCCGTACAATTTATATACCGACGGCTTAAAAATCTACACCACCATTAATAGCCGCATGCAACGCCATGCCGAAGGAGCAGTTGCCTACCAAATGCCATTTGTACAGCAACGCTTTTACGATGATTGGAAAAAACGAGACCCTTGGTCAGAGCGCAGCTTGCAACGTGCGTTGGAACGAACCGACCGGTACAAAGGCCTAAAAGGTAAAGGCAAGACCGAAGCAGAAATTGACACCCTGTTTGCACAGCCGCACCAGATGAGCATTTTTGTCTGGGGCGAAGGCGCTGTGGATACGCTATTGAGTCCCATGGACTCGCTCAAGCATTATATGGCCTTGATGAACGTGGGTCTACTTTCGGCGGAACCACAAACCGGACTTATCCGTGCCTGGGTTGGTGGAGGCGATCATCGGTTTGTGCAATTTGATCACGTAAAATCGAGACGCCCGGTAGGATCGACTTTCAAACCAATCGTCTACACGGCAGCCCTACAAAGTGGCATGATGCCCTGCGAGTATACCCCCAACGAGCAAAAGGTATACGAACAATACGAAAACTGGCAACCCCGCAATAGCGATGGCGAATACGGTGGTGCTTATTCCTTAGCCGGTGCACTCAGTAATTCTGTGAACACCATTGCCGTAGAACTCGCCTTGAGGGCCGGCTTGCCCAATGTCACACAATTGGCAGAAAAGATGGGCTTTAAAAACAAGATTCCAGAAGTGCCCGCCATTGCCCTAGGAGCAGTGGAAGCGAGCTTGCAGGAAATGGTCACCGTTTATTCCACCTTTGCCAACCGTGGCTATCGACCAGATCGCCTGCACTATCTCGACCGAATTGAAACTGCCGACGGCGAAGTCCTGGTCTCTTTTGATCGGCCGAATACTAATCGTTTTGAAAAAGTATTGGAACCCGGCCACGCCGACATGATGCTAGAAATTATGGAAAGTGTAGTGGACAGTGGTACCGCAAGGCGCTTACGCACCACATTTGGTCTACGTGGAACCTTAATGGGTAAAACCGGCACCACCCAAGAGCAAAGTGATGGATGGTTTGTGGGCTTTAACCCAAAAATGGTAACGGGGGTATGGGTTGGTTCCGATCATCCCGGTATCCATTACCGGACACTGTATCGTGGGCAAGCTTCGCGAACAGCCCTTCCCATTTTCGGCTCTTATACTTTGCGGGTTTACAAGGACAGCCAATTCAAAAGTATCCGACGCGCCAGCTATCCGGACCCGCCAGAAATGGTACAAGCTTTACTGGAATGCCCACCTTACTTACCAGAGATGCCTATTGTTGACTTTTTGGATGGTGATGTGGACGAAATGGTCGCCTGGAGTAGGCTTATTGAATCCATTGATCCCGAACGATTACAAGGGCTTTTGAACGAACACCCTCGACGGGGCAACGAAAGCCTCGGCCGCTACGCTATGCGTATCCGGCGCATCTATGACCGGCAGGAACGGCGAGATGGTCGGAGGGAAGAACGCAAAGAACACTGGAGCAAAATTCTGTTCGGCAAAAAAGAAGACGATGGTTAACTTAGTTGTCGGAGAACTCGGAGTTCTCCGACAACTGAACGACTCGGCAGCAACCTAATCCATGACAGCCACCCTCAATCCAATAACGTTGGTTTTTGCCTCCTACGGCTTGGGTTCCATGCTTGGGGGTCTGCTGAGTGGTCTCCCCTTCTTTGCGTACTTTGAAAACCGCAATTACATTTCTGATCAGCTCACTAAACGTCTAGGCGTATTGCTTTTCGGTTGGCTTATCCGGCACTCCTTCATGGGCTGGTTCAACCAAAAATTACACTTCAAGGGGAAGTTTGATGAAGCGTCTTTGCAAACGCTCAAAAAAGAAATGACCTACGCTGAAGTCAACCATCTCTTAGCATTTGTACTGCTACAGCTATTCGTTTTCATCATGCCTATTTTCGGGCTTTACTGGTGGTACATGATCTTGATGACGTTTGTAAACATCGTTTTCAATATGTATCTCGTACTTCTACAGCAGTATAACAAACGAAGGATTGATAAAATCTTAGACAGCAAAAGGCCATCGTAGTTCTCGGAGAACTGGGAGTCCGGTACAATTAAAAACATACGATCAAAGCCAATGACACGTTCTTGATGTCAATAAGATTATTAACGCGCTCAAGAACAAACAATGAAAGCTCCAACGCGAATATGCTCCCTGTTGATGTTACTATCTGCCTTAATCTGTACTTCCTGTGATTCATATTTTTCGAATGTCCCTATTTCACTTTCAGATGAACGGTGGATTCACAATGAATTAAGTGGTAATTGGATTTTAGTGGAAGATAAGTCCCCATATTCCCATCCAATACTTGAAGTTCGGTTATCCCAACTTGATGAAAAAGAGTACATAGCAACCGTTCTCTACAAAAAAAGTCAAGATCGGGGCATATTAGAAGTTGAAACTTATCGTGTACATAATTCTTTAGTTGATGGTAAGACTTATTTGAACCTAAGTCAACTTGGTGGAGATTTAGTTCAGTATGCTTTCATTCAGTTAGAGGACGTAAGAGAAGATTCTGTAGTTATTACCTTCATAACTGATTCTCTAGAGACAAAATTCAAGTCGAGTGCTGAATTCAAGGCCTTTCTTCAAATCGCTCAAAAAAGTGGAGATACAAGTTTTTTTAGTCAAAGGTATACTTATATAAGGCCCCAAGCATTGACCTGGGAAAAAGTGAATAAAGAGGTGCCGATAAGCTCGTTTAGTAGATTTTTTTCAATAAATAAGATGGATGAGGATAGATTTCGAGATCTTACAGATGAAGAAATCAAAACCATAGTTGGGGTGAGTGACACGCTAACTTTGGAAAGAGTTAAGGCTAATTTTGGTCAGCTTTACTATGCGAAAGGCAAAGGCATATTCAAGCGTCCAAGATATGGAGTAGTGGAATTGAATTCGGGTCGATATATTAAAGTGAAATACGAAGAAGGCATGTCCACGCTTCAAGACCTCAGCAGTGAGATAACTTACCTTTCAAATCGCATGTAAGTTAGATGAAGGGAAAAAGTCATGATACTCTATCGAACTTTGCTTGTGCAATAATGCCCGTCAGGAGTGTTATTTCACTCTATTCTGTAGTTGGAAATATCTATCAACTGCGTTTTCCTGCGAGACTAACAGTGGATTGTGGCTATCAGAGCAGCCAAGCTTGAGTTGCTGTCGAAATGCTGCGCTTCGCTCCACACTGGGACAGCAACTTCTCGACTGTGGCACAGCCGAGAAGTTCTCCGAGAATTGGGTTTTACTCCCGCTCCGCTTCCTTTAGGTATTCCTCTATTTTACTCATCTCCTGAGTTTGCACAGGCGCATTATAGGTCGACCAAAACTTAGCATTGTACTCCCCTTGTTGGCTTTCGATACTGCTGCTATTGTCCATATTCTGTTGAAAGGGGTATTGATCAACTCCATCAATGATGATGTTATTGATAAACAGTTCTTTCTTGGGGTTTTGAGTAAAAAGTAACTGACTCGTCTTTTGGGTATCGTATATCTCCCAGGTGTCCTCTTCCTTTTGGTATTTCAGGTACATCTTACCATCATATTCCTGGTATTCAAGAATGAGGTTGTAATAGACTTGTAGCTGGCCATTGGTCAATTTTCTCCTCCAAGACCGGCCATTGCGAGCGGCTCTAGTTAGTTCAATCCGAACAAACGCAAACGATTCGGTATCTATGTATAAAGTGGACGTTTGAAAGGGTGCCTCCCGACCTTTTATCTTGTACACATACCTATTGTTGTACGGCAGTACTGCCTCTATTTCATATTTCCAACCACCTTTGCCTGTAATAGGGCCATAATCATAACGAATTGGGTCGTCTTCAATTAAGTCAATAATTGAGTTTTTCCGGTCCCACTGATCGTTCCATGGGTTCTTCTCGGCAATGCTTCTATTTCTTACTTCTACCAATTCTACTTTCGCATCGCGCTTTATACTGGTGGGGCGGTAGTAAAATTTAGCGGCGCATTCCAGGTACTCTACATAGTGCTCATCTTCTTTTTGGAGGTCTCTTATAAAGCCTTCCAGAAGGTATGGCTGGTCAGGATAATTATCACCAATTGCTGCGTATGCCTTTCGTACAATCTGCTTGGCAGTGGGCTCTTTACCGTCTTCGGGGGTGATAACAACCTCAGCTAGATCACTAACCTCTGTGCTCAAGTATATCGTTTCGCCCATCGCAAAATCACTTGCCTTTTTCTCAACGGAACCATAACCAATACTCGACACTACCACTGTGCTGGAGGCGTCAGAAACAGGAATGTGAAAAACAAAGCGCCCTTCTTCATTGGAGGTGGTACCGATGGTTTGCCCCTTTAAGTATACCGAGGCAAAAATGACGGGTTCATTATTTTCCTGATCAAGAATTTTGCCGGTGATAGTGAGTTCTTCGCTTTGCGCGAATGTGATTAATGGCAAGTAGGATATGAATACAAAAAAGAGTGGGGTAAGGATATTTTTCATACCCTAAAAAAGCAAAGTACTTTCATTTTCACCTAGCCCCAATCGGGTTTTAACAGAAGACTAACGCTGGAAGTATACTGCCTTAACGGCCCTTTAACTGTAAGTGATAACTAAGGATAGGAATCAGCGGCAGACTTTGCTCTTCTTGGAACCCGCTATCCTCCGGAAAATATTCATCTTCATACTCATAAGCATAATATACATTCCGCCTATTGTACGCGTTGTAAAGCCCCAACTGCAAGGAATGATTCACAGCATCTTTTTCAAATTGGTAGCGAAAAGTAAAGTCTAATCGATGATAATCTGGCAAGCGATAGGCATTAGTAGCAGAGCGTTCTTCCACAAGCGGAATGGCAAAATTACTGAGCGGATCAAAAACGACATCAGAAGCTAGTAAGGTGATGGGGCGACCAGAACGATATTCCCAGGCTAGTAGGAAGGTCCACTGTTCAAAGAGCGATGGAAGCTTAATAGGAGGAACGCAATTAGGATAATCCACCTAAACCTATTGTACCATTTAGTTGCAAGCATTTCCAGTAATCCGATAACGATCTGCCCCCGCCGTAGACCACTCTAGCCCCAAGCTCCGAGTGATAGCAACAATAATATCATCTATGTTTGGCTCCGGGAACCGGCCCGAAACTACACACGATACCCCAAGGTTTCGTTGTACCTTAATGGAAACTTTGAAATATTGCTCCAGGTCCTTTGCCACCTGAACCAGCGACGTTTCGTCAAAGATGAGTATATCCGTCTGCCAGGCGTAGCTATTGGGGTTAGCAGTTTCGCTCTTTTGCACCTTATCCCCTTCCGCAGACCAAGTACCTCGTTCGCCAGCATTTAGTACTACTTGCTGATCTGTAGTACTGCCTTGTAAACGAACAGTACCACTGGCTACTTCGATCAAAACTTGTTCTGCCGCCATAGGAGCTTGTACCAGGAAAGAAGTACCCAGCACCTCTACCTCAGCAGCAGTTGTGGTTTGAATTTTGAACGGAGCTTCTGGATTTTTCTTCACCGAAAGGAAAGCCTCTCCCACCAGTTGAACAAGACGACTATCCTCTGGAAACTGCTTCGGGAATGTCAATTTACTGTTTTCGTTGAGCCATACGGTAGATCCATCTGCTAGTATCAACTCACGCTCTTCGTCTACGCCGGTAATAACAGTGGATAATTCTACAGCAATAATATTACTAGGCCATAGGCACCACGCCAATGAAAATACCAATAACAAGCCAGCAGCAATAGATAACCATCTCCTGTTCATTGAAACTATTAGCCCCTTTGAGGAGGTCTTTTTGTCTGTCACAGTTGCTTTATTTTGTTCCTGAATTCTGGCACTTAGCTTCTGGAAATCAATCTTCGTGTCAATCTCTATTTGAGGACCATATCCTTCACTGCGTTCCCATTCCTACTGGAGTCTTGCCTGGAGGAGCATCATAGTGTGCTTCTTCCAGGCACCCTTAGGTTTAGGTATATATTCACTAGAATTCTCTCTTTACTTGCCCTTACATTTCGTACTCAGTGGCGGTGCCTTCCAACTCTGTATCTTGTTGCTGGGCAGCCTCTAGTACCACCTCTTCTAGCGAACGACCGCGTGCACTTGGCATAGGTAAAGCCACGGCTCCGAAGAGCTGCATATTCTCATCGAAATGCCGGTACAAATCATCCAGAGGAATGGTAAAGGCCTGCTCTACATCAAAATCATTGAGGTTATCGCAGCCCAACATGTCTGCCGCAATGAACTGGCCCAACTGGAAGTAGGATTCCCACTGAATAGGATCGAAAAACTGATCAGCAGTGGATTCGTGTGGAAAATCAGGATTGTAAATCTTGTACTTGTAAGTGCCGTACTTGAGTGGATCTTGCTTCGCTGAAATACTTGGCCGGCCAGTAGGAGCAGTAACCGTACTTTTTACGTAGATGTAAACGCCCACCTTTTTCCCGCCAGGATAATGCACCACTTCTTCCTGGCCATCCTTCTCCACTTTTTCCCAAAGGAGAAATAAATCGGCTATCGCAAAACGCTTTTTGGAATAACCATGGCTAGGATTCACTCGCATAATATCTTCAGGAACATGATCCGGCCGGAAACGAATGTCAATACCCAACTCATTTCGGGCACGTACGGCCAAGTTTTCCAGATCCGAGAAGACGAAATCTGGGTCAGCACCCGCATCTACAGAGATAATAAGCTTGCACTTACGGCGCAGAAGTTCCATTACTCCCAGGTTTTCAATGTGGCCGCCGTCACTGATGTTAACCATCTTTTTATCCGTTCCAATCCGGCCTAGCAGCTCGTAGAAGAAATAAAATGGCCACCAGACAATCGGCCAGGAAGTCTTAATCCGCATGGGGTTCCAGGTCCAAAAGCCCAGACGTAGATTGAAAATCGTGAGGAATATGCTCAGAATCTTATTCGAGTAAGAGCCCAAGCCTGGATTCACCGCAGCGGCGGAAATAGTTACCGCAGCAGGTAAGGTCATTTGGCGGTAGCCGATGGTTTCCGCAGTAGGAACATAACCTACTAACTTCGCTCCACAATAAAGCGGAGAAAGCAGAAAATAATCGCTCGCCTTAGCACCTTGAAAATTCGGATCCTTACTCGATTGTAAGTTTAAGCAAGTATTGATTAGCGGATAAGGCGCCATGTACTCCTCTGGGCGCTCGCTATCCGGTTTACATAGGTCCTTGATTGGGATATTTTTGTTCTGCATTGCAAAGTGCAGAAAAGCATCCGCTAGTTGTTTGCGGTAGAAACGGTGAAAACTGGTCGCATTGGGGTTGGTAAATAGCCCCAACAAAATCAGGATAAACCCGATGGTAAAGAAATATAACAGCTGCTCGGCATTCGGTGCTTTTACCGATTGAAAGCTCTGAATGAGCGGCCAACCAAAGGTGACCAATATGCCCGCTACTACCAGCGTCTCTAAACGGTTGAACAAATTCGAACCATCCAAACGATAAATCTGTGCCACATTGAATATGTAATGCAACACAAAAACACCCAATCCGATGTAGAGAATTTCCGGCATTAGCCAATCTACGTGCGTAGAAAGAGCCGTAGTGAAATCAATTTCAATCAAATCAAAGTAACTACAGAAAAAGTAGGTACCCAGCACCAATGCTACTAAGACCGCCGGGCTAACTAAGCTCATGAAAAAGCTGACAATAAACGCGACGACCAGCGTCAACTGGTTCCAAATTTTCACCCAACCCGTTCCTGGAAACAGGTATTCACCACGAGCACGCATGTATTCGATATGATCCTGCGCAAAGAGTTTGCCCTGCTGACCTTCTTCACGCGTCGTTGCTTGGATATAAGCTCCCGTATAGCCACCACCAGAAACTGTACTGAGGTAGTCTGCTTGCTTGAGTACTCCAAACTTGTGTAAAGTTTTAAGGATACCAAGATTGATAGTAGCAGAGCGAATTCCCCCACCGGAAAGCGCTAATCCGAAGCGGTTATCATCAAGCGCATCAGCAAAGTCTTCGCCCATAATTTTGGCACGGCGCTGACGCAGAATTTTATCTTCTTCTTGAATGACATCAGAATAGCTGGTCTTGTCAGACATAATGGTGGGGATTGGGTTTTGGGGAGTGTGGATAAAGCACTGCTTACAAAGCAGACGTAATCAGTAGATCTAAGTCCGTTGACTTTATATTGAACCGGCGACCAAGGTAAGCATTGGTCAGACTGCCTTTATAGGTATAAACCCCGTGGCGCAGCCCGAGATTACCAAATAGTACTTTTTCAATGCTCTGCACATCACCCGCACGCAGTAGTATGGGGGTCAGAATATTGCTGGTAGCAATGGAAGCCGTTCGGGCGATTCGCGAAGCAATATTAGGTACGCAATAGTGAATAACACCGTGCTTAACAAAAGTCGGATGCTCTAATGACGTTACTCTGGAAGTAGCAAAGCAGCCCCCTTGATCTATACTGACATCAATAATGACCGCCCCGTCCTTCATTTTCTCTACCATGGTCTCATTTACCACAATGGGGGTACGGCCACTTTCGGAGTGCATGGCACCGATAACAACTTCGGCAGAAACGAGTTCTCGTTCCAGGTAAACGGGGTTCAATGAACTGGTAAATAGCGGCCGCCCAACCTGGTTTTGGATGCGCTTGAGCTTGTAGATATTATCGTCAAAAATGCGTACTTCTGCACCAAGACCTAAGGCCGTCCTAGTGGCGTATTCAGCTACGATACCCGCGCCAAGAATGACGACTTTCGCGCTTGGCACACCAGATATCCCGCCTAACAGCACCCCTGCACCACCACTGGTGTTGGAAAGCAGCTCTCCCGCAGTTAGCATAGCACTGATGCCCGCCATTTCGCTCATGATGCGAACGATGGGGAAGTAACCCGAATCATCTTTAATGTATTCCATCGCCAACGCAATCACGCGCTTGCTTTTTAGTCGATAGATATACTCCGCATTAATAATCGGTAACTGTAGAGGAGAAATGAGCAACTGGTTGGGTCGCATCAACTCTATCTCATCAAGGGTAGGCGGAGCAACCTTGATGATTACATCGGCTTTGTAAACCTCCTCTGCACTGTAGGCAATTTCCGCCCCTGCTTCAGAAAAATCGTGATCAGAGAATTTGGATTTCATTCCTGCACCTTGCTCCATGACCACGCGATGCCCATGCGCTACTAAGGTACTTACAGAAGAAGGCACCAGGGCCACCCGGTTTTCCTGTAGGGTAATCTCCTTCGGGATACCTATGTACAGATGCCGTTGCTTCTGCCCACGCTGCAAGGTTTCGGGCTGGGTCATCAACTGCCCTTCCGTAAATTCTTTTGGCAAAGGAATTTTTTTCTCCTTATCACTCATATATCAAAAATAGGATATTCCTGCTGTATTGCAAGCGCAAGTTAAGCACAATGCGCCAGTCCGCTCTATTCCTCACGCGAAAGCTGCTGAATGAAGAGCCAAACAGTGCCATTTTACTGCTTTTACTACCACAAAACACTGGTTTTTTCACCTACAAAACACCCTTAACACCCCACATTTGAGGCTTCTTGGTTTGATCGCCTTTTTCATTGCTATTACCCTACCCTAATCGCTTCTTAAACCGGGCTTTTTTTCGTATTTTTGCAGTAATGAGTACGACAAAAAATGAAGCAGCAAATAATGGCCAAACCGGTAATTATGGAGCTGATAATATTACGGCGCTCGAAGGCTTAGAAGCCGTACGTAAGCGCCCCGGAATGTACATCGGTAGCACCGATACTAAGGGCCTTCACCACCTGGTCTGGGAAGTTGTAGATAACTCGATTGACGAACACCTAGCGGGCTACGCTAGCCGCATCGATGTTATCATCCATAAGGACAATTCTATCACCGTTAAGGATGATGGTCGCGGTATTCCTACCGGAATGCACGCCAAGCTCAAGAAATCCGCTTTGGAAGTGGTCATGACCGTCCTGCACGCCGGTGGTAAGTTTGATAAAGATACCTACAAAGTATCCGGTGGTTTGCACGGTGTAGGGGTAAGTTGTGTGAATGCACTTTCCTCCGTACTTCGTGCCGAAGTTCACCGTGAAGGGGAGGTATTTGAACAGGTGTATCACCGCGGAAAGCCCGAAGCTGATGTCAAAGTCATTGGCAAAACGGAAGAGCGCGGTACACGTGTAACCTTCAGCCCTGATCCAGAGATTTTCGAAGAGCTGATTTACAAGTACGAGACCCTCGCGCATCGTTTGCGGGAACTCTCCTACCTGAACTCCGGTCTAACGCTAATCTTAGTAGACGAACGTGCCAAGGACGAAGATGGCAAAACCTTACAGGAAACCTTCTACTCGGAAGGCGGCTTGAAAGAGTTTGTTCAGTTTCTGGATCAGAGTAAGCAGCAGATTACGGAAAACCCCATCCACGTTACTGGCAAGGAAGATAACGTAGAGGTGGAGGTTGCCATGCAGTACAACACTTCCTACAGCGAGAATATTTATTCCTTCGTGAATAATATCAACACGCGCGAGGGGGGTACCCACGTAAATGGTTTCCGTCGGGCCGTAAACCGGGTCTTCACTAAGTATGGTGAGGAGAATGGCATGTTCAAAAAACTGAAGTTCAAAATCAGTGGCGAAGATTTCCGTGAAGGGCTTACGTCTATTGTTTCCGTTAAGGTACCCGAACCTCAGTTCAAAGGCCAAACCAAAGGCGAACTGGGTAACAGTGAGGTAACGGGCATTGTATCCCGTGCCGTAGGAGCTGCTATTGGTACTTTCCTGGAGGAAAATCCAACCGAGGCTCGCCGCATTGTAGATAAGGTAATCTTGGCTGCAACCGCTCGTCACGCCGCTCGCAAGGCGCGTGAAATGGTACAGCGTAAGAATGTATTGACCAGTGGTGGTCTACCAGGAAAACTGGCGGATTGTTCGTCTCGTTCACCCGAGTCTTCTGAGCTCTACCTCGTGGAGGGTGACTCTGCCGGTGGAACCGCCAAGCAAGGACGCGATCGTACCTTCCAGGCTATTCTTCCGCTACGGGGTAAAATCCTGAACGTAGAGAAGGCCCTGGAGCACAAAATCTACGAGAACGAGGAAATCAAGAACATGTTCACTGCCCTGGGAGTGCGTATTGAGGAAAACGAAGTTGGCGAACGGGTCTTGAATATCGAAAAGCTACGCTACCACAAGGTGATCATCATGTGTGATGCCGACGTAGACGGTAGCCACATTGTTACCTTGATCCTTACCTTCTTCTTCCGCTATATGCACCGCCTCATTGAGAACGGCTACATCTATATTGCGAAGCCGCCACTCTATCAGGTACGCAAAGGCAAACAGTTCCAGTATTGCTGGACAGAAGAAGAGCGCCTGGCCGCTATTGAGCACTACACTTCTGGTGGAGCATCAGACAATAGCATCAAGGTACAGCGCTATAAGGGTCTGGGAGAAATGAATGCGGAGCAACTTTGGGAAACCACCATGGATCCAGATACCCGCATCCTGGAGCAAGTTACCATCGATGACGCCCGCGCCGCGGATGATGTCTTCTCCATGCTCATGGGCGATGAAGTACCGCCACGCCGCGCCTTCATCGAAGCTAATGCCAAGTACGCTAAAATTGACGCTTAATTAACTGAAGCACATTTTTAGTCAATATACCGAAGGGTAGAGGAACCAAAACGTTTTTCTACCCTTTGTTTTTCCCTGTACTGATTACCATACCGCCCTAAGCGACATCATTAAGTATGAATAACTGACCACTTATTCGATTAAAAAATCGGAAAGTTGTTCCTGCTCGGAATTATTACGAGTACTATATCGATGGTATCTCCCTGATCGATATCCTTTACGAAAACTATTGGTCTAATAAAGAGCAATACCTATCGACCTTCAATAGTTTGCTCTCAAAACCGAGTGGAGGTAAATAGTAGAAAACAATCTCCCCACCCTGTACCCATCAGCGAAGTCCTACCATAAACCGAAGGTGAATTCTTCCACGAGCAACGTGAGAATCGGACTAACCTAATCTAAGGAAATTTAGACGCTGTGCTCCTTTTCTCACCTAAGTTCTTCACGGACTACATCGATCTCCTCTTACAGGAGCAACTATTGGGTTTATAGACATCCCCATCCCCCTTCTTTCGTACGCTTAGTATGCAACTCAAGCCCTCTTTAAAGTTTTCTCAACAATGAATGTATTCGACTTGGCAGAGGCTAAGTATTAAGTGAATTATCCCCTTGGTTCTTCAGAGTGCTACAATAAAATATCACAAAACTATGTCACGGTTTAGAAACTGAAAGATTCTCATAGGTAGAGGCGATTGTGTTCTTTCTGTTCTAAAATCAAGGCATTTACTGGTAAGTCATGTAGCCAGAATAGTATATCACCAGGAAGATTATGAGCAGGGAGAGGATGCACAACAAGCGTGACCGTATCCTCGGAAAATGAAGATGCTACAAGCGACTCTCTTATTATCTAATTTTTTAAATACTTGAAAAATGAAAAAGGTAGTACTACTGATGATAGCCGTTCTAATGGCTATAAACATGAGCTTTGGCCAAAGTATTTATTTCAAGCTAAAGGATACTCAACCTAAGGCAGAATTGGCCAATGATCGCGCTTTCTTTTCTCAAAAAGACCTTGCCGCTATACTCAAAGGTTACGATGTCAAACCATTTTTAAAGCATCCAGAAAAATTCCACTCCGTTTATGCAGAACCGCTGAGCAGGACCTACATCATACCAAGTTTTAGACTGAATAGTGCAAAAACAAGAACACTAATCAACCAACTAGAAAATTTGGCGGGGATCGAATATGTTGAAACAGTAGGAGAGGCAGAGTTTTTAAGCTGCCCAACAAATGATCCATCAGATGCTAATTGGAATTTAAGCAGGCACGAAATAACGTGTGTGCAGGAAGCCCACTGTCTAACCTCTGGAGATCCAAATATTTCCATTGCGATTATGGACAATGGATACATGCCTGGTCATCCAGAGCTTGCTGGGCAAGTAGCATATGCGGAGCCTGGTGCTTACAATGGAGCCTGCCATGGAACCCAATCAGCAATAACGGCAGCAGGCGCAACGGATAACGGGTATGGTATATCATCATCGGGCTATGATTGCTCCTTAATGTTATATAGATACGAACCATTTACGGACTTTTATCCAAAAATGATCGATGCCGCAGAAAGAGGCGCCCGGATAATCAACAATTCTTATCGTACATGTGGATTTAATAACACTCAGCAAATGACGGTAAGTATGCTCGCAGACATGGGAGTTATCGTAGTCGGTAGTGCTGCAAATGGACCAGATGGTACATCATGTGGAGATGGGCACGATTATGCCTATCCAGCATCTTATGATAAAGTAATTTCCGTCTCAAGTGTAAGTGGAAACCTCTGTTGTGAAACAACTTATAACTTTTGGAACCCCACTGTTCCCTATGATCCGCCTCTGACCCACACGCATAATGATGCCGTCGACGTACTTGCTCAAGGATATGCGGTAGTAACCGGTAGTTGTAGCGGAAATGGACAGGATATGTCATACGGAACCTCTGTTGCTGGGCCACATATTGCTGGTATCATAGGTCTCATGTTATCTGTTAATCCTTGCCTGGATCATGATGACGTACTTTCCATCTTACAATCAACTGGTCAGGATGTAAGTGGCGTATGTAATAATGCATCTTATTACCCCAATGGTGTACCACCCGTCCCCTGTGCGGAATCTGCAGTTCAAGCAGCAGCATCCTATGTAGGTCCTACTTTAGTAGTTAGTACAAATACAGACTGGGATCAAAAATTTGTATCAGGAAATGTCATTATCAAATCCGGAACAACTTTGACCATCCATGGAGTTGTTTCCATGGCAACCAACAGTAGAATCATCGTAGAAAAGGATGCTGATTTGATAATCGATGGTGGCGTACTTACTTCCTGCCATCAGCAGTGGAAGGGTATTGTAGTTGAGGGTGACGGAGCTAGTGGAAGCCAAGCTCAGGCAGGTCGTGTAAGGCTACAGAATAACGCAATCATTGAGAACGCTAAGAATGCCATTTCAATGAACCCTACCCACCTAGGCTGGCCAGTAGTATCACAGCATTGGGGTGGACTGGTAGAAGCAGAAAACGCAACAATTAGAAATTGCCGCAGAGGGGTAGCTTTTATGAAATATGCAACTGGTTTTATTCAAGACCAGAGTTACTTTAGCAATTGTACTTTTGAAAATATTGAGACATCAGCTGTTACTATTTGGTCGAATAACAATGTAACATTTCAGGAATGCACCTTTGACAATATTGCAGAAAGAGGAATTTATGCCTATGATAGTAAAGTCATCGTCAACAATCAATGCGTGTTTACCAATCAACATACAGGGGTTGACATATTAACCACTTACCCTATTCCTTTTGCATCCCAAATAGGAGACCATGATACCGCACCTAATGACTTTGATTGTTCGAACTATGGTGTCTTTACTCAAGCTCAGAGTAATATTGAGCCACTACTCATAACTAATAACAATTTCTTAGGTGGTCTTTATGGCGTACACTTAAATGGTTTGTCGAATTACCAAATTTCCCACAACGATATGGTCGGAGGGTTTGCTGGGGTGGAAGCTGTAGCGACTGGTAATGCTAATGATCCGCATTCTAACATTGTAAGCCACAATAACATCAGTAGTATGACTTATGGTAGCCATGCTGCCTTCAATAACGAAAATCTTGAGTTTTTATCCAATTGCTTCGATTTTAACGGCTTATCAGATATTTACGTTAGCAGCGGAAGCATTTTTATCGATCAGGGAAATGCCGACCTCGCCAATGGGAATTGTTTCACGAAGGGAGGTGTTCCGGAAATTGATAACTCTAATAATGATGACAACATTAACCTTTGGGTATGGGTGGATGAACCTAGCAGTTCTTGTGAATACCCAACATTGGTAGCTAATGATCCAGACTATAAGGTAACCATCAAAGATGCAGTTGGTAAACTCTTAGCTAATTGTGGAACTTCCTCTTCACCCGGGCCAATTAATGTAAGGACTTTTTGTCGTGGCTCATCCGAAACTAAAGCTGACTTATTAGCTAAGATTGAAGAGATCGAGCAGGCCCTTACTGAGATTGAGAATGATACACAGCTATCACAGGCTTATAAGAACTACCTAATAAAGATCTATAAACGCTGCCTATATTATCTTCAGGTCAAAGTGATCAATGTCATATTGAAGCCTGAGCTTGATGATCCAGATCGCTTGTCCGATACCAACCAAAGGATCGAAGAAGCTATTAGCTACGCTAGCTCGTTGCCTTTGTTTGATCAGCAGATATTGGCTTACGGATTAATGGTAAATTCAGAACAGAACTTAAGAGCACGACAGTACGTAAATGGATTAGCTGCTAACAATGCATCAGAGGCTAATTTTATCACCGCACAGAACATTAATCTCGACTACCTACAAGATGTGGAGAATTATACCTTATCCCCTCAGAATGAAAACTTCCTATTCAACACAGGAAGGGGGGGCGAACCACTGGATGGATACGCAAGATCGATCTACGAAGTAATCACGGGCGATCGAATCCGGTTGGAACTACCAGAGCCACGCAATAGCCCCAGAGCAAGATCTCTGACGCAGGAGAAGGGAGTAGATGGGATTAACTATAAGGTATACCCTAATCCGGCTAGTACAGGAAATATTACGGTCGCCATTGAAGGAGGATTTCAAGATTTAGAATATACCGTCAATATGACTGATGTTCATGGCAGGTTATGTAGCACTGCAACATTTACTGGAAGTACCATTAAAATGAACACCGCAGATCTACAAAATGGAATGTACCTCTTAACGATATTAAACGACAAGGGAGAGGTTACTCACGTAGAGAAAATAATGATTGTTCAATAATGGCACGCTGGATATAAAGCTATTTGCCACGGTGGGTTAAATCCATAAGTAGTCAAAAACAGCTCTTGGATTACAAAAGACACCCTGAAGTCAGCGACTGGCTTCGGGGTGTTTTGTTGAAATTACCCAAGTAACTATCAACCACGAGCAAGGTGAATATTCCTAAAACAAACTCACATACCCAAAATGCACCTTCGGCGCCCCAAAGTCAAAAGCTAATCCTTCTTGCTTACCAAACGCCAAGCTCAAACCGAACAGCCCTGCCCGCGTTTCAAGGGTGATACCCGCACCAATGCCCTGATACCATAAAACCGTATTGGTATTTTCGACTGTACTCAAGGATTCATTGTCCACTCGAGCGAGGTCATAAAAGGCGTACAGGTAAGAGTCAGTGCTGAGGAGAAAGCGATATTCCAGCGTCCCCAGGCCATAGTTCGTAGCAAAGATGCCTTCCTCATCAAAGCCTCGGAGTAGGCGGTTCCCGCCAATGCGAAGTTGTTCGTTGGCTAGAACGGGTTCATCCGCTATAAGTGCAGCTCCACGTAAACCTGTTTTGATGACGCCACGCTGCCCCAGCGGCACGTACCAGGCAAGGTTGGTTTCCACTTGGTATTGAGCACTGCGTAAGCGCAGACTATCGTACAATTGCGATTCACCAATAGCTTCAATCTCGTTGTTTCGTCGGATGGTTTTCTGCCCCGCCCCGAAGCGGAGTTGCCATTGCCAGCCCTGCCGCGGATTATTCTGATAATCTACTCGGCTTAATTGAAAGCCCAATCCGAAAGTATTGCGACTTAGGTCCAAAGTATCCGGTAGGCGGCCCAGACTGCGAATCTGGTTGCTATCAACACTCAGTAAATTGGTTTGATTCTGCGCCCAGTAGACCTGTATCGATCGTCCCCGGCTTAGGATGTAATCTACGCCAAGCCGCCAATTGAGGTTAATGAAGTTAGTATCGCGGCGGTAGAGGTTCAGTTGGGCATCCACACCGAAGGGCAGTTGCAGGAGGTAGGGATATTGGAAAGCCAAGTCGAGCTCCTGGGTCTGTGGGCGCAATTGCTCAAACGCCAAGGCGATACGCTCCCCTTTACCCAAGGCATTTTGCAAAGCACCATCTAATTGGGCAGTAATGAGCAAGCGCCCCGTTTGCTGACTACGGGGAAGCACGCCAAGAATAAAGTCAAAACGACTTGCCCGTTTAGGCGCCAGTTCGAGTAAAAGGCGAGCCTGATCACCGATAAACTGTATTTGGGGATCTTTCTTTAATTGCAGAAAAGCCAACTCTTGCAAGCGCTGCTTTACCTGCTGAATCAGCGACTCATTGTACACCTGCCCAGGCGTAAGCCCCAGGTGACGCAATAGATACTGCTTGCTGATCTGCACCTCTCCCTCTATTTCTACATCTTCAAAAAAGATCAGTGCATTGCGTTGTAAGCCAATACTAGCACTTACTTCTCCATTCGGATTCCACTCAATTTGATCCAGATATACGCGAGCAAAGGGGAATCCTGAATTAGCAGCTTGCTGCGCGAGGCCTTCTTGCAGCTCTAGCCATTCCGCTACCTGGAGCGGCTTACCGGCAAACAGACGCTCTCGAAATCCCACCTTATTCAACCATAGACGAGGAATTTGATCGCTCTGCAGATTGATCCAGGTAAATTGTGGCCCCAAATGCATGATGGCAGTGTACCCTTCTTGTACGCGTAATAAGGTGTCAACTGATGCTTCTAAGTGCCCCAGCGAATGTAAGGTTTGCACGCAGGTGCCCAAAGCTCCCTTTAAGCTAATGCTGTCCTGGTAAGTGGTATCTGGCCAGAAATTTTCATCTTGAAAGGTCTGCAATTGGGAATCAGGGCTCAGGATTTGCAAACGCAAGATTTGTGCCATCAGTGACCCTGCACCGGACAATAAGAGTAGTATCCAACCAATTCGCAACCATCTTTGCACGCTGTATAGAACGTCTTTGCGCTTGAATCGTTATGTTTAAAGATTACAAAAGTAGATTCTATGTCGGGACTGTACCTGCATATCCCTTTTTGCCGACAGGCGTGCCATTATTGCAACTTCCACTTTTCTACTTCTTTGAAATACAAGGAGGAGATGGTAGCAGCCATTGCCAAAGAGATTCGCCTGCGCAAAGAATACCTACCCGATGAGCCTTTAGAGTCCGTATATTTTGGCGGGGGCACACCCTCCTTATTATCATCTATTGATTTGGACGTACTCTTTAAGGCCATTACAGATTCCTTCGAAATCAAGGCCGGTGCTGAAATCACCCTGGAGGCCAATCCTGATGATATTTCTCCTTTGCGCTTACGCGAATGGCATTACAGCCCTATCAATCGGCTCAGCATTGGCATTCAGTCTTTTGTAGAAACCGACTTGCGCTACATGAATCGCGCTCACTCGGCCGAAGAAGCCGAACGCTGCATCCACATGGCGCAAATGGCGGGCTTCTCTAATTTGACGGTGGATTTGATTTATGGCACTCCTGGCCTTAGCGATGACAATTGGAAAGCGAACGTTTTTAAGGTGATTGATGCTGGCGTGCCGCATATTTCGTGTTATGCCCTGACGGTAGAACCCAAAACAGCCTTGGCCCATCAGGTAAAGGCTGGAACTAGTCCTCCGGTAGATGAGGAACAAGCAGCTCGCCAGTTTGAGCTACTCATGCAATGGCTTACGAATGCGGGTTACCTACATTATGAAATCAGCAACTTTGCCCTGCCCGCTAAAATGGCTGTGCACAACAGTAATTACTGGCGCAGCCAACCCTACCTAGGAGTAGGCCCATCCGCTCATAGTTTCAACGGTAGCTCACGCCAATGGAATGTGGCCAACAACGCGGCCTACATGAAAGTACTTCAAAGTCCACCTTCCGCCTCCGATTTTTCCGGAACCTTATACGAAGAAGAGCAACTCAGCGCTGCCGATCGCTACAACGAGTACGTCATGACGGGCCTGCGTACAAGTTGGGGCGTAGAGCTCAACAAAATAGACGAGCCGTTTCGAAGTCACTTTTTAACAAAGACTTATCATTATATTGATGATGAATTAATAACAAAAAATGGCGAAAATTATTTTCTAACACCGCAAGGAAGGTTATTAGCAGATAGAATAGCAAGCGATATTTTTTATTAACTATCTATATATCAATATAATAAACCCATTACCAATCAAAACTAGATTCGTGTTTGTTTGATTTTTTGTTTTAAAACATTTGTTTTTTAAAACATTTTAGATTACTTTTGTTACGGATCAGATAGCAAAAGACATGGATCTGAATATATTTGTAAGCAAAAAAGGAACAAAAGTAGTTTTAGCCACTGAGTTATACCAGGCATTGCAACTGCCGGCTCAGCAGTATCCAGTTAATGTAAAACGTTGGATTAACGACTACTACGAATTCACTGATGGTATTCGCAAGCCAGTTAAGTTGCAGGAGTTTGCTACCCGTAAAACGGAGGACAATGTTCTATGGGATGATTACTACCTCTCCGTAGCATTTGCGAAGCAAATTGTTTTGCGCTCTCGTAGCAAGACCAAGCAAAAGTATGCTCGCCAGCTTTCTTTGGTCAACGAAGAAGAGCTACCACAGCAACTCTCGGCCGATCAGTTCCGTCACCTCTTGGATATTACCAAAGCGATGACCTTGATCTCTTGCCAGGAAGAATGTGAACGCCGCCACTTGCGTCGTTACAAGGAACGCAACCAAGGCTCTGCCAGCAACTGGTGGAAATACCGTGCGGAAGTGCTGGGCTATTCAGCGGATAGTTTGCGGGAAAGACTGCGCCGCCGGGGCGTGGCCCAGGCCATCGGAAATCACCGTGAGCTGTTGGCACAATACAACCCACTAGAGCTGATCCGCGCCGGCGTGATCGACCTATTCATGGCCATTGGCAAATCCAGAAAGTACGCTACGCACATGGCCAAACTAGCCAAGGACTTGGCCGAAACCATGGAACTACAATTAATTAATGACCACCAAAAAATCGACTTATTTACCGAGGCTGTGGACCCCGATTTAGTCCACCAACTAAAGGAGCCGCTCAACAAGCATTTGATGACGGCAGCGGCCGCCTAAGCATTCAAGTTTTTTCCTTCTCATACGTATTTCGAATAGCCAAATTGATCAGGAGCGAAGGGCGAAAATAGATTTTTATGTGTGGATAGAGGTGTGATAATTTTCCCCTTCCCCTCCTGAATTTACTGATGCTTTAAACACAAAGGGGCGGCTGAGAAAATTCTCAGCCGCCCCTTTCTTCATGTAGTGAATTCCGCGAAACGGACTAGCTCTCCTTTCCGCCCTTCAGTTCATCCTGGTAGTTTTTGAATTCTTCCCAACGCCCGGCAGCAGCCAAACGAGCCTGCAAAGGCCAGGTATAGGGATTATGCATCCGGAAACGATCACCAGCCTCCTCCAGTATTTCCTTCAAGCGGCCGGGCTCAGTACCTGCTAAGGCTGCCCAATCATTGATTCCTGCTCCTTTTAGCACTTTCTCAATTTTGGGACCAATTCCTTCAATTATCTTCAGATCACCTTCTTTGATTCCTTTGGGAGTAGCAGCTACTTCTTCTTGCGCTTCTGCTTTTGGCTCATCGTAAGACTCCACCGCACTTCCTTCCTGCGCCTGTTGTTGGAGCAGCAAAGCTGCCTGACCAACCCAATTGTCTTTTTCGATCCGCCCTGGGATATAGCCAATCATTTCCGTAATAGCTTCGATCCGGTCCGGCGTCCAACTCGCTATTTCTGCGTAACTAAATACGCCTTGACTATTCAGCTTCTTTGCTAAGAATCCGCCAAGACCTTCAATTTTAGTAAGATCATCCTGCTCCCGATCCGGTACAATAATCTTGTCGTAGAGTACCGTCTTTTGAGTTTCTATTTGTACCACTTCCGGCTCCTCTGGCCCTTCTTCAGATGGCGTAATAATTTCTGTACTAGTATGTTGATGATCTTTCAGCTCACTCAGGTCCGAGCGTAATTTTTCGTTTTCGTGCTGCAGCTGATGCAGCGTAGATTCGAAAGCGCTGAGTCGATCTTGCATAGCCGACATTTCCGCCAAAGTTGTATCCGCTAAAATTGGCTGTTGTTGGGTAGGAGCGGGATCGGGAGTAGGCACTGTATCAAACTCCTCTGCGTCCTGAATTCGCTGTTCGTAGCTACGATTGGCGCTTTGCACCTCTTCCAACTGTCTATTCAAGGCCACCACCTCAGTAAGTTGCTGTTGACGCTCCCGATCGAGCCGTGCTACCCGATCCATAAGATCCACCTTTTCGCGGCTTTCCTCTTGTAGCTCCAGGTTGCGCTCCTTGAGTTGCTCTTGTGCACTGGCCGCCTGTGTTTCGGCTGTTTCCAGATCACTTCTCAATTGGGTATTTTCTTTCTTCAAGCGACGCACCTTACCTGAGCGCAGCAAGTAAGCTATAATAAACCCAAACAGAAACGCGACAAGCATGACCATCCAAAGGAAAAGACCTTCGCGAGATTCTATATTGGTTAAATAATCGATTAGTTGTTGATCCTCCATGGCGGTTAATTTTAGGGGCGCGGTTGATGCAAAGTTGGTTTAAAAAATAACAAGATTTACGCGGCGGTTGGCCTGTTTACCTTCATCGGTTTCGTTAGTAGCAACAGGTTCTTCTTCACCTTTGGACTCCACGAGTATTTCGCAGTTGACGCCATGTTCAAGCATCCACTCCCGGGCGCTCTTTGCTCTCCTCAAACCAAGATCTAGATTGTATTCATCGGTATCTACATTATCCGTATGACCAATGATGCGAATTTGTTTTTCCGGATTAAGTTCGACGTAGGTCTTCACACTATCAGCATACGCGATAAAAGCGTCACTAGGGTCAAACACGTCACTATCACTAGGGAAATTGTCATCCGAGAAGTTCATATTATTGAACAGATAACTGGCCGTCGCGTATTCCGTCGGTCCCTGATTAGAAGCAAAGTTGAAGCGCAGCGGTTCGGTTATAATAGAATCTGGGCTTAACTCACTTTTTAACTTTATGAAGCGATCGTCAACACCGGCGGCAAGTAATAGATCCTGTACTGCAGCGGCCCGCGCAATGCCCAGGTCTTCGTAAAAACTAGCCATAATGCCTTTCTCCTGTTCGCTTAAGCGACCATAAATCTCTAGATCTACGGTAGAATCTGCGGCCATGAGTTGGCGCAGCGTATCTAGAAAAGCCCGGTTATTATCATTTAGCTTAACTTCCGAAGAATCAGGTGCGAACAGAAATTCATCGTAACCTTGTAGTAAGACTGAATCTTCTTGTGTCAGCCGAAGAGTTTGGGGCCGAATATCCTCAACTACTACTGGTACTTCTTCTCCGCAGATTTGCAGAATATCGCAAATGAAGAACCAGCGAGCGAAAATGGCAAAAAGAAGAAAGAGCAGGAACAGCAAGAAAGCCAGGAACCTCATGCAGCGGTGGTTATTTTGGTCCCACGAAAGATAGCCAAAATCCGCGCAATGAAAAACTTATGCCGAACAGTCCACAACTCAACCTCATAGCAGCCATGTCTGTCAATCACGTTATTGGCAATAAGAACCGCCTTCCCTGGCACTTACCCGCGGATTGGAAAAACTTCAAACAGGTCACTGCTGGGCACGTCTTTATCATGGGACGTAAGAGCTATTTTAACGAAGATGCCCTGCTATCCGACAAGCACAATTATGTGATTAGTCGGCAAACAAATCTCGACCTCCCAGACCACAGTACACAAGTCGGAAGTTTGGCAGAAGCCATCCAACATTGCGCTGACAAGCAGGCTGTTTTTATCCTCGGCGGAGCGTCTATTTTTGACCTTGCTATTGCGCAAGCTGACTTCCTGTACCTTACCATTGTACACGGCATCTTCCCAGGCGACGCTTCTTTCCCTACTATCAACTGGCGTCAATGGGAGTATATCAAAGGGCAACGGCATCTTGCCGATCAACAGCATAGTCACAATTTTGCCATGAATATCTACCGTCGCCTTTAAACGTTGAGGCCTTGTGTGGGTCTAAACTGCTGGAAAGCATACCTAATCGTAAGTCATATGTCAACACCTAATTTCTGTTAGTAGTTTAACATCAGCTTACGGCTCTAATGCACTATCTTGTACATTCTATATTGTCTTTTGACTAATACCGCATACTTATGTTAACTGTTCTACCCCCTCCTAATTGCGCTACGGGTACCCTTGCACCCTATGCCGATTCTGCGGGTGCCCCCTGGAATCAACAGCGGGCGCAGCACCTGTATCGGCGATTGGGTTTTGGCGCAGACGCTGCCACTATTGCTGCGGCGATCCAACAAAACCCCAGCGATGTAGTCGATCAATTAATCGATACTATTCTTAGTACACCTAACCTACCGGAACCCACCTGGGCCAACTGGACTATCAACGAGTACGAAGACTTCGGTAACGAAAGCACTTTGCAGCTGATAGAGTACGCCATGACTTGGATTGACTCGATGATGCAGAACGGACCGAAAGAGCGAGTGACCCTCTTTTGGCACAACCATTTCGTTGCCCGCTTCGAGGATTACTTCTGTCCATCTTGGATGTATGAGTACCATCAATTATTACAAACTCATGCGCTAGGTAATTTCCGCGACTTTGTCTACGAGATGGGCAAGAACCCCGCGATGTTAGTTTTCCTCAACGGGGTGCAAAACACCCGTTTTGAGCCTAACGAAAACTACGCACGCGAACTGTACGAGCTATTTACGCTAGGTCAAGACAATGGCTATACCCAGCAGGACATTGAAGAAACTGCGCGGGCACTCACGGGCTGGAACGGCTTTTCTGTGGCCTGTGCCCCTATCACTTTTGTTGATGTCCTACACGACACCGGCAATAAGACCATCTTTGGCCAGACCGGTAATTGGGGCTACGATGAGGTACATGATATTTTGTTTACCCAACGTGGTCAGCAGGTCTCTGAGCATGTTTGCCGAGAGATTTACAAGGCTTTTATCCACCCACAAGTGGACGAAACCATTGTTGCAGACTTGGCCCAAACACTTCGTGATAGTGACTGGGAATTGGCCCCCGTATTCCGCCAATTATTCAAGAGTGAGCACTTTTTTGATGAGTACATTTTAGGTACTCGCATCAAGAGCCCAATTGACATGATGGTCTCTACAGTACTCGAAGGCGGATTTGATAACACGCAGTCTATTCGCGAGTATGTCCTCTACGGTGGCTATCAGCTCAACCAAGGACTATTCAACCCTATAGATGTTGCCGGTTGGCCCGGTGATCGCGATTGGGTGAACACCAATACGATTACGGGACGCTGGTCCGCTTCTGACTTTTTCATTTTCACGGCTTACCAGCAAACGCCACAAAAACTCGTGGAACTGGCACAAGCCCTGACCACGGATACCGCAAACGATCCGGCTCTTGTAACACAGGCGATAGTGGACTACCTCATTCCCAACGGACTTTCTACTCCTGAGGCCTACGAGGCTGCTACTGATGTGTTCAAATGGGAAGTACCACAGAACTACTATGACAGCGGCGAATGGAACCTATACTGGGAAACCGCGCCAGCGCAAGTAGGCCTTTTGATGCAGCATATTTCTCGTTTACCAGAATTTCAACTCTCTTAAATCCTGATCGTTATGTGTAATCACGACAAAAAACAAACGTCCAAGCCTCAGGAAAGAGGCATTGCACTGGAGCACGGTCAGGCACACACGCAGGACCACCAGAATTGGAGTCGCCGTACTTTCTTGCGGCAAGTAGGTATAGCCGGAGCTGCTTCCTTTATGTTAGGGCGCACCCCTCTAATGGCTATTTCCAACTCTCCACTGGCCATGGCACTTAATTCTGCGGTTACCGAAGACCGCATTCTTGTATTGATCCGCCTTAAAGGAGGTAACGATGGTCTGAACACCATTATACCGCTGTTTGACTATGGCACCTACCAATCTGGGCGGCCCAACATTGCCATTCCACAAAATGACATCATCAACCTTACCGGCGAGTTAGGTATGCCAAATACCATGGGCTCTTTGGAGAACATGTGGCTGGACGGGCAGATGAAAGTAGTCAACAATGTGGGCTATGAAAACCACAACCTCTCCCACTTCCGTTCAACCGATATTTGGTCGGCTGCGGTTGATGCCAATGAGCCAGCACAATCTGGTTGGTTAGGTCGGATGCTAGGTGAACAGTTTCCAGATTTCTTGACCGATCCACCAACCGAGCCGCCAGCTATTCAAATGGGCAGTGCCGGCAATCTGGTCTATAACAACCTGGATGGTTTTGATATGTCAATGAATGTTGCTAATCCAGAGCAACTGCAAGCCATTGCGGAGACCGGACAATTGTACGATCCACTGGCCGTACCAGAGTGCCACTACGGCGAGCAATTGAGTTATCTCCGCTCGGTAGCTAACAATACCTTCCGCTATGCAGAAATTGTAGCCGATGCTTTTGAGGCGAGCGAAAACAGCGTAGAGTATGATAACAATGGCCTAGCTAATCAATTGGCCTTAGTGGCCCGCTTGATCCGCGGTGGTTTAGGTACCAAACTGTACATGGTCGTACACGACGGCTTTGACACCCACGCTAATCAGGGCAATAGCCATCCATTTTTAATCAATCAATTATCACGTGCTGTAAGTGCCTTCCACGAAGACCTTTCTAATGCTGGTCATGGTCAGCGCGTGCTATCGATGACCTTCTCCGAGTTTGGTCGCCGGATTGAGCAGAACGCCTCTGCTGGTACAGACCACGGTGCGGCAGCTCCGTTGATGCTCTTTGGCGAAGGCCTAAATGGCAATGGTAGCCTGGGTGGTTTACCTAACCTACAGGAGGTAGATAACAATGGTAATCTACAACACACGGTAGACTTCCGTCAGGTATACGCTACCGTTCTAGAGCAATGGCTCTGTGTCGACTCTAATTTGGTGGATCAAGTAATGGGTGAATCCTTCGAACGCTTAGGCGGACTAGGACTCACTTGTAACATCACCAATACCTGGAGTCCACAAGACACGCCTAATATCAATCTACAAGCCTATTATCAAGGTGGGCAATTGATTGTGAGTTACGATTTACCAACGGCTAGCCCGGTGGATGTCACGCTTTACAATATGCTGGGCCAACCGATGAAGACGGTCTTCCAAGGCTATCAGATGGGCGGCAACCAGCGCTTTAGCTTCCCGCTTTCTGATATTGGCTGGGCAGCTGGCGTATACATTTGTACGCTACGCGTTGGCAACCGGCAGTACTCGAAGAAAATCAGTCTGGTCCGTTAATATGTCACGACCATCAAAGACATAAAGTCTTTGAAGATTACAAGGGGCGGAGTCATCAGCAATGATGTTCCTGCCCTTTCTGTTTTGTGGGTATTTTGCTTTACTTAAAGTAATAAAACTCAGCTATTTCATCAGCTATTTCATGTATGAATATTCCTGTCAGATTGGTCAATAAAATCACCACTAGATCATCTTCAGGATAAATAGCTAATGCAGCTCGTCCACCACCAATAGCGACCAAGGCAGGATGTTTTTCTCTATTCATTACCGGCCATCCTAAGGCATAACTGTCTAATGCGTCTCCAAAACCTCCGTATTTTCCATTATTAAGCTTAACTGGGGCCCACATTTTATTTATGCTTTCTCTCTTCACTAGTTTTTCAGCCTGTAAGGCAACAACCCATTTTGCCATTTCATTCGCAGAGGAAAAAGCGCCAGCATCGGCTCTTAAAATTGTTGGAAATTCTTCGTTGGTCTCCAGTAAGTTGGCTCCTTTAACATATTCTCCAGTTGCTTCATCCCGATAGTAGAAGATATAGGTTGGACACTTATTTTCTTTCACATCAAATGAATTAGCGAAAACTATTTGCTCCATTCCCGCTACTTTGAATTGATTCGTTTTGATGAATTCTTCGTAAGAAGTTTCGCCGTATTTCTCTACAATCTTTTGGACAAGCAAGTAATTCGTAGCGTTGTAACTAAACTCTTCTCCTGGTCTAAATTGCAAGGGCATTTCTTGGACTTTCACCCATGCTGAATCCTGGCTTCCACCACCAATTAATTCATCTTCATTTGGGTCTTCAATATCTGGAAGCCCTGATGTATTACTAAGTAATTGTTCTATGGTAACAGCATTCCAATTACTGGGTAGATTAGGTATATGCTTCGAAATTGGATCTAACAATGTCAACTTCTTTTGCTCTTCCAGCTGCAATATTGCTGTCGAGGCAAAGATTTTGGATATCGAGCAAATAGGGAAGATCGTGTTATCCTTCACATCAACAGAAAAAGGAACATTTGCAAGTCCCAAATTTTCGGATAAGACGATTTCATTATTCTTAATTATAGCAACCTGCAGCCCAGGAATTCCTTCTTCCTCCATTACCCTTTCGAGATAATTTAAGGTCTTGATTTTTTCATTTCCAAAAGCGTCGTTCGACTCTTTATTACAACTTAGAAGAGTAATGGAAATCAATAGTATTAAATACCGTTGCATTGATCGTTTTTACCCTTAAGACGATCGTCATCAATGATATGTTACTATTTAAATTAGTGCCAACTATTTCTGGAGGTATTCCCTTGGGCTACAGCCGAAACGTGCTTTGAATTTGGCGGTGAAGTAAGACGCACTTTCTATACCAATTTCGTAGCGGACCTCGGCTACCGTTGCAAATTGCCGGCGTTCCAGCAGGTGACGAGCGTGCTGCAGGCGGAGTTCTAAAATAAACTTCACGGGCGTAAGGCCCGTGATTTGGCTCATGACTCTGGAGAGGTTGCGCGAGCTGTAACCCAGGCTTTTTGCCAACTCTTCTACCGAGAGGGTGGGGTCATCCAGGCGTTCCTTCACAATACTTTCCGCCCGTTGGACGAGCTCTTGTTCGGGGGTCATTATAGCGGCTTCAGAATCGTTTTCCAAAGCAGTTTCCCGCTCTAACTTATTTTCTAACAAGTTATGAATCCTGGCCTTTAACTCCGGTAAACTAAACGGCTTGGTAACGTAATCATCAATGCCCAACTGAAAGCCTTTAATCCGGTCTTCTGACAAGGTTCTGGCAGTGAGTAACAAGAACGGAATACGTCGCCAGGTGTTGTTTTCGTTGATTTTCTCCCGCAATTCAAAACCATCCATTACGGGCATCATCACATCAGACGTAATCAGGTCAAATGGTTGTTGCTGGAGCATTTGCAGGGCTTCTGCACCGTTATAGGCCAGATGGCAATCATAGTCCGCTCGTAGCTTATCAAAGAGGTATTTGCTCATCTCAGCATTGTCCTCCACAATTAATACTTGTGGGCGTCCCGACCGGAATTGTAAAACAGGTAGGCTTGGCACTGGCTCTGCTTCACTGCTATCACCAGCCTCTTCAGCAGTATGAATATTCACCTCTCTAGTAGTAACTGGAATTTCGAGGAGAAAACGACTTCCTTTACCTAGTTCACTTTCCACACGGAGGTCTCCACCTAAGAGCTGAGCCAGCTGCCGCGACAAGGACAACCCAATACCAGTGCCTCCCTGTGGACCGACCTGAGCGCTCTGGTAGAAGCGTTCAAAAACGTGGGGTAGATCTTCTGGATGAATACCTTCTCCGGTGTCCGTTACCGCCAATACTAAACGTGGGGAAGCACTATTACGTAGAGCTATTTCGTCAAAGGTTAAACTGATTCTACCACCTCCGGGCGTAAACTTGACGGCGTTGCTCAATAAGTTATTTAAGATCTTTTCCAATTTAGCTACATCTGTTTCCAGCTCAAGCGGAAGTTGATCTGGTGCTTGCCAATCCAATTCAACCTCATTGATATCCGCAGCAGACTGGAAAGAGAAAAAGACCCGGCGGAGGAAGTTTACCGGTTGAACTGCGGTTAGCTCCTTTCTCAACTCACCCGCCTCCAATTTAGAAAGGTCCAGAATTTCGTTGATGAGCCCCAGTAGTTTCTTACTATTCTCGTGGGCCAGCTCCAAGTCTGGCATCAGGTTTACTTGCTTTACTTTTGAGCGGACTTCTGCCAGTGGGCTCGTAATAAGGGTCAATGGCGTACGCAACTCATGGGAAACATTGGTAAAAAAATTGGTTTTGAGTTGATCTATTTCTCGCAGCCGCTCAGCCTCTCGTGCCTCATTGGCCAAAGCCATCTCTATCGCCTCCTTTCTACGGCGTTGACGATAGAAGAAAAACTGAAAGGTTCCTGCGGTAACGAGCAGCAAGGTAATACCACCGAATAAAAGCCAACTGCGCGTATTTTCCGCCTCGATGAGTTGTAGCCTTTGCTCTGCCAGCTCCCGTTCCTTTTTTTCATTTTCAAAACGGGCAACATTAGTTTGCAGTTGCTGCTCCGTATAGGACTGATAAATGGAATCTTGCAAAGAAAACGCTTGCTGCCAATAAGGAATACCGACCGTCTTACCACTCTTGGCATCTTGTAGTCTTGCCAGGTGTAAAAACACCTCTTTTCTGAGTCGGTTATCGGTGACTTCTTTTGTTCTATCCAGCGCTCTATCTAGATATATGGAAGCCGAATCTAGTTGCCCTTGCTCCAAATGAACCAGCCCCAAGAAATCGTATGCGGAAGCGGTATAGTAGGGATCTTGAAAAGCAATCGCATAATTGAGCCCTTTATGATAGTTCTCAACCGCCCCCATAGTATCACCTTTTTTGACCAAACGCTCTCCCAGCAATAAATAGGCCGAAGAAAGCACCCATTCGGTTTGCTGGTCGTGGGAATAAAAGATGGCTTTTTCCAGGTAGTGAATGGCAGTATCCAAGTTCGTAGCTAGCGGTCCAAGACCTACGTACAAGTAGGCGTGATTGGTGTAATTATCAATGGCCTCAAATTTTTCCTTAGCCAGTAAATAATATTGCTTGGCACTTTTTTGGTCATTGTAAATTTCAAAGGCATTCGCGAGATTATAGTAGATCTGAGCGGCGTATCCAAGTTGACCAAGGCTTTCCGCTACCGCAATGCCATCCAGGTAGTATTCGGCACTTATCTCGGGAAGGTCTTTCTCGAGGTAGATACTGCCGATGGCATTGTAATGCCCAGCTAAACGCATAGAATCTTGGTTTGATTCGGCTATATCCAGAGCCTCCAAGGCGTTTTCCAAAGCCTCATCCAGTTGCTCTAAATCCTCCAAGGCAAGCGCTCTTGCGTACAATGCTAAATTCCGCATTTTCGGAGATACCCCTCGAGCATTTAGCTGATCCATGGTATCACAATAGAGGAGCATTGTGTTCGGTTCGCGGCCGTTATAATACCTCGCAATACCGTAATAGGTCATAAATTTCTCCTCGTCGTCCGGCAGGGTTTGCACTACCGTAAGAAGACTATCCAAACTTGCTTGCAGCGGGGCAGGAATCAAGACAAACAGAAAACTAGCTAATTGTACAAACCGAAGGAGCGCAAACGCACGAGGAAAGACATTCTTTTTGAAAATCATCACTGTTGGTATCGAATTGCAATCAGTAGATTGGTGCCGAGGGCAAATGGGTTTAATGCTTAGGTTTTCCATAAATGGGTCGACTTTTATAGACCTAGAAGCCGTTGGTCATTTTCCATTAATACGCGTTCCGAGGCTTTGGTTAAGTCTTTTCCTAAAATTAGTAGTAAATCCAAAAAGGTTGGCAAGAGCAACGTCATGATCTATACCCAACCACAGAAAAAGTAATAGCGGAAGCCCTTTCAGTAAGGACTTCCGCTATTGTTAAAAAACGCGCTCTATTTCATCAGGAACTAAGCACTCAGCTACCAAGATTGATAGCCGCCGAGGTAAATGCAAGGAGATTTTTTTGCCATATAGACGCATCCCCAGTTTGCCGTAGGGCTACCTGATTATTTCTACGTGGATGAAGAAGCTGCTGCCGCAAATCTATTGCATCACGCTCCTGTAGTGCGGTTCCTATACGCATAGGGTGTATGCGTACTGAATTATGGAATACGGTAGCCGGAAGGTAAATCTCAGCGGTTGACTGCCCTTCCAATGCTATTTTTTTGTGGGCAAAAGTGGGGTTAAACTTATTGAGAAGGCTCAAACTACAGGAGAAGTAGTCTGCTAACTCATCCAATGACGTGGACTGAGTAGCCGTAACGACCACTGGACAAGCAACTGAACGAACCTGCGCAAAGCCATGTGCCTCTGGTTCCTGTGCAATCATTGCAATGGTTAATACCCGGGGAATATAGCGCCGAGTTTGCCGCGGTAGATAGTGACTAATTTCGTGGTAGAAATATCCCTTAGCCCGGCGTTGGGCCTTACGTACGTTTCCGGCCCCACAGTTGTAAGCGGCTAGGGCCAGTAACCAATCGTCAAATTGTAGATAGAGTTTTTTGAGGTAATAAGCAGCCGCCTGGCTGGCTTTACTGGTGTGCAGGCGTTCGTCTATTTCTTCATCAATTTGCAAGCCTAAACTTCGACCAGTAGCAGGCATTATTTGCCAAATCCCTACTGCTCCCGCAGGGGAAACTGCTTTCGCTTGCAAGCGACTTTCTGCTAAGGTCAAATACTTGACCCAATCTGGAATATTACGCTCCTGTAGTGCCTGCTCAATTTCGGAAGCGTAGATGGGAATTCGCGCTAGCATCTTGCGCGTTTCCAAGCGACCCGATTCGGTGTAGCGATAGTAGGCGCGATCCAGATAAGCTTGATCTTTGGTGGAGAGGCAGTCTGTTAAGTAGCTGAGATCCGACATGCAGTCGGAATGTAAGATGGGCGTGTAGATCACAGTACAGCATAGCCATACCATAACCCAGGGGGAAAGGCTTCTCATTTTGTTAAGGGCGTTGTAGTTTTCTCGTGTAATGCACTGGGCAGAAGCATCCTTGCACGTTTAGTTATGAGCCATGCCCATCTCCAAATGATCAGGTAGATTCTGTTGCTGAAGAAGTTGCGTGATCTACCCCCAGAAGGGATAGTAACACTAAACTTCTTCGTTTTTTGGTATAGAAGCCTCCCAAAGCTCTTGTTATGAGGAGTTTACGGAGCGTGTAGAAAAATGTTACAATAGCCCTAAAACGGAAAGCCCCTTCCTGTTGACTATTCAACGAAAAGGGGCTTATGCAAATCCTTTTGTTTGCTTATACGCTTACGGGCGTGCTACGCGGCGAGGCAGATAGATATTGAGCGTTTGATTAACGGTCAATTTTTCATCCGTCAAACCATTCCAGGCGATAATTTCTTCCTTAGAACACTGGAAGAGTACCGCCAAGGTATCGAGGTTATCACCAGGTACAGTTACGTACTGGCTTTTCTGCCGGTTAGCGGGCACTACACTATTTTCATTTTGCAGGTATCGTTCCGAAAATTCCGAAGCAATTCGCGCTGGCACAGTTACGTACTGAACCTTACTGGAAGTACGGATAAGTCCTTGCAAGTAAGAAGGATTCAAGCGTGTAAGCGTACGGTAGCTCATGTCTAATTCACGAGCAACAGTACCCAAGTGCAATGAGCGATTGATACGAAAAGTACGCGTATCCAGTAGGTCATAGTCTGGAAAATCAGGACTCAGACCGTGGGCAGCGTGGAAATTCATCAGATACGCAGCAGCTACGAAGCGAGGAACGTAACGCTGAGACTCTTTTGGCAAATAAGCACGAATGGCCCAGAAATCACTGCTACCTGCAGCACGCATTGCTTTGCGTACACGGCCAGGTCCACAGTTATAAGCGGCCAAAACAAGTGCCCAATCACCAAATTGCTGGTACAAACTAGATAACATCCGCGCCGCAGCCGCAGTGGCTTTGTGCGGGTCGAGCCGTTCGTCAACCTGACCATTAACGGTCAAACCGTACAAACGAGCGGTACTGGGTACAAACTGCCAGAGACCAGCAGCTCCTACCGGTGAGAAAACAGCAGGACGGAGCGATGACTCTACAATAGGTAGAAACTTCAGCGACTCGGGCAAACCGTGCATGCGCAGGTAATGCTCGAAAATCGGAAAGTAAATCTTGGCTCGTCCGAGAATGTCTTCTGAATCGTGCTGACCTTCTACCGTGAAACGGCGAATCAGCGACTTGATTTGTGGAGTTGTATGAGCGTCAAAAGGCAACCCAATTTGGGAGATGCGCTCTTCCACTGTTTCATCCGAAAGGCGGCTATTGAGAAAAGTAGCGTTTTCAGTTGCTTTCGAATTGGGATTTGTGTGACCTTCTGTCACTGACACTACAAGTAGCACCAGGACAAGGATCGTCCACGGGAATTTCATTATGTTCATTTTCGTCAAACAAAGCCGGCCTGGTTCGAAATGCAATCGTTGGGGATTAACAACGATTGGGGATAGCATTTCTCTTGGGGTAGCCGGATTTCACTTAGTTTACCCTTTCTGGGGGAAGGTTGTTACAAATTGCAACAGCCTTATTCGCTTTTATCTTTTTAGCTAGGGCAAAATTATCCGCTTTATAGATCGCAGGCAAGGATTTTGCTAATTAGCGGACTTTAGCTTGATAAATCCCTATTTTTCAACCATTTGTTAATAAACACCGGTGAAATTTTCTCCTATTTATCTATCTTAAACTAACAGTGATCCAGTATAAATTGGTAATTAGCCCAGGGCGCGCAGAATAAAATAGTGATCTTTGAGCCGATAGGAGCCTATCGCCCTGCAAGTGTTAAAATTTTGTTAAAAAAACCGTCAAAAACGGGAAATTGCACCTAAAAACAATCGTATTAAAAAATAAATTAATGCGTTAATGGAGATTGAAATTATGGCTTTTGGCATTGCTCGAGACATCTTCGGCGCTTCTGCCTTAAAAGTGCAAGCAGCGGAAAATAGCACCGTCAAGCAACTTTTGGAAAATCTAAAAAATCAGTACCCAAAGTTGCAAGAATTGCGCTCGGTGGCTATTGCCATCAATACCGAATATGCCAGCCTGGAGCAAGTTATCAAACCTGGTGATGAGGTTGTCATCATTCCTCCCGTAGCTGGAGGGTAGTTAAACTCAATTATGGCAATTGATATACAACTATTACATACCCCCTTGTCTTTACAGCACTGTCAAGACTGGGTAGCGGGAGCTACTTGTGGCGGTATTGTCCATTTTGTGGGTACCGTACGGGAGCAAACGGGTGGTCGCCCCGTAAGTCGTCTGGATTTTGAAGCCTACGAGCCAATGGCCGTTAGTGAGATGCGCAAAATTGCACAAACAGTAAAAGAACGCTGGCCAGCAGAGCGTGTAGCCATTCACCACCGAGTAGGAAAACTGGAGATTGGTGAAATTGCCGTCATTATAGCCGTGGCAACACCACACCGTGTGGATGCTTTTGCGGCCTGCCAGTTTGCTATTGACACTTTAAAACAGACAGTACCTATCTGGAAGAAGGAAATTTTTACCGATGGGGAAGTTTGGGTTGCCGCGCACCCTTAATATATAAGTGACGTGCTGATCCTGATTTCACTCCTTATATTATGTACCATTGTACAGTTATTTTTCTGGGGAGTCCGTTTTCGGCATTTAGCGCGCTATTCAGTACCAGCTCGTATAGAGGAGGAACAAGCGGATCTGCCACCGGTGAGTGTTATTCTTTGCGCACGCAACGAAGCGGAGAACCTCCAAAAAAACCTACCCGCTTTCTTGGATCAGGACTATCCAAAGTTTGAATTAATCGTGGTCGACGATAATTCTACGGATAAAACTGCGGCGGTGGTTTTGGAATTTCAAAAAAAATTTTCGACCTTACGCTTGCTTTCGATACGGACCCAGACTTCATCCGGAAAGAAAGCGGCTTTGAGCTTGGGAATTCAACAAGCGAGCTTTGAAAGACTTTTCTTATCTGATGCTGATTGTCGTCCCTTAAGTCGGCAGTGGTTGAGGGTAATGCAACGATCATTAACCGATAGTACAATTGTACTAGGTTATGGTCCCTACCTAAATCGAGGTGGATGGCTTAATCGCTTTATCCGCTTCGAGGCTTTCTACACCGCCATACAATATTTCTCTTTTGCACTTGCTGGCCATCCCTATATGGGTGTGGGTCGAAATTTGGCTTATCACCGATTTATATTTTGGCAAGCAAAAGGCTTTGACGAGCATGCTCATTTGATTTCCGGCGACGACGACTTGCTGGTTAATCAGATGGCCCATGCTGGGAATACTACTATAAATTTATCTCCGGAAGCGCGGGTTTACTCCGCTCCGGCAACCTCTTGGAGAGGCTACTACATCCAAAAACGACGCCACCTCAGTGTGGGCAGTCATTATCGCTGGCAACACCAAATCGCATTAGGCGCACTGGCTCTAAGCCATTTCGCTTTCTATGCGCTAACGGTCCTGCTCTTGATTTTGTCTCCTAGCTGGTGGTACATTTTGACACTCAATTTCTTGGTGCGGATGGGCGTAGTTCTCCATGTATCTCACGGAGTCAGCAAACATTTAGGCGAGCAGGATTTGCTCCCTTTTCTCCCCTTGCTGGATTTCCTTTACCTGGTCTACTATCTCGTTTTCGCACCGTCATTATTAACCGGTAGCCGAATACGAAAATGGAAGTAGCAATTAAAAACCCAAAACTGACACAAAAAGCACTCAATGACTATCAGCTCGTAGAACGAGCTAAGGCAGGGTGCCAACAATCCTATGCACAATTGATGGAGCGTCATCGCACTAGCATTTACCACTTGATGCTGCGCATGACCAACGACCGCGAGGATGCCCATGATCTAACGATCGAAGCCTTCGGGAAGGCATTTACCCGCATGGCCTCTTATGTACCCAATTATGCGTTTAGCACTTGGTTGTACAAAATTGCCGTGAACAACTGTATCGACTTCGTTCGCAAGAAGAAACTCACTATCCTGTCTATCGATGAGCGTATCGATGAAGAAAGCTCACAGGATTATTCCAGTACACTGCACGCAACAGGGCTCAACCCTGAAGAAGCTGTGATTCGCGATCAGCGCATCGGCCTCATGCGTCATTTGCTTACGCGCCTCAGTGATAAGTACCGCATTATGATTGAACTGCGTTACTTCAAAGAAATGAGCTACGAAGAAATCGCCAACGAACTGAGTATTCCACTCGGAACGGTGAAGGCTCAGCTCTTCCGCGCTAAAGAACTATTGTCTGACTTACTGCAACGCCCTGGCGCTAAGGCCTACTTGGAAGTACGCCGCCCAGCTCGCCGTCGTGCTGCAGTATAAAATCTCAGCCTGGAAAAAAACGTCTACTTATTTTTAAGCAGCGAAAGGCCAAGGGTGATCTAAGTCATTCCTATTCTACTCATCACCCTGCCTTTACGCCCTTCAAACAAGCCCTGTTGATGGTACAAACTATCGACAGGGCTTTTCTTTTTACTTTTGCTCAAACGTGGAGAACAGGGCCGCAGCTATCAATTCTCTACCGGCACCTTAGGTTTGGGTATCAGCGTTTGAATTATAATACTAGCTCAGAAGTGGGAAATGGGAATTCGGAAAACACTCAAATCTTCCGACTTCCGAATGAATCTACTCGAGAGCTTAATGATCCATACCTTGCATCTTACCTAAAATTCAACAAACAAAATCGCCCCAGAATGGCTTCCATCGCAATCGAACAGAAACTCAGTGCCCTTTTTGAGCAATGGAGTGGAGAAGTTCCCACCCTGGTGCTACCACTGGCTCCGTCTGGCTCTGACCGAATCTATTATCGCCTACAAAGCAAAAACAAAGTGGCCGTGGGCGCTTACAATCCACACCCTCAGGAAAATGAGGCTTTCATTAGCTTTTCGAAGCACTTCCGGGAAAAAGAATTGCCTGTTCCAGCGATTTATGCCGAAGACTTGGCGCAGAATATTTACCTACAAGAGGACTTGGGTGCCACCACGCTCTATAGTTACCTGCTGCAGAAAGGTGATTATTTTCCTGATTACCTGGTAAAAATCTACAAGCGGGTCGTAGAACAATTGGCCCGCCTGCAAGTGCTGGGAGGGGAGGGGCTCGATTATGATAAATGCTTTCCCCGTACGAACTTCGACAAACAGTCGATGCTCTGGGATTTTAATTATTTCAAATATTATTTCCTGCGACTGGCGCATATCCCTTTTGATGAACAGCTACTGGAAGAAGACGCCCATCGTTTAGCAGATTTCCTATTGGAAACCGACACTTCGCACTTTATGTTCCGCGATTTCCAAACGCGGAACATCATGATCAAAAGCGGCGAACCTATCTTCATTGATTATCAGGGCGGCCGCCGTGGTGCACTACAATACGATTTGGCCAGTCTGCTTTATCAGGCGAAAGCCAATATTCCGGAAGACATTCGCAGCGAACTATTACAACATTACCTGGATACGCTAGAAGGGATCATTCCGGTGGATCGGGAAGCTTTTACCACCCATTTTTATGGCTATGTATTCATGCGTTCGGTGCAGGTATTGGGAGCTTATGGTTTTCGTGGGTTATACGAGCGCAAGGAACATTTCTTGCAGAGCATTCCTTTTGCGCTACGCAATATCAAATGGCTACTGGAAAACAATAAGATACCCATTGAAATGCCAGAACTCAAGCGGGCACTCGAAGCACTTATTTCTTCAAAACGCTTTGAGCCGTTCGATAAAATCAAGGCCAGCTCTAGCCTGCTTACTGTGAGCATCAACAGCTTTAGCTATAAGCAAACCGGTGTACCGGAAGACACCTCTGGTAATGGTGGAGGCTTCGTTTTTGACTGTCGCTTTGTCCACAACCCCGGCCGTTACGAACCCTATAAGAAGCTGACTGGCCGCGATGAAGCGGTTATTAATTTCTTGCGCCACCACAGCGAAATTGGCGACTACTTACAAGATGTATATCGGATTGTTGATGCAGCTGTGGAAAACTATATCGAACGCAGCTTTACGCACTTACAGGTTAACTTTGGCTGCACAGGCGGGCAACACCGCTCGGTATACGCTGCCGATCAATTGGCCAAGCACATTAAAGAAAAGTATGGCGTAAATGTTGTGCTCCACCACATCGAACAGGAGAAGAAGAATTGGAAGAATTAGACAGAACGGTGCCATGATTGCGCAAGAAACGGATTGCCCACCAGCAGCCAACGCCCGATTTTTGTGATATGGAAATAAAGAACCCACATTACGAAGTAGTGGCCAAGGCCATCCGCTACATACGCGAGCAGCAAATCCAGCAACCGACGCTGGAAGAGATCAGCAGCCATGTCCATCTGAGCAAATTTCACTTGCAGCGGATATTCAAAGAGTGGGCAGGGGTGAGTCCCAAGAAGTTTCTCCAGTATCTGACTATCGAAAAATCAAAAGCTTTATTACGAGCCGGGCAATCTACCTTGGAAACCTCCTATCAGGTGGGGCTATCGGGCAGCGGGCGCCTGCACGATCTTTTTGTCAGATATGAATCTTGCACGCCAGGAGAATTCAAGCAAATGGGTAAGGACTTGCACATTCATTGGGCTATTGTGTCAAGTTATTTTGGTCCCGTCATCATTGCGGAAACAGATCTGGGCATTTGCCATGTTGCTTTCTTAGACGAGGAGGCTTCGGCCGAAGCAGAACTTCAGGAACGCTACCCAAGTGCAAGATTACATCAGGGCCTAGGAGCAAACGCCCAGGCTTTAGCTCAATACTTCTCGACTTGGGAAATTCCCCAGCAGCCCATCCAGCTTTTTCTTCAAGGTACGCCCTTTCAGCTGCAGGTCTGGAAAGCGTTACTCCAGATTCCGACTGCGCAACTACGAACCTACCAGGATATCGGCCAGGATATTGGCAAGCCTAAAGCAGTACGAGCTATTGGTACTGCTATTGGCAAGAATCCTATCGCTTATCTCATCCCTTGCCATCGGGTCATCCGTGGGGATGGGCAGATGGGAAATTACCGTTGGCAGCCCGAACGTAAGATGGCCATCAATGGGTTTGAGCGGGCACGTTTTCTTGCAACGGAGGCCTAAGCTTTCGCCATTTCGTTTGATCTATTTTTCATATTACCATAAACCTAGGCACATGTTAATTCCATTCCAGGTAGTCGGCTTACCGATTACCCTGCTAGAAGAGTTGAATACCCTTTCAATAGAAGAACGTCAGTTAAGGGGTATCCAAAAATGTACTGTTGATGCTAAACCTGGTTATCCCTGCCGCTTGAGTCTAGCGGATGCTGAGGTGGGAGAGGAGGTCTTTCTTCTGCCCTACAAACATCATTCGGTTGACTCTCCTTACCAAGCTGCTGGTCCAATCTACATTCGAACGGAAGGGGGAGCAGCAGCATTACCACCGAATAAGCTCCCAAAAATGCTAGGACATCGCTTTTTATCGCTCCGGGTTTATGATAAGGACGCTATGATGATTGGCGCACAAACGCTGAAGGGTACGGCTTTGGCCGAGACCATACAGAAGATATTCAGTGTGCCCGCTGCAGCCTATATTCAGGTACATAATGCCGGGCCTGGCTGCTATAATTGTGAAATTCGGAGGGGATAGGTTAGCTTCGCGATCTACTCAAACGGACAGAAAACGTCTATCTCTTCGTCGATTGAATTGCAGATGATTGATCATGCGCTGGAATTCTTCATCATGCGATTTATCTTCAATTAAGAACTCATATCGGTTGGTCTGCCCATTCTTATCAGTGAGTTGAAGGAAGTTGTTTCCAGGAAAAATGGCCTCACCATGATCGTCATCTTCGTAGCGATGATGAGCAGTATTTCTGATGATTTCAACCATTTTCAACTGATCCAATTGCCAGACTTCTTCTGTCTCGTTAATCACAATTGTTAGATAATTCTCCTCAATGAGCAGCTCTCCAATTGTTTGGTACCTAAAGGAATAATGCGTAAAAGCGAAGTATAAAACTGCACTCAAGACAACGAAAAGCACGTAAAACAGGATCGTAGTATTACTTAAAATTTCTTTAATATCCTCATCAACAAAGACCTGCACTCCAAAGTACCAAACTGGAAACCCAATGAAAAACCAGCCAATGAATAAATATTCCCGACTCTTTTTCATTTTCCGATACCTTTCCCCATTAATAATGTGGCTAGAAAAAGGTGATCCTGAGCGCTTTTTTTCTGACATGTTTTATCACATTTCAAACTATAAAGTGCTCATTTTTACTCAATCTAAGTTCATTTTTTCGCCGAATCCTGCTCTTCCATCTGCTAAACCTATCCTACTTCAAGTAAGAATATCTCAATCTTGATCCATCAAAAAAACATCAGCTAGTTAGGTGAAATTAGCGCCTCTTCCCCCCGGAATTTCCGCCTTCAATTTCCATATCCAGAAATTCGGGATCATCACTATCGGGATCTTCTTCGTATTCTGGAATATCCCGCCAATCTAGCGGCTCTTCTACCAGTTCAATGATGGTACCAAAGCGACGTTCCAGCTCGAGGTGGATATCGCGTTTACGGCTTTCGCTTTCGCGGAAATCGTTTTGAACCCGGCGTTTATCCGAAGAGAAATTGTAGTCATCCAGGTTCCCCAGAATAGCGTAGTACAGATTAAAGAATCCACGGCGGCGAGCAGGCTTCGGACGTAGGCGTGGATTGTGCCTCCGGAAACGATCGGCTAGTACCTGACCGGCGTTTACTTTTACATAGTAGGCAATGTCTTGATCAAAGGTATGCTCACCACTGATCGTCATATTCAGCGCATTGCTTTGAATGAACATGACTGGCAAGTACAGTTTGCTATTTCGTACCTCAAAGAAGTTTTCCAGGTTACTGAACCGAATCTCGCGAAGGTCGCGCACATTTACGAAAGTGGAGAAGTTCTCTAGCATGGCAAAGTCTTGCAAGACACCATCATTAACGCCCACACCAGCCAGTACCCTCAGCTTGTCTTGCAGGAAGTTACCCTGCTCATCAAAGAAGCATTCGATATAAATTCGGGTATCTAACTGACCAGATAGGTTATCCGCAACTAAGAAGTCCTGCCCAAAGTTTTCGGATTGCCGGAAAAACTCATAAATATCGATGGAGTTGCCCGTAAGCTTAGCGGTGAGGGAGGGAAGGTCGTTGAAATTAGCCTCACCATCGAGGATAAATTCACCGTTCATGGCTTTGGTCTCACCTTTGATCCGCATGATCCCATCTTCGAATTCCAGGCTTCCGACAAAATCTTCTCCACTGATTTCGCCGTAGTTGAACTGCTGAATCTCAGCCGCAAAAGTGCCATCTAGAAAGCGTGTAAAGTACTCTCGTTTTTCCACCTCGGCTTGAGCAAGCGAATCTACGCTTCCAGTTTCCAAGGCTCTTTCTTGTACTTCTTCCGCCGGATCGCCCAGTGCTAAAAGTTGATCAATATCCAGCTCTGTAGCTTGGAGTCGGGCATCAAACTGCAAGCGCGCATTCTTCGAGTTGACCGAGTCTGCAAAGATGACAGGTAGAATGTTTGTAGCTGTACCATCAAAGTACATGCTAGTCCCCGGTGCTTCCAACTTGACCCCCTCTACCATTAGTCGGTTTTGGTCCAAAGCAACTTTGCCTTCTGACAACTGCACATCTTCACCATTAATGGTAAAGCCTGCTCCTTCAAAATCCAGTTCGCCGCTCATTTTTGCTCGGCCAGAACGTTGATTACTCACCATGTCCTTATATCGCCCGCTTACCCGCAGATTACGCAAGTGCACGGTTCCTGTACCATCAGAGATGCGTTCGTCTGGGATGAAGCCCATGAGGGCACCGGGAGCCAGGGTACCGTTCGCCGCAAAGATGATGCGAGGATCATTAAAGTTCTCTACGGTTAAATCCATGGCAAAGGGTTCGCGTTCAAACTCACCGTGTAGGTTTTCCAGCACCAGTTTGGACGTAGCATCACTTTGTGAATCACCATTAGTGAAGTAAGCGACAAAGCCCAAATCACGTACCCGGGCGTGGATGCGTTCGCCGTCCAGGCGCCCGTCCGCAAAGTTGAGTTCGGCTTCAATTTTTGGCTGACGGTTGGGAGCATAAACACCTTCCACATCCGCACTAAAAGAGAGCTCTCCTCCGGTTTCAATCCCTTTCAACGTCCTCTTATAAGAGGCAGGAAGCAGGCTGATCATATCCTCCAATTTAGCATCGTTGGACGCTACTTCCATATCGATGAAGTGATCCGTTTCTCCCAAACGGAAATTCCCAGAGGCTACCAACGGTAAATCTCCCAACTGTAATTCCAGCTGCTCTATCTGGTACTGCCCCGTTTCGGTATTAACCGCCAACTGAGCGGTGTACGTAAACGGTTCATTGGATATATACGTCTCGTTCTCAGATACAATTGCTGCGATGAATAAGTCCGCGCTTGAGCTGAGCTGGTAGTTGGCTGCTCCAAATTCACCACCAAAGGTGGCATCATCAATCAGCAGAGAAATCGTATGTTTACTTTGCTGATCCACATAACGCAGCTGCATTCCCCTGACGATGGCTTCCTGAAGCTGGATCGTGCTATTGTTAGCTTCCTCTTCCGCAACATCCTCCGTCTCTACAAAAATGTCATAGTTCGTATTACCTCGGGGGTCAACCGCTACATTGAGTTCACCATCCCTAACTACTACTGATTTAATCTTGAGGTTAGAACCAAAGAGTCCTAGTATACCGGTACGAAAGGAAAGTTCTTCGGCCCTTAAGAGTGCTTTGCCATTGGTATCTATGAGCTGTACACCCTGGAGGTTAGCGCCCAGATTGGGAAAAGTGCGGATGAAAGAAAGGTCAAAACCCTGGACTTGTAGCTCGGTTTTCAATTGGGCGTTCACAGCCTCAACAACCTGTGCACCGATCCGGTCGGCAAAAAAGCTGGTGGCTACCCAGAGTACGCCCACAACTAAGAGCAAGAAAATTCCCAAAATGACGAAAAGACGGCGTAAAAGGCGTTTCATAGTTTGAAGTATGGATGTGTGTATGTGATGTTCGCGCGGGAACTTTTACAGACAAAAGTACCTTATGTAAGGTATAACTGTCGGGCTGAACGCGGCATTGTTTTTGGGAGCAAGAAAAATATTTTCACTTTTTTCATTCGCCTCTCTTGCATAATCAGGAAAGGCCTCATATATTTGCACTCGCTTTACAGGCAAGGGTAGATAATCCCAAGAATATTGGACCCCGTTCTTATCCTTGCTGTTGAAATTTTGGGCGATTAGCTCAGTTGGTTTAGAGCACCTCGTTTACACCGAGGGGGTCGGGAGTTCGAGTCTCTCATCGCCCACGTAAAATAAGAAAGGGTTCTGATTGTATCAGAGCCCTTTTTCTATTTCATCAATCTTGCTACCAGCCTTTCGCTAGCTTTGTAAGAGGCACATTAAAAAAGCCGAATGTTGATGCATTCGGCTTTTTTAATGTCTGTTTCAGAGACTTTCTAGTTCGTACGAACCATGATACCTCCGTAGCTCATTCGAGCTTTAATCATGCTGTTTCCGCCGCTCCCCATGGTGCCGCGTACTTCGTGCGATTTACCATCTTGGGCATCATAATTTTTGTTGATACCGCTCGACGGAAGATTGATATTAGCGTAGCTTCCTGAAAGGTCGATCGAGCAATCTACTCCGCTATCCATGTAGAGCTTAAAATCGGTATAGCGACCATTCAGGTTGACTTCATCAAAGCTGGCTTCGATTTGATTAGTCTTTGCAGAGCCATAAGCCATATCCAAATTCATACGGCGAGCCAAGCGATCTACCACTACGTTGGTGTAATGGGTTTCACAAACCACTTCTTCGGCAAAACCGATTTCTACATTGTCGTATTTTCCTTCGTTGCGAAATTCGCGGATCTCATCCAACTTGAAGGTAGAATAGCGTGAATCACTAAGGATGTCGCCAGCCCGATCTACGATGAATTTACCGTAACGCATGTCAATGTTCACATCGCTTGCTTCTTGTACATCTAAGTTTCCATAAGCTAGATCTACGGTGAGGTCACGAGAACGAATCAAAGTACCGTTGCCATAAGCCAGCGTAATCTCGCTGTCTTCGCCCAGGCCGTCGAGTTTAAAGTTGCCGTACTTCACGGCAAATTCACCCCGGCCGGCAATTGCGGCAGCGTATACGTCGCAGTACTTAGCCGAGACATCCAAGTTAGCAGAAGCGGGCATAAATACTTCATAATTGATGGAGAACTCATCGCTATTGCTGCCCCAATCAAACCAACTGGACTTTCGATCTGAAATTTCTGTTTTGGCACCGACGGTTTCAGAAGAATTATAGAAATCGATGTCGATACGATCAAATACTTGCTGAGCATCCTCTTCGCTCTTGGCATCTACCACAATCTTCACAGAAATACGAGCGGCACTTTGATCCCAAGTTTTAATGTCGATCTGGCCGTGTCTGTTGGATAGTTCTACCAAACCATCAGCAGGCATATTAAACTGCTTATTGATGGTTTTTGAATACTCGCGACGTGGCCCATCCTTGGCTGCCGCCTGCCCCACCAGGAGCATTGCAGCGAGCAGAAGGCCGCCCCCCTTGAGTAGCTTAAATACTGGTTTCATTGCTGTTGTTGTCTGGTGTAGTAATATTGTTATTGTTGGCTTCAATCTGTTCTAGAATACGTTCCAGGGTCTCCAGCTTCAATCGATAACTATCGATTAATTGCTGTACAATCAGTTCTTCCGTTCCGGGAGGAGCCTGCTCTAGATCTACCCGCAATTCTTGCATGGCTTGATCTACCTGCGCCAAGTCCGCATCGATCTCCGGATCTTGGGTGTAGGTTGTTAAACGAGCATAGTTTTCCTGGATGCGTTGATTGTAATACACCTCCATCTCTCCAAATTCTGGAGCAAACTCTTCGATCAGTTCCTGAGCGGTAGGTTCGTTGTTTTGCTGTGTTAGATAAGCACCTCCAAAGGCACCTACACTAAGCAAGATGACGACAGATGCGGCAATTTGATACCACGGACGGCGGCTCCGCAAGGGATGTATGTTCGCAGCTGGGGCTTGTTCCTCACCTAGATCAAGTTCCTTCTCAATCTCGGCCCACAGCTTCAGACTTGGGCGCGCATCATCGAACGCATCCCGGTTGTCCTGGATGAATTTTTCTAAATCGTTCTTTTGCATTTTTCACTCGCTTTATACTCCCCCACCACGCCTGTGGCATGGCAGTAGAGGATACACTTCCAATCGCACTTAATCGAATTGCTTGGCAATTCTAAGCGTAGCGCGACTGCAAAATCTCTTTCAATTTTTTGCGGGCCCGGCAATATTGCGACTTGGAAGTCGCCTCGCTTACGCCGAGAATACCCGCGATCTCCTGGTGGTCGTAACCTTCCAAGGCGTACAGGCTAAATACGGTGCGATAACCATCGGATAATTGACTCATCGCTTGTTTTACCTGTTTTACTTCTACGCCGCCAGGTATGGGTGGTTCGTTTTCTATTTCAACGGGGTCTAGTTTGGCGTCCCATTCCGAGAGCTGGAGTCGCCGTTTCTTCAGAAAGTTAATACAGTTGTTTACGACAATCCGCTTAATCCAGGCGCCGATGGCGCTTTCAAAGCGGAATGAATCAATCTTCCGAAAAACTTGTACAAAGGAAACCTGCAGAACATCTTCCGCATCGTGTTCATTGGAGAGCATTCGCAAGCATACATTGTACATAGCACGGTTATACTGCTTGTATAGATCGAACTGCGCCTGTCGGTTTCCCTTTTGACACTGTTCAATGATCTCTCGATGCGTATTCACATAGTCCAATGCGGCCCTCTTGCTTTTCATGACCAAATGTTGCCGTAGCTAAGTTAAAAACTACCGGGGAGTCTTATTCCCCCCGGTCTTTCTTAATTCACAGTGGGGTGATTCAGTTAACTTTCATAGTAAAAGACAGGGCCCGGATAGAAGGGTTGCAAGGCACAGAAAAAATTATTGTACAAACAGTAGATTTTTTTCCTGGCTATGGGTTTGAGCCAGCTATTGCATTAGACGTGGAGACGCATTGCAGTGCGTCTCTATCGGCAATGATATCAAGCAGCGATACGCATTCCAAGCAAAATTGCGAGTAGCCCAAATATCATACTGAGCATGAGATAGACAAATGCGGACGTATAATCAGTTTGGCGGAGCATCTGAATTAGCTCGTTGGAGAAGGTAGAGAAGGTAGAGAAACCTCCACAAAAACCAGTCATGAGCAATAACCGGGCTTCCGCGGAAAGGCTTTGCTTGCTGGCCACACCAACCAAAACACCAAAAATGATACACGCCAAACCATTGGCAAGTAGGGTACCCCAGGGATAATCACCGCTCCGGTTAAGCCATTGTGCTAAACCAAAGCGGCACAAACTGCCCAGTCCACCACCAACAAAAACCCAAACGTAGGTCATACGCTCATCTTTAGATTTTGATACGCTACCGCAATAGCGCCTGCTAAACGGGCATTATTCATGACCAGCTCAATGTTAGATACCAAGCTTTTCCCTTCGGTAAGGCTTTTAATTTTGGCCAACAAATAAGGCGTAAGTGCTTTTCCTTTGACCCCCTCTTCTTCCGCTAGCGCAATGGCTTGATCAATGGTTTCTTGCAGATAGACAGGGTTCATGCTATGAGATTCCGGAACAGGATTGGCAATGATTGCTCCGCCGTTCAAGCCCAATTGCCACTTGGTATGCAGCATCTCAGCAATGGTTTGGGGGTTATCTATTCTGGCATCAACCGCTAAACCGCTCGTACGGGTATAAAAGGCAGGAAACTCTGCCGTTTGGTAACCGATAACAGGAACGCCTTGGGTCTCTAGATACTCTAAGGTGAGTGGAAGGTCTAAAATAGATTTTGCTCCAGCGGATACCACCGCTACATTGGTTCGCGCCAACTCTTGTAGATCAGCAGAGATATCGAAGGTTTTCTCTGCCCCCCGGTGCACACCGCCGATGCCTCCAGTGGCGAAGATGGCGATGTCAGCTGCCGCAGCGATAATCATAGTTGCCGCTACAGTAGTAGCCCCCATCTCACGCTGTTGAATCAACAAGGGAATATCCCGCCGACTGGCCTTGGTAACAGATAAGCCTGCCTGTCCAATTTGCTCAATTTGCTCTTTACTCAGGCCGGCACACATTTTACCATCCAGAATGGCAATCGTTGCCGGTACTGCGCCCGTGGCTCGCACCGTCTCTTCTACCCGTAGAGCAGTCTCTACATTTTCGGGATAGGGCATCCCGTGCGAAATTATCGTTGATTCTAAGGCTACGATGGGTTGACCATCGGCCTTTGCCGCGGCGACTTCTTCACTAAGACTGAGATATGCATTCATGCTAACAAAACTTCCTGATGTGTTCGAGTAGAGTGGCTTCCGACAAGTCAGGACTGGTAGCATGCTCTGAACGCACGGCTATAGTGGAAGCTGCCAAGCCCGCACGGCAACAATCTTCCAGAGACCATTTCCTGCGGCTGGCCCACAATAAACCAGCCTGAAAGGCATCTCCGGCACCGGTGGTATTGGCCACCTTTACTTTAGCCGCAGCCAAGTGTATTTGTTGATCTCGATCAGCAGCAAACGCACCTTGGCTACCCAGGGTAATGAACACTCTTTCTACGCCCTGGCGGATCAGCTTCTTAGCTGCTTGTTTCATGTCTTCGAACGTAAGCACCCGTTGCCCACTGAGTATTTCAGCTTGCCGACGATTGGCCTTAATGGTATGAAAACGCCCTAATTGATCCAATACTCGCTTGGCCAAGTGGCTAGATACAGGGTCTAGATATAAGGGAATTTCCCATTCTTGCGCAAGCACCCAATCAATAACCTCCGCTGGTGTATTGGTCTCCAGGCAAATGGCCTCTGCTTGTTCCATTGCCTCCTTTTGCTCATCGAGATAGGAGGTTGATAGGACATCTAGCACTGATAAGTCCGCAACTCCCGCAAAGAGATCTTTTTGTTCATCAAGCACTGCCAGGTGTACCGCCCCCTTACGCCCTTCGGCCAGGATACTATGACGAACACCGATGTTTAAGTCCTGGCAATTTTGGAGTAAAGCCCGGCCATCTATATCATCTCCAAATGCGGTCACTAGCTCCACCCTTAAGCCTAGACGTACAAGATTTTCAGCCAAATTGCGCGCCACACCACCAGGAGCCTTTGCCATTAAGCCCGGTACAGAATCGGCCGGTTGAGGTTTCCCGAAAGGAAATCCCATAACGTCTGTAATGGCCGCACCGATTACGAAGATTGTTTTACTCATCTTGTTGTAGGTATTTATAGTATGACGCTCATCCTTTAGTGGCAATCGCTAATCAAATGTAATATACAAGCTGTACTTTTAACGTCAGGTTTGCCTAGCAAGAATTTAATTATTTGAGAACAAGTACAAACCTTCCTAGAAGGTAGAGGGATGTTTTCTCTTTATTCAACACGCGCGGCAATCAATCTTGCCCCAAAAGTGGCAAGTTTTTATTTTGACAGAGTCTATGCATTACTGGTACTAGAGAAAATAGAAGAGTCCTGTCAAGATTGGCAAATGAGTAGGGAACTGGGAAATGAAGAAGCAGTGGAAATGATTAATAAATACTGTCACTAACTTAATCAAGAATACTATGCCCACTTCCTTTGCCTCCCTTTTTGGCTCGCGCAAACCTCTCCTGGCCATGATACACGTGCCGCCCTTACCGGGCACGCCCGCCTACGCCGGTGAATGGCAACAGGTACTAGCTAAAATAAGTGCAGAGGCTACATTGCTTCGCGATAGTGGAGTGGACGGCCTTTTGTTGGAGAACATGCATGACACCCCTTATCTAAATCGTGAAGTAGGCCCCGAAATAGTGAGTAGTATGACTGCTGCTGCCTTGCGTGTGAAAGAAATAGCACCTAATCTTCCTTGTGGTATGCAAATTTTAGCAGGAGCCAATAAAGCAGCATTGGCCGTAGCCTTAGCAGCAGATTTGCAATTTATCCGAGCCGAAGGTTTTGTCTTTGGTCACCTCGCTGACGAAGGCTGGATGAATAGCGACGCCGCTGAACTACTCCGCTACCGACGCCTTATAAATGCAGAACACATCAGTGTTTTTACTGACATCAAGAAAAAGCACAGTGCTCACGCTATGTCAGCAGATGTAAGCCTGGCAGAAACAGCTCATGCAGCACAATTTTTCAGGTCAGACGGATTGATCATTACTGGGAGTGCTACCGGCACACAAGCCAATGAACAGGATGTAAAGGCCGTACAAATGGCCTGTCCAGAATTACCAATTCTAGTGGGAAGCGGGATCACAGCAGAAAATGCCACCACCTTCAAACCGCTAGTGGATGGTGTTATTGTTGGGTCTTATTTAAAACAAAAGGGGCATTGGGCCAATGATCTTTCCAGTGGAAGAATTGACAAGCTGGTTACAGCTTGGAATAATAGTTAAGGTGAAATTGGTCGTCATAGGCTATCCTTTTTGAGACCAACTTCACCCAGATGTTAAGCTCAAAACCTATGAAAGCACGTATCTATACTGACGTCGAAAAAGTTTGGGAATCCAAACTTTCTTCAAGTACAGTATATACTGACCGAAGTGACATGGGCTTCGCCCAAATCACTTCGCGTCATGTATACCTTGTTTTATTTGTCTTATCTCCCATTCTTCTAATTGCTCAACCAGAGACTTACAACTGGTACTTCGGTAATCAGTACGGACTAAATTTCAGTTCCGGAACACCCGAAGAAATAACGGACAGTGCCATGCGTACTTTTGAAGGTTGTGCTGCGGTGAGCGATGCCGAGGGGAACCTACTCTTTTACACTAATGGTGGTGGGCGTGACCCAGTCTCTGGACAGTCGCAAGGAGCAATCTGGAATCGTAACAACGAGATCATGTACGACATGGGCTTCACCGAAGGGGGAGGCTGGAGTTCCGCACAGTCTTCTCTCATTATCCCCAAACCTGAGCAAGATTCCGTCTATTATCTATTTACCATGGAAGAGGTAGAATTCGATTTAGGAGGTGCGCCGCCAGATCAACCACTAGGAAGGGGCTTCTCCTATTTTGAAGTCGACATGCGTTTGAACGATGGATTAGGTGATGTAAGCGTGGCTGATCAGCGGCTTTATATTCCTTCCTACGAGGGGCTAGCGGGTACCATTCATGCTGATGGGGAACGCTACTGGATTCTCATTACAGACGGCGGAGAAGAAGAAAATGACATTTTTCTCCGTCTACTGGTAGATGACTCCCCAATTGAGGCGACCGATATTGATTCTGTTATTGTGGAAGACAATCCTTTTTTTGGTGGCCCAATCAAAATTTCTCCGGACGGAAAATGGATTGGCTGTGCCGGGCATCTCTTCTCCTTTGATAATGAGACTGGTGAAATTGGTTTCTCCGCAATCTACACCCAACCTACTTCTGGTATCGGCGCCTTCAGTCCGGACAGCAGGTATTACTATTTCTGGCAAACCAGTGCTGAACTGGCTCGTGTTGACTTACTAGCAGCTGATATTGGGGCATCCTTTGAATTATTACCTACCGGAACCTCCAGCCGTATTCCCGGTCAAATGCAACTGGCTTCCAACGGGAATATCTACTTCATAACAGTTGACTTTTCGGATATGACCACTAGTGTTGGTGAAATTAGCTGCCCTAGTAGCACCGATCCTTTTATCACTGCCGACCTATTCAACTATATGGGTACCGATGAAGAGCCATTCTTTTTTGGCTTACCCAATTTTACAGATCATCTGTTTAGCTCTCCTCTGGCAGATGAAGTACTGGCAGTAGAAGAACTAGTCCTTTGCCCCAACGAAACCTTAGTGTTAGACGCTCGGCGTAATGGTCAAACTTACCTGTGGGATACTGGTGAAACCGAGGCTAGTATTGAGATCAGCGTCCCTGGCAACTACACGGTAACCATTACCGATGCCTGTGGAGGAATAGTAATCGATGAAAAGAATGTAATTGAGGTGATTCCTCCCACCATTTCCTTCGATGAAACATTGCCACTAGACACGCTCTGTTTAGATATAGAAAACGAAATCACGGTTCTCACCGAAGGTGGAAATACCGTACAATGGTCAACCGGAGATACAACGAATACTGTTGTCCTTACTGGTCCTACTTCTACGCCACTGACCGTTACGGTGAGTAACGAATGTGGAACACTGAGCCAGGAACTCACGCCCGAGTTCATTGATTGTACCTTACCAGATTGTGAAATGGTTTTCCCAGACGTTATTTCTCCGAATGGAGATGGTGTAAATGATCTCTTTGGTGGCTTCCGCAACTGTCCGCCTAGTAGTTATGAACTTCGTGTCTATAATCGCTGGGGAAATATGGTGTTTGAATCAAACAGCATCGATAACCCTTGGGATGGCCGCTTTAATGGTGATCTTGCACCGTCTGATGTCTACCTCTACCGAGCCCAGTATCGTTTTGAGGAAACAGAGGATCTGCAGACAGCCCAGGGGCAGTTGACGATAGTGCGTTAGACTTCACGTCCCTTCCAATAGGAGGAAAATGACAGCAGTGCTAAAGTGCCAATGAGCACTACGTAAACACTATGTAAGAAGAAGGAAATTGGGAACCACCGCAGCCATTGCTGGTTCCCAATTTTTTTGGTAGCAAACCAGAGGTAAAAGCACTCTGCAATAGCTTTGATCACCCAGGATGTAATCACTACAGTCACAAGCTGTGGATAGACCAGTAAAAGCATAAGTGCTATGAGTAGGCCAGCATTCACAATATAAGCTCCGGCCTGAAAAAGGAGTAAATACCAGTCCGTATAGCCACTGGTTTTACCAGCCCAGCGTAGGCGTTGCCAAAACAACTGAGACCAGGTTTCGACAGGTGCCGTAGTAGCAATGGCGGCACGATGAAAAGCAAAGGCGATTTTAACGGAAGGTTCTTGCACCGCTTTTTGCAAGAGGAATATATCATCACCCGAAGCGCGCTCCAGGTTTCCGGTAAAGCCGTTTAATTGCTCAAATAGCGTCTTGCGAAAAGCAAAATTAGCTCCGTTAGCCAAAATAGGATGTCCAGCGGCCACCGCTGCTCCGGTGAGTAGGAGCGTACCACAAACATCTAATCCCTGCCAACTTTGTAACAACTGATTATTCGCGTTGATCTGAACTGGCGCCAAAACCATATCATGCCTGGCTTGAAAAGCGGAGGCGATGTGCTTTAACCAGTCTCGATCAAAAATGCAATCCGCATCGGTTGTAAGAATAATCTCGGCTTGTGCACGGGCGATCCCTGCGCTAAGCGCGGCCTTTTTTCCCATCACGGCATCCGCTAAGCGGATCAATTGAATTCGCTCATCCTCAATTTGCAATACCTGTGCGGCTGTATCATCATCTGAATGATCATCAATGACGATCAACTCCATTTTATGGGCAGGATAATCCTGCATTAAAATACTTTGCAAACAGGCTTGAATACCAGCCGCCTCGTTCCGCGCTGGAATAAGGATAGAAAACTGGGGAATTGGAGTTGTTTTTGGAAAAGAATAATTCAGTTGATAGGCCTGCTGCCCAAGGCGCCATTGCCGTACTACCCAGAGCAGAAAAACAGCGTAGCAGATGACCGCCAATAAAAACCCAAAGCCCAAGCATGTAACTATTGGATCCACTTCTCGGGATTCAGGCGCTCTTTCTGGCGCCAGACTTCGAAGTGGAGTTCGCCGGCCTGCTTGCTGATACGGCCAATGCTTTGTCCAGCGCTGAGTTCGCTGCCACTACCTACACTTACTGTTTCCAGATTGGAATAGACGGTATAAAAGTCGCCGTGTCGTACAAGTACCATATTGCGGTAGCCCGGAACAAAGTGCGTACTCACTACTATACCATCCGCTACTACGGCTACGTCACTACGGCCGCTTACACTGATGTCAATGCCATTGTTGGAAATCTCCACCCCTTTCACGGTAGGGTGGGGCTGACGGCCAAACCGCTTGGTAATCTCCCCATCAATGGGCCAAGGCAGGCGCCCTTTGAGTTGGGCAAAAGTTCCACCTACTGCGTTGCTAGTGGTATTGGTCCGGCTAGGTGTTGACCCACTGCTACGAGAAGCCCTTTCTTCACGGCGGATGCGAGCCATTTCCGCGGCAATAGCTTTCTCAATGGCTTGATTCAGTTCTTCTTTGGCTGCTTCTTGTTCTTTGATTTCCGCCAGAATAGTAGCTTCATTTTTCTTCAGGCGGTTGAGCAGTTGATCCTGGGCATTTTTTTCCCGGCCCAGAGAAGTTTGTTGATTTTGCTCCGTGACCAGCAAAATGGCCTTATCCTCTCGGTCCCGTTCCAGTTGCGATAGCTTAGAGGCCAAAGAGGCCTGGGTGGCAACGATCAGTTTTGCTTGCCGCGAACGGAAGCGCTGGTACTGCCGTAAATACTGCCAGCGACGAAAGGCCTCATTGAAGCTCTTGGATGAGAGGATAAACGTTAGCCAAGAGTGTTGCAGTCGGGCCCGATAGGCGGCGCGCACCAGGTCGGCGTATTCGCCTTTGAGCCGTTCAATATCCTCACTCAGCGCCAGGACAACTTCATTGGTGCGACCAATGCTGCTTTCCGTCTGTTCAATTTCTTGCTGCAGGGTAGCAATGAGCTCTTCGCGATTGCGAATTTGCTTCTGTAGTAGAGCTACTTGTACCAAAGCGGCCTCTTTGTTCCGGCGGGTATCCCCCAGGCGCCGGGTATTCTCCTTAATTTCCGCCTGTAAGGCTTCCCGCTTCTGACGAAGGTCAGCAGCAGATTGTCCCAGCAAGCTCCCACCAACAAGCAGGAAACTGAGGCTAATTAGAAATCTTCTGATAACGGGACGGAACGCTAAATTTGATGTCCGTAGGAACGTTGAGTTCAACTTTGGTAAATTCTATTTCGATATTGGCCCTACCGGTTTCGCGGCTATCGACCGCTATTTTACGAAGGTAAGAAAAATCGCGATTGCCCCCGGCATCTTGGTAGTTCTGCAACTCCATTATTAAGGAACGTTGCTGGGTAGGTTGTTCCACCTCCACGCGCTCCAGATCATAATTGGGTAAAGCAAACCAGAAGTCATTGCGGGCCTGTTCCGTACTAGCCGACCAGCGTAGTTGACCGTCTTCTGCTTGGGCTTTGGGAGAAGACTGCGTTAAGAAAACAGGATTCCCTAGCAGGATCTGCTGTAAGGTGGTAATATCGCCCGGCAGGTTATATTTATCCGCAATGTAGCTGATAGGTTCCGCCGCATATTCTTTATTGAAACGGTCGAGTATAAAGAGAGAATCTGGCGTGATCATGGCGCGAGCGATCTCGAAGCCAAACTTCTTGACGCTCATCCAAATTACCTTATCCTTTTCCATCTTGATACTAGCAGTAGCACCAACGGCCATACTACCGTCATCATAGTTAAGCTTTGCGCTGGCATCCAACCAATCTGCTTGCATTTGTTGCTGAACAATATCCTTAAGATAATCCTCGGCGGTGAGGGGGACATCTGTTGGTTCTACCACAGTAGTGGCCTTTTTGTTGGTATTACAGGCCACGCCAAAGAACACAAGCTGAGCAACAAGTAAATAAGCAACAAAGTGCATTAAACGGTGAGCAATCATAAACTTCGATTAGCAATTTTATCTAGTAAACGCTGACTATTCTCTCCTAGTGCACGAGCCTGCTCCCAATAAGTTACAGCTTGCTCAATATTTTTTAACTGAAATTGAATATCACCAGATAATTCCAGCGCCTGTGGCCAGTATTTAGCCCCTTGATTCCGGGCAATAGCTATCCATTCTTGCGCGGCTTCGAAGTCTTCCTGGCGATAAGCTATGCGCGCAGATACCTCCGCATAATACGGATGCGTGCGCTGTGCCGCTACTGCTTTCTGTGCCGCTTCCAGTGCTTGATCAATTTGATTCTGGTTTAAAAGATAGTCTGCGTAGCGATAATTGACATCCGGAGAATTGGGGGCCAGATCCATTGCTTCCGCAAAAGCGGAGCGGGCGCCGGATTGATCATTTTGGTGGCTTAAAATTTGCCCTTCCAAGGCACGAACTTCTGCCCGAAGATTAGGGTTGCGCCCACTCATCATAGTTGCCATACTTACCGCATCTAAGGCGTCATCATATTCGCCTCCTGCATCTGCACCAATGGCCAGATAGTATTGCACAACAGCTCGGTTTGGAAATACATCCAGCGCATCGTTGGCCGCATCATATAAGCCTTTTGCATCGCCGGTTTCGTAAAGGGAAACCAGTAGTTGTTCCCAAACTGGAAACACATTCTCATCACGCTCCAATGTAGCTTTATACTTGGCGATGGCCTCGCGCTTACGCCCGCTGTGATACAACAAATCACCCGCCGCCGAGAATGGTTTGGGGTCACTGTTATGCAAATCCTCCATAATGGTGGTCAACTCCAAGGCCGCATCCGCAATAACTGGATCACCCGTTTCCGCCACCTGGGTTATGAAAGGATAGAGCTTGCTAATCTTTAGATCCACATCAACATCACTGCGTTCAAAGGCCGGGCGAAGATCCGCGAGGTAGCGGAGTTCGTCTTGACGAATGTTAGAGCCTCCGGCCAAGGCCAATTGCGCTTTGGGATCATCCGGGTTTTGCGCTACAATTTGTTCGTATACCTTACGGGCGGCGTTTTCGTCACCTTGGCTTTCATAAAAATTAGCCAATAAATGCTTGTAGCTAACCACTTTGGGATAAGCTTCCACTAAATCTTCGAGGGTCCGGCCAGCGCGTTTGGTATCACCCATGCCTAAAAACAGGGCGTGCTTGCGACGAGCTATCTCTTCGTTTAATCCAATTTCTTTTTCCAGGTCTTCATAAACCTTGATCGCTTTATCAATCTCTTGTGCCCGTACCAGAAAATAGGCCAACCGAAAGGCGAGGTATTGATCTTCCGGAGACTGTTCGACCAACTTTTCGTAGAGCTCAGCTCCATCCCGATTTCGGCCTTCTCGCTGGTAGATATCCGCTAAGAATTTGAGGTACCATTCATTATCAGGTGCCTGTTCTGTGGCGGTCTTAAGGTACCGGATCGCTTCTTCCAGATTACCTTCTGCGTGCAGCAACCGCCCCAACTCATAGGCTACGGCCGTATTATCACTGTCTTGGCGAAAGAGTTCCCGAAGAATAGTGATGGCTTTATCGTAGTTACCGAGTAGCTTCTCCCGGTTGGCTTCGATAAGCATGCTTTCTTGGTTAATATCTTCTTCAGTAATCTGTTCTTGCGACCACCCCGTGGCACAAAGCAACAATAATAATAGCGGGATAAAACTAGTTCGAATCACAACTTCGGGTTATCTGACTTAGTAGTTACTACGCCTAAATATTTAGGGCTAGGGCTTATGGCCATTTCGACTATCGTACAAATTTAGCATTGTTTTAGCCATTCAGGTGTCATTTCTGCAAGTGCTACACTTATTTAGTGTCTACCTAAAAGATGACAATGATAGCGCAATGGTTGTCAGGCTTCTTTTCTTACAACAACGCAAATTCCTTTGTGGTTATTAGCATTTCCTATCGCCTTAAGCTCTGGAGCGTTTTATCTTTGCAGTAAACAGACCAAAGCATGAAAATCGAACACTTGGGAATAGCCGTCAAAGACCTGGACACCGCAAATGCTCTATATACCTCCCTTTTGGGAAATGGCCCCTACAAAGCCGAAGAAGTAGAGAGTGAAAAAGTGTTGACCTCTTTCTTTCAAACCGGTGAATCCAAGATCGAACTTCTAGCCGCAACTGCTCCGGAAAGTGCCATCGCAAAGTATATCGAAAAAAGAGGAGAAGGCATTCATCACGTCGCCTTTCGCGTAGACGATATTCGAGCTGAAATGGCGCGTTTGCGCGAAGTAGGTTTTCGTCTGCTCAACGAAGAACCCAAACGCGGAGCAGATAATATGTGGGTTTGTTTTGTTCACCCAAAATCGGCCAATGGCGTTCTGGTAGAATTGTGCCAGCCGGTGGGGGATGAATTAGAATTAGAGTGAGAATTAGAATTAGGATAAGAATAAAGCACTTTAATGAACCTGGAGTATGGAGTTCTTAAATAATGCTCTATCCTAACTTCTTTATCCGACGTAGCTTTTATGCGAAGTAGGGCCATTCTAACTCTAATTTACATTCTAATCGTACATTGATCTGATGTAAAAGATGCCATCAACAAGTGAATAGAATATCTTGCTTATGCAATGTGATAAAGATAGAGCTCTAATTGGTACTAGATACTGCTTAGAATGTTGATCCCACATTGCTTAAGTACAAAATTCGGACAGTTCAATGGGACTCGATCCCGCGTCACGATGATGAATTTCACTTATTTACCAAGCATTTTATGTCTACTTACAACTTTATTTACGGAATCGATGTGAGCCAGAGTACTTTGGATATTGTGGTGTTGCCTCAAAACCGCCACGCACAAATAGCGAATACGGAAGCTGGGATCGGAAAGTGGATTAAGGGTTTATCTAAGGCTGAGCGGGTGTTGTGTGTACTTGAGGCTACTGGTTGCTATTCCAATCGTTTGACCAATTTACTAGCGCAAGCCGGCATTTCCTTTAGTGTTGTGTCGCCTAGTCAAAGCGATGGTTTTGTGAAGGCTCAGGGCATTATCAGTAAGAACGATAAACAAGCTGCTCATTCTTTGGCATTGATGGGACAATGCCTGAACTTACCCTTGTATCAACAAAGCAGCCAACAGATGCAAAATCGCAAACAGTTGTTGATGGGCATTAATGCGTTGAAAAAACAACGTCAAATGCTTCGTAATCAGCTTCATGCTTTGAACAACCAAATTCTTTTTGCTCCACCAGTTAAGCAAGCTCTAGAAACTACGCTACATACCGTAGAGCAGGAACTAAAAGGTCTGGAAGAAGCATTTAATGACCTCAGTGATGAAGAATATAAACAACAGTATGATTTGGTTACCTCCGTAGTTGGCATCGGTCAGAAGACGGCTCAAGCCTTACTTTGTGCAACTGGTGGCTTGCAGCATTTTGAGTCTGCCAAGCAGCTGGCGAAATTTGTTGGTCTAGTTCCTAGCTCCCACTATTCGGGAATGTCGGTACACAAAAAAGGGCGTATTACGAAGAAGGGCAATGCTCAGCTGCGAGCAAGTTTGTATATGGCAGCTCGTAGTGCTAAAAAACATAACCAGGCCTGCAAAGACCTTTATGAACGACTTCGTGGTGCTGGAAGAAATTACAAACAAGCTATGGTGGCAGTCATGCATAAGCTGATTAAACAGATCTTCGGAGTCTTTCGATCTGGCTTACATTTTAACAATCTTCACTACTTGCAATTCAAAGCAGAATCATAATAGTCACTCTTTTGCTTGCATTTTTACACAGTTCATTCTAATGCTTTCCCAGAGATCGTTTTGATGGGGAAGTAATGACAATGAACCGAATCCTAAAACGACGAAAGCCGGAAGTTACACTTCGGTAACCTCCGGCTTTCTGGGTTGTTCTGCAATTGCAGTATGCTGATTAAGCGGCTTCGATTTGAGGGGCTTTCGATTCGATAAATTTCTTACCGTCCCATTTGCCCAGCCATTCAATTTTCTTACCAATAGCGATGTAGTGTTCGTAGGCTCTAACCGCAGCGGTTTTGTCTAATCGATGGAAGGTGATGTTGTTTGGGAAATCAACAATTGTCAGGTAATACTTGCCTTTGCCATAATCAAATCCTTTCTTTCTTCTCATATTGTCATTTTATCTCAAAAACACTAAGATACGAAAAATAGTTGATTTTCTGTGGGTTTTAGGCCTTTGCTTGTAGTAAAGCTTTCTATTTTTGCAGTAGATAAAGCCATACATCATGATCACGCCTGCCACCACTAAAAAACCGCTTGTCGATCACTTTGCGAACTTCCGCGATAAGGTCGTTGGTGCGGATGAACGTTTCGAAACACCCTTTGGTGTGAAACCTTTGATTTACGCCGACTGGACCGCAAGCGGCCGTCTCTATGGTCCCATTGAGGAGTTGTTGGCACGCGAGATTGGCCCCTTTGTGGGAAACACGCATACGGAGACCACAGTTACCGGTTCGTCGATGACGATGGCCTACCACGAGGCTAAAGAGATTATCAAACGCCATTGTGGCGCCAGCGAGGCCGACGTGCTCATTTCTTCCAACTCCGGAATGACGGGCGTAGTAAACAAGTTTCAGCGAATCCTTGGTTTAAAAGTACACGAGCGTTTTCGTGATAACGTTAATATCCCTCGGGAGGAACGCCCGGTGGTTTTTGTTAGTCATATGGAGCACCATTCTAATCAAACTAGTTGGTTGGAGACGGTGGCTGAAGTAGCGGTAATCGAACCCTGTGAACAAGGCTTAGCAGATTTAGATTGCTTGGCTAGGCTCCTAGAACAGTACAAGGACCGTAAAGTCAAAATTGCGGCCATTACCTCTTGCTCCAATGTTACGGGCATCCGCACCCCGTACTACGAGGTAGCCGAGATGATGCACAAGGCCGGTGGTTGGTGCTTTGTAGACTTTGCTTGCTCGGCACCCTACATCGAAATCAATATGCGACCAGAGAATCCACTGCATCATCTTGATGCCATCTACTTCTCACCGCATAAGTTCCTCGGCGGACCCGGATCAGCGGGCGTGCTTATTTTCGACCCACGTTTGTATAAGAATCGTGTTCCGGATAACCCCGGTGGTGGAACAGTTGATTGGACCAACCCTTGGGGGGAGCACAAATATTTGGAATCCATTGAAGCGCGGGAAGACGGTGGGACTCCGGCCTTTCTCCAAACTATTCGCACTGCCCTTTGTGTGCAACTCAAGGAGCAGATGGGCATTGAGAATATCATGGAGCGCGAGCACGAGCAGTTGGATATTATTTGGAAGGTGTTAGATCAAGTACCAAACCTACATGTGCTTGCCAATCAGCACCGCGACCGCCTGGGAGTCATTTCCTTCTACATCGACAACCTTCACTACAATTTGGGTGTTCGTCTGCTGAATGATCGCTTTGGGGTACAGGTACGGGGCGGCTGTTCTTGTGCAGGAACCTACGGCCACTATCTTTTAGAGGTGGATCCGAACCGATCCCGTTCAATCACCGAGAAGATCAATGCTGGTGATTTAACGGACAAGCCGGGCTGGATAAGAATGTCTATCCACCCCGTAATGACGGATGAAGAAATTCAATACATTGCCGATAGCGTACGTGCCCTGGCGGAAAACCATGAGGAATGGGCCAAAGAATACGACTATCACACCCGTACCAATGAATTTAGCCATCATGAGGATCCGACAACCGAAAAGGCTTTAGTAGCGGATTGGTTTAGCCGTAGTTTGTAACGGTATTTCACTTTCGCGGAATTCATTCCGCCGTGGGAATTGCAAGTGGAATGAATTCCACGAAACCAGTGAGAATATAGGCCGAGTAATATTACAAACCCAATTAACCCGCAATGCCAAACAGGATTGCTGCAACCGAATAAAGACTTTGGAGCCCGATAGTTTTGAATCAGAAGAAAAAATGTCAACACAAAGAATCTACTTAGACAACGCTGCAACGACCCCGCTTGATCCTGCGGTAATAGAACGAATGGCTGAAGTAATGGCCAGTACACCGGGTAATCCCTCCAGTATTCACGCGGAGGGCCGCCAGGCGAGAACACTAATCGAACAAGCTCGTCGAGCAATCGCCGGCCACTTGAAAGCATCAATTGGTGAGATCTTCTTCACCTCTGGTGGTACCGAGGCGAATAATATGGCGCTTAAATGTGCGGTACGTGACTTGGGTGTGCGGCGCATTATCTCCTCACCGATTGAGCACCATTGTGTGCTGCATTCACTTGACCGCATTGGAGCGGAAGCCGAAGAAGTGGAAATTGCATTTCTTGAATTGGATGATTTAGGACAACCAAACTTGGAGCATCTTCGGCAATTGCTGAGTTCTTCTGATACTAAGACATTGGTCTCCTTAATGCATTCGAATAACGAAATCGGGACCATGATCAACCTTAAGGAGGTAGCACTGCTCTGCCAGGAACACGGTGCCTATTTCCACTCGGATACAGTGCAGACAATGGGTTATTATCCAATTGATCTTACAGAAGCACCCGTCAGCTTTTTATCCGGAGCAGCTCATAAATTTTACGGTCCTAAGGGGGTAGGCTTCATCTATATCAATGGTGATAACATCATCAAACCTTACATTGATGGTGGTGCCCAGGAACGCAACATGCGGGCTGGTACCGAGAACACCTACGGTATTGTAGGAATGGCCAAGGCCCTGGATTTAATGGTGAGTAATCGGGAAGAGAACGAGCACCAAATCCGCTCTCTGCGCAACTTCCTGATGGAACAACTAGCGACCCACTTCCCGAAGGTCGACTATAACGGCGACCCTGAAAATGGTCACTACAAAGTACTGAACCTACGCTTTCCAGCCGGGGCACAGACGGAGCTTTTACTGTTCAACTTAGATATTGCTGGAATCAGTGTTTCTGGCGGTAGTGCCTGTAGCTCTGGTACGGATACCGGTTCCCACGTGATACGCGCCCTGCGCGGAGATGAGGATGATGCAGTGAATATAAGGGTGTCCTTTTCCCACCGCAATACCCAGGCTGATGTAGAACGCTTTTTAGCAGTGCTGGCAAAAGTACTGAAGCGCGAAGAGCAGGGCACTAAAATTTAAGCGGCTCAAAATGGTCCTTTGCCATCGACCAAAACTCATCCAATGCAATCAATCTTGGCTTGAGAAAAGAAATGATGGCGGGCCAGTCACTTTCTCGAAAGATATTTACGTTCTCGAGTGTAGTGGATACCAGGGCAATGGGCTGTCCCAGGCTGTTGGTGGTGTGCTGTTCCCATTCCCACTCTTCTTCCAGGGTACCGTGTAGAAAGGAGCGCAACTCTAGTAATTGTTCGTAAAAAAGATCTCGTAAATCCGCGTCTTTCTGACTCAGCTGAATGCCAATCCAGGCTCGTTTCTTATCCACTTCCATTTTGAAGTTCAAGCCCTTGTAGCCGGTCTTGTAATTAATCCAATTCACCCGCATTCTCGTAACTGATGGGATCGGGCGCATATACTGGCCAAAATTGGTCCAAAACTTACGGCGAATTTGACTGGCTTCTTCCCTGGAAAACATAGCAGAAAAGTAGGAAATAGGAAGTGAGAAATTAGAAGATCGGAGATGGGAAGTCGGAAGTCGGAGATAATGTATTTCCCTGATTTCCGATCTCCTTCGGTCGCCGCAGGCGATGCCAACTTCCGATCTAATCAATCGGTTTAATAATCGCCATATATACCGGAAAGTGATCACTAAATCCACCTAGGTATTTGTCGCCGGTGAAGGTTCGATTGGGATATCCGATAAAGTGGCCGGTCTTTTGCACCAGATAGTTGGGGTTATGGATATATGCCTGGTAGAAGCGGTAGCTTTTTCGTTCGTTAAGCCAATTGTCGCTAATGATAATTTGGTCAAACAAACTCCAGGCGTCACGCCAGGCTGTCGTACCTATGCCTTTGCGATAAAACTCCCACATAGGGTTATACAAGCCTCCGCGGCGAACGCGATTCACCTTGCCCTCGGCGGCCAGCATTTCGTCAACACTTGGTGAGGTGGGATCGTCATTTAAATCGCCCATGATGACGATTTTTGCCTCCGGATTAGCATTACGCAAAGAGTCAGTCAGATTTTTGCAAAGTAATGCTGCTGCATTACGATAAGGTGCACTTCTGGCCTCGCCACCACTGCGTGATGGCCAGTGATTAACCAAAATATACATTGGATCACCATCGTATTCTCCTCCAACTACTAATACATCTCGGGTGAAATTACGGCTAGTACCATCTTGTTCGTAGATGATCAATGGATGTGCTTGGCTGCCCGTTACAGTAAAGTACTTTGGATTGTACAGAAGACCAACATCGATGCCGCGTTCATCCGGGCTATCATGGTGAACAATCTGATAGTTGCGATCAGCAATACTGGCTTGTACCACCAGATCTTCTAAGACATCTCGGTTTTCTACCTCACAAACACCTAATATAGCTACACCATCCGGTGATAGATTAGTGCCCATGTCAGAGATTACTCGACTCATGTTTTCCAGCTTTTCGCTGTAGATGCGGTAGTCGTAATTTTTACTGCCGGCAGGGGTGAACTCGGTGTCCCGAACATCCGGCGTATCAATGGTATCGAACAGGTTTTCGAGATTATAGAAGCCGATTAGACCAACCTTATAAGATTGTTCTTGTGCGTTAAGCGTAAATAGGGTAGTGGTAAAAGCTAAAGCTAAAAACAGACGAAGAGAAGACTTCATATAGCGATTTTGGTGATGTTGTTTGGCCTTATGACGTAAACTGCCCGGCAAAGTACCGCATTTTGCCGCAATTGGCCTTTTAACTTTGTGTTAATTCTTACGAATATCCTTCTTAAAGCTCTGGCGAATAACCTATCTTTGCGTCGCTTTTTCACTCAAAAGTTGATATGACACAAATGAGCATTAAGGTGGCTCTGTCCACCCTGACCCTCTTGCTCCTGATCTGTCTGCCCTTCGACTTAGCAACTGCACAAACAATTCTGACCGGAACTGTCCTCGATGAGCGTACAGACGAACCACTACCAGGGGTAGAGGTGAGCTATACGTCGTCGGTGACCCGTACAGATGCCTTTGGACAGTTTGAGCTAAGCGTTGGTGTGACAGGCGGAGAAGATCTTCAAATAGCTATTATTAAAGATGGCTATCAACGCTACGACCAGGAAGTTTCGACCGGTGGATCTGATCGCATTGATCTCGGAATCATTCGCCTGGCTGCTTCCGGGAGTTTTGACCCGACTGTAACGGACGAATTCATTCCAACCATTTCCCTTAGCAGCGATGATCTCGATGGTGGAAGCGGTGGCGCCCAGAATATTTCTGGTGTCCTGTCTTCTTCTCGTGATGCCTTCGTCTCTGCTGCGGCCTTTACGTTTGGCCCGGCCCGTTTCAATATACGGGGCTACGATGCCAAGTACACGGCCGTACAGGTGAATGGTATGCCGGTGAACGACTTGGAAACCGGGCGGGTATTCTGGAATCACTGGGGTGGTTTGAATGATGTTTTGAGAAATCGTACCAACACCATCGGCCTGGGCGCGAGTATCTTCGCCTACGGTGGAGTAGGCGGTGCCTCAACAATTGACACCCGCGCGACTTCGCAACGTAAGCAACTCCGTTTTGGCTACGCGATCTCTAATCGGACCTACCGCAACCGCGTCATGGCAACCTACAGCACCGGTTTGCTGGAAAGCGGCTGGGCCTTCAGCTTCTCTGCTTCTCGCCGTTGGGCAGATGAGGGTTTTATTGAAGGAACTCCTTACGACGCGTACTCCTACTTCGCATCTATTGACCGTAAGCTTGGTCAAAATGCTCTGTTGAACCTAACCGTCTTTGGCGCTCCAATTAAGCGCGGTAGAATTTCCGGCGCGATTCAAGAAGTATATGATCTTGCGGGTACCAATTACTACAACGCTAACTGGGGACTACAGAATGGCAAGAAGCGTAATGCTCGTATCCAGAATGTACACCAACCGGTGTTTATCCTCCGTAATGATTGGGATCTGTCCAGTAAATTGAAGCTGACTACCTCGGTAGGCTACCAAACTGGCCGTACGGGTAGTACTGCACTAGATTGGTTTGATGGCCCGGATCCACGTCCAATCTACTATCGTAAACTTCCTTCTTTCTTCGAAGGAGAAGTAGCACAAGAAATTGCTGATTTGTGGGCTACTGATATCAATACCCGCCAAATCAACTGGGATCAGCTTTATCAGATCAATTATAATAGTTTCCAGACGATTGAAGACGTGGATGGTATTGCCGGCAACTCCGTTACTGGCCTGCGTTCGCAATACATCATCGAGGATCGTCGTCAGGATATGTCACGCCTGAATTTGAATACGGTGCTCGAGGCTTACGCCAATGATCATCTTACCATTCAGGTTGGTGCACAGTACCAAAATCAGACTACGGAAAACTATAAGTTGGTTGATGATTTGTTAGGTGGTGAGTTCTATGTTAACATCGACCGTTTTGCGGAGTTTATCAATACAGATGAGCTATTTACCGCTCATAATGTGGATGTACCTAACCAGATTCTTCGGGTAGGTGACCGCTGGGGCTACGACTTCAATTATGAGATGCGTAAAGCTAACGCTTGGGCTCAGGCTAACTTCCGCTACCCCAAGGTGGATTTCTTTGTGGCCGGTAGTTATGGACAGTCACAGACCTGGCGTGATGGCTTAGTGGCCAACGGTAAGTTTCCGGAATCAAGTGCCGGAGAGAGTGAAAAGCTGTCCTTTGACGAAATTGGTGTCAAAGGTGGCTTGACTTACAAGATTAATGGTCGTAATTACCTCTTGGTGAATGGTGCTTACCAAACTCAAGCACCTTTTGCGCGCGATCTGTTTGTAAGTCCACGTACCCGGAATCAAACCATTGACAATCCGACTGAAGAGAAGATTGTTTCTGTTGAAGGTGGATACCTGATGCGTTCCCCCAACTTAAAGATCCGCGCAATTGGTTACTACACCCAGTTTAGCGATCAAGTTTTTAACCGGTCTCTCTTCCTTGACCGGGAAATTGAATCAGGCATCGATGATGTTACTGGGGAGCCTATCAGCTTACAAGGCTTCACCAATTATATCATGTCTAATATTGAGACCCAGCACGCTGGGGTAGAATTGGCAGTAGAAGCGAAGATTACGCCCGAATGGAGAGTAACAGCGGTGGCAGCTATTGGTCAATACATTTACACCGATCGCCCTTCGGCTAAGATCACCAATGATGTGTTGCCAAGCCAATTTGCTGACGAACAAACGATCTACATCAAGAATTATAATGTTGCGGGATCGCCTAACGAGGTGTTTAGCTTGGGGCTAGGTTACAATAGTCCGAATTACTGGTTTGCCAACCTCAACGTCAACTACTTCAACGGAACCTGGTTGGACTTCTTCCCGGAGCGTCGTACGCTAAATGCGATTTCTTTGGCGAACGATCCAGAAGTAATCCAAGAGGTGGTTACCCCTGATTCGGAGCTTTGGGATAGCATCCTGGACCAGGAGCGCACCCCCTCTGCGATGACCGTTGACTTCTTCGGTGGTAAGTCCTGGAAAATTGACGACATCTTCTTGTATCTCAATATCGGTGTGAACAACCTTTTGGACAAGCGCGACTTCCGTACCGGTGGGTACGAGCAATTCCGTTTCGATTTCGAAAACAAGGATGTTGATCGTTTTCCGAACAACTACTTCTACAGTTTCGGTCGTAACTACTTTGTGAGCTTATCATTCAGAATCTAAGCGTAAAGCACTGGCTTTGCGATAAAATAAATCGTTATGCGATTAAAATCATTATTCTTTCTCTCTTTTCTGGCGGTCCTCGGACTGACTTTCAACTCCTGTGTTGATCAGGATTTTGACGAACCGCCAGTACGCGGCTTACCAGCACTGGAAGCTAATGCAACCATTGCTCAGCTAAAGGCGCTGCACACACTGGGTACCAATGCTACCGAGATCACTGAAGACTGGATTGTTGCCGGTACGGTAGTAGCTGATGACCAGAGTGGTAACCTCTATCAGCAGCTGGTCATCGAGGATGAGTCTGCTGGTATCGTTATTCGTTTGGGGAATACTGGACTGTATACGCTTTACCCAGTAGGCACCCAGCTTTTCATCCAAATGAAAGGTTTGTACGTCAATGATTTCAACAACCTGTACCAAATTGCGGGTGACTCCGATGGAGGTTTGATTCCTAGCCCACTTATCAGCGAGTATGTCACCGCTGGTGAGCCGAAGGAGGTGACACCTACTGCTACTACGTTGGATGAGATCCTGAGCAGCCAAGCTACCTTTAATAACCTGCTTAGCCGTTTGATCACTCTGGAGGATATGCAGTTTGCTGATGTAGACTTGGGTGATACTTACGCCGTTCCCGGTGGAGGTGGTGGCCAAAACCGCACTATGACGGATTGCTTTGGCAATTCTGTGACTGTTCGTAACAGTGACTTTGCTGATTTTGCCGGAGATCCTATCCCTGACGGAAACGGTTCGGTAACAGCTGTACTCAGTGTTTTCGGTTCTACCGTTCAGTTGACCTTACGTGACGCTTCTGATGTACAATTCGGTGGAGACCGTTGTGGTGTTTCTACTGGAGGTGATCTGGTTTCTATTGCTGATATCCGCTCGGCCTTCGCTTCAGGTGCCACTGCGGGACCAGATGATAGCAAGATTCGTGGCGTTGTTATCAGTGACGTTGAAAACGGTAATACAACTGGTCGGAATATGGTAATTCAGGATGGAACAGCCGGCATTGTAGTGCGCTTTACGAGCAACCATAGTTTTCCCCTTGGTGAAGAAGTTGAAGTCACGGTAAGTGGACAAGAACTTAGTGAATTTAATGGTTTGGTACAGGTAAATGAAGTACCGCTGGGCAACGCTGTTTCTCAGGGTGCAGCCACCTTGCCTACTCCACGTGTAGCTACCGTTGCTGAGCTTTTGGCAAACGGAGATGCCTGGGAGTCTACTTTGGTACAAATTGCCGGAGCAACGATGAATGGCGGACCTACCTACGGTGATGGCGTGGACGTTTCTGATGGTACGGGTACGATTCCAATGTTCACCTTCTTCTCGGCCTCTTTTGGTGGAGACCAAATTCCAAGTGATGAAGGTACACTTACGGCTATTCTTTCTAGATTCAATGGACTACAATTGAATATGCGTAACGCTGCTGACGCCGACTTTGAAGGTGGCGGCGGTGGAGATCCACAAGATGTATCGGCAGCAGAATTGCGCTCTTTATTCGAGGGCGGCGCAAGTTCTGCACCCGCAGCTCAGAAGCTGCGTGGTGTAGTAATTTCAGATGGCGGTAATGGTAATACCACTGGCCGTAACTTGGTACTACAAGACGATAGTGGTGGCATCATTATTCGCTTTGCGGACGATCATAGTTTTGCGCTTGGAGAAGACATCGAAATTGTCGTTTCGGGTCAGGAACTAAGCGAGTTCAACGGCTTACTCCAGGTCAATAACGTACCCAACGCGAACGCTGTTTCCTTTGGTCCGGGTATGCTCCCTGAGCCGCGCGAGGCAACTATCCAAGACATCCTTGACAATAGTGAAGCCTGGGAATCTACCTTAGTCACCATTGAAGATGTAAGCTTCACCGAAGGTGGAACCTATAATGGTCTAAAGACCTTGCAAGATGCCACAGGTTCAATTGGGATGTTTACCCGTAGTGATGCCAGTTTCTCTACTTCTGCTGTACCTGCTGGTGAGTTCACCATCATTGCGATCGTATCGCAATTTAATGATCCACAGGTGCTGATTCGTAACCTGAATGATATCATTGAGTAATTCCGGAGACCCGGAATTTTGCCTGAAGTCCCAACATTTCGCCTGACCGAGATGTTGGGACTTCGAGTATTCATCACACTAGTAAGACAGCACAAGTGAGTAAGCAAAAAACGCGGAGTAAGGACGAATTTCAATTCCAGCAATTTAGTGTTAAGCAGGATCAGTGTACTATGAAAGTGGGCACCGATGGGGTACTTCTCGGTGCGTGGGCACCAGTACCCTCTGCTGGTTACGTCTTAGATATTGGCGCGGGGACTGGTCTGATTAGTTTGATGGTAGCACAAAGGCAGCCAGATGCGCAGGTGGTGGCGGTGGAGATAGATGAAGCTGCAGCTCAGCAGGCTAGAGAAAATATGGAAGGATCCCCATTCGCCGATCGCTTGCAGGTGTCGTGTTCATCCATCCAGGAATTCGCGAGAAAGTCCGATCAAACATTTGATTTAATCGTGAGCAATCCACCTTTCTTTTCGGGTGGGGTGATCTCGGAGCAAGAAGGAAGAGCAAGTGTACGACATACAGTCAAGCTTTCTCATCAGGACTTGTTGCGCAGTGTACAGCGGTTACTGAGTCCGGATGGTAGTTTTTGCTTAGTACTCCCTTGGTTAGAGGGGCTTCGTTTCCAAGAAATTGCCGCTACCTATCAACTACGGACACATAGAATTGCAAAGGTGTGTCCTAACCCTGACAAGGCTCCTAATCGGGTGTTGCTGGAATTAAAAAAGTCTCCGGCTGCTGCTGCAGAACCGGAGACCGAACAAATTATCATTTACGATCGAGCCGGGGATGATGCACCATACAGCGAAGTCTACCGTGGCCTGACCGATACGTTTTATCTCTCTTGATCAAATAGCCAGAATCTCCGCCATTCTGACCAAGTTCTGATTAGGCTTTTTCTCCTTAGTGATGGCGTCTTCGAAAGAAGTGAATACCACTTGGTTATTCACTAGACCGATCATCTCGTTAGAATGTCCCGCCAAAAGACCTTCGACGGCACCAAATCCTAGTCGGCTGGACAGTAGACGATCCAGCGCAGATGGTGAACCACCGCGCTGCATATGCCCAATGATAGTGACTTTGGTATCGTAAAAGCCGATCGCCTCCCGCACTTTGCGGGCAATCTCTTGGGTGTCACCCAATTTATTTCCTTCCGCAACGACGATGATACCGAACATTTTCTTGCGCTTTACGCCCAGGCGTAAGAGTTCTAGCAGGCGTTCCATGCTCGTATCTGCTTCGGGAATCAAGACATTGCCTGCGCCACTTGCGATACCGGTGCTTAAGGCAATGAAGCCCGAATTACGCCCCATTACTTCCACAAAGAACAGTCGGTTGTGCGAGTCAGCTGTATCGCGAATTTTATCCACTGCCTGTACAGCAGTATTGACAGCTGTGTCGTAGCCGATCGTATAATCAGTCCCGTAAAGATCATTATCAATTGTACCCGGAATACCAATGAAGGGAATGCTGTATTCTTCTGAGAAGACCTTTGCTCCAGTGAAGGTGCCATTACCTCCAATAGCGATACAGGCATCCACATCAAAAGCCATGAGTGCTTCGTAGGCATGTCTCCGCCCTTCGGGTGTCATGAAGCGCTTACTACGAGCGGTTTTTAGGATTGTACCTCCGCGATAAATGATGTTACCCACGTCACGAATATCAAGGCGGCGCAGGTTTCCATCGATCATACCCTCGTAGCCGTTAACAATGCCAAAAATATGCAAGTCGTGGTAAGCAGCCGTACGAACGACGGCTCTGATGGCGGCATTCATACCCGGAGCATCTCCACCGGATGTGAATACGGCTATCCTCTTAATTTTTTCTTTAGCCATTAGCTGGTTCTTAGTTGACAAATTGGCGGTGGTAGTCCACCAGGCTGTCGATCGGTTGCTTGATGAACACACCGTACTGCATAGCGCGTTCAGTGAGTACAATCTTCAGCATGTCCTGGAAAACATAAGCGATCGAACCAATAAAGTGCACCGGTAGGCTCATGTGGCCGTGATATTTGCGAACGTGCCGGTCAACGAACTCCGCAAAAGAACGGTACAAAATGCGCTGAATGAAGGGGTGATCCATGTGCTCAGACATGAAACGGGTGAAGGAGGCAAGGTAGACATTAGGTGGGGTGTCACCGTAAATGGTGTCTAAGACTTTTTGCTTTCCGCCACCAATGAATTGTTCTAGTTCTTGCTCCAATCCTTTGGGAAGTTCACGATAGAAATAGTGTCGGATCAGTTTCTTTCCCAAGTGGGTGCCACTGCCTTCGTCTCCGCACAAATAACCGAGGTTGGTAACATTGTCAATTACCTCTTTGCCATCGTAAAGGCAGGTGTTGGAGCCAGTTCCAATGATAGCAGAAATGCCGGGAAGGTTGCCACAAGTAGCGCGAGCGGCACCCAACAAATCATGATGAACGTTGATATTAGCATTGGGAAACACCCGACTTAACCCGTTTTCGATAATGATCTTTCGCTTGCGATCCCAACAGCCAGATCCATAGAAGTAGATATCCGCTTCTTCGTTAAAATTGACTTTTCCAGTAAAGGATTGCTTCAGCTCCGATTCAATCTGATCACTATCAGTGAAGTTGGGGTTGAAACCCATGGTGTGTAGATCAGTTTCGGACTCCTTGGTAATGAACTTCCAGTCTGCCTTAGTGGAGCCACTATCAACAATTACTTGCATGGTCTATCGCTTGTTAAGTCGGACAAAGGTAGTGTAAAATCTACACTAAGCCAGAAGTTTGAACGATGAAAACTACTGCTAAAATTGGGAAATACCAAAGAATTCCGCTGCTCGCCAGAGGCAATTCCAACAATAAGCTTACATTGCAATAACACAAAAGGAAAGACCAATGGTGGAGTGGATCAGCTGGATCAACGAAAAGCTTGGCCGAGCAGTCTCCTGGCTTACGCTGGCCTTGGTGATACTGGTTTTTGGTAATGTTTGCCTAAGGTATTTATTCAATACTCCACTGGCCTGGGCCAAAGAGTTGGAATGGCATTTATTTGCCCTCATTTTCCTATTTGGAGCAGCTTATACCCTTAAGCATGACCGTCACGTTCGGGTCGATCTTTTCTACGATAAGCAGGAACCTCCAATCAAAAATCAAGTCAATTTTTGGGGTACATTACTGTTTTTACTGCCTTGGTGTTTAGTGTTGATCTACACTGGCTGGCAATCTGCCGTAGATGCGTATAGGGTAGGGGAGCGGAGTGCTGAGGCTGGTGGCTTACCCAATCTTTGGCTCATTCAATTTGCGATTCCGGTAGGCTTGTTCTTTCTCTTTCTACAAGGATTAGCTCTCTTAGTAGCATCTCGCCCTGGACAAGCTATAAATTCACTTGATCCTGCAAATAAAGTTGATAAAGAGCCCGCCTAGCAGTTCTTTTGCATTAGCCCTTAGTTCACAACCAGACCACCTGTGGAAATACTTGCCTTAATACTCTTCATTAGCATATTTATCCTCATCCTTTATGGGTACCCGGTTGCTTTTACTTTAGGCGGGCTATCCTTGCTCTACGCCTTCTGCTTTATGCCAGCGGAAAGTCTGAGCATACTGCCGTTACGGATTTTTGGTATCATGGCTAAGGAGGAGTTGATGGCGGTACCGCTTTTTATTTTTATGGGGATTATGCTGGAGAAATCGGGTTTAGCGGAACGCCTACTGGAGACTATGGCGCTACTGTTTGGTCGGATTCCCGGAGGTTTGGCTTATGCAGTGATTATTGTAGGTGCACTCTTGGCGGCTAGTACAGGTATTGTGGGAGCAACGGTTATTACTATGGGCTTGATTAGTCTACCTACGATGTTACGCCGTGGTTATAAGACAGAATTAGCTACTGGAGTGATTGCGTCTTCTGGCACCTTGGGGCAGATCATTCCACCATCGATTGTCCTGATCCTGTTGGGTAGTGTATTGAATGTTAGTGTGGGCAAACTCTTTGCTGCGGCCTTGTTCCCGGGCTTACTACTAGTCTTTGGGTACGTGCTCTATGTGTTTATCTACGCTCGCCTTAATCCAAAAGAGGCTCCGCCAATGCCAGAAGAAGAGGTGCGGGAATTCAGAACTTCCAACTTTTGGCCCCGTTTATTTAAGGCCTTCTTCTTACCCCTACTATTAATTGTAGCAGTGCTTGGTTCTATTTTGGGAGGTATAGCTTCACCCACTGAAGCTGCTGCCGTAGGCGCTGTAGGTGCAATTCTACTAACGATTATTGAAAAGCGCTTTACTAAACCCGTTTTAGAAAGCGTCATGCGCGACACCACCCATTTGACGAGTATGGTGTTCTTAATCCTGCTGGGTGCGACTACCTTCTCACTCGTCTTTCGCGAATTGGGAGGAGATCGCTATCTGGTATCCTTGATCGAGCAAGCCAACTTGTCTACTTATGGCTTTCTAGCCTTAGTGATGTTATTGATCTTCATTGCGGGCTTCTTCATTGACTTTATAGAAATCATTTTTATTGTCGTGCCGGTGGTGGCTCCCATTTTTGGCCAAATGGGGGTTGATTTAGTTTGGCTGGGTATTTTGATTGCCTTGAACTTGCAAACATCTTTTCTTACACCACCCTTCGGATTCTCACTCTTTTACCTCAAGGGTGTTGCTCCGCCCGAAGTGAGTACCGCCCATTTATATCGAGGGATAGTACCATTTATTGTCATTCAGGTGATTATGCTGATCGTGGTAATTCTATTTCCTGAGATTCTGTCGTTAGTTAATTTCCAAGGTTAAGAATCAATCGTTTCCTGAAAGAAAACGCTGTGAGATACAAGTGCTATATTTATATTTTATTTTACTCATTTAAAAAATTCTTGCTTTGATATTTACATATCAAACAGGTGCTGCTAAAACAAATAGCAGAGATCGAAAATAAAATGAACCAAAGAATAGGGTAGGGCGGTCGAAATCACGACTTTAGCTGTAGCTATAACGGCGTTCATCCGGCCAAGTAATTTGACATGCTGCGTAAACTCCTACGGGGAATATTATACTTACTCTTTTTGCTGGTGGCTACCATCCTTCTACTAGAAGTTTCCTACCGCTGGAATATAGTAGACTTCTACGGAGCCAACCTAAGAAGACTCAATACAGAGGAACTTGGCACTAAGTCTGATTTGCCGTGTGTATTGGTCATTGGCGATTCCTTCAGTGCAGATATGTCTAGTTATGTGGGTTTCCTTCGCGATAGCCTCAGGGAGCATCGCATAATCAATGCTGCGGTTCCTGGTACAGGAGTACGGCAGCACCAGCGATTCTTTAAGCAGCGCATTCGCGAGTTTCAACCCGAGATGCTCATCTATCAACTTTATGTGGGTAATGACCTTTTGGATTACCGCCACCCAACGTCTAGCCCGCACTTGAGTTGGCAACGTAGGTGGTACTGGTGGCTTGCTGATCGCCTTTTGGTCCTCGGGTATATCAATGCGCAGTTACCGGCCGTACGGCATGCCTTGTTTCCAGCTCAGCGAGTGGATCAGCATACTAAAGGTGACCCAAATTTTTCCGTAGCTAGGTACAGTGAGCGGACGAAAATGTTAATGGCAGCCGAGCCGCACTTGCTGCAGCATAGCATCTTACTACAAGGAAAGCGAAAAGCGGACATGGAGGCGATGACCAAAGAACTTAAGGCCATGCTTGATGATTTGCCTGAGCCAATTCCGGTGTTGATTGTTGTGATGCCACACTGTGTGCAGGTAGGGACGCCCTTCATAGAGCGTTTTCAACAACTAGGGGCCCAACTAGAGGATGTCAATATACTGATGCAACGACAATTTCCTTTCTTTACGTTCTTAGCGGAAGAACTCGATGGTGATAATGTTCAGGTCTTAAATGCCTTAGATTGGCTTTCGGTTGACTATCCCGATATCCTTTATTACGCGAATGACCCACACTTATCTCCGGCAGGGCAAAAAGTTGTGGCCAACTCTCTTTTGGATTCGCTTCGTCTACAATTGGACTAACTAATAGATTTCTAAGAGAATTCTTGAAACCCAAGCGATCAAATGTGACGAATGTTCTATCTTAACTGTGAAAGGCGCGGCCGGGATCATTTTAGGTTAAAGTTGCGTCAGCCTTAATCCACAAAATAAGATAGGTCTTCGGTGTCAATCTGTTACACGCAATTGACTACATAACTTGTCTAGATAGAAACATATGGCACGTCAGAAGGTGGTTCTTTACAACCCCAAAGCGGTATTTTATGATATGCCGTTAGCTTTATTGGCTATCGCATCTATGCTGGACTCCGAGCACTATGAGGTTGTCATTATCGACGGTCGAATTCATCGCAAACCACTCCAGGCAGTTATTGAAGCTTGTGAAGGGGCTTTGTGTCTGGGTGTCACCTCTTTGACAGGCAATCCGTTGCGTGATGCGCTGACAGTGACCCGTAAGGCGCGTGCCTCTTATCCAAAATTGCCCATTATTTGGGGAGGTTGGCATACCTCTTTATTCCCCGAAGAAACCCTCCGGGATGAACCCGCGATTGACGTTTCCGTCCAAGGACAGGGGGAGGCAACCTTTCGTGAACTGGTGGCCTGTCTGCAAAGTGGAGCTGACCTGAGCCACGTCAATGGTATCTGCTATCGAACTAAGGAAGGTGATATTGTTAAGAATCCAGGTAGGGCCTTGGAGGATATGAACTTTTTGCCGCGGGTTAATTACGACTTGATCGATGTAGAAGCTTACTTCAAGGCTAAAAAAAGACCACAGTTTGACTATATCAGTTCGACTGGTTGTCGTTTCAGATGCACCTTTTGTGCAGACCCATTTGTCTTTAGCCGCAAGTGGACTGCGATTGAACCGGATCGAATGGGAGAGGAACTTGAATATTGGTATCGCAAGTATGCGTTTACTGATATCAACTTCCAGGATGAAACGTTCTTTACCAAACGACAGCGGGTGACTCGGATTGGTCAAGAATTCCTCGAGCGGGGCATCCAAAGTAGCTGGGCTGGAACAATGCGGGCGGACCAAGGCGCACGCATGAGCGAGGAAGAGTTTGACATCTGTAAGGCAGCTGGTCTTCGCCGGGTATTAGTGGGGGTAGAATCCGGTTCTCAGGAAATGATGGATTGGCTATCAAAAGATATTAAGATTAGTCAGGTCTACGAAACTGCTGAGCGCTGTGCTGAGCGAGATATTAATGTGATTTTTCCGTTTATAGTTGGTTTTCCGGGGGAGACGAATCAAAGCGTGCGGGATTCCCTGCGAGTAGCGAGAGAGCTCGATGGAATGCACCCCGGATTTACGACGCCGATCTTCTTTTTCAAGCCCTATCCTGGCTCCAAGATCACACAAGATGTGGTGAGTCAAGGCTATCAGCTACCGCAAACGATCGAGGAATGGGCGGACTTTGACTACATCGGTTCTTCCGGACCATGGGTCAGCCCCGAGAAATATCGGATGGTAGAGCGATTCAAGTTCTACAATAAATTAGCCGGTCGAAGAAGTCAGTGGTTACTGGCACCTCTACAAAAGTTGGCTGCTTGGCGCTGCGATACATTACGGTTTGAATGGCCCTTAGAAAAGTTTCTAGCGGAACAATTATTGCCCAGTCAGCAATTGAGTTAAAGTGTCACATATGAGTTTCGCGTAAGCTAGTCCTAAACGTATTTACGCTAGTCCAACTATTCGAGATCAGGTGGACTTTGATAGTAGGAACGGTCAATCAGATAATCAAGCTGGCCAGTATGCAGCAGGTAGATGGATCTCCAACGTTCTTTAGTCCACAATGCAGTAGTAGTGATTCGGTGGATGTGCTGATAGTACTCTGCTAAATCCCGATCGATAAAATGATCTTGACCGCTGCGCAAGGTTTCTAAGTACGCTTCAGGAATTTTCCGGAAATAATGACCGACGCGCCAATTAGGTCTGCGTTCAGCCGGTAGTCTTGCTAATAATGGATCACTGAGAGCCAGCTGATCAACAATGTGGATCCCTGGGCCGGCTTCGTAACCTTGCATACCAATCGCCACGCGAACTTCCCATGAGTTGATGGTGTCGTCTTTCTGTTGTGCTGAGGCATCCGCCAACAACTTCTCTATATTAAAGACGTGGTCCCAGGGCCGAAGGTCAAGAAAACCACTGCGTTCCCAGGCAAAGCCCTTTTCGTCTACAATCCCGTACGGATACAACTCCTTGACGTGTTCTTTCCGATCCTGAAAGTAGGAAGGGCGAATATGGATAGGATGATAAGGTTGAAAAAGGCTGATTGCTAAGACCAGCCCGCAAGCATAGATGGTGTAGGAATGCTTGGTTTCAATATGTTTCAATAAGAGTACGGCTACGAAGAATGGAACGCTGAAAAACCGACCACTCATGAAATCTCCACCTACCCAGCAGATGTAACTCAGATAGAAAATAAGGCCTAATGCCCAGGCCCGACGAATACCTGATGATTGGAACAAACCCCAAAAAATGGTAAGAATAATGATTGGCAGGGTAAACCAGTCCTGCTGAAGGCTATCCTGAAAGTAGCGACAACCTTGTTGAATAAGATCTGCGACGGGTAGGCCTGTCTCCGCTTTGGCATAGTAAGTATTAGGGAAGAAAGAACCGTAGTAGACCAGAGCAAATACTTCCCAAGCTACTAAAGGAAGCCCCCCAAGAAGCAATACCCTAATGGTAGACCACCGCAACAGGCCTGCATTGTATAAGCACCAAGCTACTGCCGGTGCAAGAAGTAGCAGAAAATCTAAGCGAGTAAGTAGTAACAGACTACCAAGTAATATAATCTGAAGTAATTCACCGGGAGCATCCTTGGCAACTTTATTGGATTTGTGCACCAGCAGTAAGAATAGTAGGTAAGACAAGGCATTTTCTAAGCCGGAAGTAGCATAGTCGATAAATGCTTTGGAGCTAAGTAAGAGCAGGAGGGCGAAGTAAATCTGCTTGGGGCTCTTGGCATGGCGCATCAAAAGTAACAGGCTGGCGGCTGTCAATAATATATTCAGCGGGATTGCCGTGAAATAAGCATGTTGGACTGCTGCATAGACGGGTACCTGAAGCATCATCCACAATGGGTGCGTAAACACCTGCACCCGTTCGCTAATGTTCCACCGCAAGCCGTAACCTTCGGTGAAATGATAAACAGTCCTGAGCGTAATGTAACTATCATCCGACATCCAGGCATTAGCGATCACTACGAGGATGACGAGTAGAAACAGGGCCCAAACCAATTTTGGTAGCGAACGCATGCCGACAAATGTAGCACTTCGGGCGGGTACCCGAAAAAAGATTGCGGAAAGCACGTGATTTTCCGGCAACTTCCCGTACTTGGAAACTATGAAAGAGCGCTTGCAGCAGTTTGTCGAATTAGTACGCCTGCGTCACTGGATCAAGAATGGTTTTGTGGCGGTACCAGCTATTTTTGCCGGTGCCATAACGATGGAGAATCTGGCGGTACTGGGGCAGCTGTTTCTGATTTTTTGCCTGCTAGCCTCGGTGGTGTACATTTTTAACGACCTGATGGATGCTCCGCGTGATCGGCTGCATCTGCATAAGCATCAGCGCCCTATTGCGAGTGGCTACTATACGCCCCTCCAGGCGATTGTGGTACTCACCGTGTTACTCGCGCTAGCAGCCTATCTATTGCTTACTCAAACTGCTGCGCTACCGTACGTTACTGCGTATCTACTGCTCAACCTTGGCTACACCCTATTTTTGAAATACGTCGCCATTGTCGATGTATCGATTATTGGCCTTGGGTTTGTGTTGCGGATATTGGCTGGGGGAGCGGTTATTGCGGTTTTTGTCTCTCAGTGGTTAGTGACGATTGTGTTTTTGTTGACTACGGCCTTGGCTTTCGCCAAACGGAGGCACGATTTGTCGATAAATGCTGAGAATGAAGCATATGAACCTCGGATATCGGTGTACACGCTGCCTTTTTTAGACTTGGCCATCACCATAATGTTGTCCATTACGCTCTTGGCCTACATTATTTATTCGCTTTCCCCGCAAGCCATGGAACGCCTGGGAACAGACCAGATATACCTGACCTCCTTCTTCGTATTCCTCGGAATTCTGCGCTACCTGCTACTCGTCCTGAACCCGGATACATCTGGCTCCCCGGTACAGTTGATTTGGCGGGATCGGGTATTGCAATTGACTATTTTGGCCTGGTGCTTGAGTTTTTACTACCTGATCTATTTTTAGCGATTCTGTTCAAAGAAGGCTTGTCGTTACTCCATCTCCTCAATCTTCTGTAGAAGCCAATTGGCGTTTACAACGCCTTTTGTAGATTGTATATCCTCTTTGAGTTTTTGCAGTGCCTTCTTGTCGCCAGGAATAATTCTTGTTAGGCGACGTGTATACTTGATCAACCAAATATATATCTGCTTCCGATCAGCAGTAAAGTCTTTTCTCCGCTTTAAAAACACCTCGAAACTATCTAAGTGGGAATCAAGTAGATCAAATTCGTCAAGCTCATAATAGGTGAGCATCAACATAACCTTAGAGTTGAGGTTGTAGGACATGTCATCATACTCTACAAAGCGTAGCTGTTCAAGTACTTTGTCGTATTGCTTTTGGTAAAAGTAGAGTTGTGCCATGTTATAGGTCACAGCGTTTTCCTTATGAGAGTCTGGCAGGTCGTTTTTAAAGCGATTAATAAAGTCCTCCACCCAGTCGTATTCTCCTAAACGTAATGCTACCACGATAATGTTCCTGAAATACCAGGGGTTGAGCTTGCCATCAGTTAAGAGTAGCTTCTGATCAATTTGCATTTTGAATAGCTCAAAAAGCTCATTCAAGAATTGGCGTTCTCCTGAGTTGATTTTCTTCACGCAGTAGTTCTGCGCAGTGGTGTAAAAATCATTAATCGCTTTCTTAGGAGGAAATAGAACGGCACTACTTTGGATTAGAGATTTGAGTTTAAAGTAATGCTCCTCATTGTCGACATCCGTCCACATTTTATGGCTCTGATAATAAAGGCTGACCGCGGGGGATCGCTCTAGTAATTGAGCCTGAATAACATGCTGTTCAAGCTCTTCTGTGAATGCTGAATTGTAGTCGGCTACTTTGAAGTTCTTTCGCTGGATAGCCTCACTACTGATCCTCAATTTTTCACTGAAGTACATGAGGTCCAAATACTCTGAGATTTCATTTAAGTTCGACTGCGCCCCGCGTTTAGTGTCATAGTCGTGGTAGTCGTAGAAGTTCTTGTGGAGCAAGAACTGGTTTAAGAAATAAGAGCTATCGCGAAACGGATAGCTTTCCATAAATTTGGCTACACTATTGATGGTACTGTTGGCTAGTTTTTCAGCCTTTTGTTCTTGTTGATTGATGCGTTTTAATAGAAATATCTTTTGCTGTACTTCGTCTTCATCAAAGGCTTGTTGAGCTAAGAAACGCTCCATTAGCTTGGATAAATCAGAGCAATATTTCCTAAAGCGCAAGTCAGAATAGGTCTTAGTGCCACTAATTTTTTTCCAGAGTTTTACCTTGTCTAGCGGCCTATTCTTTTCTTGTAATTTAAGAATCTCTTGGAACAATAAAACCAGTTCTTTGCTACTGTTGAAATAAGAAGATCCCAAGAAGCGCTTCGCAGCTAAGCGATCTGCCTTGTCAAAAGTTTTGAGGACTCCTGCTAGCTTAGTATTGTCAATAGTATTATTCACAAATTTTGTATTAATACACTCTTTTTCAGTTTTTTATAACTGAATTAAGGATTCAATCGTTTCACAAAAATATACTTTAATTAGCTAAAAAACAAATACTGTCATTTCGGCAAATCCGACAAGATTTTTGGCCTAGAACTTACGCCAAAAATCAACTGGTCACATGTGTCCAGATTTTATTGTGCAAAGCATGAGAATTATCGTATATTGTGCCCTAGCAATGATGTTATAATCCACGATCCATGAATAAAGCCTTACAAATAACACTCGTCGTGCTGGCGATGCTGCTAGTCCCCTTGATAGGCTGGGGACAGGCGGTTGACCTGCTGACGTATCAAAACACGGAGGTGACGTATAGTTTTACGTCGATGCCCAATTCTCCGTCGATGCCCGGTGCTTCGCAGCCGCAAAACGGTACTGTGGAGTGGGAATCTACCTCTTCTTTCAACTACCAATTGACTTACACCCCTGACGAGGGTTTCATCGGAACAGACAACTTCCGTATCGTACGCTGGGAAATTAATCCAGCGCCTTCTTTCACTTACCTTGACATAACCGTTACTGTTGCTCCTGCGCTCATCGATGCCTATCATGACTATGCGGTTACCTACACTGGTCAACCCGTCATTGTAGATGTGCTGGCCAATGATATCAGTAGCAATGGAGTTAAATTACTCCAGGCCGTTCCTGCTATTAACCATGGCTCTGCAACTTTTAACCAAGTTACTGGTCTAATTGAGTTTACGCCAGCGCCTGGATTCCGCGGTACTGCCCACTTCAATTACGCACTGTGTAATGGGGTAGGGGATTGTGATGACGGTACCGTCAGTATTACGGTGATGCAAGAAACGCCTTCTACGGAAGATGAAGTGGTCAAGGTATTCACCAAAAAGAACGAAACACAATTCATCCTCATTCCCGAGGATTATACACTTGTTCAGGCACCTACCAATGGGGTGTTCGACCCGGGAGCAGATGTACCTGAGTACACGCCCTCAACTGATTATATCGGTACGGATGAAATCCGTTTTACGGACGGCAACCACGAGGTGATTTTTGACATTGAAGTACTTGATTTAGCAACCAATGTTTTTGCCTTTGATGATCGAGCTTTCACCACCACCAATTCTCCCGTCGAAATAGACGTACAGGAAAACGACCAGCCTTTTACCGGTTGTACCATCAATGTGGTTGTGGGTCCTGAAAATGGAGATATTATTGAAGCGAATGATGGGACTTTTACTTATCAGCCAGATCCTGGTTTTATTGGAGTAGACCAGTTTAGCTATAGCGCTAATGTTTGTGGCTCGGGTACTACGCCGGAAATCGCAACGGTGACTATCTTCGTGAGTAACTTCGCTCCTGATCGGACAACCTTCGATATGGCTACGCCTAAGAACACACCGATCATTATTGGTTACAATGTTCCGGTTTCTACCTTCAACTTCGAGGTTACAGCACCTGGTGAGCTAGGGGAGACGATCTTCTTGGAAGGTGTGGTAGATACAGTCATCAATGGATTGCCAATCCAAGGCAACAATATCTTGATCTATATTCCAAATGAGGATGTAACCACTGGCTTGGATGAGCTAGAAATTACCTATTGTTTGGAAGACCCGGTTACGGGTGATTGCTTAGTGTCTAAGCAAGTTAAGATTTGGATGACCATCCTCGATATCGGTGACAATGGCGAACCTGTTTGCGTAGGCGACTGCGTTTGGGCCGGTGACACCAATGCTGACGGTATTGTGAACATGACTGACCTTTTGCCGATCGGTCGGAACATGGGAGATATTGGACAAGAACGGATCGGTGCTACGATGGACGTTTGGTACGGCCAGTACGCTGACGACTGGGGTAGCTTATTCCTGGGTAGTGAAACACTAGATATCAAGCATATTGATGCTGATGGTAATAGTATCGTCACCGCACTTGATACGCTTGCTATTAATCAACATTACAATAAGACGCATAATATGGTGCCGGCAGTAATGCCTTATGCACCGTATGAATTTATACTTGAAGGACCACTTTTCGTGAACCCAGGTGACTTGGTCGAATTCACCATTTCGCTGGGAACACCTAATGATCCAGCAGAAGATATCTACGGTTTTGTTTTCCCGTTTGCTTATAATGTTGATGCTATTGATGAAAGTAGCATTCGTATTAACTGGGATGACGATAACTACCTGGCTTATGATTCGCCAGTTCTCTATATGGACCACAATAACATGGAAGGTCTATTTGAGGCAGGTTACACGCGGACCAGTGGCTTAGTTGCCAATGGTCATGGTAAAATCGGCACCTTGGAAGTGATCGTGGATGATATTGCTGGTATTCGTTCCGATGAAGACGAAATCCGGCTCCAATTTGGTGGTGATGCCGCAGGAACAAGCCTAAATGCTCTAGGTCAGTACAGTGGCATACGTGTACGTCCATTCGAACTTCGTGTGCGTCTCGCTGATGAAGACACAGAAACGGAAGCAGCTTTGACGGAAGAGCTAGTGAAGACCTTCCCAAATCCTGCCAACAATCAAATCACTGTTCACCTTAATGGTGGTCAGGAGATTGATGAACTTACGCTTACTACGCTCACCGGTCAAACGGTACAGTACCAGAGTGGCTTGAAGACCAATCGTACGATGCTGGATGTAAGCCAACTGCCAGCTGGTATGTACATCCTTGGTGTAGCCAATGAAAATGGCCGGGTGAACCGTAAGATTCAGGTATTACATTGATCGCTGCAGCAATAAGCTAAATTGTTCAGCGTTTAAACACAGTCCTACAATGCAGCAATCGCATTTTTCGACTGTCTGAAAATATATTCATTGCTTTTTATATTCGTGGAATTATTATTGCAAAAGCCATGCCCCCGGGCATGGCTTTTTTTCTTGAGCTTGTACCTCAGCTTACTTCTCCGAAAGTGAAGGGCAAAAATTGATCCAATGGCCATAACAATCCAAGGATACGGGCCGTTGTTAAAAGATACTACTCTGAGATAACTGCACTACTTATTTTCCAAAAGCACTAATCATGTCTGATTTGAGATTACTGATACTTTTCCTTTTGAGTAGTACAATTTTAGCTGCCCAACCACCTGCCAACAACCTTACCTCCAGAGATGCTGCCAATACTACAACCCTAGGGGTTGCTAATAATGCCCTATTTGATCAGTTGATGATCACTATTGCGGGTGTGGGTAGTAACTCGCGTTTGATTCAGGAGCAACAAAGTCTAAAGCCTTACATGATGCCGGTCCGGCGTGTCGGTTTTCGCGGTTCAGATTGGAGTTATATGCTGGCGAGTTGTTTAGAGTACTACGTGAACATCAATCGTAATTATAAGGACAACCTCAGTCCAGATTACATTTCACTTAGCCTCGCTTCTCAGGGGCAGCGACCGTCAGTAGCAGAGGGGCTACGTTTCCTGGCACAGAACGGAACGGTTAGTGCAGCTATCGTGCCTTATGATGCCGGACAGATTCCTACCACCGTCTACGCAACTAATAAATATCAGATTAACAACTACCTACATCTATTTCAGCCTTTTGCCTCAGCCAGGGAAAAAACCTTTGAGATGCGAAAGGCCTTGATGCGCGGGAACCCCGTGATCATTGAAATGCAAGCTGGACCAGAATTCTCTAGTTTGGAGCCGACCCGTATGTGGGAGGCTGGTCGGAGCACTTCCAATGATCAGAGTCACATACTACTTGTCGTGGGTTACGATGAGAACCTACAAGCATTTGAAGTAATGAGCAGTTGGGGAAGCCAGTGGGCCAATAATGGCTATTTATGGATTTCTTACAATGATCTGGCCAACCGTGCCACCAATGGCTACGTTATGATTCCGCAATCATCATAAGAAACAGTATGCGCATTGGACTGCTAAGTGATACTCACAGTTTTCTGGACCCCGCTATTTTTGATTACTTCGCCGAAGTAGATGAAATCTGGCACGCAGGAGACATTGGAGATCCAGAAGTCATTCAACAACTTGCAGATTTCAAACCAGTTCGAGCAGTATACGGTAATATCGATGAACCTGTACTAAGGCACCAGTACCCGGAAAACGCCATCTTCACCCTTGCGGGACTGACCGTTTTAATCACGCACATTGGCGGTTACCCAGGGCGCTACAATGCTCGAGTAAAGAAACTTTTGAACGAGCATCAACCAGGCTTGTATATATGTGGTCATTCGCATATTCTAAAGGTGATGCCGGATGAAGCACGAAACCTCCTCCATATTAATCCAGGGGCCTGTGGTCGACATGGGTTCCATAAAGTTCGTACCATCATTCGTTTTACGATAGAGGATGGTACTATTAACCAACTGGAAGTGATTGAACTCGGTTTACGTGGCCGCTAAGAGATCTGACACGAACCAAAGGACCAGCCAGGGATTTCTTTTCGTCCACTTATCTTAGCAGGATCTAAGTGTTTAGATTAATGCCTAGGTGTCCACTTAATAGCAATAAGCCACAGTATGGATAAGCAAGAAATAAAGGCGCTGATCGAGCGGGAGATTGTCAAGACCGAAAAGAAAATCACCGAATTCGATGAAATGTCTGGACCCGTTACGCCAGATGATGCCATTGGGCGGGTCTCAAGAATGGATGCGATCAATAACAAAAGCGTGACGGAGGCTGCACTTCGACAAGCTAAAACTAAGCTCAGCAAACTCCGTCACGCTTTACACCGAGTAGATGAAGAACACTTTGGCTTGTGCAAACGCTGTGGTCAGGCAATACCTGTTATGCGAGTAGTTTTGATGCCACAAAGCCCTTATTGTGTTAATTGTGCTCGGTAGAAGTCGTGCTTAGAAACCCTGGTAAATGAGGTACATCATTGCCAATAACAGTACCGTTACCCCAATCAAAATGAGGAAGAACCGCTGGTTGGCTTTATTGTCACGTGCTTCTATGCGTTGTTGCTTTTTCGATTTTCTCTTTCGGCTAGCCATAATTTGAATGTTCTTGTTTGCCCAAATTTATATGGCCAACTATACATATCCCAGTTTTTCCTTTGGAATTTTTACAAAGAACTAAATACTCAACGCTGTCCCTGGTAAAAGTCGATGATACGCTCGTCGGTAATTATATCTTTGGGGCGGATCGGTTGCCGCAAAATTATTCCCTCTAAAGTTCGGCAACGACTGAGTGCCACATAGGTTTGTCCATGCTCAAAAGCACCCCTGCCCAAATCAATAATCACCTTGTCAAAAGTCTTGCCCTGGGCTTTATGGATGGTCACCGACCACGCCAGCCGGAGCGGGAATTGTTTAAATGAGCCTAGGACCTCGGTACCAATTTCATTCGGTTTTTGCTCGTCAATCTTGTAGCGCAATATTTCCCATTCTTGGCGCTCAGCTTCGATGTGGCGCTTCTGTCCATTTTCTTCCACTAAAACGGTCACACTATCATCCTCCAATTTCGTAACCTTACCAATAGTCCCGTTGACAAACCGCTTATCCGGATCATTGCGAAGAAACATTACCTGCGAATTGAGTTTCAAGCCCAGGATAGCTTCGGTAGGGAACAACCTATCTGGGAAGTTGCCACTAACCTTAGCCTGGTAGTGCTTGACTGGCATTGGGATACGCTCTAGCTCTGCTTGGTTAATAGAATTGACTCTGGCATTTCTGGCTGAAAGGGTAATGGCCAACTCTGGAACGGGCTCTTTGGGTAGGTGCCGCTCGTTGAGGGCCTCGAAGTCTTCGAAGTCCAAGCGGTTTAGGCGGATGCCTTCCAATAACTTCAGGAAGAAGCGATTCTCCTGCCGGTACACTTTTTGCAGCTCAATCATCTCCACGGAAACTGGTGGAGCCAACACCCGGGAGGAGAAGAAATAGGGCGAGTTGTAGGTGGTTTGGAAAAGCCGTTTCTCAACTTCGGTAGCCACAACTGGTGGAAGTTGGAATAGGTCGCCAAAAAAGATCATTTGTACGCCTCCGAAAGGTCTGGGATCATCGCGATTGACTTGGAGGAAATAATCGATATTATCTAACATGTCGGCCCGTAGCATGCTGATCTCATCAATCACGATGGTCTCTACGCGTTCGTACAGTTTACGATAGCGCCTCCGCTTGATATCGCGGCGGGGATCGAGTAGGCGAGGGGGGAAGCCAAAAAAGGAGTGGATAGTTTGGCCCTTAACATTAAGGGCTGCCACACCAGTAGGGGCTAGTACCACGACTTTCTTGCGAGTGGTGCGGCGGAAGAGCTGAAGCAGGGTAGATTTACCCGTTCCGGCCCGACCGGTGATAAACAAAAGGTCTTTGCTGTTTTCCATCCGCTCTAAAGCGTATTGGAAATCACTATTGAGAATTAGCGCTGGTTGGTCTTCCATGTATTCCTGCCTCGATATAAGCTAAGATTTCAAAAGTCCGTTTTTCTGCCGAGACTGCCCAATATTGGGGAATTTATATGTGGATTGCAGCAGATCGCCGTATCTTTGCGGCTTCATTTATTACTAAAATGGATATTCAAAAAATCCTACTTACCAATTAAATAGAAAAAGTAAGTGGGAAGTTTTTGTCCGAGTACAAATGGATTGACTTATGCCTGGTATATCTCATCGTAGCACGACCGTTCCCTTATCTCCGTTCAGGAAGTTAATTCCGATCGCCAATGCGGCTAAGGCCCAAGGGCGCCACGTCTACCACCTGAATATTGGACAACCGGATATTTTGACCCCTCCAGCTGCCCTTAGCAAGTTTCGCGAAACGCCCCTGGAAATTTTGGCGTATAGCCCAGCAGAAGGTTTGTTGAGCTATCGCGAAGCACTAGTGGATTACTATCAGCGCTACGAGATTGGTTTGGAAGCTGAGAATATAATTGTCACTACGGGCGGTTCGGAAGCGATCTTGTTTTTCCTTTTGTCTTGCTTAGATCCGGGTGATGAAATCATTATCCCAGAGCCGTTTTATGCTAATTACAATGGTTTTGCGCACATTGCTGATATCCGAGTAATTCCCATCACTTGTCAGATAGAGGATGGTTTTGCGCTACCACCCAAAGAGGCATTTGCCAGTAAGGTCACTCCGAGAACCAAGGCCATCTTTATTACCAACCCTAACAATCCAACCGGCTGTTGCTACGCGCCGGAAGACCTCCACGGGTTGGCCGAGATTGTCAAGGAACACGATATTTTCTTGTGTGTAGATGAGGTCTACCGTGAATTTTACTACGGGGAAAATACTTTTCTTTCTGCCCTCAGTATTCCGGAACTGGAAGAGCACGCAGTGGTGATTGATTCTGTTTCGAAGCGCTACAGTGCCTGTGGCGCTAGAGTAGGGGCATTGGTTACCCGCAACACTGAAGTCACGGATGCCATATCGCGCTACGCAAAACTGCGTTTGAGCCCTCCAGGACTGGGGCAAATGCTGGCGTCCTATATGTTACAAGATGACGCCGCATACCTTACTGGAGTCAAGGAAGAATACGAACGCCGGCGCAACTTGGTATTTGATCGCTTGCAAGCCATGCCCGGCGTTACCTCCTATTTGCCAGGAGGAGCTTTTTACTGTTTCGCAAGTTTTCCTGTTGATTCCGCTGAGGACTTCTGTCGTTGGCTGTTGGAGGAATTTGACTACCAAGGCGCAACGGTAATGCTATCCCCAGGGCAAGGTTTTTACGCAACTCCTGGCTTAGGTAAAGATGAGGTACGAATCGCCTATGTGTTGAATGAACAAGATTTGGGTAGTGCCATGGATTGTCTGGAGAAAGCACTGGAGACGTACCCAGGGCGGAAATCAGTACCCGTAGATCTGATCGGTGCAGAACAGTAATTGTACGGGCTGTTTGCGGTAAATAATTAGAACTGCATTTTGCCCAAATTGACGCGCGTAAGTAAGGGCCTCCTCAGGCGGCATACCCATTACCAGGAAACTGAGTTCAGGTGTCCAAATACACTGAACGTCTTCACCCTGCCCGTGTAGATAGCTGTAGCCCACTGTAGCTAATGCCTTTTGCAATGTGGCATTTCGCTGCTGGTTCTCTTCAGCTGTCAAAGAAACGGAGCCTGGGTTGTACGCTGTAATGAAAGTAGCTACTTCTACATCGTGCTCAGAGAGCAGTTCGTCTAATTCTGTGCAGTAATTTCCAACTTTCCAAGAGATTGGAGGTTTAGAAATACGGTACAGCGCGTTTTCATAGGCCTTTTGCAGGTCCTGGTCGATCATGCAGGATTAATTCTGGTTTAGCGTTTTAATTAGCAGGTCGAAAATGATACCTTTGCGCCACGAAAATTAAGAATTTAATCTTCCTTCATGGATAGAAATCAAGTAATTGGCATTGTCCTGATTTTTGGCCTCCTCCTGGTCTGGCAGCAGTTTTTTGCGCCATCTCCGGAAGAACTAGCCGCAGAACAAAGCCGACGTGATTCAATTGCTCAAGTACAACAGCAGTTAGAACTCGCTAACGATCCACCTGCCGCACAACTTAATAACAATTCAGATAGTACGACAACTGCTGAAACTTCGCAAAGCGATTCTCTATTGCAATTGCAACGCGCAGGAGCCTACGGTGCTTTTGCTGCTGCAACAATTGGTGAAGAGCAAGCCGAAACTTTGGAGAATGACTTGATGCAAGTTTTCTTCTCTAACAAAGGTGGGGTAATTGAGAAGGTGGTCTTAAAAAATCACTTCAAAGTATTACTTGACAGCGCGGGGCAAGAGAGCAAGGTGCCATTAGAACTCCTAGAAGATCCGAAGAATAAGTTTGAGTACCTACTGCCCGTAGCAAATGTACCCAACGGTACCGTGCGTACTAGTGAGCTGTTTTTTCAGTCTACCTTGGATGGGAATACGCTACGTATGCGCGCTACAGCTGGTGCTGGACAGTACATCGAGCAGATTTATACCCTAGCGGAAAACAACTACTTGCTGGATTACGAAGTGCGCTTTGAAGGTCTGCAGCAAGTTTTTCGCAATGATGCACAGCAAATCCCATTGTCCTGGGTAAACTACCTCGACAAAATTGAGCTCAATGATGGCTACGAGCGAAACTATACTTCCATCTACTACAAGCCAACGGATGATGATTCCGACCGTTGCTCCTGCACCTCATCCGATGAAGTACAAGCTAATGAGCAGAAAATCAAGTGGGTTTCTGCGGCCAATCAGTTCTTCAATACCAGTATCATCGCCAAAGACAAGTTCGATGGCGCAGTATTGCGGTCTGAAGTATTAGATGAGGATTCGAAGGACTTAAAATTGTTATCAGCTGATATCCAGCTGCCCTACGGTCACAGCCCCAGCGAGGGCGTTGCGATGCAACTGTACATTGGCCCTAACGACTTTGAAGTCCTGGAACAGCTGGGTAATGATCTTACTGATGTAATTCCATATGGGCGTAGCATTTTCGGTGCGATTAATCGCTGGATCATCCGCCCGCTCTTCAATTTCTTCGACGGTATCACCGGTAATAAAGGTATTGCCATCCTTTTGTTGACGCTCTTGGTGAAGATTCTTGTTTTTCCGTTGACCTACAAAATGCTACACTCGCAGCAGAAGATGGCGGCGATGAAGCCTTATCTGGAAAAGGCCAAGGCTAAGCACAAGGATGACCAGCAGGCGCAGCAGATGGAAACGATGAAGATGTACCGCGAGTACGGGGTAAACCCACTCGGTGGTTGCTTCCCGATGATCTTACAGCTGCCCATTTGGTTTGCACTCTACCGATTCTTTCCGGCAGATATAACCTTCCGGCAAGAGGGCTTCCTCTGGGCAACGGACTTGAGTAGTTATGATGTGTTGACCCGCCTGCCTTTTGAAATTCCTTTAGGTTTTGGTTCTCACATCAGTTTGTTTGCCCTGCTTTGGGCCGGAACTACCCTGATCTATACCTATTATAATACCAAGCACATGGACTTTGGGGCTAACCCAATGATGAAGTACTTCCAGTACATCATGCCAATCATGTTCCTGGGCTTCTTCAATAGCTTTGCCGCGGGTTTGACCTGTTACCTATTCTTTAGTAACCTGATCAATATCACCCAGACGCTAGTAACCAAGAACTTCATCATTGATAATGATAAGATCGTGGCGGAATTGGAGGCCAATAAAGCGAAACCCAAGAAACGATCGGGTTTCCAGGAGCGCCTGGAGGCTGCGGTGAAAGAACAACAGCGTAAGCAAGAAGAACTGGCCACGAAGAAGAAGCGCCGTAAAAAGTAAAAAATGGCGTTCACTGCACTATTGCGCCTCCTTCGTTTTCCCAATCTCATTATCGTGGGAATAACACAATGGCTGATTGCGCAACAAGTGTTGGGGCAAGCCTACCAACAAGAAAATGTTACCCCAGTTTTGTCGATGACACAGCTGGGGTTTCTCATTCTGGCAACCACCTGTGTAACCGCACTCGGCTATGTAGTAAACGATATCCTAGATTATCAAATTGACTTAGTTAATCGACCCGACAAGGTCATTATTGGTCAAAAGATATCAGTGGCGTCGGCAAAAGCGATAGCTATTGGATTGGGCGCAATAGGTTTTTTGGCTGCCCTATATTTGGCCATCAGTAAAGGTGAACTCGAATGGTTGTGGCTATATCCATTATTCACTGGCTTGCTTTTGCTTTATCCTACTATTCTCAAGCGGCATTTTTTACTGGGCAACCTGTTTGTGGCATTTGCCTGTGCGGGCACTGCCGGTTTAGTGTGGCTGGCTGAACGCAGCGCCTGGAGAGATCTGGAAGCACTGCTCCAAGGGCAGACACGGCATTTGATTGTCCTTTTTATGCTCTATGCTTTCGTCGCTACCTGGATCAGAGAGGTTGTAAAGGACTTGGAAGACCAAGAGGGTGATCGGCTGCAAGGACGGCAAAGTATGGCTTTGCGTTGGGGCGTCTGGCCTGCTAAACAATTGACTTGGGTACTGACCCTAGTTTTACTGTTGGCACTAGGGCATTTATTTAGCACTCCTGTTTTTGCGGAGTTCACCCACTTTGGCGTGGTACTCGTACCACTATTGATGGTGCTGTTGCTATATTTTAGCTGGGAGCAATATCGCGCCCAAGAGCAAAAGGACTATCATCGCTTGAGTCAGTACTGGAAGTTTTTTATGTTAGGGGGACTCGCGATTTTATTTTGTTATCAACTATCGTAATGGTGTTACTGGAACAAGACTACGAATTGATTTTAGCCTCTAAGTCTCCGCGTCGGAGTCAACTGTTAGGCGAGGCTGGATTACCTTTCCGGGTGCAAACTCAAGATGTAGAAGAGGATTACCCGGCGGAAATGCCGGTAGCAGAAGTGCCGGTGTTTTTGGCGCAGAAAAAAGCTCGGGCAGCCCGCATTCACCTGCAGCAAGAAAAAGAAATTATTCTGGCCGCCGATAGTGTGGTGATCTTAGATGATACGATCTATGGTAAGCCAGTGGATGAAGCGGATGCGCGCCGTATTCTCAGGGAATTATCAGGACGTGAACATCGAGTAATTACCGGGGTTTGTTTGATCAATCAGCAACGAGAGATTGCTTTTGGTGATACCACTAAAGTGAAATTTGCCGAATTAAGTGATCAGGACATCGAATACTATATCCACAATTATCAGCCCTTTGATAAAGCTGGTAGTTACGCCATTCAGGAGTGGATTGGGCTTTGCAAGGTGGAGAAAATTGAAGGAACGTATGCTAATGTAATGGGCTTACCCGTTGAACGAGTATGGAAAGCACTGGAAGAAATGCTCGGCTAGCAATAAGCTGTCTATGGTGGGGGAGTGCCCTACTACTGTTGGCTAGGGGCTGGCAATACATTTACTGGGATAGTCCGCTGCGGGTCCTGGTCTGGGATGAAGATGCTTTCTCAGGGGTAGTGCAGCGCCTGGGCTGGTCTTGGACCGATTGGGTAACCTCAGAGCGAGTAAGTGGTTGGATTGAAGCTTGGACGATTGGTTTGGGCGTTGTGTTAATGTTGGGGATAGGTGGTTTACTGCTCTGGGCTAAAAAGCGTGATTGGTCTAATCTGGCACGAGCATTAGTTTTAACAGCAACCGCCGTCTTGCTTTTACATGCTATTTTAGAAACCAAAGGACACTACTGGCGATTGGGCCACTTCGCTGAGCTGAGTTTGCAGTGGACTACACCCATTCTATTCTTACTGATCACCACTCGGTCTATCAACTATCAGGTAGTAGACTATGCACTACGGATCATGATCGCCCTGACTTTCATCGGGCATGGCCTATACGCCTACGGCTATTATCCAGTACCAGGTCATTTTCAGCAAATGATGATCAGTGGCTTTGGTGTAGACAATGAAGGTGCGCTTTTGCTGTTGAAAATTGCCGGTGTTTTCGACTTCATTGCTGCTGCTCTGATCTTCCTTCCGGCAAGTGGAGTACGCAACATTGCGATTTGGTATATCATTATTTGGGGCCTCCTCACTGCTTTAGCTCGCTTGTGGAGCTACAGTGGTTTTAGCTCGTGGGAATACCTGATTTCTCATTGGTTTCCCGCATTTATGGTTCGTTCAGAACATTTTTTGGTGCCTTTGGGCTTGTTTTTGTGGTGGAACAACCGAAGTACGGGTGAATAATATATCTTTAAAACCGAACAACACAGAAAAGAGAAACTATTCACCAAACGTAAAACACCAACGATAATGTTTAGACTATTTTTTAGCCTGATGATAGCAAGCCTATTTGCCATCACAACCCTACAGGCACAATCCGAAGGAGCTCCAGACGCTTTCTCTGTACGTTATGTAGCTACCAATTTCCTCTGGCCATTAGAAAATGTCGATGATTTTTCCGCAGATGATTTCCGCGGTGGTCTGGAATTTGAGTACATCCGCTACCTCAATGAGACATTTGACGTAAGTTTCCCATTCCGAATGGTGGGTGGTTGGCACCCGTCTAACTCATTTGGCATTGGTAATCGTGAGTCCGTTGATATGGGATTGAATGCATTGCTAAACGTGAACTTCTACAAAGGTAAAGTCTTCCGTCCACGCCTTTTTGCGGGTGTCGGTGGTTTACTATTGGATGTAGATGAGCTGTCGCTCGATGTGCCGCTTGGTTTAGGCCTGAATTGGTACTTGGGTAGAAACACCAGCCTTTCTACTACTTTTTCCTATCACATTAATGACATGGAATTTCGCGATCACCTCATGGCAGGTATTGGTTTCCGCTTGTCAATGGATGATTACGAAGAGCCAGAGCCAGTAATTCTTGACCGCGACGGTGACGGCATCCTTGACACCGAGGATCTTTGTCCCGATACCCCTGGTATTCCGGCCCTAAATGGCTGCCCAGACCAGGATGGTGACGGCATTACTGATGCCAACGATAAATGTCCCACTGTTGCCGGTATTGCCGCCTTTGAAGGTTGCCCTGATACCGACGGTGATGGATTGCAAGACAGTGAAGATGAATGTCCTGAAGAAGCTGGACCAGCAGATAACAATGGTTGCCCAATCAGAGACCGCGACGGTGATGGCGTTGTAGACGATGCTGATAACTGCCCAGATGAGGTAGGTACCGTAGCGAATAACGGTTGCCCAGAAAAGTCATTGGTGGTAACGGCTCGTGATAAAATCACCAATGAAGTAATGCCAGGCGTTGATGTGGCAATTGTAAACAGCAGTGGTCAGGTTGTAAAATCAGGAACTACCAATAGTTTAGGTATTGTTGAAATTCCAAATTTAGAGCCCGGTAACTATACGGTAACCGCCAAGGTAGTTGATACAGACTTGGAAGGTGCTACTATCCAGGCTAGCGACTTCAACTCTTCTGAGCCAGTGCAAAAGACGGTATACTTTGATGATCCTAACTTCATCATCCAAGGTAAAGTACTGTTCTGCAATACCCCGAACCCACTACCTGGCGTGACGCTCAATTTGAAGAGCACTACCGAAAACATGCAGAAAGCAACGGTATCGAATGCCGAAGGTGAGTACCTGTTCTTTATGGATCAGCGTGGTACTTACGAACTTTACGCTACTAAGGAGAGCTTCCTTTCGCAGGTGGTGGAAGTAAATGCCGGCGAATATGACCGTAGTAAGTCGGTATTCGTTAAGATCGAAGTTTGCGCCGAAGAGGTTGAGTGTGGTGAGGCAATTCGCCTGAACAACATTCTTTACGATACAGGTAGCGCAGTTATCCGATCAGATGCGGAGGCAGACTTGAATAAGGTAGTGCAGTTCTTGAGAGACAATAAGGATGCTACCATCGAGCTATCATCACACACGGATAGCCGCGGTGGAGCTGACTCTAACATGCGACTATCTCAGCGTCGTGCACAGGCTGCCGCTGATTATATTGTGGCTCAAGGAATTGCCAGCTCACGCGTAGTTGGAACGGGCTACGGTGAAACTAGGCTAGTGAATAACTGCGCCGATGGTGTACGTTGTTCTGCCGAAGAACACCAGGAAAACCGCCGTACCGAATTTAAAGTGATCTGTCCTGATTAATTTCCGGAGCTGTAAAGGCTAATAGATCATTTTTTCGTCCCGAATTCTGGCTGAAGCTGGAGTTCGGGACGACTTTTTTGGGTGATAAGCAGTGTCTGTAACATTTAACTTACGTATCGGGCTTCAGGGCTAAAATGTTTGTGGCAAAAATGTCCAATGATCGTTTGTACACAAAAATCATTTCTTACCTTTCGGCTCCGCTAGAGCATCCCGATTAGTGGAGGGTCTTGAAGAGCAAGCAGGGACTTTTGCTTCCCTGTATTCAAGCGCCATAACCGCCTCAAAATCTCCAAAACGCTAACACTACAAACGTTCGACAATGAGCATGCAGGCCATTCAGGTAGGCAACACGCCTTTATACCATTCTGATCCCGCAGTGAGCGGTGAATTTGTCATGCGCGATGGTGCAGAATTCTACAAGATTAGCAATTACGATCAAATGCCACCCTTCTTCATCAGTGTGGTAAGTGACTCTGATCACTGGCTTTATATTTCCAGTAAAGGAGGTTTGTCTGCTGGTCGTGTAAATCCGGAAAATGCCCTATTCCCTTACTATACGGATGACAAAATTCACGATAGTGGAGAGCTTACTGGCAGTAAAACGCTAATGCTGGTAGAAAAGGAAGGTAAGACCTATCTCTGGGAGCCTTTCTCTGAGCGTTACGCTGGTGCGTACAGTATCTCTCGCAATTTGTATAAGAATATTAGTGGTAACCAACTGATATTTGAAGAGGAGAACGCAGACCTGGGACTAGTATTTTCCTACGGTTGGTACAATAGCCAGAAGTACGGTTTTGTCAAGAAATCTACACTTACCGCAACGGATAGCGCAGCTGTGCGGGTTCGTGTATTAGATGGTATACAAAACCTTTTACCCTACGGTGTTGGGTTGAAAATGCAAACGGAGCGGAGTACACTACTGGATGCCTATAAGAAAAATGAATTGCTTCAACCCGCTGGTCTGGGCTTATACCTGTTAAGCTCCATCCCGGTGGATAAGGCAGAACCCAGCGAATCCTTGCAGGCAACTACCGTTTGGTCCACTGGGATCGAAGCAAAGTCGATCCTGCTTTGTAGCCGACAACTTGATGCTTTCCGCCAAGGTAAAGAGATCAAGTCTGAAACGGATATCCGGGCTGCTCGGGGAGCATACTTTATCGAGGGGGATCTCAAGTTAAATCCACGAGGTAGCTATGTCTGGTATTTTGCCGCTGAGGTCAATCAGGGACCCGCAGAAGTAGTAGCCTTAGAGGAATGGATCAAAACTGACGAGTATCCGGCCAATGCATTGGAGGAAGATATTGATACCGGTACCGACAACCTCAACAAGATTGTGGCTAGCTCAGATGGCCTTCAGTTAGGTAGCGATCAGCTGCTCACTGCGCGGCATTTTGGCAATGTGCTTTTTAATGTCATGCGAGGTGGCATTTTCGATCATAACTACAATGTTAGTCGCCGCGACTTTATAGAAGTGATTAGTCACTACAATAGTTCGGTAGCTCACCGTCAGGCAACGTTCTTAGAACGGTTGCCTGAAACGATTCACTATGGTCATCTGCTAGAGCTAGTTACTAAACTCAAAGATCCACAGCTGCACCGTTTATGTTTGGAGTATCTCCCCCTCACGTTTAGCCGTCGACATGGTGATCCCAGCCGGCCTTGGAACCGTTTCTCTATTGAGCTGGAAGAAGCAGACGGCGCCAAAAAGCTGTATTACGAAGGAAACTGGCGAGACATCTTCCAGAATTGGGAGGCTTTAGGACTTTCCTATCCACTTTTCCTGGAGGGGATGATCAGTAAGTTTGTCAGTGCTTCCACGGCAGATGGCTATAACCCTTACCGCATTACCCGGAACGGAATTGATTGGGAGGTAATCGAAGAGGATGACCCTTGGTCTTATATCGGCTATTGGGGTGATCACCAAATCATTTACCTGCTTAAGTTATTAGAATTGTGCCACGTTCATCAACCTGATGCGCTAGGTATCATGATGACCCAACGCCGCTATGCTTACGCTAATGTACCGTATCGAATTCGTGGATATGAGCAATTGCTGGCTGATCCACAAGATACCGTTGACTTTGATCACGACCTGGAAGCAATGATTGCACGGCGGCTTAAGGATAAGGGCGCAGATGGTAAATTGATGTTTGACCATAGTGGTGAAGTCTACATGGTGAACCTAGCGGAAAAGCTGTTGGTTACTTTGCTTGCTAAGCTTTCAAACTTCATTCCAGAGGCTGGTATTTGGCTCAATACACAGCGTCCAGAATGGAACGATGCCAATAACGCCCTGGTTGGTAGTGGAGTATCGATGGTTACTTTGTACTACATCCGCCGCTATGTCAGTTTCTGCCAGACTCTTTTTGCACAGCAAGCAATAACAGAGCATGAGGTTTCAGTGGAAGTTGCGGAACTTCTAAATTCCATATCAGCGACTTTCAGCGAGAATAAATCACATCTGGCAGGTAGCATCTCAGATACATTACGCCGGAAGATTGTAGATGAATTGGGGGTAGCTGGTGAGACCCACCGCAACAAAGTCTACCAAGGCTTTAGTGGCAACACTGCAAGTGTATCTTCTAGCGCTTTGGATACATTCTTCAGCGATGTACTCGCCTTTGTAGATCATTCCATCCGTGCCAATAAGCGTTCTGATAATCTGTATCACTCGTACAACTTGATGAGTGTTACCCATCAGGGCGGAATCAGTATCCGTTATTTGTACGAGATGCTGGAAGGCCAGGTGGCAGTGCTTAGTGCTGGTCTCTTGAGTACGGCAGAAGTTCTGGAGCTCCTACAGGCCTTGCGTAGTAGTAAGTTATATCGCGAAGATCAGCATAGTTACGTTCTTTATCCAGATCGCCAATTGCCTCGCTTTGAGGTGAAAAACACCTTGCCTAAGGACAAGGTTGAAGCATCTAGATTACTACAACAAATGCTCTTGAAAGGGGATACACGACTAATTGTCGAAGATGTCCGTGGTGATTATCATTTCAATGGTGATTTTAATAACCAAAAAGATGTTGAGGCTGTTTTGCTCAACATGGTTCATCAAGAATACGGCGACCTGCCACAGCAAGAATTAGAATACATTCTAGATATCTTTGAATCGGTTTTCGATCACCAATCCTTTACCGGGCGCTCTGGTACTTTCTTTGGGTACGAAGGCTTAGGGTCTATCTATTGGCACATGGTGTCTAAACTCATTCTAGCCGTGGCTGAGAATTGTTGGCGGGCTATCGAAGCAGGTGAACCTGCCGAAGATGTCAAGCAACTTATCGACCATTACTATGACTTGCGCGACGGCCTCGGAACACATAAGAGCCCGGCAGTCTACGGTGCATTCCCAATGGATCCATATTCTCATACTCCAGGGCACGCAGGTGCGCGCCAACCGGGTATGACGGGACAAGTTAAGGAAGACATCCTGAGCCGCTTCTTTGAGCTAGGGGTGTTTATGAAGGATGGACAATTGGAATGCCTGCCAGGCATGTTGCAAGCTTCAGAGTTCTTGACGGAGGAGACAGTCTTTACGTACTGCGATGTTAATACGGAAATGCAACATATTAATGTGTCAGCCAAGGCGCTGGCATTCACCTATTGTCAGGTTCCTTTTGTCTATCACCAGGCTGACACCGCTTTTGTCAGGGTCCACTTGGCTAACGGCAATACGGAAGAGCTGCAAGGTAGTCGCCTAAGCAAAGAGTGGAGTACGATGATTATGGAGCGCACTAATACCGTGCTAAGGGTAGAGGTAGGAATTGTGGCGTAGTTCTAAGTTGGATGTGCCAGTATGCCTAAATTAAGGCTTCTATTTTTTTCTCTAGCCAATGTCTTTCTGTGAGGGGTTGCTCTGTTTTTACAGCCTGGAGCAGTGCTTCTAGGGCCTCCTTATCGTAGGGGTTAGTAGTGATGAGTTTACGCACGTAGCGGACAATCTGTTCGTAGTTGGAGCGGTGGTAACCGATAATCTGCTTGCGGCGAATATAAGTGCTCATGGCATCTAGCTGTGCTTCCAAAGCATCAATATTGCCAGCCTCATAGTAGATCTTTAACTGCAGTACCTTATTTCCCAAGTTGAGTAGCGGGTCGCGGTAATTTACACTTTCTACTAACCCAAGCGCTTGTTCATAGTTGCCTCTACTAAATTCCAGTCTGGCCATACAGATATTGAATGCGATATCGCGATATGGCTTTTCCAATGCGGCTTGGTACTTGCGGATGAACTGTTCTACCCAATCGTACTCCTGCATCCGGATACCAGCAGTGACTGCATTTTGGTAGGTAAATCGGGACAGAACTCCCTTTTCTAATAGGGCACTGCTGGCCAATCCTTTACGATAGAGCGCAAGGAGATCCTGATAGTAGGAGATTTGATTACTATTTACCTGCCTGATGCAGTAGTTGATGGCAAGGAGGTAAAGGTCGCGTAGCTCGGTCAAGGAAACGCAGGCACCGTTCTGCAGCAAGTCATCTTTAAAGGCTTGAAAATGCTCCTCTGCTGCTCCTTGCAGAAGCATTCTGTAACAGTTGATGTAAAGACGAACTGCCGGTTCCTGGGTATATCCGAATCCGGTGGCGTAGGGTAGGAGCAGTGGAATGGGGTCTGGTGCTTCACCCGCTTGATAAACTCGTTTGTGGGCTAAGATGCGGCAGCTCTGTCTGAGCCGTTCCACTAAATATGCGCAGTCAAGGTGAGTGGCCATTTCCTTTAGATGCCCGGCTTCCGTTGGATCATCAACACTGAGTAAGTTATGCGCTTCTTCTTGTAGTGCCAGCTGCTGGCGGAAATAGGTTTCGTTGCGCAGTGGCGTCTGATTTAGTTTTTTGGCCATTCGGGTAGACACCCGATGGAAATGGCGGAGTGCTCTTCTTTGTCGTAGTGCTTTGGCAAGGTGGAGGTCAGAAAAAGGCCCATTCTCAAAGCTTTGATAAGCGAGAAACTGCTCCAATTGCTTGTTTAGCCGGCTCATCAGAAGGCGCATTTTTTGATCACTAAATTCCTCTGTAGGGTAAGCCTTAGTGAAAGCTTTGCGTTTGTTGGGGCTCACTTGCAAGTATTCGTAACATTCCTGCAAGTAATCCCATAAACGGACTTGAGCTTGATCTTCATTAAAGAAAGGAGAACGAATCCACTGGCGAAAAGACGCCAATTCTCGTTTACTAAAGTGGGTGATCAATTGATAAACGGTACTTTTCTCCATTTGCCGGCTTTGAAGGTTGGTGGAGGCTAGATTAATTTATTAATTAAAAATATATGTATTGTACAAAATTTGCAGGTACTAAATGAAAAATAAAGATAAATGTATGAATGTGAGATACAAGAGCAATTTCTTGTTTTTGGTAAATTGAAGTTGCGGACCCACATTTGTTAGAAATATAATCCCATATGCGACGACTCTACACCATTACGTTTTCCCTGTTATTCTCTCTGTTCGCTTTTGCGCTAGCAGCTCAAGATTGTAGCCAGGATACAATTCCGCCTATTCCTTTACCGATTAATGGCTTAGTCACCACCTTAGAATTGGGTACCACCCAAACCATTGCTGCTGCTGCCCTTGAGGGCGGGTCATACGACAACTGCACAGAAAACTTAACGTTTCGCATCCAAGTAATTAGCAACACCCAAGGGACTCCAGTACAAGATTCTGTAGTTGTGACGGAGGAACTAGACGCCACCACAATAGTTCGCTTTTGGGTGGGTGATGAAGCAGGAAACTGGGCTTTCTGTGATACCTATATCTTAATTTTCCTCTGCGCAGATGGGCAAAATACCACCTTCAATGGAAGACGTAGTTTGACGGTCCAGTTGGAGGATGCTGACGATGCTGTCATGATTTCAGGCTATGATTTCCTAATAGAACAGCCTGAGGAATGTGGTCCTTTTGATGCACTCACTATAGCCAGAGGTAGTATTCCTTATGACCAGGTGGCTTCCGCAGATTTTACACCTACGCTGAGCTTTTCTGCGGAAGACATCGGTACACATTTGGTTAGTATCTCCGGCTATGCCCCAAATTCTTTTTATGTCCATCACGCATATGTTATCGTGCAGGATGAAAATGGTAACGGGGGTGAGTGCGAATCGGATGAAACACCGCCCTTGATTGATAAAACTTTCCGGGGGCATCAGGTGCGAGTTTCTGGCGAAACAGATCCGGTGGTGATTAATGCTACTGAGCTGTTTTATTTCGCTGGGGATAATTGTACTGCTGATGAAAATTTACAATACCGCGTAACTCGACTTGGAGATGCTACCGGAGAGGTTCCTCCTTTTGATACGCTACAATTACCATACGATCCAAATGGGCCGGAATTTCTCACCCTGCCGCTTGAATTATGGGTAGGCGATGAGGCTGGTAACTGGGACCGCCACGAAAATTACATTGGAGTACAGTACAGAGTAGCCCAAGAACAACTTTCTTTTGGTGGCAGAGCATTCTTCGATCTGGATGCCAATTGCGAACGCAGCGCGGGCGAAATTGGATGGGTTGGATTAACGGTTCAGGGCTATCTACTACAAGGCGGGGCACCGGTGGGTGATGGTGAGCCTTTTCTATCTGCCGCATCTGCTTTGGGCGACTACGAATTCAATTTTGATTTTACTGAAGATGAGCTGACCTCTATCAACGGTCAGCCTGTATTTCTTGAAGATACTACTGATCTGCAATTGCTGATCAATATTCCGTCCTCTTTGAACACAGGGTGTACCAGTTCCTATTTGGTGGATGTGAATGATCACTGGCCCTTAGGTTTAAGTGATTTAGATTTTGCCATGCAGCTAGAGGAAGGTTGCGGTTCACCTTATGTCGATATTGCTGCCCCATTTCTTCGGCGCTGCATCAGTGAGAGCACCTACAGTGTGACTTATGCCAACTATGGAACAGAACTAGTAGAGGACAGCTTTATCGAAATCGAGTTTGATGAAGACCTAGCGGTCATGAGTGCTAGTATTCCCTGGACCACAGTAGTCGACAACGCTTATACCTTTCCTATCGGAACGCTGGAGCCGGGTGCTTTTGGCTCTTTCACCGTAAACGTATTGGTGAGTTGTGAAACTGTATTAGGAGAAACGCATTGTACCGAAGCACGCATTTATCCGGAGACCCTCTGTGATGAGGATAGCTACACTGGTCCCAGTGTAGAAGTAACCGCTAGTTGTGATGAAGAGGAGGAGGAAGTCGTCTTTCGGATTGAGAACGTAGGGCAACAAGACATGCCATTAGCCAGTACTTACATTGTAGTGGAAGATGTAATTATGCTGGAAACCGGAGAGTTTACCTTGAATTCCGGGCAATCCACCGTGATTAGTGTTCCCGCAAATGGCTCCACTTACCGCATTGAAGCGGATCAGGTCAGTGGACATCCTGGTTTTAGTTTTCCGAGCGCAGCAATTGAAGGATGTGGTACAAATGAGATGGGGGCTTTCAGTCTGGGCTTTATCAATCTATTCCCGCAAGACGAATTCAACCCTAATGTGGCTATCGATTGCCAGAGTAATATCGGGGCTTTCGATCCCAATGATAAGACAGGTTACCCGCTTGGAGTAGGAGAGGAGCACCTCATTCGCCCCAACGTAGACCTGGACTATCGCATTCGCTTTCAAAATACAGGTACGGATACCGCCTTTACAGTAGTGATCCAAGACACGCTCTCTCCCTTTTTAAATCCTGCTTCTATTCAGACGGGTGCAGCAAGTCATGATTATACGTTTCAGCTCATGGACGGCAATGTTCTAGAGTTTCGGTTTGCCAATATTCTTCTTCCCGATAGCATGACGAATCTTGCAGCCTCTCAGGGCTTTGTCCAGTTTAGTGTTAAACAAATAGCAGATAACCCTCCGGGCACACTAATTGAAAACGAAGCGAGTATTTACTTTGACTTAAACGAACCTATTGTTACTAATACCACCCAGCACCGGATTGAAGAAGTGGTCATTGTGGTGGACGTAGAGAACGGCATCGCAGGAATGGAAAACATTCAGGCTTTCCCAAATCCGACAGCCGATCTGGCTAATTTTCGACTACCGGTCTTCACTCAGGGCGTTCTGCGATTGAGTCACGCCAATGGTCAGTTAGTGCGTAAGCAGACCTTCGTTGGAACGGAGTTTTCCGTTGACCTGAAGGGATTGCCACCAGGGCAATACTATTTTCAAATACAAGGAATAACTGGAGAATTCTATGCCGGTAGGATTATTCTTGTCCCTTAGTTGAGGTATCCTGGCTACCATCAGGATTTATTTTGCGATAGTTAACCTACAAAAACGAAACGGGTCAATTGAACATTCAATTGACCCGTTTTTACTTCGTGTGGTACTAATTCTACAGCACCCGCTGCAAGGCTTGCTCAATGGCGGCCGCACCACGCAGGTTCACCGCAGCTACATTGCCTTCTCGGTCGATAAGGAAGGTACGTGGGATACTGGAAACACCGTAGAGGCGGCCAGCTTGACTTTCCCATTTCTTTAGATCACTTACGTGGTACTCCCATGCCAAGCCATCTTGCTGGATGGCGTTAACCCAGCGCTGCTTTTGGCCTTCCATGGCCCGGGTGATATCTTCTTGTGAACGGTAGCGTGCTTTCCCGCGGCTATCTAGGCCATCAAGTGATACGCTATACACTGTGAAACCCCGGTCTTTGTAACGATTGTATACGTCTACCACATTTGGGTTTTCGCGGCGGCAAGGGCCACACCAGCTAGCCCAGAAGTCGAGTAAAACAACCTTTCCCCGTAAGTCAGACAGGGCATACTCAGTGCCTTGAGGGCTGGCCATACGAATATCAGGTGCTTGCATGCCCACTTGGATAGGGCCACTGGAACCCCTGGTTTGTGCCGCGGCTGCTTGAGTGAGGTTGTTCACATAGGTAGCATAGGCTTGTGTGGCTTCTGTATCAGGTGCGACGGCCGTCAATTTCTCCAGCGCTTTTTGCTGAATGCTGGCAAACTGTCCGTTGCGTCCAAGCGCCGTATAAGCGATAAAGGCTCCTAAATGCGGATTACTAACTGAGTCCACCATGGCAGTAATATCTGCGGGCTTGTATTGACGACGGAACAGTCCTTGCATCGTATTTACCAAGGTCTCACTATCACCAGAGCCAGTAATTGTTAAGTTATATGTTTCGAGGCTCTGTAGGTTACCGTCAACAGTCAGATTCGTTTCCTTACCATTAAGCACGAAATTAATTCGCTTGGCACCGATGCGCAAGTTGTAAATGCCAGCCGGTAAGCCTTCGGGGAAGGTCATACTGAATTGCCCGTCTGCTCCCATATCAGTCTTCTGTAGTGGGTTGCTGGCCTTACCAAGGCGTACCTCGTCAACAAAGACTTGTAGATTTGAAGCATTGGTTATCGTTCCCTGAATTGTAAGTCCTTCTGGTTGGCAGGCCTGCAGGAGTACAAACAGTACGAAGAGTCCACTTATCTGTAATAGTGATTTCATTACGCTTACTTTTTACCAATTAAATGATCATGAAATTATGGCTCGGGAAGGGTTTCTTAGGTATCGTGTTAGGTGCTGACCATTTCGCAATAGCCTCGTTGTTTCCTTCCTTAATTTCAATGGTTCGGAAAACTGTTTTCCCAAGCCTCGTAAAGATAATGCTTTGCTACTTTAAATAGTTGAGGGAGGCTACTTCTGCTCTAGACTGATCGTCACAAGCATTCAGAATTGTCCTTTCTCAAACAAATGTATTATCCTCCACGATGAATAGCCAGCTAGGCTACCCGTGCGCAGAGCATTACCAAGCCACAAATATACTTTAGATTACAGCAGTTGGGGAATCAGGAGCTGTTAAAAAGTCCTTAAGGAAATGGTAAAGTAAAGCAGTGGCGTTCTTTCATGCTAAGATTATGCGGAGGTAAATAAAGTAAGGGGCTTAAAGCAAACAAGTGTCATTCTCTTTCTATGGGAATCGAGAAATGACACTTGTAAAGCGTAGCGAATGCTATTTGCTAGTTAGTTGAAATCGTCACTGGAAATCTTAGCGATCTTGTAATCTGGCAAGCGGTATGGATCTGGTACATCAATAGGCTTACCGGCAAAATCATTGAGGAAACTAAAGTCTGTCCCACGATTCACCTGTGCACCAGCACCGTGGCAGCCGACGCAGCCGCCGGTGGTAATAAACTTACCGTGGGCTACTAGATTGTTACCTTGATCATGTGGATTTCCGATGGAGCTTCCGCTAAAGTCGGCAAGCGTGCTATCTGATTCAATGACCAGGTTGGCTAGGTAGTAGGTTGGCATACTGGTTTTGCGATCAGCCAGTGTTTCATCAACATAGACGTCTGATTGGAAGCCAGTCAGGCGATAATTAGCCAAGAAGTTCGGATTGCCCGGGTTGGCAGCTTTGATTTGTGCCTGTACAGCATCAGAAATAGGACCGTAAGTATCCATGCTTCTAGAATGTGCTCCGTCACTATCATCATGCCGCTTAACTCCTTGCAGTTCCTGAGCCGCAACTCCCGCATTGTCCAACGCAAATTTGTAGCCATAATCCTCCAGACTATTATGCTCCCAGGTGGCGATGAATAAATGGCGATAGTTATTGGTCTTGTGAATAATGTGCATGCCCAACAGCACATACTGATCTACTTGTGCTACGTAAGAAGTATCACTGCCGCTAATCACTTCGCTGAAAGTGACGGCATCACGAACCAGAAACTCCTTTGCATTATCGCTGTCAGTAAGTGGTCGCCAGGCTGTTTTGATTTCCATCATTCCTCTGGTTTGTGATGCCTCATCACTACAAGGGAGTACAATTACCCCTTGCTCCCCGTAATGCTTGGAACCACAGGGATCCGAACCACTGCTGTCTTCGTAAGTAGAGATTTCTTCCAAGAGTGGAATGTTTTTCTCGGCTTTCTGGATGGCGGCCATCAAAGCAGGAGTGGAATTGAAGTAGGACTTCCGGTAATCGTACTCTACTCGGTTGGCCTTGGCCATGTACATGACCAGATTGTCCTGATTGGTTACGGAGGTGATGTTAGGATTGGCAAAAACGTAGCAAGAACCAATTTCGTTATCCTCATCTAGCATGACGAAGTACTGCGACTGGTCAAGACCATTCCAATCAATTTGATCAGAGTTAACGAAAGGATAGCTTGGTGTGCTGTCAAAAGGCTTGGTCAGGACATCTCCCTTAGGGCGGTACTCCACGCGGTGTGCGAAAGTTTCCCATACCAATGGTGTGCTTGGAGTGCCATCGGAATAGCTCCAATCACTGTCAGGCGTTTCACGCTGGGGGACGCTTGCGGTATATGTGGATTTCCAGGAAAGGGCAATCATTTCTTTCCAGGCGAAGATGGCGTTGTCCAGCACACTTGAATTAGTGGCTAGATCGTAAGGAGGATACATGCCGTCTAGTAAATCGGCTGGCAATTCAATCGGTGGTGCTTCGGCAACCTCTTCTTCTACGGGTGCCTCTTCCCCTTCTGCAGTGCTGTTGGAGTCACCGCAATTTGGCAAGGCAAAAGCGATGAACAGAGCGAATAAAATAGGATGTAATTTCATGATGAATTGAACTTTTAACGGTCATCAAAGGAGCTGTAATAAATCAGCATTCAGGCTGACTTAATGCCGGCTCCCAAGACACAATAAATATGGATTTGATAATGGTGAAATTTAGTACTTGACACAGAAGAAAGAAGCAACTACTCCTGCTGGATGAATGGTGCCATCTCCTCCGGGATGGGGAATTTGACGGATAACGGAGCCTACGAAAGCAGGCACCTGGTTCACCCCGTTTTGCCAGGGGTTCACCAGGTAGCCGACATACTCGTAAATCCACTCGTGGCCGCCCACATTTCCCTTGCCCTGAAAACGGGCAGTGAATGGGTCACCGTAGTTGATAGAACCAGTGAGCTTTAACTCCCATTCTTGACGTTTTTCGTCGCCAATACTTCCGCTAAGCTCGTTCTGGTTCCGGCTCGGGCCAATAATAATAGTGCCTTCGCCAAACATCAAATTATTACCACCGCTACTATCGGTTTTGACTTGTTCGAAAGTGTAGTTATTGTAGCTGCGATAAGCCCAGGTACCCTCCCAAAGGGAATGAAGTGAATTTTGGTTTGACATGAATATGGATTAAGGGTTTTAAAAAAGAATATGGGTTTCAAGTAGAGAAAGCAGGGAGAGGCCCTAAAGCCTCCCCCAAATCGATGAAGTTATTGTCAATTAATCTTCTGGTGCGGGTTCGAATTGTCCGGATAAACTCCAGGCAAAATCTGTTTGTACACGGCCAATAAACCAAGGTGCATTCCTTGGTACCCACTGGTCCGCAACAAACATACCTACCGCTTCGCCGACACTTGAGTAGTAAGCTGCTTGGCTGTGGCAGCCCATACAGCTGGAAGTGATACCGTTCACATTGCTAGGCTTGAATAAGCCACCTAAGCCATGTTGTTCGTAAAGCGTCTGCTGATTTGGAAAAACATCTTTCTTACTGAAGGTTCCTTCGATATAAGGATTCAAGGCATACACAGAGCCACGGTTGTCCGTGCTGGCACCCTTTGAAAGATCCAGGCCAAGGGGTGCTGCTGGTGAAAGCATACTGTAGCCTAAGGATACCGCATAATGCTTAGCAGCATTGTCGAGACCCGAAGCAGTGCCACGCCCCGCTGCCATCGTAGATGAACTCGGGAATAATGGATTATTGGGGTTAGGAGACCAGTAAAAGCTCTGCCAAGTCCAGCGAGTACTCTCGCGGGTGGAGACGTGCATACCCAGTAGGATGACGATATCTCCTGCCTGTGCTACGTTGTTAGGGTTTTCCGCACCTTCCCGGCTATGACCCGGTGTATTGTTATACTCCTCTGCCTCCGCAGCCGTCATCTTATGATGAATCATAGTGGAGATACTGAACACATTCACATTGTCTATGCGCGAGTCATTAGGATCGGTGCAAATGTAAACGTAGTCGGAAAATGCCGCGTCGCTCCCTTTGCAGCAATCATCTTTACCGCCCCAAACGTGGAAACGATACATGCCGTTGTAAACTTTGTAGTAGTTGGATAGTACGCGGTAAATCGGCTTCAGTAGCACACTGTTATTGGGCAGGGTCACCTTGGCAATCCCGTTAGGAATAGCCTTACTTTGCATGACTGAAGCGTCAAATAACATATTGTCCAAAGCATACTGGGCAGCGGCAGGGCTGTACTTTACGCGTCCAACAGCGTCGCCGGGGGAGTCAACGACTTTGTCATCCCCGGTATCAGCAAAAGCGTTGAATTTTGTACGCCCTTGGAATTTGCCAGAACTTCCAACCACGTCAGCTAAGGACTGGTCGTGCTTCATCGCCCGCATAATATCCTGCGGAGTAGGCCAAGTTTCGAAGCGACGCATCTGGCGACCGTCATTGGTTTCCCGAGTGACTTGCATCAGCGCTGCCCATAAGCCCCAAGCATGACTGATAATGTCGCGATTGGTCTCTAAACCATTAATGGCTAGAGATTTTGCCACCCAACCATCGACGACTGTTGAGTCCGTAGGAAACGGATCGCCATTACTTAGCTGTGATGGCATCTCCACCGATTTAAATACTGGTGTGTAAGTTGAAAAAGTGTTTACTGAGGTACTGGCAAGGAACACCACTGCCAGGCCAACAATCATGAAAAGCGAAAATGTCTTTTTCATGCGTAGCTGTTTTAAGTGAATGAATATGGGTTTACCCCTTGCCACTGCTGTGACAACGGATCAATAGGTTATACAAAAGCTACTTATAGGGGAGAACACTAAAGGAAAAAGTCCTTTAGATCATTTTACAGAATAGACAATGCTGTGAGTAAGGGGAGGAGGGGAGGATAAGACAAGTCGAAGTTACATATTATTTATCTAAAAATGAAACTACTGGACTTTGTCGATGTCTTTTGTTTCAATCTTGTTCTGAATGACATCAATTTTTTCCGGACGACTTTTTCCCTTTCAGGCTTTGCCAGAAATCGCTAAAGGAATGAAATTCTTTGCGCCAGCTCAGGCCAGTGCCTACCTGCAAGCGGCGGCCACCACCGATATCCTGATCCCTTCTTTCGTACAAGCGAATTTTCAGGTCACGGTTACTACTGATGGCGTATTCAAGTACAATGTTTTCTCCAAAAAAGGTACCATTTTGGGTGGTTTGCCCAAATTCAAAGTTGCCACCAATGTCGAGTGAAACTCGTTCGTTAAAGAGGCCCGAACGCAAGTTGATCTCAACGGCATCGCCAAAGTTGGTTTGGCTGTTGGTTAAGTCTGCTGCAGTCACCCGGTTGTAGTCAACATCTACGTCCAGGCTGGAAATTGTTCTTCCGTCACCAATGACACCACTAAAGAGATCAGTTAACAAGAGGCTCAATTGGTTACTAAAGTATTCACTGAGCGTATTGGTGATGACCTCCCCACTGTTAAAGGAGAGATCCGATGGTAGGAACTGCCCTAGAGCGATCAAGCCAAACACCTGTTTATTCATTTCGTTGGGCTCTTGCCGCAGAAGGTTTAGCTTGTTAGCGGCTAAATTTTCCAGCACACCCTGCAGATTAGGGAAGTTGATATCGAATGAGATGTCCGGAGCGAAAAGGGCACCTTTCAAATACAGAATAAGATCCACATCAGTGGCCTGTTGAGCTTGCTTTTGCTCGCTCTCGGGGGCGTTGATCAGGTACTCCTGGATGAAGGTCGTGAGCGAGGTCTTCAAGTCTTTATAGGAGGCTGCAATGTTGATGCGCGCATCCAAGGGGTCACCATTCCAACTGATACTTCCTCCGGGCAAAATGCGGAAGTCCTTATTGATCACATCATAGAGCGTGAATAGATAATCTCCGCTACTCACCGTCACGTTACCGAACATCTGAAAGGACTCTCCCCGCGGGAGCAGAATACGTAGATTGCCTCGGCCTTGCCCCCGGAGAATATCGCCAGCCTTTTCGTCAAAAATCATCTCTAAATCTGCCACTTCAGTCACCTCAATATCCATTTCCAGATTGAGGCCCTTGATGTTGGCACTCTCGCTGGTCGTGGTCTGTTGCGTCTCTTGGTGTCGATTAACAAAACGCACAAAGTTGAGATCGCTCCGCTCCGCTTCTTCCGTTACCGGAATCACCAGTTTGGTGCTATCTGATACTGTGGCGTTGACATAGATATTGGGTCTTTGGAAGTCGCCACTAAAGATGACTTCACCACTGCCAATGGCCTTACCGTAGAATAGATCATTATCTCCTTTCGCGAGGTCCAGGCCGAGAAAACGGCGGGTTCGCATGCGTGCATCCAGGCCCAGGTACCGCAGCCTGGTGTGCGTAATTCCTCCATCAATAACGGCACTGTTTCCGTACTTGTCGTAGATGACTGTTCCACTGGCGTCAAACAGCTCGTTACTAGCTTGGATGGTGCCTTGGCGGAAGGTATAATGGGTTTGCAAGGATGAAATCGTAAAGCCACCGTCACGGGCATCAATAAATCCGTCTACGTCTAGCGCGGAGGTAAGCCCTTTCACTTGTAGGTCCGCATTAAAATGGCCGTGTGTGTTTTTTAATCCTGTACCCAGCCAGTATTCGGCAATAGCCATTGGAAAACCGCTAAAGCGTGTTTTCAGGTCCAGATAATTTTTCTGACGCTCTAGTGGTAAGGGACGATTGACAAAACGCCGGTCTTTGAGGTCGGCCAGGTTAAGCTCGGCTTCCACCTCCATCTGTACCGTGTCCCTAGATAAACTGATAATTGCGTTGGCCTTCTGTTTTAGATTGGGCGCGTAGGCATCAAGGCGAAACTGGCCAAAGTCATCTTCATTAATGTAAAACTCTTCACAACTCATTACCGCATTGACGCCCTGCATCTGGAAGACATCATCAATTTGGATGAGCATGTCAAAATCACCAGAGAAATTCAAGGGGTCATAATCCCAGAGATCATCAATGAAATTAAAGTTGAAGTGGGCAAGTTGCACCCGGAGTCCTTTTGGTCCGCTATTTCGAATATGAATGCGGCGGTGCTTATTGCGTAAGGAGAAATTATCCGCTGAAATTTGACCTCCCCCAAAGCGGATTTGGTTGTTCTCGTCAATGACCCACGGGGTTTGCAGTAAGCTCAAATTAGATTGCCGCAATTGTAGCGCATAATCTACCGAATCAGGCAAGAAGAAAATACCGTTCAAATTAACTTGGTCAAAGAGATTTGGTGTATCTGTACTGATGTTGATCGCAAAGTCTAATGTATCCGATTGCAGAATACTGAGGAAGGTGAAGGTATTTAGTCGCGGTTTGCCATTTATGATGGTGGAGTCAACTACAATATCAAGATCCCCTTCGTTCTTGAGGGCGTCCATATGTACGTAGACGTCCGCTAGGCGCAGATTACCGTAAGTAATGCTGGGCATTTCCAAATAGAAAATCAAGGAATCACTAGTGCCATTATAGCGACCACTCAGGTCGACATCTTGCAGTACACCTAGCTTAGGATCAACCAGGAAGTTGAGTCCCTTGCTGTCTTCCACAAACAGCTCAAAAGAAAACTCATTGATATCCGGTATACGCTTGGGTTCTTTAAAACCAAGCCGCTGTGCGAAACCTGGATAGTTGCGCAGCATAAAGAGCTGTAGAGAAGTAGGCAACTCGTTGATATCAAACTCCCCGCGAACTTCACCCCGGGCTATATCAGACTCCAGGCGGAACACTTTTTCACCCACCGGCGTGAAGAAAGTGAAGGCTCGCATGTAGTCAATTTCGTAGATGTCGGTCTTGTTCTTTTCCAACCTGATCTCGCGCAGGTTGACATCTCCTTCCATTTTGGAGAACTCGGTATTGCGTAAGTTGAGATCAATACCGCCAGCCAGGACGATATCGGCAGGGGAGAGGTTAAGCGGCTGTAGCGCTAAACGATTGACGTTCGCCTTAAAATCAAAAACAGGAATGCTGTCTGTGAAATCAATCTCTCCGGCAAAACCGAAGTCGATATTGTCATCTTGAATTGCAAACTCCCCGTTAAAGAAATTCTTGTTTAGTTGTCCAGTCACCGAGGCATTTTTGTAGGTGTAATCCTTAACTGTAATGCGTTCGATATTAGCGGCCAAACTAGCAGAGGCGAATTCGCCAGTAAGACCAACTCCATCTGCTACTTCCGAGCTGAAATCCACGAGACCAAAATCCGGATTGCCGGTCCAGCCACCCAAGTCGAAGCCAATCAAGTTGAGGCCTCCATGATAGTTAGCGCGTTCTGGTCCGTCCGTGAGAACCATCTGCATATCCAAGGCAGCGTCACCCAGGTCAGTTCGCAAGTATCCGTTTGCTACAAAGTCTACGAAGAAGCCCACGAAGCTACCGCTAAACTGTAAGTTCCCCAGCTTATTAAAGTTGTCAGGAGGATTAAAGTCTGGAATTAGCTGCCGCAGTGTTCCCAGTCGGGTGTCAAAACGATCAAGCTCCAAGATCAAAAACTCCTCTTGGGGTACCGCCAGGTTTTGGGAAGAAAAACTTCCTTCCAGGTGGGTACCATCAGCCAGGGTGATATTGAGATCATTGCCGCGTAGATTGTTGACCCTGCCGCGTATGCGACCTTCAATCTGTAGATTGGTATCCCGGTTGGAATCGAAGAAGGGATTCGCGTTCAGCTTAGGAACAAAAGCAATGATATCCTGTAAGGTCACATCAGCGTCGTGGAAGCGGGCATCCATCCGAACTCGATCTTCAAAATACTCCCAATCTGTAAAGCTTTGGTAGGTAAAACGCAGCGAGTCCCCCAAGCTCGTGGTGGGAGTGATAATCGAGAGGCCATTCAATGTCATTTCGCGAGGGGAGACCAGGGCTTCTTTAGCCGAAAGGCGCTCCAACTGGAAGCCACTTCTATCCTTAGCGGCAATCCAATTTACCCGCCCTGTGTAGGTTTCTCGATCTAAGCGGAAGCTATCCACTTCTACTTGGATGTCGTACAAGTTGAGGTGCTTGAGATCAAGTTGATTTTCCGGTAGGGCTCGCACGGGTTCTTTCCGGTAGTTATGGAGCTCGAACTGCCCACCACTTATTAGTAGTTCCCCAATACGAATGTCTACACCCAGGCTGTCTACAATGGCTGGAACTATTTCTTCCGGACTTGGTGCAGGACTTGATTCTACATCGACTATCTCGGCGGCGTCTGTTCCACTGCCGTACCATTTGTCAATGCGGATGATGGGCTTGCGGATATTCATCGAATTCACATCAATGAATGGTTGCCCCAGGTCCATGTCATTGAGATAGAATTGCCCATCTGTAACAAAAGCCTCCAGTGCACTTCCCTTTACACTATCGATTTCTGAGAAACTCACATTTTCTAGATGCAGCTCCTTGAGATTGAAGGGGACGGGCTTTTTTTCCTGCGGAGTGGAAACGGGAGGCTTCGGTGGAAACAGCTTCAGTAAGACTTCTTGGAGATTAGATAAAGAGTCTGTACTGCCTTTTCTAATATTGAATTGCGCATTAGCCAACTCGAGCGCTTCAATCTCTAGGCCTCGGCTGTAAATAGCCAGAGGATTCAGATTAAAATCCGCTTGGATTAGGCCACTGGCGAGCAGCGTGTCAGCATTATAGTCGACTAAATAGAGTCCTTGGAGATCAAGTTGATCAAACCAGCTGATTCTGGCCCGCTCCAACCCAACTGGCGTTCCCAGGGTCTTTTCGAGTTTGGTAGTGACCCGCTGCGCTAGGTACTGTTGGACGAAGGGAAGTTGTAGGAAAAGGAACAAACCCACCAATACCGCTAAACACCACAGTAATACACGTATCCACCGGGGCCGCTTACGAGGCTGTTCGGACTGGTCCTGTTCGGTGCCATTTACTGGCGGTGGAGTAGTTGTATCGCTCATTCTTGAAAATCGCTGCAAAGATAGAACCTTGCAAACATCTTTTCCGTGTTGTCATGACGGTATTATAACACCTCTTTAACGTCAAAAACAGGTGTTAGAGTTTAAGTTGCTCTGCAACAAATGTATATGCTCGTCTTTCATTCCAGTAAGAACCATCCTTTTCGGGGCTGTAAAATCCACAGTGACCACCGTAGCGAGGTACTTCCAGATAGACATGAGGGTGTTGTTCCGCTAGGGAGGTGGGGTAGCAGGATGGCCCCAAAAAGCTATCATCGGCGGCATTTATGATGAGGGTAGGGCGGGTAATGTTAGGCAGAAAATGTAGACTAGAACAGGAGTACCAATAGTCCTCCGCACCCGCGTATCCGTGGATAGGGCCAGTGTAGCCGCCATCAAAGCCGGCAAAGTTCTTCGGCATTTGCCCGTTGAGTAGCAGGTGACCTGGAAACTGTTGGGATTTGTAAACAAGTTTCTCGTTTAGGGTACGCATGAATCTTCTCAGGTAGATGGCATTTTGTCGATGGGCCATCGCCACATTGGCGGAAGGCAGATCGATGGGAACGGAGAAAGCCACCCCGGCTTTGATTTCTTTGGGTAGATATGGGCCTGATTCTCCCAAAAACTTTAAAACTACGCCGCCGCCCAGGCTGAAGCCCGCCAGGACAATGGTGCTGTACGAGTGCTGTAAAGCGTGTTTGACCACCAGGGACAAATCGTGCGATTCTCCCATGTTGTACATTCGCAGTTGATCATTGTAGCGACCACTACAGGATCGGAAATTTACGCCTAAAGTATCCCAGTCACGAGCGTGGAAATACCTGAAAATGCCCTTGAGATAATGTCGTTGGGTGTCTCCTTCTAGCCCGTGCAGGCCAATGATTAAACGTTTGTTTTTACTTTCTAGCCAGTCTAAGTCCAAAAAGTCTCCATCCGGTGTGCTAAGGGTTTCGCGCCGGTAAGGGAGGTCGTCACTGCGGCGGAACAGGGCTGGGAAGATCGTATTGATATGGGCGTTGGTAAACGGCCACGAAGCCCGGTAGGTAGAAGTGGATACGAGGGGCATTGTGTACTAATTCACAGGATTGGTAATCGGAAGAAACTCCATAATGTTTAGGGGCCGGTGTAGACTGTCTAGCTGTAGCTGCAGACTATCGCGCATTTGGGTAGCTTGCAAACTATCTTGTAGAATTTCATCGAGGTATACCAAAAATCCACGTCCGGTGCCGCCTAGACAAGGGGGCCATACCGCTGAGGCTGTTAGGCCGCGCTCGTTTAAGTTAGCCAACTGGCGCCTTGCCGCAGCTTGCTCCTGATAGACGGAATCCACCACCATATAAAAGGTTTGATCCAGGGCGTTGAATCGGTCACAGCTGTAGTACAGCGCCACTTCGTGTCCCGGTAAAGCCATCATAATCCGAACCGGAGGCAAGGTGATACTATCGGCATGATCAGAACCATCCGTCTGAATGAGTTCTTCAAATTGCTCTTCATTGAGCTTTAGCTGATAGGGCTGGAAGACGGTGTCGTAAAAGCCAGCAATCGGCGCGTCTACCTTAAAATATTCCGTTTCCGGTCGGTTTCCTTCGGTTTCCTCCATCGTGGTCCGACGATACTCTTTTTCGGAGGGGAAATTGATCGGCAGGCGCCGATATTCAATGCGTACCAAAAAAAGCAGTGCTAGAAGTCCCAGTCCCATGAGCGACCACTGATTGTAGTAGGTGCGTGGAAACCAACGGAAATACTGATTTTGGACGGGCTTGAGCCGCTCATTGAGCCACTTCTTAAACTTCTTCCAGGGGCCAAGGGTAAGACCCTCCAGGTATTTCTGCCAATCACCCTGGGGGAGGAAATTGAAGCTTTTGCGCTTTGGGACAAAGTTCTCCGCCCGGCTGGGAGCCATAATGAGTTTGGGCTTGCGCTGTGCGGTAATTTCGATCAGGCCAAAACCGTAGCGGGTACACTGCCGCATCAATTCATTGTGGAATTTCTCCGGTAAACCGGCAAACACATCATATCCGTAGGCGATCCATTGGTCATTGGCCGGGTATTGCTTAAACTGCTCAATAGCAAAAATGTAGCGGTAGCGGGGAAGTCGGCGGAAAAGCAGCATATAGATTCCCGTCCATAGCGGGATGGTCAGGAAAAAATAGAATAGTCGTAGATAAAAATCTTCCCCCACGAGCGGAAAATGGCCAGAAATATGCGCCACCGCTAAGATGGTAGGCAATAGGAAACAAGTAAACACCATCCCGTCCCAGAAGGCGTGCCAAAGGCGAGGGCGGTAGCGGATTTCGTCTTGCGTGGCCTGCGAGGTGGCTTCGAAAGTAGCGGAAAACACTTGCCCGTTCTCTTCGGTGTAGTGTAAAAAACCGTCAGCAATGATATTATTGGCACCCTGCATGTCTAGGCCGGTAAGGGTGGCAGTGTTGTCTGCACGGTTCCGTAGCCGGTAGAAACTCTTTAAGTATCCCAGTGCAATGTGCTTAATCGCATTTTCGCTCAGTGATGACATAGGCTACCGACTAAATTTTTCTACCTGCTCCCACACGCGGACTGCATCACAGGCGGCCCGCACATCATGTACGCGTAGGATACGTGCCCCTTGCTGTAGCGCGATCACGTGCGCAGCAGTACTTCCGTGTAAGGCTTCTTCTGCATTGACGTTCAGTAATTTGTAAATCATTGATTTACGGGAAACTCCGGCCAATATTGGGACTTCCAAAATGCGGAAGGCGTGCATGTTGGCCAGCAGTTGGTAGTTCTGTTCAATAGTTTTGCCAAAGCCAAAACCCGGATCAATCACAATATCGTGCAGCCCTAAGCTCCGCAATTGAGCAATCTCTTGGATGAAAAAGTCCAACACTTCCTGTAGTACATCGTCGTAATTAGGTGCTAGCTGCATACTTTTGGGGGTGCCTTGCATATGCATCAGGATATACGGAACTTGTAAATCCGCAACCGTGCTGTACATCTCTGGATCGATACTGCCCGCCGAAATATCATTGACTAAGGCCGCACCAGCGTGTACCGCCTCTCTGGCCACTCTGGCGTGTACCGTATCAATTGAAATAAGCGCCTTGGGGAAATGCTTTTTGATTGCCGTAATGGGAGCGATAACCCGGCCTAACTCTTCTTCCACGCTAATAATCTCTGCTCCGGGTCGGCTCGACATGCCTCCCAGGTCCAGTATCGCCGCTCCTTCCTGCAGCATTTGTTCGGCCGTAGCCAAAGCATTAGCTGTTCCTTGCTTACGGCTACCGGCGTAGAAAGAATCAGGCGTCAGGTTGATAATTCCCATGACTTGTGGGACCGACAAATCAAGGAGTGTGCCGGCACAATTCAAAGTTGTCTGGGGAAATATCATCTTGCGACTTTTGGTGCGGGCTAAAGTTATTAAATTTGCGAGTAAAGATTTCGCGTTGCACTATGGCTGTAAATATGCAAAAGGCAAATAAGGTTGGCAGAATCCTGATTTTGGTCTGCTTACTGGCGATTGCCGCTATTATCGTTACTCGGCATTATAAGAGCCGCCCAGGCACTTTCCTGGGTGAACCTAAGGAATACGAGCTCAATTATATGCCTTCTGATTATGAGATCGCAGTTGATCCAGATGATGCTTTGGCGATTGCCAGCAATCCGGAGCGCTACCGGCGGGAATTTGATCAGATGGTCTATGATATCAATCTCAGCGTGCTAAAGCATGTAAGTACCCGTATGGGGCTTAATGATAGTCTGCAGCAGGCGGTGCTACGCGAATACGAAGCCAACCATCATCCGTATCTGAAGACGCTCTACTTTAATGATTTTGTGCGACTTCGAGATACTTCCGCCAATCTCTACGAAACCTGGTATGATAATGAGAGCGGTAGCGCTACCAAAGCACTGGAGGAGATTACCTCTAAATACACTTGTTACCTCATTAATCAAATTATGGCCACGGTTATTCCTACCCAAGGAGGGCGCGTTTTGGCCAAGGGAAGTGATTTAGAAACGCCTTGCGGTATAGCGCTCAACGAAGCCTTAGGCCCAATGTTGCAACGCATGGAAGAACGGGCGGCTATCGAAGACTTCAGTCGTTCGCGGGGGCTATTGCAGGAAAAGGTTGAGAAAGTCATTGCCGAACTGGCAACGATGGAAGTACGCGATAAGAAAGGCATCAATAAACAAATGCAAACCAAGATCTGGGGGATGAATGTCTCTAGCTCAGACTTGGAAATCACGGCTATTTCGATTCTTAAGGTTGGCTTTCGCCTAAACGATTATTTTGATGTAAAGCTTAATCCTAAGGCCAATTTGGTGACCATTACCTTACCAGAACCCGTTATTCTGAGCCATGAGGTATATCCCAAGATCGAAAAGCTGGATATTGGCTGGTTGCGCGAGGTGGAGAGTGTAAACTTCAACGAGAGCTTTAACGCCTTACGCAAAGAGTTTCGTCGCGATGCCGTGGAGAGTAATATGATGAGTCGTTCTGAACAGCAGGCGATTGAATTAATGAATACGATGTTTGGACCCATTGTCAAAAGCATCAATAACAGATATGAGCTAAAAGTAGTCTTCCGTCCGGTTCCACAATCTGGAGACGAATTTACGGACCAAGGCTTGGATGGCTAGATTTATTTCCACACCGTAGACATCATGATAAGACGGTTTTTCCTGCGGGAGGGCAACATGTTGGCAGCCATCATTGTGAATTCGCTCATCATATTTGCCCTCTATTTTCCCGAGTTACAAGATGTACGCTGGCTGATCAATTTAGATCACTTCTTCATTGCTGTGTTCTTAGTAGAAGCCATCGTCAAGATCTACACCTACGGTTGGAAAGGGTACTGGTCTAGCCGCTGGAACCGCTTCGACCTTACTATCGTAATTGGTAGTTTCCCCACCTTGCTGACCGATCTGTTACCGGTTCCAGACACTTCGCTGCTGATTGTATTGCGCTTATTCCGCCTGCTGCGCCTGGTTCGTTTCTTGCGTTTTGTGCCCAATATGGGAAAGGTATTGAACGGTTTAGGTCGCGCCTTGAAGGCTTCCGTATTTGTGGTGCTGGCCTTGTTCTTCTTGAATATCTTACTGGCACTCATTACTTGCCAGTTTTATGGGCAAATAGCGCCCGAATATTTTGGGAACCCGTTAATCTCTTCCTATTCTATATTTCAACTCTTTACGGTAGAAGGGTGGAATGAGGTGGCCCAATCGGTGGCTGCCCGTACGGATCATCCCTTTTTAATTGGCATTACGCGCTTTTACTTTGTGATCATCGTATTGCTGGGAGGAATATTTGGAATGTCGTTGGCAAATGCCGTTTTTGTGGACGAAATGACCATGGATAATAACGAAGCGCTGGAAGCAAAAATTGACACCCTACAGGAAGAGATCCGAGAACTAAAGCGCCTGCTAAGCAAATAAACGTGAACTTCATTGTATACGATATCGAGGCAACCTGCTGGGAAGGCAGGCCGCCGTCTATGACTCCCGAAACTATTGAGATCGGGGCGGTCAAGCTCAATAACTACGGTGAAGTTCTGGGGTCTTTTCAACGTTTCATTAAGCCGGTTATCCATCCTCAACTCTCTCTCTTCTGCCGGCAATTGACCAATATTGATCAAGTTGATATTAATCGGGCTTCTGAGTTTCCAGCGGTTATTGAGGCCTTCAAAGACTGGATTGATATCTGGGATGAGGAATACCTCCTCTGTTCCTGGGGAAACTTTGACCAAAAACTCATTCAGCGCGACTGCGACCTCCATCGCTTAGAGGACGAGTGGACTGATGCCTACATCAACCTGCGTCGTCAGTATTTTGATATCAAAGGCCTTCGGAAACCCCGTGGCCTCAAAAAAAGTGTTCTAACGGAGGGGTTTGAATGGGACGGCGAACATCACCGCGCCTACGATGATGCACTTAACCTAGCGAAGATTTTCGGGAAGTATATCGATATGTGGCAGTACTGAGGTTCAGCTGCGCTGGTGATGTCTTTCAATTCTATCAACTAGTGCTTGTCAGGTTTTTAGTTTTAGTAGGTGTCACCGATGATTTTTACCTTGCTAAAATTGCATTGCGTTAGATCATCTTCATGGATGAAGAAATCTCTTAACCTCTTCTTGTCTTTCATTCGTCTACTTTTAATCAGTTAAAAATTCTGACTTAGCGTAAGTATTTGGAATCTACTAACTAGCGATGCAGCAGATATAAGGTAGAGAAAGTTATAAAAGAAAAACGCATGAAGCTAAACGTAACTCTGCTCGCCACTATTCTTCTCTTTTCATTCGCTGACGAATTACAATCGCAAAATGTCATCTTCAACGATCTTGATTTCAAGAATCTACTGCTGGCAAATCCAGCAGTGAACACCAATGGGGATGATGAAATTCAGCTCACTGAAGCTACTGCCTTTTCTGGGAAATTAGAACTTCACGATGGGGTCATTTCGGACCTAACCGGTTTAGAAACATTTACGGCACTAACGGAACTCTCTTTCTACAGCGTTGTCGCTACCGACATGGACGTCAGTGCCAATACTGCCCTGGAAAGACTAATGGCGGGCAACTTAAGAAGCCTAAGACTCGGCAATAATGAAGCACTCCGTTACGTCTTTACAGACTTTAATAACTTCACGACCTTCAATGTAGACAATACCCATTTGGACACCCTCTTGTGTTGGCATAATAATTTTCCCATGCTGATCAATTTGGATAATGCGACCTCCTTGGAATACTTGAGCCTTAACGACAACGGTATGCCGCTACTTGATGTGTCGAATTTGAGTAACCTCAAAACGCTTTTCTGCGATGTCAATGCGTTGACGAACTTAGATCTGAGCAATAATCCTGCCTTAGAATATCTGGAATGTAAGCTGAATCCACTGCAATCACTGGATGTGAGCCAGAATCCCAATTTACGCTATCTCGGTTGTGCCGGAACTGCGCTTCCTTCCATTGACCTGAGTCAGAATGAGAATTTAGAGCGCTTGATTATTTATCAAACGATCATGAGTTTTCTCGATCTGAGTCAAAATGAAAACCTCAGCTGGTTGGATTGTTACGGGAGCAGCTTTGAATTGATCAACCTCAGTAACGGGAGTAATACGGAAATTGAATACACTGATTTTCGGGAAAATCCCAATATCGATTGCATTCAAGTGGATAGCGAAATCTACAGTGTTTCGAGTTGGACCAATGTAGATAGCCCTGCACTCTACAGCGCAGCTTGTGAGGGTGTCACCAGTTCATTGGATTTAGATGAGACGACAATTCGTTATGAAGTGTATCCTAATCCAACTTCACAGGAGCTCAATATCAGATTTGCGGAAACGCAGAACGCAATTCGGGTGGACGTTTACGATAGTATAGGCAGAAACACCCAATCCGCTCAGTTTACCTTACAATCATCCATAAAACTTGATTTGGATGCTGCCGCTGGGGTGTTGTTTGTGAAAGTAACGGCTGATGGAAAGCAGACTAACTTTAGTGTAGTAAAGGAATAGCACCTTGGAGCGGAGCCGTACCGGATGCACGGCCCAGATGTGCTATTCCGCCTTGCTGAGTTGATCTGCCAACTTCAACATATCCGGCATTCGGTACGGGCCAGCCATTTCGGCTATGCTTCCTGCCGCCCAAATTGCTTCACAACCGATACTCGTTATGAACAACGGCTTGAGACTCTCGCCCCGGAGCAGTGGCACTTCCACTGCCTCGGCGGCTCGGAAATGTGTTTTCGCCACTCCAATGACGGGAATTTTTTTATCAACCGCCTCGTAGAGGTATACGCCTAAACCCGGACGGTCGGGGCCAAGGTAAACGTAGCTGTCTACCACCAAGAAGCTTAGTGACTCTTCTATTTTTGACAATAGTTCCTGCAAAACCGGGAGTTCACGCTTGTAAAACTGACCCGGCTCATACTCGCCGGCTAGAGGAGTCTGGATGACGTAGGTTTTAGTAGCCTCAGTATCGGTCCAGTTCTTTAGCAGAACGGCAGCGGCCTGGGCAAAATCCTCGCGGTAGTGAACATCGAAACAGGCAATCATAGTGATTAGTAGTTGCGCTTATTTGATCATCTAACACAATTAGGTGCAAACTTAGTTCTAATGGTGCCTTACTTCAACCGTTTTCTGCCGGTTCTTAAAGAGGACTTTTGAGTTGTTGATAATACGGGCTAATTTGCTAAGAATAGAGCTAGAAGGAGGGGAGTGAAACCATAAGGATTATCGGAAATAGAAATTTCATGCTTTAATGCTTTTAGATTGTTAACTACTGCGGCAAAAGTAGAGGCAGCATGAATGGAGTGTCTTGAACTAATTCAAGAAAGTAAAAGAGAAGCTATTGAGAGCTTCAACCAGGGATCTATTCTTGGGTATTGACGGGGCGCAAATTGGTAAGGCTGCTCTAGATTGAGCTTAACTTAGGTTACAATTTGACTTTCAACAGGGGAAATAGAATTGTGCTCTTCCACTCCTGCACCTCGCCAATTTGCATATTGCCCAGTGGAACGTCTTCGATCGCTGCCCGCACTAAGCGCAACACTGGAAACCCTACCGCTGCACACATACGGCGTACCTGCCGGTTTTTCCCTTCCGTGAGTTTTAGTTCTAGCCATGAAGTTGGGACGGTCTTGCGGTAGCGGATAGGCGGATCACGCTCGGGTAGGGTAGGAGCTGGCTCTATTAGTTGGACTTCTGCGGGACGGGTACGATGTGTACGCTTTTTGATACGAATGTCCACACCCTGCTGTAGTTGTGTTATCGCCTTCTCTGTGGGGATGCCTTCTACCTGTACCCAATAGGTCCTGCTGTGCGCCCTAATCGGATTCAACAAGGCGTCATTCAAGCGCGTGTCATTGGTGAGCAAGAGTAAACCCTCACTATCTTGGTCCAAGCGGCCAACGGGATAAACATCCTTGGGGAAATCAAATAGGTCGCCCAGTACACGGTGCTGCGGCATTTCACGCGTGAACTGCGAGAGCATGCCGTAGGGCTTATAGACTAAAAAGTAAGAGCGAGGCATTATACGTTGAAGCGGAAGTGCATCACATCACCATCAGATACCACATATTCCTTACCCTCTACATTCAGCTTACCTGCTTCCTTTACCGCTTGTTCAGAACCGTACTCAACATAATCGTTGTAAGGAATGACCTCGGCGCGGATAAAGCCTTTTTCAAAATCGGTATGAATAACACCTGCTGCACCAGGGGCCTTCGTACCCTCTACAATGGTCCACGCACGCACTTCTTTTTCACCGGCAGTGAAATAGGTAATGAGGTCAAGCAAGGAGTACGCACCGCGGATTACACGATTCACCCCAGGCTCAGAAAGCCCCATTTCTTCGATGAACTCCATGCGCTCTTCCTTGGTGTCGAGCTCAGCAATATCAGCTTCGATAGAGGCTGATATGTAAAGCACTTCAGCGTTCTCATCAGCTACTGCGGCCTTGAAAGCCTCGGTGTGCGCATTGCCAGATTCGGTTGAATCCATGTCGACGTTACATACGTAAAGAATGGGCTTTGCGGTCAGAAGCATCATTTCCTTGAGCAGAGCCATGCCATCGTCGTCCAAGTCAAGGCTCCGTGCAGGCTTGCCGGCTTCCAGGTGGGTTAAGATCGCTTCTCCCATTTCTACTGCGCGCTTGGCTTCCTTTTCGCCACTCTTGGCAGCTTTGCGCAACTTGTCTACCCGCTTTTCGGCGGTTTCAATGTCCTTGAAAATGAGCTCTGTATCAATGATGTCTTTGTCGCGTACAGGATCAACGCTACCGTCTACGTGCACGACGTTATCATCCTCAAAGCAACGCACTACGTGCAAAATGGCGTCTACCTCACGGATGTTGCCCAAAAACTGGTTACCCAAGCCTTCCCCTTTGCTGGCACCTTTGATCAAGCCAGCAATGTCAACGATATCTACGGTAGTAGGAATCGTCTTTTTAGGATTGACCAGGTCCGTCAGCTTATCGAGCCGCTCATCTGGCACCGTAATCACCCCAACATTGGGATCCTTGGTAGCAAAAGGATAGTTGGCCGCTAAGGCCTTAGCTGAAGTAAGCGCGTTAAACAGGGTAGATTTCCCGACGTTGGGTAGACCAACGATACCACATTGAAGTCCCATGGAAGTATTTTTTGCGGGCGCGAAGATACAAGGATTATCCTGTTTTGCGGGCTTAGTAATTAAGAAAATACTGCACTCTTAACCAAAGTCGTTCTAAATACATCTTTCTCTGGTTTACACCCCTCGAAACACCAGGAGGAAGCATGAATCACCAACCCAAAAAAACTTACCTTGCCGCCATGAATTTCCTAGCGCATATGTTGTTGTCCTGCGAAGAGGAGGAATTGATGGTTGGTAATTTCCTGGGGGACTTTATCAAAAACCGGGAGCTGCCTGGTTTTACGCCAGGAATTCAACAAGGTATCCGTCTGCATCGTCACATAGACACCTTTACGGATGCCCACCCGATGGTACGCCAAGGTACTAAGCGCCTGCACCCGCGACACGGTAAATACGCAGGAGTAGTGGTAGATGTACTATACGACTATATTCTCGCCAATAACTGGACAGATCTAGGTCCTGGAAGATTACAAGACTTTGCCGATCGAACCTACGAGACACTCATGTCTCATTTGCCGCAGATGCCAGAACGCTTGCACACTATAGTTCCTCGTATGATTGGCGACAATTGGTTGGTTCGTTACGGTACTAAAGATGGCATAGCTTTCACCTTTAGTCGTATACAAAGGCGGGTCTCAAAGCCAGAAGCGCTAGAAAATGTCTTGATCAGCCTGGAGGAAAACGAAAAAGAACTGACGAATGAGTTTCGCCAGTTCTTTCCCGAAATTGCAGCCGCCGTAAAAGCGTTTTGTGCGTGCTAGCTACTAGCCATTAAAGAGCATCCGCTTGATATCTAAGCCATTGGCCAAGACCACCAGCCCCAGTACGATAATGAAGCCTACGATGGTAGCGTACTCCAAGAATTTATCACTAGGCTTACGGCCAGAAACAACTTCGTAAAGCAGGAACATCACGTGGCCACCGTCCAGAGCCGGAATGGGTAGCAGGTTCATGAAGGCAAGGATCAATGACAAGATAGCGGTCATCGTCCAGAAGCGTTCCCAGTTCCAAGAGGCACCGAACATCGAGCCAATAGAGGCAAATCCGCCCAGGCTTTCCGTTACTTTGATATCTCCACTGAACATCCGCCCGAAGGCCTTTAGTTGATCCGTTAGCGTAGTCCAACCGAGTACAGCACCCGCGGGCATTGCTTCGGCAAAGGTGAATTCTTCGCGCTCCGTGCCAAAAAAGTAGGTTGGATTAGCACGCGCCACGCCTATTCTGCCCTCCTCGGTTGTGGTCATCGTCAGGTCCATCGGCTCACCTTCCCTTACGAGTGAAACCGTCACTTCTTTTCCTTTGTACTGCTTTATCTCTTCTACGAAATCAGAATAGAATGGGGTAGGGGTGCCGTTCAAAGCTATAATGCTATCCTTTTCCAGCATGCCGGCTTCCTTGGCGGGTGACTCATCGCTAAAGGCTGCGGCCACAAAAGGCAGTCGTGGGGCGAAGAGCATTGCGCCCTTGTTCTTATAAGCTGAGAGAATCCCAGTCCATTTCTTATCAATTTCGATGTCGACGATTTCACCATTGCGGCGTACCTGCATGTTGCGGGCGTCGTTGATCACAATTTCGCGAAGAAGAGTGCGGCTATTAAATTTTTCGAAGTCTTTCCCATTAATGGAAAGAACATGATCGCCATTTTGTAGGCCAATCTCCTGCCCGAGTGAGTCTACGAAAATGCCGTATTCAACGCGCTCATTAGGAATGTATTCCTGACCATAGTACCAAAGCACGAAGCCAAAGATGAGCAAGCCAAGAATGAAGTTGACCGTTACACCGCCAAGCATGATAATCAAGCGTTGCCAGGCGGGCTTGGATCTAAATTCCCATTCCTGTGGCTCTTGCTCCATTTGCTCGGTATCGAAGCTCTCGTCAATCATCCCGCTAATCTTCACGTAGCCTCCTAGCGGCAACCAGCCGATACCATATTCTGTCTCACCAATTTGCTTTTTGAATAAAGAGAAGCCTGGATCGAAGAATAAGTAGAATTTTTCAACGCGGGTGTTAAAGAGCCGTGCGGGGAAGAAGTGTCCTCCCTCGTGTAAAACAATCAAAATAGAAAGGCTAAGCATCAGCTGCCCGGCCATAATCAAAATATCCATACGCTATGGTAGATATGAATCTGTTACTACAGTCATTGAATCGGAGTGTAAAACACTGGTTTGCGGGCAAATGTTGTTCACGAGCGCGACTCACCCATAGGTTTTCGCTCCAAAGGCGACAAAGGTATTCCTTTTTGATTAATTCTTTAGTTTTGTGCGCTATGCAATTGTTTTTTGTTCCAGACCTAAAGGAGGGCCTATTTGAACTCCCCGCGGAGGAGGCTCGTCATGCTGTTCAGGTGCTGCGTAAGCGGTCGGGAGAGATGCTGGATATTGTAGATGGGAAGGGCGGCTGGTACCAGGCAGAAATTGTCGAAACAAGTAAGCGCTCGTGTACGGTCAATGCAAAATGCACACGAAGGGAGGACCAAAGAGCAGCCTATAAGTTGACGCTGGCCGTTTCACCAACCAAGAGCAACGATCGCTTTGAGTGGTTTCTGGAAAAAGCCACAGAAATTGGGGTCGATCAGATCATTCCTTTACAATGCAAAAGAACGGAACGTCCAAAAATTCGACTTGATCGCTACGAAAAAGTTTTGGTGTCAGCGATGAAGCAAAGCCTGCAAGCTTGGAAACCCACTTTGCTGCCGTTTACACCGGTGAAGGACGTCTTAAGTACAATTACAACGGAAACCTCTGCCTACATCGGCTGGTGTGACGACAGCATCAATTCACCATTGACCGACAACTTCCACTCCAGTGCCGACGTTCTGGTATTGATTGGCCCGGAGGGTGACTTTACGGTCGAAGAAGTAGAGGCGGCGCGAAATGCTGGATGCCTACCGGTAATCCTTGGCCCTAATCGGCTGCGAACGGAAACCGCTGCAGTAGTGGCTACGCAAGCGATAGCTTTATTACAAGAACTGAATAAGAAGTAGATAGACTTATGCAACGATTATTGCTCCTCTTTCTAGTCATTGGCGCTTTAGCCGCCTCTAGTATGGCGCCACCGGTGGCGCCGATGAAGTTGGGTTTAATGAAATACCGCGGAGGCGGCGATTGGTATTCGAATCCAACGGCTCTCCCTAATCTAGCAGCCTTTTGCAACAATGCGCTCAATACCAATTTTAACGCTAGCGAATACGCAGTAGTGGAGGTGGGTAGTGCCGAGTTGTTTAACTACCCTTGGATACACATGACCGGACACGGCAACGTAGTCTTTTCTGATGGCGAGGCCGATAACCTACGCAACTACTTGTTAGCCGGCGGCTTCCTTCATATTGATGACAATTATGGTATGGATCCATTCGTCCGGACTGCCATGAAGAAGGTGTTCCCCGAGCTAGATTTCATTGAGCTACCCTTTGAGCATCCCATTTATCACCAGCGCTTTGATTTCAATAGTGGACTTCCCAAGGTGCACGAACACGATGGCGATGCACCCCGCGGCTTTGGCCTCATTTACGAAGGTCGTCTGGTCTGCTTCTATACCTACGAATGTGACTTGGGTGATGGCTGGGAAGATCCTGCGGTCCATAAAGACCCCGAAGAAGTACGGCAGGCGGCTCTACGTATGGGAGCCAATATTATCCAGTTCGCCTTTGAGCAATAGATTTTCGGGCAAAGTACTACCTTTGCGGTGCAAACAGGTAGCAAGCTTGCCTTGGTAAGACTTGCTTTAAAAGGGAATCCGGTGTGAATCCGGAGCAGTCCCCGCTGCTGTATGCTTCATTTAATCTGATAAGCCAGAATGCCACTGGAAATTTCCGGGAAGGCGGCTTAGCAGGAAGCGAGCCAGAAGACCTGCCTTGTTGCGCGATATTCTTCCAACCCTTTCGGAGGAAAAGGAAAGAGGAACCAATAGTTGCAAAACTGATACAGTCGGCAATCCGGAGGTAAGAGGTATTTCTTGCTGCCGCTAGCTGGCGGGGTTTCCTTTATTCTCTTCTCTCGTCAGGAAACCATGAAGTTTTGCGAAAGTACTTACTCCTGGCAGTTTCTTTGTTTGTTCTTGGGCCTTGTGCGCTAACTCAGGCACTTGACACGACTCTGCAGTTATCGCAAGTGGTGGTTCGTGATACTGCTTTGCGACCAATGTCCTTGGAAGAGCAGTTAGTGCCAACGGAACAGCTACAGAGCGGCAAGTACTTTAGTTTGGCGGAAGCTTTGCAGGACGAAGGTCTACTGTTTGTAAAGACCTACGGCTTGGGTAGTTTAGCTACCGCAAACGTTAGAGGTGCTGCGGCTAGTCAAACCTCGATCTCCTGGAACGATATTCCCATTCAAAGCCCGATGCTAGGCCTTTTAGACCTTTCTTTATTGCCGGTGGTGCAATTAGATGAAGTGGGCATCAATTACAATCAAGCAATCGGCGGGAACCTCTTTTTGCGGACCAGCAAACCGGATACGGGTTTACTGTTACTCGATGGTTTCACAGTAGGAAGTTTTGGACAGTTCCAAAAGTCATTTGCGGTACAGGGAGGTGGCCGCTTAAGATTCAAACTCAGCACCCAACTAGATAAAGCTCGCAACGATTTTCCTTTTCAACTGAACCCCAATGTGCCAGAAAAACGGCAAAGCAATGCCGAGTTGGAACAGCAGGTCTTTCAGCAATCGCTCTTTTTCCAATTATCCGCTAAACACCAATTTGAATTTCATCTCTGGCAGCAAGGTACTCATCGGCAGCTTCCGCCAACGAGCGTAGCAACTCGTAGTTCCGCCTACCAAAAGGATGAAGTCTACCGACAACAGCTGCGCTGGCAAATACTGGGGCGCAAGGCCATTTGGCAAAGCAGCTTGGCGCACTTGCGAGAAGATATTTTCTACGCAGACCCCACAATTCTACTCGAAGCCCCTAGTGATTTCAGGAGCTGGATCCTACAAACAAAACGGCAAGCAAGCCTTGGTCAAAACACGACAATAGAAACCAATCTACGTGTGCAGCGCACCACTGCTGTTGCGAACGGTTACGCAGAGCGCGGGCAACAAGATTTGCTTTATGCTAGCCAATCTCTGGACCATCGATTAGCCAAGCGGTTGAAGTTCTCACTGAGTGGAGAAACACAAATTACGCAAGGCCAGCGAGCCGCTTATGGCTGGCGTACGGATATTGGTAGAGATCAAGTCAACTTTTCTTGGCAACTGAGCGTGCATCGTCATTTCCGAATTCCTACCCTCAATGATTTACTGTGGGTGCCGGGGGGGAATCCCCAGTTACGCGCCGAAAGCTCTTTGGGGCAAAGCCTAAACGTGCGTAAGTCGTGGAATAATCACGGCGGGCAAATTCGTCTAGAACTCTTTAATCGCAGCGTCGACAATTGGATTCAGTGGGCGCAGCGTGATGATCGCCCAGTCTGGTCGGCGCAAAACGTAACTGAGGTGTGGAGTAGAGGTGCTCAATTGAGATTGGATCAGCCGTTCCAATGGCGAAGACTAGGCGGTATGCTAAGGGGCAACTATCAGTGGACACGCTCCACCTATCAGGTAGCGGTTCTCAACCCTTCCATTGAGGCCGGAGAACAACTTTGGTACACACCCGAACACCAGGGATTTGTTCAGCTTAGGCTGCATTATGAAGCGCTACAATTGAGCTACACGCACCGCTTCGTCAGTGAAAGTGCCGGAATAAATGATGATTTGGAGGGTTACGACTTGGGAGAGGTGCAGTTAGAATATCGCCCTCCCAATAATACAGGCAATCACGTTTTTCTGCGGGTCAACAATCTGTGGAATACCCAATATCGAATTATCGAACGACGCCCCATGCCCGGCCAGCAATGGTCAATGGGCTACCGTGTCACAATCCACCCATAATTAAAAACTGAATTATGAAGAACAATCTACTTTTCTTTTTTCTCCTTTCGAGCGTGCTAGTTTCAGCACAAGTCACCGTTGATTTTGAAGAATTTAACCTCATGGAAGGTCAGTTCTTGAATCAGGCTACTAATGATACCTTCTCCACTGGAAATGTGGCGCTGTTTAACGATTACAACGAAAACTACGATTCCTGGTCTGGCTGGGCTATTTCCGCTACTACGGATACCGAGACTCCTGGGTTCATGAACCAGTATTCCAGCAGCAGCGGTGCTGGTTTTGATGGTAGTAGCACCTATGGTGTCACCTTTGCTTTCTTTCCAGTACCGATCGAGTTAACTGGCGAAGCAGTCGGGGAACCGGTAACCGGGATGTATGTGAATAATGGCACCTACGCCTATCTGTCCATGCGAGATGGGGATACTGTTGGGAAGAAGTTTGGTGGAGAAGATGGTAACGATCCGGATTTCTTTCTGTTGACCATTAAGGGTGAGCTCAATGGCGAAGTGACAGACTCTGTGGAATTCTATCTAGCGGATTATCGCTTTGAGGACAATAGCCAAGACTACATCATTACAGATTGGTCCTACATTGATTTGTTACCACTTGGCAATGTGGACCGAGTTTTGTTAAGCCTTAGTTCTTCTGACGTAGGTCAGTTTGGTATGAATACACCAGCCTACGTTTGCGTAGACAATATTATCACCGCCGGTACGCCAACCAGTGTAGTTGATCAACGCGTTGATTACGGCTTCAAGATCTTCCCAAATCCAAGTACTGATTTCATTCAGTTGGATTGGGCTGCGGATGCTAATGCCCAAGCGACCATCTTCCAAATGGATGGCAGAATGATCGGCCAGTACGAGTTGCAGAACGGGACCAATACCATTTCTGTCCGTAATCTGCCACAAGGCAGTTATTTCCTACGCGTAGAAAGCGAGGAAGGATGGGATATGCGTCGCTTTATTAAGCAATAGTACAAGCAAAATAACCATGGTGATTTCAATTGCGGGACGGCTAATTCCAGCCTTGTCTTGATTGAAATCGCCATTGCATTTGGTATTAAAAACTAGACTTATTCCAAATTGAAAACTTGGGTGTTTTTGCGCAAACCTTCTGGGTGGAGGTGCTGTTGTAAGGTGTTATTTCATCAAAACCATTGACAATGGATACTCAAGTAAAAGCGAATTCAGCTGATCAAGGCATTGAAATTGGTATTAAGTCTAGTGATCGAACTGCAGTAGTACAGATGCTCAATCACATGCTTGCTGACCAGCACGTTTTGTACATCAAATTGCGCAACTACCACTGGAATGTGGAAGGAATGTACTTTCAACAGCTGCATGCATTATTTGAAGAGCAGTATAACGGTATTGCTGTGCAAATCGACGACATCGCCGAGCGTGTACGTAGCCTCGGACATTATGCACCAGGCAGCATGCAAGAGTTTCGCGACTTAAGCCGCCTCCAGGAAAGTGGTAATCTAAACGGTGATCACCGCTTGATGCTGCAAAATATTCTGGCAGACCACGAAATGATTATTCAGGTATTACGCCAAGATTTGGAAGCAGCTATGAATGATTACAACGATGCTGGTACCAGTGACTTCCTCACTGCCTTGATGGAAGCACACGAAAAAATGGCTTGGATGGTTAGAGCTCACCTTAAGGGGTAGTTTGCAAGGCATTCAAGTCTATTTGTTGTTAGGAAAGCCCTCTTCGGAGGGCTTTTTTAGTTTATGAGTGTGTTGAAATGTTAAAATAGCGTCAAAAACTTATTTAGACTAAATCAAAATAAGAAGAAGTACGTTATCTTTGCAATCAACACCGGTATAGGATATGAAAGACGTGTTGCAAAGATTGACTTACCAATATCAGCTGGATCAAGCAGATCAAGAACGCCTGGCGCCCTTCGCTAGTGCCATGCTGATGGGCCCCGCTGAAATAGCAAGATCGATTGCTGATGCTATACCAATGGCAGTGCATACGGAAGAAGGATGGACCGCTGCACTGTGGTTGAAAGAGACTAATGACACTACTGTAGGACAAAAACTTGTGATTGCTCGTGGCTGTCGGACACGCAAGATTGCACTGATTACGGCCAATTATTTCCGACTCCACCATTTGATTAATCAGGTAGATAATTCTACCAATACCTCGCCTTCATACTAACACCCAAAGTACTCATGGCAATTAGTAAACAACCTACAGACTTTACCAATCCTACTCAAGCAGTTCGCTTTCCTTGCCCCATCGCTAATGTGCAAGGCAAAAAACTCAAAAAGAAGTGCTGTAAAAAGTACAAAAAGGGCAAACGTTGCAAGCGTTGTCCGAATGGGTAAAATCCCTATCTTGGCAGGATGAAGATTCTGCATACTTCCGACTGGCATCTTGGCCAACGGCTCTTACAACTAGACCGGCACGAAGAGTTTCGCCTCGCCCTAGAATGGTTGTTAGACCTGATAAAGGAAGAGCATATTGAAGTCCTTTTGGTGGCTGGAGATATCTTCGATATTGGGAATCCACCCAATCAATCCCGGCAACTGTACTACAACTTTCTCCGACAAATACTCAAGACGGATTGCCGCCATGTGGTCATCACTGGCGGAAACCATGATTCTCCGGCCATGCTCAATGCCCCTCGCGAATTATTGGAGGGCTTTAATATTCATGTTCTAGGGGCGGCAACGGATGATGTTGGAGAAGAATTATTGCATCTCAAGAATGATCAAGGAGAACTGGAACTGATCGTCGCTGCGGTTCCTTTTCTGCGCGACCGTGATTTGCGGGTTAGTAGGGTAGGGGAGTCGGAACAAAGTCGACAGGATCGATTGCAGGCAGGGCTCACGGAGCACTATCGCCAATTAGCGCAGCTGGCGGAAAGTGAGCAGGCCGGAGCAGTTCCCGTTATTGCAATGGGGCACTTGTACGCTAAAGGAGCTGTGGCCACCGATCGTCAGGATAACATCTACCTCGGCAATCGAGAAAACATGGAGGCCGGGCAGTTTCCACTCACCTTTGATTATGTAGCTCTGGGGCACATTCACCGGGCGCAATTGGTGGGAAAAAACGAACGTGTCCGTTACAGCGGTTCACTAATCCCACTGAGCTTCAGTGAAACCAAAGACGAGAAGCAGATTTGGATATTAAACACCGATGGTAAGGAAATCACAGCTATTGATTCCCATTTTGTTCCGACTTTTCGTCGGTTGAAGACCATTCAGGGTTCTCTGGAAAAGGTACAGAAAGGATTAGAGCGCTTTGCGGCTAGTAAAGAGCGTCTACTTACCCCTTGGGTGGAGGTAGTAGTTGAATCAGAAAATTTCATTCCTCAATTGGATCAGGTCCTGCGCGACTTCTGCGCGGAAATGCCCCTGGAACTCGTGAAGATTAGAATTAACCGCCCCTACGTTCCTATTCAGACGCAATTGGAGGAAAGTCCAGATCTGGAGGAAATGGAAGTGGAAGATGTGTTTTTACAAAGATGCCAAAGCCTGGGAATTGAAGGTGAGGAGCAATTGGGAGAGTTAGTTACTACTTTCCGGGAATTACAAAGCTGGTTGCAAGAACAGGAGCAATAGTACATGCAGATTCTGCGCATACATATCAATAATCTAAACTCACTGCGGTTACGCACTACCGTAAGTTTTGTGGATGGCCCCTTGTCACAGGCAGATATTTTTGCCATTACGGGTGATACAGGGGCTGGCAAAACCACGATTCTTGACGCCATTACCCTGGCCCTCTACGGCCGGGTCGCACGTGATAAGGATGCCCATAAAGAGGTGATGAGTTACGGCACCGCCGAATGCCAAGCAGAAGTAGAATTTCTCGTTGACGAAGACCGTTACTTAGCCAGTTGGCGAATGCACCGCGCACGTCATAAGCTAGACGGTAATCTACTAGCTCCCCAGCGCGAATTGGCTCGTTGGGAAGAGGATAAACAGGCTTTCGTGGCTATCGCCGAAAAGGTTAGAGATGTAGAAGAGGCCGTTCGCAAGATTACGAAACTGGATTTTGAACGCTTCACGCGTTCGGTCATGCTGGCCCAGGGTGATTTTGCCGCTTTTCTAAAGGCCAATGATAAAGAGCGCAGCGACCTTCTGGAGCGCATTACCGGTACGAGTATTTACTCCGAATTATCCAGCGGCGCTTTTGAACGCTACCGCCAAGAAGAACAAGCGCTGAAGCAGCTGCAAGAGCAACAAGCCCAGTTGCTGTTAGTCGGGGAGGAGGAAGTAGATCAGGAACAAGTAACTGCCGCCAAGGAACGTACACAAGCCCAACGCGAGGAAGTTGAGCTTGCGCAAAAAACTGTTCAGCGACTGGATCAGTGGTTGAATACCCAAATTAGAGTCGAAAAGCTAAGCCAGGAGCTACAAGGGCTACAGCAAGAACAAGCGTCGTTTTCCACTCATGCGGAGCGCCTGGAGCGTTCCAAGCAGTTGAGTCCATTTCGCACACAGTTTCAGAATTGGGAAACTCAACAGCAACAGCAGGCCATATTGCTAAAAACCCAGGAAGACCTTGGTGTACAACTGAGTGACACTTCTATCGCTTTTCAGGAGAAAGAGGAACTGGAAAAGGCCGCAACACAAGCCTTCCAGCAGGCGCGGATTACGGCTAAGACGGAACAAGAAAACATCCAACAAGCCACCACCTCAGAGGAGGAAAGCCGTCAATTGCGGAAACAGCAGGAGGAACAGGAGGCCCAAGTAGCAGAACTCCAACAAGAGCTTGCTCAAGAAAAGAAGGCTCTTGAAGAAAGTAAACAAAGCCTTCAGGAGGAAACGACTGAACGGAATCAGATCAAGGAATGGCTACAAGAACACAAACCGTATCTAGGCCTTCCCAAGATCTATCCGATCATTGAGCAAGAACGCCGGCAGCTCCGGGAGCGATACCTTAGCTGGCAAAAGCTAGTCCAACGAAACGAAGAACTTAGCTTGACGGTAGGGCAGTGGCAGGCAAAGACAAAAGCACAGGAGAAGGCCTACGAGCAGCAGGAGAAGATCTTGCTTAGCCTCCAACAAGACTTCAATGACCGACTACCAGCGTCCTTTTCTACCAGTGAGGAGGCCGGGGTAGAGCGACTGGGTAGCGCTATTATCGACCTCCAGGAAAAACGGGCACTGCTACAGCAACTCATTAGCCTGGATGAAGCGTACCAAAAAAGTCTGCTCGAGCAAGAGCAGTACAGCTCCAGATTGTCTAATTTATTGGGGCAACAGCAAGGCTTTAATAAGGACTTGCTGAATCTGGTAGAGCTTGGAGAGGCGCTGCAAAAAGACCTGGAGTTTCGCCGGGCAGTTTATCAGCAACAACAACTCATTGCCAACTACGAAAAGGATCGCCAAAACCTAAAGCCGGGAGATCCCTGCCCGCTTTGCCAATCGACAGATCATCCATTTCATGATCATCCCGTTCGTCCCTTTGTAGATGAGGCCAAGGCGGAGTTGGAGCGAGCGGAAAGCAAGCTCCAAGAATTGCGATCACAGGAGAAGGAACTATTGCTCCAAGAAAGCAAGGTAAACCAGGAGATCGAAATGCTTTATGGTGATACCGAAAAGAGCAACATCCGTTTGGTGCAGTCGCGCATCTTGGAGTACGAAAGTCAAATTGCGGGTTTGTTGGAAGCCCAACAGCAAGATCAGTGGTTTAGCGAGCGCGGTCCTCGCTTACAAGGTCGCCTGCAGGCCTTAGATGCCCAACTCAAGGATTGGCGCGCACTGCAGACGGAGTTAACCCAATTGAACCAGCAGATTAGCAAAGCAAGCAGTGCCTTACAAGAAACAGAACGTGTTTACCTGGAAAACAATCGTCAACTCAGTGTAGCGCAGGCCGAGGCTCAAGCGGCGGCCTCTAGTTTGACCGAAGAGCAGGCGCAATACGAGGCTGCCTTGCAAACTATGAATAAACAACTCGATCCATTTGGGGAGCAATTTGCCTTGGAAACGGCTAAAACGCTCTTTGTCCGCTTGGAGCAATTGGCGAGGGAAGTCCAAGAAAAGCAGGAACGCCAACAGGTGCTGGAGCAGCGAATTGAATTGAATACGAATCAAGTGGCCACTCAGAGCGGTAATTTAAAGCGCATTACGACCGAGTTGGAAAAAGCGGCTACCAAGCTAAAGTTGCTAGCGACCGCGCAGGAGAAGGCTGATAAAGCCCGGCAAGCGCTCATCGGGGATCGTACCGTACAGGAGGCTACCCAAGCCTTGGAGCGCCTTTTGGCGAATGTCGAAACAGCACTCCAGCAGGCCCAGGCTAAGCTACAAGCCGAAAAGGAACGGCTGCTCACTCAGCAGGAGCGGATGGCGGAGAACAAAAAACAGCGCACTGCTAGCGAAAAGATTCTCAAAAACCTAAAAACGAAGCTCGATAAGGCCTTGCAGAAGACGCCTTTCGCTAAGCTGGGTGAAGCTCGCGCCGCTTTATTATCAGAAGAAGAACAGGCACAACTCGAGGCGGAACAACAACGGATAATTCAGGCGCTAGCGCAAACGGAGAAGGCTTTGCAGGAAACTCGTCAAGAGAGCAAGCAACTAGAACCAGAAGATGTAGAAAAAGAAGTCCACATCCGGAAAGAACTGGAAGAAAAGCAGGCCGCCTACGAACAGCAATTAGTTCAGTTAGGGCAGCTAGAGGAAAAGTTTCAGCAACAACAGGAACGAGAAAAACGGCACCAAGACCTGGTGCAGCAAATTGAGGCACAGCGCAAGCGCTTTAACCGTTGGGCTCAGCTGAATGAAATCATCGGGCAACGAGACGGCAAGAAGTTTAGAAGTTTTGCTCAAGGGCTAACCTTGCAGCGTCTGGTAATTCTCGCCAACCAGCATCTGGATCGCCTCAATGGCCGTTATTACATTGCCAAGAAGGCTGGTACCGATCTTGAGTTGGACATCATCGATACCTTTCAGGCAGAAAACCGCCGCAGTATGTTTACCCTCAGCGGTGGAGAGACCTTTCTGATTAGCCTCGCTTTAGCGCTGGGCTTATCTGATTTGGCTGGCCGCCACGCTCAAATCCAATCGCTGTTTATTGATGAAGGATTCGGTACGCTAGATGAGCACAGTCTGGATATGGCAATCAGTACACTGGAAAATCTCCGTTCGGGTGGTAAGACGATTGGCATCATATCGCACGTAAAAGCGCTGAAGGAACGAATTGGGACCCAAATTCAACTGCACAAGCAGAATGATGGCTTCAGTCAGGTAACTATTCGCGCGTAAAACCGTCTAAAAGATGTGGTGGGCAGCTTTGGCTTAAGGGAAGCCCTCCCGTCGATAAAGGCCCTTTACTGGTCTATTTTTGTGATCTTTTGCCCTTCCTTTAGGTTTCTTAGATGGGAACAATTATTATTGTAGACTTACAAGATTAAGCAATAAACGAGCTAAACGAATGAAAGATATTTTTGGTGCTCACCACGGCCTGGATGAACGCAGCATGGAATCGCTGGTTGGTGCCTTGGAACGAGAAAACCTACCGGGCTTCGACTATTTAGAGTTCAAGCAAGCCCTGGAGCGCCTGCAAGCAATGGATATGGACGAAGAGGTGGCTTACAAATCAGCTTTTGCCACGGCATCTACCATGGGGCTTACCAAAGACAAATTGCTTAAGACTGCCTCCCATTACAAAAAAGTGTTGGACAAAGAGCAGAAGACCTTTGAAAGTGCACTACAAAAGCAAATCAAAGCCAAGGTGGAGGGGAAGCGCAAAGAAGTAGAAACCTTGCGTAAGCGTCTCGAACAGTACGAGGCTAAGATCAAAGAGCTTGAACAGTTAAAAGCTTCCGCATCGAAGACCATTGCTGAAGCAGATGAAACGATCCAAGCTGCTCAAAATAGCATTAACGACGTACACGGCCGTTTTGAGGCCACCTTGCAAGCATTACATAACCAAATTGACAAAGACGTAGCGGACATTGAGCGTTTTCTCTAATTGTCCTCGCTAGTTTGAATTGATAAAACCACTATTGATATGTCTACTGAAACGCCTAATATGGGCCAAGAGAAATCGTTCTGGAAGCGGCCCGAAGGAATTACAGGATTACTATTTCTTGCCGCTCTGGTTGCTGGTGCAGGCTATTTGCTTTCTACGGTAAACTGGGGCTTAATATTTGCTAATACCCTTTACCTCGCCGGTACCTTAGCAGCCCTTGGTGTGGTTGCTTACATGGTGCTGGACCCTAAAATGAGGGGTTTAATTAGTTATATGTACAAGAGCATGATGCGGGGCATTACCAGCGCTTTCGTAACGCTCGATCCAATTGGCATTCTGAAAAACTACATTGAAGATCTGCAGGACAATCTGGTAAAGATGCGTTCACAGATTGGCAAACTCCGTGGTCAAATGCGGAAAATGCAGAGCTTAATGCAGGGCAATAAGGAGGAAATCCAAAAGCAGATGAAGCTCGCTAGTGCCGCCAAGCAGAAGGGCATGGATCAACAGATGATACTGGCCTCGAGAAAAGCAGCTCGCCTGAAGGAGAGTAATGAAAAGTATGGTGCGTTGCACCAGCGCATGGAAGTGATGTCGCGTATCCTGAACAAGATGCACGACAACTCCGAAATTCTTCTGGAAGACACCAAAGATCAAGTAAAACTGAAGGAGCAGGAGCGCAAGGCAATCCGTGCTTCTCACAGTGCTATGAAGTCGGCCATGAGCGTTATTTCTGGTGATCCAGATAAGCGTGCCATGTTTGATATGGCGATGGAAGCAGTAGCGGATGACGTGGCCAATAAAGTAGGAGAGATGGAACGCTTCATGGAGATGTCCGCCAACTTTATGGACTCCGTGGATTTGCAGAATGGTGTCTTCGAAGAAGAAGGCATCAAAATGCTCGAAGAGTGGGAGGAGAAAAGTACGCTGATGCTACTCGGGGAAGGAAAAAGTACTTCCACGCTAGACCTAGATTCACTACCAGAGCGCAGTGCCGAAGGTCAGGAGCGGACGAACTCTGGTGAGAATTACGATAACTACTTCGAATAAGGAAATAACAGAACAAGGTTCTGACGGAAGGCCTCTTTGCCCCAGCCGATTTTAATTAGATCTTGGGGTAAAGAGGTCTTCTAGCTTTTATTTATGAGATGTTTCAATTTCTTATTTAGATTTGTCGAGGTGCAAGTCTAGAAACCTGCACATGAATCATCAATCTTCATGACAAAGATTTTTATAGCCTACTCCAGAAAAGATGTTACACTACTGCAGGAATTACGCGCCCATTTAGCAATTCTAGAGAGAGCAAAATTAGCCCGTATTTGGTATGATGGTGAGATTGAGGCTGGAAGCAACTGGGAAGAATCGATAAAGATTGCAATGTTTGAAGCTAATATTGTGCTAATGCTGGTTAGCCCAGATTTTATAGCTTCAGATTATTGTTACAACGTTGAAATGAGCAGGGCGATTAGTCTACATGATCAAAGATCGCTTAAAATCATTCCGGTCATACTACGCCCCTGCAACTGGCATCTATCGCCTTTAGGTAGGATACAAGCTTTGCCGCAAAACGGACTTCCAATTACGGAGTGGGATTCCTCAGACAAGGCTTTTACGCTGATAGTAGACAGAATTTACGAAGGTCTGGACAGCGATCAGTAACCAAATAGAAAACGACATCAAACTCCTTGAGTTTGTAGACAAGTCATCTTAGTAAATCCCGAGGGCCAGGGGACCTACCAATCTTTCATCTCATCCAACAGCTGACGTGCTTTACGAGCTCTCCTCCGGCGAGTAATGGTGTAGAGCGTAAAATTCACTAAACCTTCATCCAGAAACGGCTTTTGTTTTCCATCCCTGGAGAAGAAGCCCACTACTGCCAGACGACTGTTATCATCGTCCAAATCAAAGGTAAAGGCGTACGCTAGCTGCGGTTCACTGCGGAATAAGACTTCAATTTCATCAATCAGTTCTACATTGCTGACTAAGCCTTCTTTGGTCAGTTTTTCTAGTAGCATAGTGCGAGCAATAAGCTCCGGACTGTAATAACGTGCCTCTACCAGACCCAATCGGTCGTAGCGGTTGAGTTCTCTGATTAATGGTACCCGCAATTGTGGATCTTTTAGTATTTGCCGCACTTTCTTCTTTGGCAGGTCCTTCCCTTTAGACAGTAAATAACTAACCGCTTCTACACTGGCCAAATCTACGCTGGAACGATCAAGAATCTGCTGAACCTGACTGAGTAGCCCCGGCGCCTCGGGCAAGAGCTCATAAACGGTAAACACCGCTTCCGGAATTTTACCACCTTGTTGTTGCCAGGTGCGGAGTCTTTCCTGGCCGCGTTCTAGGAACAGATGTCTTGCCGCCAAAATAGGCGCTTTGCTTAGAGAGTCTTGCGCAAGTACCTGAGCGGCTAGTTCCCAAGTATACAGTGGTTCCTGAGCGTTGGCGAGCAGCTTGGAAAAATTAGCCCAGTATTGGATGATTAATGCAGGATTGTTGCTGAAAGATGCCAGAGCTTTGGTTGATGCATCATCGGATAAGCTTTTACTTTGGGCAAGTAATTGGAATAGAGCGTTCCGCCCTTCGTTATTGGCTTGAAAAGCTAACTCCTCCAACAGGGCCTCCTGCAAGCGCGGATCTGGTATCTGTGGAAAGGTTTCTACCAATAGCTCATAACCAGTTTCCCCAATTGTTTGTAAGACCGCAAGCAGTTTGCGACTTCCCTCTTTCTCCAATCCCGCTGCTGCCCATTGATTATCAACTAGCACTTCCTGTAATAACGGTAAGTCTACCTCTCTAAAACTCAATTGCGGGTGGATACTCTTTAGCGCTCTTCGCAGGCTTAGCGTATCGCTTGAGCGCAGGCCAGTGGTGATTTTTTCCACTGAGCCGGAAAAGAAAGACATCTGGTCATTTGGAATATTCCATTGATCAGATAGAAAAAACTCACTATTGGCAACACTGGAAAAATACGCTGGCAACGCTATCATTCGCTTTTTAATCCAGTAGGGGCCACGATGATAAAGTTGAATTTGTTGTTGTAGCTGTTCTTGCGCTGTCGTGTAAGTGTACAGTATAGCTGCTCTTCCGTCAACGCTTACCCGCGCCTGTGAAAGCAGGGAGTCCGACTCGCTGAGCATACCAAGGAGTTCTTGATTGTAAAAGGCCAGGCTATCACGGACATAATAAGCGTAAGGAAGTTTCTGTATTTCTACTTCATAACTGCTTCCGGTACGTGTATCCAAACCTTTAATGACTTGCCGGTAGCGCTCGTTGGTACTGAGGTTTTCTTCCAGTTTTTCCAATTCCTCAGAGGCGATACCAGGTAACTTTAGCTTAAGTTCCTCGTCAAAATAGCTGTACTCCTCAACCGGACTTTCGGTGCTCAATGGCAATAAGCGAAAAGAAGGCACAAACTTTTTTGTCCACACTTGCCGCTTGCTATCTACGGCACTCAGTAAGTAGAGGCGATTACCTCGAGCTAGCACTTCTCCAGTAAAGAAAAGGCCTTCATCGATGAATTCTCCCGTGAGTTTCCACCGCGGAAAGCCCGCTAAAGAGTCGCGTTTAACAACCGCAATGTCGATGGCGTACTGGTTTTCTAGCTCATCTACCCCTGCTTGCAGTCGGTCCCAGGTCTGCTGTGGTCGCTGCCCAAGACTCAAGTCGTAATATTGAAGCCACACTGATGCACGGTCTTCCTCAAAGCCCGCTCGATACTGGTGCCAGGGATAATCCATTGATTTCTGAAAAGGGTAGGTATCGTTGCGATCGCTGCTAGAGTAGATGTAAGTACTTGGCATGCGCACCTGAAAGCCTCCGACACTATCCACCACGGTGACCCACTTGTTCTGATTTTTTTTCAGGAGGTCAAATTCCTCAACAAAGCGCTCGGGATCGGGGCTGTCGGTTAGGGTGCTTTTTTCGTAGGCGCCGATTTGTAAATAGTACAATTGCTGATCGTAAAAGAAGGTATAGGCGAGAAAATGCTGTGGCTCACCGCGAGGCATCAGTAGCTCATAGCGAAATCCACTGAGGTCGCCTTTCGAATAAGGCGTTTTCTTGATGACTTCGTAACCGTCCTCTGTAAAGAAGATTTGTTCAAAATTGCTGTAGTCGTAGGGCAACATACTGCTGGTGAGCAGTAAATAGGTGATACCACGTCCCATATCGAGGCTGAGATGGGAGATATTCACACTTTCCTCGTAGACGTGCTGAACTCCCAGCGGCATAGCCAGTTGATATAAACCCCGCTGAGCTTTTACTTGCGGCCAGGGACGTGCTACTTCTGGTAAAAGAAAGCTGTCGCGAAGGCCGGTAAAAGTTGGCGTCACCCGCCTTAGATTATAACCACGTTGGCGCAGTAACTCCAGTACACCTTCTTTTCCCGGTAGGTGAGCTGCCCCTACAACGGAAAAAAGCTTTTGCCCTGGCATAATGCGCTCCATAGCATCCACCATGACATAATTACGAGCAACTAAAGCCAATTCATTAAAACCCCCAGGTTCCGATTGGATATAGTCATCCATCGGTTCCAAAACTCCGGCGTAGTATAAACGCAATAGGTTATTGGTACTGCGACCAAACCACGAAAATTTAAATTGTGACCGCCAGTCGTTATTAAAGCCCTCTGTCTCATACAGGTGATTATCGATTTTTTCGAGACCATAAAGCTTTTTCCCTAAGCGCCGAGCGGATTCCATCAAGTAGGCATCGAGCATGGTTGGGAAATTATTTTCCTCGCTGAAATCCACACTTATTTTGCGATCCCGTAGAAAAGACTGATAGGAAATATGACCGTTTTCCTTCCCCTTTAGCCGCGATGTATCTGGACGTACAATCCGCTCCTGGGTCAGGCGGATATAGGAGCTATCCGGATCCAGTTCTTCCTGATCCAGACGTATCTGAAAGATGCGCTGCATAGCAGAATCCATATGAATTTCGTTGGCAAAGGCATCACTTGCCGCGAGGCAGAAGTACAGACTGTCCGGAAATTCGAAAGCGGAAGGGGTGCGCACGTGCATGGATCCGAAGACATAAGAGGGGCCGGGTAGATTCGGACCAGTAATCTCCCAAAGGAGCGCATAATCACTACGTTCGCCTTGCTCTTCCACTTCCACTTCTTGGGCGATTAGAGGAAATGTTATGCAACAAAAGAGGAGTACAGGAGCCAAAAATTTGAGGGGCATGAAATTTGGGGTTTCCAATTAAACGTCGGACTAGCTAAGATAGTAGAAAAGTAAGGGAATAAATGTGCGAATTAGCAGGATGGGCGGCAAATTCAGAAGTGAGCTATGATTTTTTGTTACCTTCGATTACATAGCCTCAAACTTTAAACAAGACATGGCGGAGCGTATTCGCGGATGGTTGAATCCCATCTTATTTTCCATATTTTCCATATGGGTCATCATCACCTATTTGGGTTATCATCCCGAGCATGTGGAGGTGCTCCCAAACCATCCTTACGGCGGATTTCTCTTGGGCCTTCTGCTAGTGATTGGGCTGGCGGCTTGGTGGAGTAAACGACAATTAGGACAAAAGAAGAAGTGGAAGCTCAACATCCGTGGTGGCTGGCTAGTGGCAATGACGGTGTTGCTGAGCCTGGTGGTGCTTTTTGTTTTTCGTGCGGCAATCGGCCTGGACCGGACCCCCGCTGGGAGTGCTGCTATTTTTTTCTTATTCAATAGTTTCTACTATCTGGCCTTATTGCTGCTGCTCAGTTTAGGGCTATTTGCTATCGGTAAGGGTTTACAGCAAGTTCTGAGCAAGATTTCAGATCACGAACTGGTATTAATTGCGCTGGGCTGCCTGTTACTGAGTTTTTTGAGTACCCTGCTGGGACTAGCTGGTCTATTGTATGGCCCAGTGCTGGGGGGGATACTACTGGGAGCGATTGTTTGGCAACGTAAAGCAGTACTGTCCCTACTCAAGAAATGGTTTGTAGAGGTTCATAAATGGCGAGTTTATCACTGGTGGCAAGTTCCTATTGCACTAATGGGACTGTTGCTCATTGGGGTGTACTGGCTAGGTAGCATCAAGGCCTTTGCTAGTGGTTTTGATGGCGCAGTTTTATACGCAAACATGGCTACCCTTATTGCGGATTACCATGAATTACCAGGCGCAATCCAACCCTACAGCTGGTCGCTGGTTATGAGCTGGGGACAGTTGCTATTTGGTAGCCTCACCATGAGTATTATTCTAGCTCATATTATGTTCTTACCGGCGCTGGCGCTAGGATATTTAATTGTTCGTCGTTGGTTGAAGGAATCCTATGCACTTTTGGCCATGGTCTTGGTTCTTTCTTTGCCGATGATGAGCTTCCAAACCATGGTCGACGAAAAGGTAGATTTGGGCTTGTTGTTCATATCCTTAGCTGTGGTAGAAATACTGCTCAGTTGGTCCACTGAATATCTGCCAGATAAATGGAGCTTACGCGAATTGTGGCAATCGCAGGGTAGCCGCACCTTGTTGGTAATTGGGCTTCTGCTTGGCTTTTGCTTCACCACAAAGTATACTACCGTCTTTCTGCTGGTTGGGGTAGTTGCTTACCTGCTATGGCGTATTGGAGGGGCTTTTCTTTTTTGGGGATGGATGACGTTATTCTCTGGGATTATCTTTCTCAGCGGATTCCACCGGATGGGCAATTTGCCATTACTGGAGCTGGAAGCACAGTGGATTGGTATAGGTTTTGCACTCGCTGGTGTGGGCTTACTAGGATTTAGATATGTACGCCAGCCAAAACAATGGGCGCTCAGCTGGAAGACGGTTCTGCCCATAGGCATTGGCTTTTTAGTTGCATTTGCCCCCTGGGCGGGGAAAAACCTGGCGGAGAATAATTATCAATTTGGAATTTCAAATATCCTTTATGGACAACCAGATCGGGTTGCGCTGGATATCCCAAGCGAATACCTGTCTGGGCATTTCAATGAGGCCCCATCAGAGGTGGGCAAACTGCAGTCATTTACCCGGCTTACCCAAGGTACGGAGAAGGAAAAAACGGAAATAGCAGAAGAAGAGAGTCGCCCATCACTAGCGGGCAATGCCACACGGGAGGAACTGCAGCGCTATCTTGGTTACGAGGAAGGTGTATGGCGCTATCTAAGCGCCCCGCTTGATTTGAGTTTTGGCGTGAATGTGCCAGCACTACGTCATCAAGATATTGGCTTTCTGTTTCTATTGCTCTTGCCGTTCCTTTTCTTGCAAGCGAGTGGTCGTAGCTGGTTGCGAAATATGGTTGTTTTGTTGGGTTTCTTCTTCCTATTCCTGGCCTTTTACTGGACGCTGGGTGAGAAGGTAGATGCTGCCGAACAGTTACAAGCCGTTTCTACTAAGCTAGATACCTACTGGTCTTTGCAAGGTCAGACAGCAGAGAGTGGGTTTGCAGCTTTATGGAAACAAGTGCAGCAACCATTGATTAGCTTGAGCACCGCTTTTGCATTAGTTTTCCAGTCCATTGCGGATATTTCGCCGCTCCTCTTTATCCCGCTCTTACTTATTCTCAGTTGGCCCATAACCCTGCTACTGCGGCACCGTTTCATCCATTGGAATAATGCACTGCAGGGTATGACTGTTTTCCTGCTTGCGTATACCGTATTCTGGATATTACTGGGTAATACCATCAGTTGGTATGCCATGCTATTATGGACCTTTTTGCCAACGATCATGGTATATTACTTACAAGAGCCAAAGCACTATTTACCCGCCACCAGTTCATCGTTAACGAGTGTACTATTAGGTGCGGTAATAGGTGTTCAGTTGCTATTGAATATCGCAATCGTATTTACTAGCTCTCAGCCGCAACAAGCCAACGAGCAAATTTATAATTGGCCGATGGTTGAATACGCTAGCCGCTCAGACCTCAATCAGGAAAAAGCGCTGGGTTTATTTGATCCTACCTCGCCGCAAATCATCAAAATCCTCAATCGGGAAGAAGATGCTTTGATTTACCGAATTAATACCTATCTGCAGTTTCACATCGATAAAAATGATCGACGTGTCATTGAGGATAATCAGCTACAACGATTTGCGGAAATCATAAACGCCGTCAAGGAGCCGGAGAACTTTTTGGATGTCCTGAAGGCCAATCAGGTTCGGTATATTTTATACGATATTAATTCTCCATCTTTAGATCAGACCCCGGAACAATCACTACGGCAAAAGTGCATTACGCTACTGAATTTGTTGTTGCAATCACCGAAGGCTGAACTAATTCTGACCGATAACTATGTGGAAGTACCCGGAGCACAGGTTGTTCGCCTGCCCAATGGCGTACAAGCCGCGGCACAACCCGGTTTAATGGGGAAAACTGTTTATCAAGGGAGGGTGGCACTATTCCGAATCAACTAGAGGAATATGCCAGAACAACTGCCCATACACGTCATCATTGCTGCCTACAACGAGGCGCCGATTATCGCAGAGGTACTTGCGGAGATCAAGGCAACAGTAGACTGCCCGGTGATCGTCGTTGATGATGGCAGTACAGACCAGACGGCTCAGCTGGCAAAAACAGCAGGGGCAATCGTAATTCAACATCCGGTGAACAGAGGTGCAGGAGCTGCTTGTATGACTGGTATCACCCTGGCCCGGCAGCAAAACTGGTCTTGTGCAGTTTTTATGGATGCCGATGGGCAGCACCTGCCAAAAGATATATTGACGATCTATCAGACTTACCAGGAGACGAGCGCTGACTTGGTCATTGGAAGTCGCTTTAGTAAAACTAAGAATGATATCCCCTGGCTACGCCGCCGTTTTAATGGCCTTGCGAATCGGCTTACCAATCTATTCTGCCGTGGTTCGTATTCAGACACTCAATCTGGCTTTCGTCTGTTGGGTAGGCGAGCGATAAAAGGCATAGATTTGGTACAGGATGATTTCAGCTACTGTAGTGAAATGATTATCCAGGCTGATCGGGAGCAACTCAAGATTGCAGAATGTCCTATTCACGTACAGTATACCGAGTACTCCGTTAGTAAGGGGCAGGACTTTCAGGTGGGGCTTACTACGGCTTTTCAATTTCTGTGGAAAATAATGTTCCGATGAGTATGGATTTTCGCTTGTTTCAATGGCTCATTCCCGCGATTGCCATCCTGTTTTTGGTCAATCAATTATTGCGTTATCGGCGAGGCCGCATTAACCTGGGAGAAGCGATATTTGTGAGTGGACTCTGGATGGTAGTCTCCCTACTGGCTATATTTCCGGATCTCATTTCCGGTTATATCGCCGAATTACTTGGTATCAAGAGTAATACCAACGCAATACTTTTTATCGGAATGGGCTGTCTTTTTTATTTCCAATATCGCTTATACCACCTACAGGTACAGCAGCGCCGAATTATCACTATGCTAACGCGAAAAATCGCCTTAGATGGTTTTGAGGAAGAGCAGGAAGGATGAGGATTGTCTTTGTATTAGAGCATTACTATCCGTACTTAGGAGGGGCAGAAAAGTTGTTTAGACAGCTCGCGGAGGAATTTGCCCAGGCCGGGCATACGATCACCGTGGTTACAACGCGGTACCAGCCGGAATTGCCCAAACGGGAAAAGATCAACGCAGTCACAATTTTAAGAATAGATTGCGGTAGTCGGTTCTTATTTACAATCCTCAGCATTCCAGCGGTTTGGAAGGCTACGAAGAATGCGGACGTAGTTCTCACTACTACGTACAATGCTGCTTTTCCGGCCTGGCTAGTCACTCGCTTACGTGGTCTACCAACGATACTAATATTTCACGAACGCTGGGGCAAACTCTGGTTTAAGCTGCCGTACTTAAGAATGTGGCAACGCCTGGCATTCTACAGTTTTGAACAACTGATTACTCGCTTACCTTTTGAACACTACGTGGCTGTTTCCGACGCTACTAAGGCGTCACTTCAGGCCGCAGGTATTTCGCCCCACCGGATTCATCGGATCTATAATGGGCTAGACTATTCGTATTATCGTCGGTTCCGAAGAAAAGAAGTCGCGCCAGAGTTTAAGCTCCTCTACTTTGGGCGTCTGGGGGTTTCCAAAGGCTTGGATCTGCTTTTACCTGCATGGGCGACATTTGTGCGGGAGAAGGCGCAAGGGCTCTTACAGTTGGTGATTCCTACTTATCCTACGGGGCTGTATCAGACGGTGATGCGAGAAATAGAAGCGTTGGCTATTCCAAGTCAGCATTTGCAACTATTGCACGAATTGGAACGAGATGAGCTGTTCAGTTTGGTTCAGCAGGCAAGTGCTGTAGTGATACCGTCCTACAGCGAAGGCTTTTGTTTTGTGGCGGCGGAGACAATGGCCGTTGGCACGCCTATTATTTCTTCGGGAAAAGGGGCGCTGGCAGAAGTGGTAGGAGGGAGGGTTATTCAGATGAAACAGCAGAATGCAGATGCCCTGGCAGCGGCAATAGCAGCAGCTCACCGTGGCAATTGGACGGATTGTCCAGCAAAAAAGTTTCCATTGGAACAATCCGTCCAAGCGTATATTGAGTTATTGAATAGAGTAGGGGAGTAGCTGCTTAATTGTCACGACTTTGATTTCGCTCGCGGCGCTCTATTAGGTAGTCCTGCCAAGCTTGTTCTTGTTCTGGTGTCATGATCCCGCGGGTAATCTTGGTATTCAATTCTCCTTTTAATTTACGCTGTTCAGCTCGTTGTAGGCCCTCAAAATTAGCTTCTTGCAGCAAATCAGTAATTGCTGTTTTTTGCTCATCTGTCAAGCTTGCCGCCTCATCTAAGCGCATCAGGTATTTATCAATGGTCTGTGGGGGGCGGTTATCACGATTATCAATAACATTTGTGTCCGTATTAGCATTTTGATCTGTTGCTGGTTGTGCTGATTGGTTACAGGACGCAAAGACCAAGGACAGCAGCAGAGTTGTCAGTAATAATGAGTTTTTCATAAAATTGTGATTAATTACGGATTGAACTGGTTTAAAGTTTTTCTCTGGATTGCGGCCTAATGCCTTGTTTCTCCTGAGCTTCGTCTTTTCTTGTCGCGTACTTTCCAAGTATGCTCCTCCAAAAGCGACTTGTCAGTAAAAACAATTCATTGACCTCATCCGCAGACCAATACTTTAAATCAGTTCATACAAAAATACCATATTGATCAGGCCGCGTACTATTATTGGCTAACTTTACTTCTGGCAAATGCGATAACAAAACAATGGTAGGAGATAAACCTAAAACACAGTGGTTTTTGGTGCGGCAATTAGTGAGAGTTTCCCTGACTGTGCAGTTTAAGAAATCATTCCTGGGCCTTACCTGGCTGTTTCTTGCCCCTATCTTTGCCATTATCGTTTGGGTCATCCTCCACGGTGCTGGAGTGATAACACCAGGCGAAACAAGTATCCCATACCCAGCCTATGTCTTGATAAGTATGTCTATCTGGGGGTTCTTTGCGGATGCTTATTTCAATATGTCTAATGTTTTAAGCAACAACGCACGGATTTTACTAACGACCTCTTGTCCGGTCCAAGTGCTCATTTTTGAGCGCGTGATCGTCCAGTTGATCCGCTTCTCCATTCCAATGGTTTTCAATATTGTAGTACTGTTGGTCTTCGGTGTTGATCTGCATTTATTGGGAATCTTGTTTCCACTGTTGATCATACCACTTCTAGTCTTCGGGATCGCCATTGGCTTAGTAGTCGGTTTGTTCCGGATTGTGGCTATTGATTTAGCTAAGATTATGGATCAAGCGATTCATTTCCTGATGTTCCTAACGCCCATCATCTACGCACCGAAACTAGATATCCCTTGGATTGGCAGCATCGTAAAGTACAATCCACTTACCTATTTAATTGGAGTTCCTCGTGATATCCTTACCATTGGAGCGTCTGATCAATGGGGAGGATTCTTATGGTGTACTATAATTAGTGGACTATTTTTTGGCTTATCCTATTTCATCTTTAGCCAGAATGAGAAAAAGACACTAGAACGTCTCATTAATAACTAATTCGGATTATGAGCCTTACGGCGAAGGAGTTTGCTGACCCAAGTGTGTTGTTGGAGGTACAGAATTTAAATAAGAAATTTTGTCAAGATATTCGCCATAATATGCTCTATGGCATCGGGGATATTGGGCGTTCGATCGTAGGCTACAAAGCAGATTATTTTCGCTTGCGCGCAAAAGAATTCTGGGCGCTAAAAAACATCAACTTTCAACTCCGAGAGGGAGAAATCCTGGGTATTGTAGGAGCGAATGGCTCGGGCAAAACGAGTTTAATGCGGCTAATTGGCAGTATTTATCCCGTTGAAAGTGGTTCGATATACGCCCGTCCTGGTATCAAGGTAACGAGCGTTTTTGCCTTACATTCCGGGATGCAGCAATTGTATACAGGGCGTGAAAATGTTTTTTTGAAAGGGGCATTGTACGGAATGAGCCGGGAAGAGATACAAGAGAAACTGGAATTTATCATTGACTTTTCCGAATTAGGGGACCGAATTGATTATCCCTTGGGGAATTATTCTTCTGGTATGCGGGCCCGGCTAGCTTACGCAATTGCCCTAGCTACAGATCCTGATATTTTCCTTCTGGACGAAGCGCTTGCCGTTGGCGATTCCGTATTCAAAACCAAGTGCTTTGAGAATCTGAAGAGCTGGGTTAAAACACCAGGTAGGGGAGTATTATTTGTTTCGAATAACGTTCGCAAGGTTTTAAAAGTCGCTAACCGAACTTTGGTGATGGAAAAAGGAGAGATCATTCACGACTCGACAGATATTCCCGAAGCACTGCAGTTTTATATTATGAACTGCTTGAAAGATTTGAATGAGGCAAGCCGACAACGGCAACTCCAAAAGGTAAAGGAATATGACTTCTAATTTTTCGTCCAACTACGATGAGTTTCCGCTCTACAAAAAACTACCGAATGGAAAGGAGTTACTGTTTATTCACCTACCCAAGACGGCCGGAACCAGTATTAATCGAACCTTACAATTACCGCGCCCTAATGATTTATGGCCTAAAAAGCACTACGATATTACCGAGGTAAAGCAAGTGGTCCCCCCGGAGGTTTTGCAATCCGCTTTTCTATTCTCAGTTGTCCGAAATCCTTGGGATAGATTAGTCTCCTTTTATTTTTATCGCCGCAAGGTCTACCTACAGAGGGCAGCCCAAAGAACAGCGGAACGCGATCAACATTTTTCGTCCTTTGCCACTTGGGTGCATTCAGAACAAGCGGCAGGATTGTTGGGAAAAAAGAATCTTCGTCCGCAATGCAAATGGATCTGTGATGAACATAAGCGGCCAGTAGTTGATTTCATCGGTCGATTCGAAAATATATCATCCGACTTTCAAGAGATTTGCACCTGCTTAGGGCTCCCATCAATACCACTCCAATTCCACAATAAAAGCGAACGCCCTGCTGATTATCGGGTACTTTACAACGATTACCTACGAGACCTGGTTAAGGAGGTTTACCAACCGGATATCGATTTATTCGGGTATCAGTATTGAAGAACAATCACGGTTTGTTCTTACAGGAAATCCTGGTAAATTTCTGGTACTCGTTCCCCCATCTGAGTTAGATAGGTACAGTATAGTTTTACATCTTTCTGGTTCCAACGTATTAATTGCTCTATTAGGTCGGGATCAATAGGAGGCGCAGTATGGTTACTGCGATTACGGTAGGGGATAGAGACTTCCGGCCATGACAGCAGTTTAGACAAACGCTGAATATCTTCTTTAAAAGATTCTACTTGGCCCACAAAGTCAAAGTCGTTGAGCTTAGCTCCACTGATAAATTCAAAGATCCGATTCTGATTGCCTGGCCTGGCAGCATAAGTTTCCAGGGCTTCGTTAGCACGGTGTTTACGTCTAGCGTAATTTGCAGGATTCCGTTCCGGAGTAACGCAAAGCGCCTTGAAAAAATGGTAATTGGAGAGAAGGCGTTGGATGGGGTCGCGCAGCCAGCAGATGAGTTTAGTTTCAGGGGTAATATGTTCTACTATTTCATCGTAGCGAAAGTGACCATGTAATACCTCGTACAAAATAGGAGATGGGGTAGTACCCCATTCGCCGCGCTGCTTAATTTCTTTTATGTCTCGGCGTTTCAGCGAAGGCGATAAACGATCGCCGTATACCTGGGAAAGAATATGATAGAAAGAGGTACCTGCAGTTTTGGGTATATGTATGGAGATTATATTCACTGTTCCATTCGATTCTGGCGTAGCTTGATTGCTGTCTTATAGAGCTTTACATCTAAATCATTCAGGGCAGCGATCTCGGTACGTTCTTCAGGAGATACCTCGTATTTAGCGGAGGTGACATTATGTTTGAACTCGGTAAAGTTGGTCCATTTTAGCAATTTAGCTAGCGCTAGCAGATCTTCGGTATAATGTTCTTGGATACCAACGAAAGCCATCTGTTCCAATGAGATTCCGTGTAAAAATTTACTGATGCGATTCCGGTTTAGTTCATCCCGAGCATATTCCACCAGGGTCCGCTGCATCTTGCTCAGGATATTAAGGTTTTTACCTACCTCATCCAACTCTTCAGCTAAACGTTTTGCGAGGTAATAGTAATTAGAGGCAACACGGTCTACGGGGTCACGCAGCCAAGTGATAATCGGAATGTCTTGCGGAATCGTGAACCTATCGTGTAGTTCGGAAGGACAAAAGTGGCCATGTATCACTCTTGCTTGCTTCGGTAATATTTTGTCGGTATACGCTTCCTGATTCACACGGAGTATTTCGGTACCCCCAATCACGTCAACATCCAAGCGAACGACGGTCTCTTCTCCGTAAACTGCCTTGAGGGTATTGCGGAAGGAAGTTCCAGCAGTCTTGGGAATATGCACCGAAATGAGTTCAAGGTGCTTATTCTTGCTCGTTTTCCCCTTTAGGAAGTTCAGCATCGGAAATTTGTTTGATCAAGGAACAACAATATAAAACAATTCCGATATTTACTCCATGATATGGCTCGCTTCCTTCCCCCGGTCTGGGAATACCTTTTTTCGTAATGTCTTGTATGAAGTCTATGGAATTTCATCGGGCAGCTACCACCAAGACCCTAATAAAACACTAAATAAAAATTACGCCTCATTTCCTGTTGTAAAGACCCATCTGCTGCCTAGGGATTTGCCCGAACATCTTCGTGCTGCTAAGTCGGTATACATCCTGCGGGATGGCAGAGATTCTCTGGTGTCCATTGCCCACCACCGAAAAGATATTGTTGCTCGAGGTAGTGATTTCTATGTCAACTTACTTCTGGCCGTCCTGGCCTTAAACGATAGTTATTTTGGCGGATGGTCTAAAAATGTAATGACGTGGACGGCAAAAGCCGATATCGTTATTCGGTTTGAAGACCTAATTGAAGATCCTATCCGAGAAATCGAGAAATTGCGGACCATCATGGACTTGCCCGAGCCGCAACTAGACAAATTACCTTCTTTTCAGAAGCTTAAATTTGGGGCTCCCAAGTACGGGGGAGGTACTATAAAAGGAACGGATACCAGCAGAGCCGCTAAGCATTTTAGAAGGGGTAAAATAGGAGGGTGGCGCGACGAAATGCCACCGGAGATGGAAGCTCTTATTTATCGTGTTCACGGACGGACTTTACAGGACCACGGCTTTGATGTACCACCGCTGGTTAAGGCACTCAAACCCAGACGGGCTTTGGTGGAAGTTAGTAAGGTATTCGCTCCCGAAAATGATGGTGTTAAAAGGTATTTGCTTGAGTTGCTGGAGCACCTGCCGTTTATCTTACAATACTACCCAGAGTGGACCATTGATTTATTCCACAATAACAGAGTTCAACCGCTTCATACGCTACGAGATACACTGGCGGAAAGGGGGTTATCCAACTTCCACGAACTCAATCCAGTCGAAGCGGTGGCCGACGAGGTTTTTGGGTACGAAAAAGCGCTCCTACAATTCAAGCAATACCTTAAGCAAAGTCTTCCCGCAGGAGTATATCAGCCACTGAGCCGAGTATACCGGCAGGGGCCTTTTCGCAAAGTCTTAAAGGGGCTACGCTACGGTGTTCAGGAACAACGTGAGCAAAAAGTGGACAATGAGTATCAGCGGCAGCTGAATAGTTATGATGTCATTCATTCCCCTTTGCCGCAACACTACGAATTTGTTAAGCATCTAGAGGGGCAGCATCTGATTACGGTACACGATCTTACGCACGAATTGTTTCCCGAGTTTCATACGGAGGACAATGTAGAGAAAACCCAGAAAGGGGTCAACGAAATGGTCAGGCATCAATTTCCAGTCATTGCCATTTCTGAGAGCACGAAAGGAGATCTCAGAAAATTGTATGATTATCCGGAGAATCGGATTGAAGTAATCTACGAAGGGGCGAATGGTGGTTTCGACAGACAACTCAAAAAGGAGGATATCCAACCCTGTTTGGGTCGCTATCAACTACCGAATACTCCGTATTTTATCACGCTAAGTACTATAGAGCCGCGCAAGAACATTAAACGCACTATTGAGGCCTTCCTGCAGCTCAAGACTGAATACGATCAGCCGGTTAGTTTGTTTATCTGTGGTAAGAAGGGGTGGAAATACGAAACCTTATTTGAAAACGAAGCTGCGCTCCGGGAAGCTGGAGTTTACTTTACGGGCTTTGTCAGTGACCAGGATATTAGTGTGCTATTTGCCAATGCTATGGCGCTATGCTATGTCTCCCTATACGAAGGGTTCGGACTACCCATACTCGAAGCTATGCAGAGTGGCATCCCTGTTATTTATGGGAATAATAGCGCCATGCCAGAAGTGGCTGGTGAGAGTGGCTTGGCAGTAAATGCGTTGGAAGTAGCGGAGATAAAGAACGCCATGTTCGCACTGTTGAAAGATGAAGTGCATAGAGCAAAAATGGCCGAAGCAGCTTGGCAACGATCTACCAAGTTTCATTGGCTAAAAACCGCTCTCAAGACCCTTAGCTACTACGAAACGATCATCAGCGATAACGAGAATCGATGAAAATTGCCATAATTGCTGATCCCCTGGATAATCAATCGGCTGGGGTACACGTATTTACCCGGGAACTCATCGCCGCGTTGATCCGTATCGGTAAGGCAGATCAACTGGTTCTCATTAGAGAGGCATTCGACCCTGAATTAGATATCAAACAAATTATTGTTCGAAATATTAGGCTGCCGATTGGATTCGCATCCTTACGCTTGTTCTTCATTGTCCCGTTTCTGCTATGGCGCAGTGAGGTAGAGGCTGTCTTTGAGCCCGCTCATTTTGGACCCTTCAACCTACCAAAGCGCATTAAACGCTTGACGATGATTCACGATTTAACGCCCTTTCTTTTCCCTGAACATCATCGTTGGCATAGCCAACTACTACAGCGCCTATTTTTGCCTGGCATTTTGAGAAGAACAAATTGGGTTTTCACTAATAGCAGACATACGTCTAAGGATCTGGTAAATTTCTTTCCGTTTTGCGAAAACAAGAATACAGCTATTTATTTGGGTAAGAGCTCCATCTTTAAGCCAACACATGACTCAGCAGTATTAAATGACTACAGGATCACAGAACCTTATTTCATTAATGTCGGCACCATCGAACCACGCAAGCAAGGCTTGACCCTCTTAGAAGCATTTAAACGTTTTTGTTTGAAAATAAATAAGCAGGTGCAGCTGGTGCTGGTTGGACAAAAAGGATGGAAGACAGAAGTATTTGATGCCGCATTAGCTGAGCATCCATTTAGGGATCGCATTGTTCAAACGGGCTATGCGGCCACTGCGCATTTGCCAGTTCTGTACACGCATAGTGAGGCTCTGATCTATCCATCTGAATACGAAGGTTTTGGTCTGCCAATTGTAGAGGCCTTAGCTTGCGGTACAGCGGTTGTAGCAGCCGATAATTCCAGTTTACGAGAAATAGGAGAGGGGAGTGCCCTGTTTTTTCCAACTGGTGATGCACTTGCCTTAAGCGAAAAGATGCAGGAGGTGTACGAGAATAAAGAAGATTTTAGTGAAAAGCATATGGCACAGGCTGCTAAATTTGATTGGGAGCATACTGCTCGAAAGTTCTGGCAAGAGTGTGAGAAGGTAGTGAAAGGGTAGTTTTAAATGCTCTACTTAACATAATATAAATTATAGGCATAAAATCATATCTCAAACCAACGGCATTACGTATCGAGTTTCCTTTACCGAAAGGCTCTCCTTGGCCTACATAGAATCAACGTATTCATTCCTGTAGTCGCCCCGGAATAACTTATCCGCAATATCACCAAAGGCTTGGACTGTGCGTTCAACGTCCTCCATGCTATGAGAAGCTGTTGGGATCAACCTTAGAATTACCGTCCCCTTAGGGATCACAGGATAAAAAACCATTGAGCAAAATATCGCATGATTCTCCCTTAGGTCTTTTACAAGTTCAGATGCTTCACCTACAGATGCTTTTAGAATGACAGGAGTAACACAACTATTTGTGTTACCAATGTCCAGTTTCTTCTCCCTTAGGCCTTTTTGTAGGGCGCGAACATTTCTCCATAATCTATCCTTAAATGTTGGGTTATTTCTTAGCAGCTCGAGTCGCTTCATATTACCAATAACTACTGCCATAGGTAGCGTCTTGGCAAAGACTTGAGATCGAGCGTTGTATTTCAGAAAGGTAATTACCTCTTTTGGTCCGGCAACAAAGGCACCAAGACTTGCCATTGACTTAGCAAAAGTAGTGAAGTATAGATCGATCTCCTCCTGAACGCCCTGCTCCTCCCCTGTTCCCATGCCTGTTTCTCCTAAGGTGCCAAATCCGTGAGCATCATCAACCAATAGCTGAAAATCAAATTCTTCTTTCATTTGAACAATTTCCCGCAATTTCCCCTGATCTCCCTTCATCCCGAAAACCCCTTCGCTGATTACCAGAATTCCACCTTTTCTAGCTTTAACCAGCTCGGTTGCTTTTACCAACTGTGCCCTTAGGCTATCCATATCATTGTGCTCGAACGGTAGGCGTTTTCCTACGTGCATTCTCACACCATCATAGATGCAGGCATGGCATTCTTTATCGTATACGACAACATCATTACGCCCCAGTACTGTATCTATAACCGACATAATTCCCTGATAACCATAGTTTAAGAGCATAGCTGCCTCTTTGTCGACAAATTCCGCTAGAGACTTTTCCAACTTTTCGTGGTAAGTTGTCTCACCAGTCAAAATCCGGGACCCCATAGGATAGGCCATTCCCCACTCTTTCATGGCTTCATTGTCGATTTCTCTGACCTCGGGGTGGTTAGCAAGACCAAGGTAATTATTGATGCTCCAACAGATCACTTCTTTGCCTTTAAAGACCATATGATTACCTAATTGTCCCTCCAGTTTGGGGAAGGCAAAATACCCATGTGCATAAGAAGCATAGCGCCCAAGCGGGCCTCCTACAAGTTTGTCAAAAATACTCATGGTAATAGCTTTTAGATCATAAAATAGTATCTACCCCAATGCTAGATTTATAGGTTGGGTATCGTGCCGCTTCAGATTGGTCTACAACTGACCTGACCCAGAAGGATCTGCGCTGGAATGGAAATGTGGGTAGGTCCATTGTCTTGAATGATTGGCCGCGATAGACTTGATGAAAATCAATGTCCAGGCCACTCACAAAGAACGAACCAATATCCTGCAGCATTCTCGCAACAAAGGGTGCTCCCTGAAGGTCTTCCCCCACCCTATGCGCTCCAAGCGCATCGATCGGCACTAACGAATGCACACTAAACGGTCCTTTGTCATTATTTAACTTAATAAAGGACTGTCGATCAATGATTGTGTCAGTGGATTTTACTTCCGATGTTTCAAATGTCAGGTTCTGACCATTATTGGCGGCCTTATGTACAGACCGCAAAGCATCTAAAAGTGATCGCTGTTTTTTTAGGTTAAGCGCTAAATTGAGATCTTCCTCTGAGGCAATTATGAACTTTGGAACAATTCCTGACGCTTCTAGTGTCCGATAATAGACAAAAGCTGACAAGTAAGATTTTGTAGCGGCATCAAGCTTAGGCCATAGTTGCATTAAGTCAAGTGGGGCGTTCCTTTTGCTTGTCCTTCCTGATAAATGAATGGTTGTAAGTGCCTCTCGAACCTCGGGCAAAACACTGGAAAACATGGGCTCCTGCTGGATCAGAGCAATCTCATCCAATTGAAGTTCCTGTTTAAAGGAAAGATTCCAACACCAAGCTTTCGTCCGCATTGGTTCCGTGTCTCCGCTTTCGCAAAAAGTTTCGAGTTGAGCTTTTAGATCTGGTATATTTTGAAACGAAAAAGCAATTCTATAGTCAAATACACCCTTTCCTAAATTCAGATTCATGCATAACTCGGTACCATTACAAGCTGGATTCTCGTTTAACCAATCACTTATATCTTTAACCCTCTTTTTTAAGGCTGCGCTGTTGTGGGCTGACAATACTACTAAGTTGTAAGGCCTTGGCGTAAGAGCTGGTTCTTCCCTTGGCGCTTTAACTTCTCTAAGTATCACATGTGCATTACTTCCTCCAAAGCCCATAGCGCTTAAAGCTGCTATCCTACAGGCCGCTTTCTGTTTCCAAGCGTGGGCCTCTGAAAGAATACTTAAGCCCGTCTTATCTAACTTGATGAATCTATTTGGGGTCTCACAATTGATTTGTGCCGGAATAATATCGTGCTGTAAGCAGAGAATCACTTTAATCAAAGAGGCAATCCCAGAGGCGGCCTCCAAGTGTCCAATATTGGCTTTTAGAGACCCGATGATGCATTTCTGAGTTCTAGATTCATGATCTCCGTAAATGCTGTCCAGAGCCTTGTATTCAATTAAGTCACCAATGAAGGTGCTGGTTCCGTGCGCTTCTACATAATCTATATCGCCCCTTGCCACCTGAGCCTGCTCCAGCGTTTGCTTGATCAAACTTCTTTGTTGGTTGCCACTCGGTGCTAAGATTCCATTACTGCGCCCGTCCTGATTGATACAGGCGGCCAAGATTTCACAAAGTGCTGTCTTGTTTTGTTGTTTTGCCAGCTCATGGGTACAAAGAACAATGACACCTGCCCCCTCCCCTTTTACGAAACCATTTGACTCATTAGAAAAAGGAGCGCTGGTACCTGTTGGAGAAAGCAGATTAGCTTTGGACAATCCAATGGTCTCTTCTGGGGTAAGGTTAAGATTGACTCCACCGACAATCGCAATCTCCACATCGCCAAAGCGTAACGCCCTAAAAGCAACTTGCAAGGCAGACAGGGAAGAAGAGCAAGCACTATCAACCACTATACTTGGCCCCGTGAAATTGAAAAAATAAGAGACTCGATTAGCCACAATCGAATGATATAAACCTGGGCCATCGTATCCTACCACGCCCTCCAGCTCCCGGTAAGTAATACGTTCATAATCTGAGTGACTTACCCCCATATAGACACCGATATTCTCTCCACTTAGGGCCTGTGGATTGATGCCAGCGTTCTCCAGCGCTTCCCAGGTAAGCTCCAGGATTAGTCGTTGCTGTGGATCAATGCGCTCCGCCTCCTCAGCACTGATATTGAAAAACTCATTGTCAAAATGATCTACATCCTCAATGTAAGCTCCCCATTTTGAAATGGCTTTTCCAGGAGCAGAACTCTCTGGGTCATAGATTTGCGCCTTTGACCAACGCTCATTCGGCGTTTCTATAATCATGCTTTTGCCCTCCAGTAGAAGTTCCCAATAGGATTTTAAATCCTTGGCTCCTGGAAAGCGACAAGCCATACCTATTGCAACAATTGCCTTGTCGTTTATCATAAGCGGGGATTTTAGATAGCCTTCATGGTAAGCCGGTAAAGCACCATATTTCCTATGTGGAACCCAATCATGAATAAATCCATATACTTTTCGTAATGAGCGACTTTAGTTTCCCCTACAAGGTGTACCGCTGCTTGACGCTGTACTTTAAATCGTTTTTTCCAATGCTTAAAGGTTTTAGCGTAATCCATTCTGTCATTACGAACCCGTTGAATTTCAAAGATGCCCTTACTGGCTATCACAATATCTTCGAGGTACGGGAGATCAGATTGAGGAAATATTTCATCTAATATAAACTGATTGATTTGGCTTCTTTCAGCAGTGCCATAGGCGATAGTTTGCAGCGAAAGAAAGCCCTTGTTAGGAAGCCATTTATGGCATTTCTCAAAGAATTTCCTGTAACCCTGAATGCGTTCTACCTGATTCAATTCCGGGCGAGAAAAATGCTCAAAAGCTCCTATTGAGATAATCCCATCATAGGCGTGTTCGGTTGAATGATCTTCCCAGTTTTCAAGCTTGATATCAACCCCCTCTCTCCTATTTAGCCTTTCGCAATAAGCGACTTGTTGTTCGCTAAGAGTCAATCCAACGGCAGCCCGAATGTCAGTTGTCTCAAGAGCTCTTTGTATGGTGCTACCCCAACCACATCCGATATCAAGTAGCCTTTGACCGCTTTTGATACGGGACTCTCTAATGTGATAGTCCAACTTGTTAATTTGAGCCTCTTCCAATGATTCCTCTCCGCTCTCGAATAGGGCACAAGAGTAGGTCCTAGTCTTATCCAGCCAAAGCCCATAAAAATCGTTACTGGTGTCGTAATGATGTTGAATGGCATATTTGGACGCTCCCGCTGATTGGGTTGTTTTTTCCATAATTGTTGGTTTTGGTGCTCCCTTAAATGTCGGGTTCCAATACATTCCACACCAGTCCAGAATGTTTTAGAAGAAGTATGATGTAACCAGAAATATCAATTTGCCACCACTTAATTCCTACTATTGCCGAATGTGGAAAGGCGTGGTGATTATTATGCCAACCTTGCCCCAGAGTTGGCAAGGCCATCCACCATGTATTGCGACTTTGATCATTGGTCTTGAAGTCGCGAACACCAAACGTATGGCAAATGGAGTTTAAACCACCGATGTAAAGCAGATGAACAAAAAATATCCGTACTGGTCCTCCCCAGAAAAACCCTAGCAGCATACCCTTGAAATCGCCGGTGTATATAAAACCTACCGTAGCGCTAATTACCAATCCGAGCAATATCCAAAACGGATAAAGCCTTTCCAAGGCTCTCATTGTTGCATCTTTGGCCAAGTTCTTCCCTAGTAAGACGGAGTTAGTAATTTGCCCATTAATCATCCATCCAATGTGGGCGTGCCAGGCTCCCTTCAGCTTATCTGAAAGCCTGTCTCCAAAAAGATGAGGGGAATGAGGATCTTTTTCTTTGTCAGAGTATTTGTGGTGTAGCCGGTGTGTTGCGGCCCAATAAATAGGTGGCCCTGAAGCCGCCATACCTCCGAGTATCGTTAGGATTACCCGAAACGTCTTACTGGTCTGGAAGGCATTATGCGAAAGATACCTGTGATAGCCTACCTCTAACCCAAATACAGAAAGGAAGTACATTACTATTAAGAAAACAACAAAAAAGGTGTCCACGCCCCTATCCATTACCAGTAGATAAAGGGTAAACAAGGTACCTGCAAAGGGCAATAGAAAAGTTAAGATACCAATCGTCCTGTACCTTCGTTTCAGATAAATAGAATCAAAGGTTTCCGAGGTTTTTATTGAACTCACTTCGTAAGGTTTTCCAAATATCCTGAAAGCTGATTGATGGTGGTATAATCATAGGTTACTGTGGGATCTAATGCTTCTTCCAGGTTTAAAAAGCTCCCGATCTTTTCCGATAGTTCAACTGCCGAAATAGAATCGAATCCCAAGTTCTTGAACGATTCGTCCAGATCTATATTAGCAGTTGGAATCTCCAATGTATCAGATACGTATTGTACAAGCCAATCCTGAATATCCTCCAAGGTCATTTGCTTGCCATTTACTTTCTTTACTTCCATTGTAATTGATGTTTTTCATTAATTATTTTCATGAAACAAAGCAAGATGATTGCTCCAGCTTTTAGTTTGAAATTTTGCACCATAGGCGCAATTCCTTAATCCCGCAGTTTGTACTTTTCGATGGCATGCTCAGAAGGCGTTCTTATATCCCAGGCCATGCCGAGCAGTCCCAGTAGTTTTATGAATTGCCCTCCCAAATCAAGCTGGTACCACTTCAATCCAAAAATGGCGGAGTAGGGAAAGGTATGGTGATTGTTATGCCAAGCCTCCCCCCAGGTTGGGATAGCTAGCCAAATATTATTCCTGCTTTCGTCCTTAGAGTTAAACTCTTTGGTTCCCCACATATGGGTCAAAGAGGTGATCGTATTTGTTGTGTGATACGTAAAGAACAAGCGGACAAAACCACCCCACAGCAAACCCTGGAACATACCGGCCAAAGTTCCGGTGACTAAGCCACCAACTATTGCTGGGATCAAAAACCCGAGCGCCAACCAGATATAGTAGGAAGAGTGTAGTTTTTGAATGAGAGGGTCTCTCAGCAGATCTTTAGCAACGGCTGTGGTTTTGGTGATTTCGTGGCTATAGGTCCAAGCTACATGTGAATGCCAAAACGACCGAAACCAACCACTAATACTTTTTGCATCCTTATCTACATAAGGCGAATGTACATCCCCTGGTTGATCAGAATACTGGTGGTGCCGACGGTGGTTGCTAACCCAGTAGTTTAGTGGCCCCTGACAGGCCATAGATCCAAAGATGCCGAGCATAATTTTAGTTGCCTTACCACCCTTGAATGACTTATGGGAATAAAAACGATGAAAGCCTACGGTAATACCTATCCAAGAAACACAGTACATTATTACAAACAAAGAAATTTCCCACCAGGTAATTCCATGGACAGCAGCATGATAAATGGCATAGATGGTAAAGGGAATCGGCACCAATAAAATGGCGTAGGCATGAATTATCTGGAATTTTTTTAGATACCTAGACTCTAATTCCAGCTTATCCCTATTCTCCATTTTGTAGTCGTCAGCAATATCAAACTCATCTATTGCGATGCTCTTCCTTTTCATATAGCTATGGTTTTTATTTAGAGCTGAACCAGTTGTTGATTGAGGTATAATTCCCTAGTCTTTTTCCGCATAATTTTATTACTAGAGGTTTTGGGAATTGAAAAGGTTGTGACTAGAACAATCTCATATGCGTTCACCTCAAACTCGTTAGTGATAGCCGCTTTAATTGCCTTCTTCACCTCCCCTTGGTCAATCTTGGGTATCCAGGAACGCCTGATTTCCTGGACAAGAATCAGTTCTTCCCTATCATCAATTTCAATAGAAAAGGCTGCATTGCTATGCATTTTCAAAGAGGGATGAGCCTTTTCCGCTTCCCATTCGATATCCTGCGGGTAATAATTCCTACCTCGTATAATGATCAAATCTTTAAGACGTCCCAGGATATACAACTCATCGTTCTTGAAAAATCCCAGATCACCAGTTCTTAAATAATAGATAGGTGAGGTATTTGCCCCATTACTTAAAGAAGCCTGGAAAACTTCGTGGTTCTCTTTTTCCTTTCCCCAGTACCCTTGTGTCACAGAGGATCCATTCATCCAAATTTCACCAATATGACCATCAGGTAGCGAGGTGCAGTTTTTGGGATCTACAATCTTGAGATGATTATCTTGCCAGGCCTTTCCACAACCAACAATCTGCTTGCTATTACCATCAGTTGGTACACCAAAAGTGACCGCCTCTCCTACTGCCAACTTACTACCGTCAATGGTAACCACAACCGGGTCTTTTCGATAATCACCACCGGTAGCAATTAAGGTAGTCTCCGCCATACCATAGCAAGGGAAGAAAGAAGACCGTTTAAAACCGCATTTTTCGAATTTTTTGGTAAATCGGTCGAGCGTATTTGGACTTATCGGTTCGGCTCCGTTATACGCAACACTCCAGGAGCTTAAATCTATATCTGATAACTGTGCGTCATCAATCCGAGCAGTACACAAATCGTAAGCAAAATTTGGAGCCCCAGATGTGGTGACACCAAAATCACTAATTGCTTTGATCCAGCGAATTGGTTTTTGCACAAACCCCTCCGGGGTAAATAAGACACAGGTAATGCCCAGATAGAACGGCTGGAGAATGTTACCCACTAGCCCCATATCATGAAAAAAGGGCAACCAAGTACCAAAGACAGTCTGGTCAGAGTGACCAAATGATTCTTTAATGACGGATTGATTAGCGAGTATGTTTTGATGAGTAACAATAACCCCCTTAGGAACTCCCGCTGAACCGGAAGTGTATTGGAGCATAGCTACCTCATTTTGTGGAACCCCCAGCGGATCAAAAACTCCACTAAATTCCGTGTCAAGAGCTTGCTCAATTTCTTCAACCTGAAAGTCAAGTTCAATACCAAGGTCATTTCTTTCAAAGAGCTTGGTCTTTACCTTATTACTGGTTAAAATAAGCGAGGAATTCGCATTCTGGAGAATCCGTACAAGCCGATCAATTTTCTTCCTGTTTCTCGGAGGAAACATCGGGATCGCAATTTTTCCGGCTAGTAAGCAACCAAAGAAAGCCTTTATGAATTCAAACGGAGAGTTAAATAACAAAAGGATGGTGCTGGCAGAAGTGTGCTTCTCAAATAAATAATGGGCAATTTTTGAAGACTGCCGATAAAGCTCTGAGAAGGTGACTTCCGCTTCCGTTTTATCTCCGTGACCAAGATAAATGAAGGCCTTATGACTCGCTCGTTCTTCACTCCATTTGACAAGGAGGGCGTTTAGGTTTAAAGTCATCTTGAGTTTTAGTTGGTGTTTAGAGTAAGGCTGTATTCTGCTACCTCGGGTGATATTGAAGCAATTATCTACAGTAGAATCAAACCCGCTCTTAATAAATAGTCACAGTAATGCCTCCGTGTCCTCCTCAGTAAATACTGTATAGTAGGATGAGAATGAAAACGAGGGAGAAGGTAGTGGCTACGGAATACAGTATGTAGACTGCTTTATTTAAAAACTTCTTTTCCCATTTCAAGCCTCTTTCGCCAGAGACAGCGGCAATAAACATGCCTAAGACAAAGGCATAGTTGGCAATTAGAGAAAAGAACAATACCCAAAAGGTACTGGCCTCAGAGATTTCCAAGACATGTAGGCAAGCAGCAATGGCAATCAGCATAATGCCGCCCATGCAACTTGCGAAATGAAACAGTCTCCAGGCTGTTTCACGCTCCTTCTTATTGTGAGCGGAAAACGAGAAGGGATACCCTCCGATGAGACCTATTAATAGAATGATAAATCCGTGAAAGAATAGCTGCTGTATCATAAGCAGTGACTTAATAGAATTTTAGGTAATAGATGTTCAAGTTCACCATGGGTAATGGTGCCATAGTTTCATTTGCGGGGACAGGAATGGGGAGGAGAATATACAACTACTACATACAAAAGGCATTCAAAAATGATGGTTCGAATGGCCGTAGTTTTAATGTGAAGCGGCTGCTTGTTTTGCTTTAAACTTAAATCTAATTTACTGAAAATTAATTTAAGATGCTAGTCTTGAGTGTTTTTTTGTGAAAACGAAGATGCGGTGCAGTGAAGTCAGAAACTATCCAAGTGAAGACAGTATCGCTGGTTGGTAGACCGGAAAAGATGGATCGAAATGCTTATTTTGCGCCTCGTTACATACGAAATACGGCGACTAATCTACTTCCTACTGTAATGATTTGCCGATTATGGAAAACACTCCTACAAAAGCAACAAAGCCACAAATACTCTACGTTGACGATGAGCCGAATAACCTGATCGCTTTTCGGTCGGTATTTAGGAGAACCTACAACGTAGCCACGGCCTCTAGTGCAGCCGAAGCTATTAGTATGCTCGAAACCGGCAACTTTGCTTTAATTCTCTCGGATTACAAGATGCCAGGTATGACCGGGGTAGATTTATGTAAGTACATAAAGACCCACTTCCCAAACTTGGAACGGATGATCATTTCTGGCTACACGCACGAAGAAGAAATCCAGGATGCGGTGGCAGAAGGCATCATCGCAAAGTCTATCAACAAGCCTTGGGATACCCAACAATTGAGCAGCGAAATACAAGCGCTAATTACTTGATGTAGTGACTGTTAGGGTCTACACAAGGCCTACTACTCCCCTAGCCCACTTCACTACGCGTATTTCCCATTTCACTCCGCTGACCGCCTTCGGATAGTTCCAATTTCCTATTTTAGCTATATGGATCGCACCAGAAAGACCCTAGCTAAAATGAGCATTTCGCTCCTCCTTATTGTATTGTCGATGCTACTATTTGGTCAGTCAAAACGCCTCAATTTTGACCATATTAGCATTGGCGATGGCCTTTCACAAGCTACCGTTAGCGACGTTATTAAAGACCACCAGGGCCTTATTTGGATATCAACCAGCGAAGGGCTTAATCGCTATGATGGTTACCACTTCAAAGTCTACCGCACGACCGAGGAAACGACTTCCCTCTCCTCCAATTACATTTATAAACTCTACGTAGATCGTCATAACACCCTCTGGGTCTGTACTGCTGATGGACTGAACCGCTACGATCGACAGCAGGATCAATTCAAGCGCTACTACGGTGAAAGCTCAACCGCTTATTCTTCGCGGGTAAGCTTTAGTGATATCACCGAAGCTGAGGACGGTACACTCTGGGCCGCCACACGCAACAGCGAGCGTTATTTACTACGCTATGATGAAAAGAGCGACCAATTCATCCCCCATTTGCATAAGGATCTTCGGGAGCCTCTGAACAATATCGTTGCTTTCGATGAGCAGCATCTGCTGCTAGCTTTTGGATCAAAGTCGCTTTACCTATTCAACACCAGTACCTTCGAGTTTAGCAAGCTCTCGCAGCGCCCCGCTCTACAGACACTAAAGTTGGTACGGGGGCAGAACAACATCATCTGGATGGGGACCGATGAAGGTGGCTTGTACGCATTTTATGGTAAAGAACAAGAACTGGTAAGTTTTACCCATCACCCCGAACAGGAAAGCAGTATTTCCAGTAATGTAATCTGGGATATAGAAATTCGCCCTGATGGTAACCTATGGTTAGCTACCGATAAGGGCCTAAATCTATTTAACACCCAGACTTTTACGGCGCAAGCCTATAAGTACAATTCCAATAATCCAAAGTCGATTTCCAGTAACTTCCTCATCAGTGTATACGAAGAACCCGATGGTCGAATTTGGTTAGGCTCGGCAGAATCGGGTATTAGTATTGTACACCCTTCACGCAAAGCATTTGAGCATGTACACAACCAACTGGGTGTCGGTTACAGCTTGAGTAATAATGCAGTTTGGTCCGTCGAAGAAGATACGGATGGTTTTATCTGGGTGGGTACCTCCGAAGGGCTCAACCGCCTGGATGTAGCGGATTATTCCGTCCTACGCCTTTTTAATGAGCCCACTGACTCTAAGAGTCTCTCGCACAATAGAGTCTGGACGATCAAGGCCGATCCTTTTGCCGATGCATTATGGCTGGGCACGTCCTACGGGCTCAACAAAATGACTTTGGGGCCCGATGGTAACTACGAATTTACCTCCTGGCAAGCGGACAATGCCTCCTCCAATTCCCTTTCGTCCAATAGTATTCGTTGCCTAGTGGTAGAGGAAACGGGTGTTTGGGTAGGCACTACCAGCGACGGTTTAAACTATTTCGATAATCGGACCCAAACGGTAGTGCGCTACCAATATCAGGAAAATGATACCACTACCCTATCAAGTGATCGCGTGCGGGCTATTTACCGAGATTCCCAGAATCGTCTTTGGGTAGGTACCAGTAACGGCCTCAACCTAATGGAGGGCGATCACTTCAAAAGAATCTACCATCAACCCAACGACTATAACACACTCAGTAATAATCATGTACGAGTTATTCGGGAAGGCCCAGAAAACACCTTCTGGATTGGTACCGATTATGGCTTGAATAAAATGCAGTACCTGGAAGATGGTAGTCTACAGTACACGCACTACACGGTGGCGGACGGCCTCCCAAATAATCGGGTGTACGCAATCGAGTTTGAAGGCGATCAATTGTGGGTGAGTACCAATAACGGCATATCTAAGTTTGTACCAGAGGCGGAGCGATTCATCAACTTTTACGATGTAGATGGCCTGCAGAGTAATGAATTCAACCAAGGGGCCAGCATGCTGGATAAGCAGGGCAATATCTACTTTGGCGGAATCAATGGTCTTACCCGCTTTTCGCCCCAAAATGTAGCTGCCCAAGATGTGCGCCAGGATATCGTATTTACCAATTTTAGGATACATTTTGAAGATGTAAGCATCAGTGAAGAAGGACCACTAAGAGCTAATATTATTACTTCACCCGATATTGCGCTTGACTACGATGAGCGGGTGTTTTCCATCGAGTTTAATGCCCTTAATTTCAATAAGCAGGTCAAGAATCGCTACGCCTACCGCCTTTGGCCTTTTGAGCAGAACTGGAATTTTGCCGATCAGCTCAACCAAGCGGTTTACACCAACGTTCCGCCCGGCAAATATCGTTTTGAAGTCAAGACTAGTACCTACGGTGAATCAAGCCCGGACGAAATTAATCACCTAAATATTCACGTTAAGCACGCCTATTGGGAGACCTGGTGGTTTAGGATTATGACGATCTTGTTGGCACTTGGGTTTATTTACGCTTTCTACCAGTACCGGCTCCGGTCATTGCTTCGTCACCAGGAGAATTTAGAAAAGAAAGTCAAGGAGCGCACCCTGATCATTGCTTCGCAGAAAGCTTCGTTAGAGGAAACCTTGTGTCAATTGAAATCAACCCAAAATCAATTGATTGAACAGGAAAAAATGGCTACCATCGGTCAATTCACGGCTGGGATTGCGCATGAGATCAATAACCCCATTAACTACATCAGTAATTGCACGGATGCACTGGCCATGGATATCCAGGACTTACAACGGATATTTCAGGCTATCCTCTCGCTAAACGCACTTGACGCGCAGGAAAAAGTAGCAGAAATCATTCAGCTGCGAGACGAAGTGGATATAGCCTACCTCAACGAAGAAATTAATAAACTCATCAATAGTATTAAAAAAGGGACCCAGCGGACTTCCGATATTATCAGGAGCTTGCGCTATCTTTCCTACAAGGACAAACCCAAGATGGAGCTGTTTAATATCCACGACCCCATCGATTCGGCGGTATCCATCCTCCATAGTGAATACAAGGACCGCATCAAGCTAAGTAAAAATTACGCCAGCCTCCCGGAAATAATGGGCTTTCCCGGTGAACTGAACCAAGTCTTTGTCAACATGATCAGCAATAGTATTCAGGCTATCTCTGGTAATGGAGAGATCACCCTGTCCACGCAAGCAGAGGGCGCTGATAATGTGAAGATCACGATTGCTGACAATGGGCAAGGCATGAGTGAAGGGGTGTTAAGAAGGATCTTTGAACCCTTTTACACCACCAAAGAGGTTGGTGACGGAACAGGGCTGGGTCTATCCATTTCCTACGGTATAGTGGAAAGCCACGGCGGAAAAATTGCGGTTAACAGCACCGTAGGCAAAGGAACCCGCTTTGAGATCACTTTACCTATTCGCCCGGAAGAACCCATCGAGGAGTAGCCCTCCTCTCCTACCCGCTAATGCTTACTTTCGTAAAGAGAAGTTTAAGAGAATCCTAACATTCCCTTAGTATTTTCTTATTAAACGCCTGGCTATTCCCGCAGTCAAAAAGGCAAATTCATTCAACCAAACTTTACTGAGAACATGAAATCCTATTTCTTTCAAAGCCTGTTCATCGTCCTAGCCCTCGCCTTTGCTACACCAGTGCAAGCACACGCTTATTCCGCTGATCTTGCCGAATCGCTTCAGATGCCTCCCCGTTGGGAAAAATTGGGCCAACGTCGCGTCAATTACGGTTTAGACCGTGATGAAATTCTAGTGACCGCACGTGAAGGTACCTTCACCTCCATTCGCTTGAAAGCGGAGCTAGCGCCGATTAATATCCACCGCTGCGTAGTTCACTTTGCCAACGGTTCTACGGAATCTTTCCGTTTTGCGGGTGGCGATCTGCGCGCCGGACAAGTAACACGTAATTTAGACTTTCCAGGTAATCGTCGGGTGATTACTAAAGTTGTCTTCTGGTACGACACCAAGAACCGCGCGCGCCGTCGGGGTCGCGTGGAACTGTGGGGCCGTCGCTAGAGACGATATATTTTAAACACAACAGTTTAGAGGCCGGGGCATTCGCTCCGGCCTTTTTGCATTAGGACTCCCCCACCCTCTCAAAGGAAAGTAAAAGCCACATTGCAAGTGCGGTGTGTGGAGGCCCAGTCTTTATTAGTTCATATCCTCGCAAGATCTACTGAGTTCCTCCATAGAAGAACAGCTTTCACCATTTCCGGATATAATCGCCGTCCTATCCTCGATTTTAAGAAAGTTACAAAGGATCTCAATAGCACAGTCTGCCAGTGCGGTATTACCCGAAACTTCTAGCATGGAAATAGAGGAAACCTCTAGCCGATATAAGCCGTTGAGCGATGCTAGTTGCTTATTATTCTTGATCTGGAGTAATCCACCAATTGATTCCAGCGATGTGAAGCTACTAAAGTCGGTCAAAGCATTGTCCACAACTCTAAAATCACCGCCAATTGCACTGATGTTGGCCAATCCATCTAGGTTGTTCAATCTACCGTTGTTCTGAATGAAAAGTGCACCGCCAAGCGATTGTAGACCTGACAACTCATCCAGTTCAGTCAAATTACTGGCGATGATCCACAGGCTTCCACCGATGGTAGTCAGACTATTCAAACCGCCCAGGTCACTCAAAACTACATTCTCGGTTAGCTTAAAATTGTTACCAACCGACTTAAGCTTACTTAATTCATTCAATTTCGTCAAAGGATTGTTGGCAATCTCAAGGTTTCCACTGATGTAGCCGAGATTATCCAAGCCACTCAAATTGGCTAAGGTCGTATTTCCTTTGATCCGTAAATCTCCGCCAATAGACCTGATTTGCTTTAGGTTCTCTAAATTTTTCAAGGCTGGGTTAGCGATAATTTGCAGATCACCGGGAATGGCCGTAATTCCTTTGAATTTACTCAACTCAGATAGCGCTCGGTTTGCATTAAGTTTCAATCCTTTTCCAAGCGATTCAAGCTTATCGAAGGCACTGAGCGTACTTAATGCGGTATTAGAAAGTATAAGATCACCCCCTATAGCCCGAATATTCCCCAAGCCTGATATATCGACCAGGGAACTTAAATTGAGCTCTACATCTCCGCCTACAGCAGTTACTTTATTGAAACCACTCACGCTGACCAATCCGCCATTGCTATTGGGATCGTCACTTTGATTTTCTGCGCTAATGTAAAGCTGTCCTCCGATTGATTCAAGTGCTGCAAATCCGCTTAGACGAGTTAGCTCATTATTGACAATTTTCAGGTCACCTCCAATGGACTGTAGTTCAGCTAATCCGGCTATATCGGTCATCTCGGTATTGGAGATGAGAAGGCTCCCCCCTATGGAGCGAAGCTTGCTCAATACAGAAATATCTTTGACGCTCCCATTTATTTCAAGTGTACCCTCGATACGGGAACAATTCGCATAACTCCGAGCGTAATCATCCATTTCTTCCTGGCTAGAAAGGACCACATTCGGAATCGTGGGACAGGCATCACAAGAGAGTTTCACATCTTGGATCGTCTCACAATCCTCACCATTTCTATCAGCAACCACACTCTTATCCGGTATTTGTAGAAAATCACAGACGGATACAATGGTACATTGAGATAGCTGAGAGTTGCCCCTAATTTCGAGGGCTATAATGGATGAGGCGTCCAACTTTTCCAGACCACTAATGGAAGTCAGGGATTTGTTCTCTTTGATCTCGAGTTTACCGCCAATGGAAGAAAGGTTTTCTAACCCTTGCAGCGAGCTCAAAGCAAAGTTGTTGCGGATATCAAGCACTCCACCAATGGAGGCCAGACTGTTGAGCCCTTTCATGGATCCTAAATCAGGGTTCTGCTCAATATTAAGTAGTCCTCCTACCGTTTCTAATCTATCCAATCCCTGCAGCGAGGACAGGTCTTTATTGCGAAAAATGACCAGATCTCCTTCGATGGATTTTATACTCCCCAAGCCACTAATATTGACAATATCAGATGGAGGATCACTGAGGCTACTCACGCCAATTTCTACATTAGCAATGATTTTTTCGCAGTTGGGGTAGAGTTTGGTGAACTCGTCTACCTCCTTCTGGGTAGTAAGCAGTACATCGTACTGTGGGCACCCACAGTGCTCTGCTACGTCTTCAACACTATTACAGCGAGCACCATTATCTTGAATTTGAGCTATTCTATTTTCCCGGTCGAGGTAGTCACAAATTATTTTGGTGGTACAGGAAGATAATTCCTTATTTCCCGATATTTCCAAAGCTCCCATGGTGGAAACATCAAGTCCACTTAAGGCATCTAAATTAGTCAAGGCACTATTATTCTTGATCGCAAGCTTTCGGTTGATTGTGTTAAGACCTTCCAAGCCATCTAGTGAACCCAGGCGCTGATTTTGCGACACAATAAAATCTCTGCTGACTATTCTTAAGGCCCTTAGGCCACTTACATCAGCTAAGGCGGCGTTTCCTTTAATGATCAGGTCCCTCCCCGTTGATTCAAGGCGTTCAAAGCCCTTTAACTCTCTCAAGGCTGGGTTGGAAACAATTTCAATGTCGCCCGGAACCGTCGTTATCTTCGCAAAGCTACCCAATTGAGTAAGGGCTTCGTTAGCGGTAAACCGGATGCTACCGCCAAGGGTCTCAAGATTTGCGAAAGCCGCTAAATTGGTCAAGGCAGTATTAGAAATCAGCAGATCACCACCTATTGACCGGAGCTTAGTTAAGCCACTTAACGTGTTTAGCGTCATCAAATTAAACTCTAGACCACCACTAATAGATGTGAGGTTATTTAAGCCGGTAAAGGAGACCAGTCCATCACCACAATTGGGTTGGGCACCATTATAAGTACCCTTAATATACAGGCTGCCACCTATGCGTGTCAGTCCTTCGAATCCGCCAAGCGTAGTAACGCCATTATCAGTCAACCTAAAGTCGCCCTGAACGGAGCGTAGATTATCTAATGCATCCAAGTCGGTCAGAGATGGATTGCATTCCAACCATAGTTCTCCTCCTACGGACTTAAGATTATTTAGCCCATTTAAATCCGTTAGGCTAGTCAAATGTTGAAGGGAAAAATCTCCGCCAATGGACGTGAGTTTACTCAGTTCATTCAAGGAGTTCAGCCCTTCGGAATTTCCAATGATTACCGAACCCTCCGTGCTTGTCAGGTTACGCAATCCATTCAATGAGGAGTAATTATTGGAATCTCCGAAACCGCCCCAGATATAGACACTGAGTTGGCCACCAATTGAGGTGAGCTTATCCATGTTTAGCGCCCTTAATCCCAGGTTGCCCTCCACTACTAAGCCATCTCCAATAAAGCCTATGTTCTCCAAACCAGCTAAGGATTTTAGATTAGGACTGTTGAATCTGATACTCAGCTGGCCTCCAACGGAAATTAGGCTATCTAGCCCGGTCAAAGCCGTCAACTCGTTGTTTCCCCATACCTTAAGGCTGTCCACTACGGTGGTTAATCCGCTCAACGCGTCGAGGTTTTCTATTCCACTGCCGTTGATTCTAGGATTACCTTCTGAGAGGCGCTCCAGCCCAATAGTCAGATTACCAAATATAGCCGTACAGTTGGGGAAGTCTCTTCCGAATTGATCCACCTCGGCCTGCGTACGGAGAACTACATCGCCAATTGGGCAGTTGGCGCAGTTGGTCTTGATTGACTCTACATCACATCCTTCCCCATTTTCAAAGAAAATATTGGTGACTCCCGACATGGCAAAGCGATTGCAAACGCTTTCGACAGCGCAAGCAGTGAGTTGGGAATTATTGTAGATCATTACGTTCTCCCCTATTGAAGTGATGTTGTCTAAACCACGCAGGGAGTTTAGGGCGTCATTTCCAAAGACATTTAGTTTTATACCGATGGATTGGAGTCCCCGCAAGCCATGCAGAGAGGCCAGTTTCGGGTTGTTTCCCACAGTAAGGCTTTCCCCTACTGAGGACAAGACACTTAGGCCGGAAATATCGGTAATATCAGATGCAGCATCGTTTGCGTAAGTTGCACCTATGATCAGACTTCCTTCTAATGATGTGCAGTCCTTGTACTGAGCAACAAATTCATCTACCTCGGCTTGACTGGTAAGCTTGACTTCGGTGCCCTCAGGCGGACATTGTGCATACAGATTTGAAAATAGAAAGGTAAAAAGCAGAAGATTCCACAAATACTTCATTGTGCCACAATGTTTTCATAGTGTTCCTTTGAATTGGCAGAATGTTGGATTGTTGTGGATAGACACCAACTAGTTGCCTTGGCAAGTTCAATGAAGAATATTGTCAGGAAAGGTTCAAGTTGGATCTTATTGCTTTTATACGTAAAAAGTGCCGCTCTTGTTCTGATATTTTGGGGTCACTTTCTGCATTGAACGCAAGCTGAAATTAGTCTTGCTTTCGAATGTGGGGAAATATAATGCGAAAAAATATTTTATATCAATTGTTTACACATTTGTAAAAAACACATTCTTGTCACAAAAAAAATACGTTTCACCACCCAGGTTTTATAGTATTTCCCCCCTCATCATAAAAGATCAATGACGTATCGGCACTGCGGTAATCGAATTCTGCTTAATAAGAACCTTGAGCAGAGGGCTGCAGAGGAGGGGCCTTAATCGCATGAAAATGCAATTAATGTTTAGTATCTATTGCTTTTAAAAATTAAATGTTTTATTTTAGCGACTCTAAAACAACAACTGTTGTTATTTCCAAACCAATCAAAAATCACCCTGTCTATGACCATTGAAGCAATTGCAAACCGCCTAGTGGAAATTTGCCGCGCCGGCAACTGGAACGATGCCTACCGCGAACTCTTTGCCTCGGATGCCAAAGCCTACGAGATGGAAGGCGTACCCGATCGCATAACCGAAGGTGTCGCCACCCTGATTGCTAAAGGTGAGGCTCACGCTGCTAATTGGGAGACGGTTCACGAAATTGTGATCTCAGATCCCCTCGTATTTGGAAACTTCTTTAGTGTTGGTATGCGTATCGACGTGACTCGCAAGGATGGCGTGCACGAGATAGCCGAAGAGATGTGCGTATACGAGGTTAAGGATGGCAAGGTCATCGCAGAACGATTTTTCTATTCCATGGGATAAAATCCCTTAGTTAAAGTTCTTGGAGAACTCGAAGTTCTCCGAGAACTAACAAACACTTGTCCTTTCCTCCCCTCCTACTCTCCCCTGTAAAGCACCACAAATCCCCCCTTCCCGTCCTCATTTCTCGCAATTATCACCCATGTGGGTGGCGAAACCCGTATTTTTCTTACTTTCCTTTGGCTTCTGTAGTACCGATAAGATGAACACCATGAAAAAATCAAGTACGCAAGAGGCCGAGATCAGATATATTCCTGCTGCTATTGGGTTTTACCAAAGAGGAGCTAGTGCCATTTACGAGAGTCTAAGCGCGCTTGATCAGGAGCTCGAAGTCCTGCTGGGCGAAGAAGATCTAGCCGAAGAACAGCCAGCTCTAAACAAATCCTATTTACATCAATTGATGAAAAAATTGCGTTTACTTACCTTTCTATTTGTTCTATCCACTTGTTCAATAACACCGCTTTGGGGGCAGGAAGACCGCCTGCCAGATACTCGTGCCGCCGCGATGCTAAGAGAATCCTACGAGATCTTAAAGCAAGGCCAAATAAGCCAGGCAATGGAATTAATGGACTCCGCCATTGTCATCGGCAAAGCTGAAGATGATTACGTGAGTTTAGGATGCATTTATGATGCCAAGGGGGAAACCCTGGCCATGATGTTCCGACCGGGCACGCAGTACAACTTCGAGCAGGCCTTGCATTACTTCACCATGGCCAAGGATTCTGCTAATATCTTTGGTCACCTCCGGTCGCTAGGCGAACTACAGCACGAGAAAGGAAATATTGATTCTGCCTTTTGGTACTTTGAATTAGCAGGGCAATACGACGAAACGGCTTCTATCTCAGGGGTTCAGTACAAGAATCTACACTATTTATCGATTGCTGATTTGTTGAGTAGCCTCGGCCGTACTGATGAGGCCATTGAAGCCTATCTCAAAGCGCTGGATGGCCCGCGGACAGACACCTATCTAGCAACAATTTATTCGCATCTCAGCTATGAACATATTCAGCTGGGCGATTATGAACGTGCTGATTACTATGCCGACTTGTATTATCAATTAACGGAAGGAAAACCCAGTCGAGCTTTAGGAAATTGCTTGCGGAATAAAGCTATTGTGGCCTACAAGCAAGGGCAATACGAAGAAGCGACAGCTCTGGCAGAAGAAGCCATTGGTGCTTTCCAAGCCTCAGGTAACGAGGAGAACTTTGTTCCGGGGGTGAAAACGACCCTGTTTAGTATTCACTTTGCGGAGGGGGACTATTCCGCTGCCGGAAATGTACTAGCAAGCTTAGAAGAGGACAATTTCCGACCTCAGTCCTCAGATTATGGTCAGTTCTTTCTCCAAAAGATACAGTGGGCGCTGCATACGAGCGACTTGGCTGATGTTACCACTTACCTGGAAAAAGGAATGGCCTATACGCTAAGCACCAATGATTTATACACTAAGCAACTGCTGTACGAATACGGTGCGGAATATTATGAGCGTACCCGAAACACTAATCAGGAAATAGCTTATTTGCGTGCTTCTCAAGTGCTGCGAGATTCTCTTTACGATGTTCGACGTACGCAATACGCTAACCTGTTGGATACGCGCTACGAAACGGAGCAAAAGGAGCAAATGATTGCTCAGATGCAGCTGGAGGACGAGCTACAATCTGCCGAATTGCAATCACAACGGAGTATTATTACCGGGGGATTAGTCGGTTTAGCCATGCTGGCCGGTTTTCTACTTCTACTCTTCCGCCGTAACCGACAAATTGCGGAGCAGAAAGGCGTCATCCAAAAAGCCTTACAGGAAAAAGACACCCTACTCCGAGAGATTCATCATCGGGTAAAGAACAACCTGCAACTCGTATCAAGTCTATTGGGGCTACAAGGATTGACGACCAAGGATCGGGAAATCAAAGAGGCTATTAATGCCGGAAAGTCACGGGTGATGTCGATGGCACTAATTCATCAGGACCTGTATAACAAGGAGCAACTCACTAGCGTAAACGTGCGGGAATACCTGGAGAAATTGTGCCAGGAGCTCATCAGTACGTATCAAATCTCACCCAATCAAGTCAGCTTTCAAGCCGATATTGAACCCTTGGACCTGGATGTAGATACCCTCATACCACTGGGCTTAATCATCAACGAATTACTCACCAATGCCCTAAAGTACGCCTTCCCGAAAGGGCAGGCTGGTCAAATCCATATCAAATTGCACGAGGTAGATAATCTATTACAACTGGAAGTGAACGACGATGGTATCGGTTTTGATCCCACTAGTGCTTCCGCCAGCTCTTTTGGTTTCCGTCTCATCAACAGCCTCTTGCGCCAGCTCGATGGCGAAATGGAATCCTCCAATCAGGACGGCGCCCAGTTCCGATTCCAATTTCGAGATTACAAAAAACGGGTGGCTTAATGGCAAGAATTATCATCGTAGAAGACGAGGCGATTATTGCCGACGAGATCCAGATGATGCTGGAACTCATGGGGCACGAAGTAGTAGCCAATATCCAGAATGGCGACCGAGCGCTGGACGCTTTCGCCCTCAAAAAAGCGGAGTTAGCTTTGCTTGACATTACCATCAAAGGTAGTCTCAACGGTATTGACCTGGCCCGGATTATTCGTGAGAAATATAATTTTCCTTTCGTGTTTCTGACCTCCCACTCTGATATGGGTACACTCTCTGAGGTAAAAACGACTTATCCATACGGTTATATCGTAAAGCCTTTTACCCAGCAAAACCTGCTTACTGCCATAGAACTAGCCTTGCACCAACACGCGGCGGAACAGCGAGACCCCTTCCCTACCCTTTCCACCTTTAGCGAGCAACTTGGTGTCCAGTTTACCGCACGAGAACACGAGCTCCTACAAAGTCTTTGCGAAGGGCTCACCTACAAGGAAATTGCCGCCAAGCATTTCTTGAGTGTCAATACCATTAAGTCGCACTTAAAGCAAGTCTTTCAAAAAATGCGGGTGAGTTCTCGCCACGAAGCGGTAACCCAAGTGCACAAGCTGAGGTGAACACTTCAAATAAGGCCGACCAAGCAACATTCGAATCCAAGTACTTTGTACCACGTACCAAGTACGGTGAACTTGGGGGGAGTATAATTCCCTACTTGGCCATCAGTTTAACCCGAAGTTCACCTTAAATTGCTATTTTAATCCTGCACCACAAGCAGGAAACCCAATGAGTGAAATAATAAGCGATCGCGAGGGATATATTTTCATCAGCTACAAACGAGAAGAGGCCGAGATTGCCCAAAAACTAATGGAGGCTTTGGTCAATGAAGGTTTCGAAGTCTGGTGGGATAAGGATATCCAATGCGGCCAACAGTGGGCCAGTATTATCGATGAAAAACTCTTTGGAGCGGGTTGTGTCATTATCCTTTGGTCAGAAAAGGCTTTGAATTCTCCTTGGGTAAAGCACGAGGCCTCCCACGCGCTTACGCGCGATGTCTACGCACCAGCCCGGATAGAATTGGTGGATATCATCTCCCCTTATGATCAAGTGCAGGCAACGGATATGTACAATTGGGACGGAGAAGTGGAACATCCAGGATTCCGAAGCTTATTGAATCGTGCGGCTGAGTTATTACCGAAAAGAAGAACGTTCGTAACAAGACAGATCGATTGGTTAAAGGAGAATTGGACCACGGCGCTCTCGGTATTGTTTGCCCTTCTGGCGCTGTTTATTCTTATCTGGCAAACGATGACTTCCACCGGGCAGCTTAAGACAATGGAAGGTCTTTTAGAGCAGCAAGAACAATCGGCCTTTGAGCTTAAGCGACTCGTGCACCCCTTTGATGAAATCGATATGCTTTTGACAGTAGAAGTAGAGGACCCAGATTCTTTGCTGTCCGACTTTGCTATTGTGCTAGAAAGTCTCTTCTACGATAATCCTGACTTTGACCCTGTTGAACCTCAGCTACACGATTTAAATGAAATTGACAGAATTGGTTATCGTGAGATTCAAGCAGACTCGCTAGGAAATACGGTAATTATCAGGGTGGATTATATGACTCCGGGCATTATGGAATCTGTGGAACCTATTTTGGGGCTAAGAAACATCCAAATTATTATCTCTAGTGTTAAAATTGATCCGTCAACGTTTCGCCCTTTTGCTTATTCTGGAAATGAGGAATGGGACATTAGTACGAGTGTGTATACGTCTGAAAGTGAAGCCTCTTATTCGCTAGAGTACAATCTGCAAGAGTGTAGATTTGAAGTGACCTACTATATATTGGCGCCCGTAGAAAACTGGACGGCTTCTGGCAAAATTCGTTCCATTTACGATCTTCCAAATTGTCAGTTAATTGTTGCTTTGCAAGGCAATGATGAAGCCTCACTTAAGCTTACTCCACACTCAACTAGTTTTAAGGCCAATCAACGTGAGGGCTGGATTGACGAATGGCAAGCACACGAAGCCATTTCTGGTGAGATCATCTGGGAATTTACCTTTCCGGATGATATCGACAACTATTTTGAATTAGGGCAATCATTTGATAAAATACCCGATTCAGAACAGGATACAATTCATTCCCAAAACCCTACGCCCCCACTAAATCAGTAGTCGTAACCAGTACTTTGTCGGAGCGATATTCCCCCAGTCCCTTCCCTAATTGTATCCCTTGCATACCCAAAGCCTGCACCCGATACAAATAAGCCGCACCCTGCATGATGTGCTCTGCTACATCCGCAGCTCGTCGGTTCTCGGCCTTTTCCAGATAGGTGCCTTGTACCCAATCGTTGAAAGCTCCCATGGCGGGGCCACACCAGATTTGCATATCAGACTTGCGGTCTTCCACACCTGCGTTAGCCCAGTTGGAGGATAGCCCCAGGTACCAGCGAAAGATAAGTGCCATTTTACGCTTCGGGTTATTCTTTGCTCTCTCGATCTGAGATGGATCTCGTTCCTGGAAGAAGTCAATACACCCCTGCCAAATTTCCTCAAGCGGCTTACGGAAGAGTTGCTTCTCTAATTTCGCTCGTTCATCCGCCGGAATGTCATCGATAGAATCGTAGCGGATGTAATATTCGTATAGTTTTTTGGCTCTAGGGCCAAAGAGCGTACCCCGCTTTAAGACTTGCAGCTCCACGCCCATTTCAAACATATCCGAAGCGGGCGCCATCATTACATCGGTAGTTGCTACTGTGGCCAGTAGTTGTTTTACGTGCTCCGAGGTGCCAGCTTCGACACAGGCCTGATTGACCGAGCCTGTGACAATGTAGGCGGCGCCCATCATAAACGCTCCCAGGGCAGCTGCTGGTGTAGCAATACCACCTGCGGCCCCCACCCGGATAGGTTGCTGGTAATTGTATTGCGCTTGAATCTCATCCCGCAAGGCGATAATAGACGGCAATAGCGCAACCATCGGGCGATTATCGGTATGTCCTCCAGAATCCGCCTCCACTGTTATATCATCGGCTACCGGTACTTGCTTGGCTAGTTCTGCTTGCTGAGTCGTGATTTTGCCTTCACTGACCAGCTGTGCCAGGATCTTATCCGGAGCAGGTTTCATGAAATGCCCGGCTACTTCCCGACGGGATATTTTAGCAATAACCTTGTTATTTCGAATGATGTTTCCTTGCGTATCCTTCGCTAAACCTACAGCCCGATAGTACACAATGTGTGGTGTCAGGCGCAAATAAGCAGAAGCCTCTACTACTTGTACCCCGTTTTGGATAAAGCGGTCAACGGCACCAATTTCAAGTGCGGGTTCCGCGGGACTATGAATCAGGTTGGCCGCGTAAGCCTCCGTTGGTAGGGCTGCTTGGATGCGTTGGATAGCTGCCTCTACTTTTGTTGGCACCAATCCAGCGGCTCCAAAAGAGCCAATTAATCCAGCTTTACCCATAGCAATCACCAGTTCGGCTGAAGCAATGCCGTTGGCCATAGCACCTGTCTTGTAGGCATACTTTAAGCGGTAATCTTCGCGAAAGCTCTTATCTCCAAATTGCTCTGGCGGAGCAGCAGCTACCATAGCCAGCAGTTGGAGTCCTTTGCCTTCACTACTCACCAAGCCTTCGTTGGCTACGCCAATGCGGCCACCAAAGTCCCGGACAACATAACAAGGAGCTTCGGTATTGTTTAGCTTTTCGCGAATGCCCTCCGCAACGAAGCTGATAGCGCGTGGTGAGCCTTTCCAAAATAGAGTCGGCTCGGCTGGATGGATATATTGAATCATATTGAAATTGTCTTCTGCTGTGTTAAACAAGTGGCTATACGCTCCTATCCTTTTGAGGGGTGAACGCGTAATCCCAAATCCGTGAGTTGGTAGATGCGCATACCATCTCGCCAGAGATAAGCGTCACCGATCACGTGCAATTCCTCTCCCTGCTTTTCAATGCTTTTCAAGTGCACTTCCAATTGCATCATTTTCACGTCGAGCAAGATCTGCCCCCGGTATTTCCACACCGTTGTGTGTTGGGCCAGCTGTTCAAATTGTGGCTGTTTGATGTCCTTGGCTAAGCCTTGTTTTAGAACGAAGGTCTGCATGGCTTGCAGAATGGCTTCTACGCCTAATGAACCTGGCATAACAGGGTCTTGATAGAAGTGGCAGGTGAAGAACCAGTCATAAGTTCGCACTTCCTTGGATGCGTAGATATAACCCTTGCCGTGCTCCCCGCTCTCCTTCGCAATGATCAGGTGGTCCAGGAAGTTGAGCTGATTACCCGCCAGATGTAATTGAGGCTGCTCAGGGCTGGCGCGGAAAAGCTTGAATTTCCCGTAGGGAGAATCTAAATTAATTCGCTGGTATTGGTTAGGGCTGAGGTTTTGCTGCTGGAACCAAGGTGCTACTTCTGTCCCATTGTCCAGGCCTACCTGAGTAGCCAGAGCTTCGCCCGGAAAGAACCCAAAGGACGATTTTCCACGGTAAAATACCTGACCATCAACCGCACACTCAAAGGTGTAATTCTGGAGAATGGTGCCTCCTAGCGCTACACTGGATACTAAAACGGCTTTATTGGTTATGGTCTTACCACGGAAGTCAGTACCCGCCGGTAAGTCAAGCATTTCTCCGGTACCATCCAGATTTCGGAAGTAAAGGTTCTTGTCCGCAAATTGCAGCGTACTGCCTAGGTAAGCACCTAGCAAACCGCAAGGCTGCAGGGCAATCTCCATCAAAACCGAATACGGCAGATGCGTAGACGAGTTCTGCTCGTAATACCAGGCATCTTGCGGTACGTCATACTCAGCGTAAATGGTAGAAGCTTGCTTAAAATTACCACGCTCTCCCTCAATCTTAACCACCCGTGAAATCAGCTGCAAGTCCGTATTGGGCTGGCGCGAAACGGTGCGACCGTCATAAACGGCAAAGTCCGGTCCGAAGCACCGCGACAAATCATCCAGCGCGAAGGTTGTGATGTCGTGCTCGTTCAGCAAAGCACCTTCTGATCTCGGCGAAATCGGTACGCCGGCCTTTTCTTCCAGGTACTTTGGATTGTCTTTCTCACGTAATTGTAAGCCCAAATTCTCAAAATGAACTGTGACAATACCATCTGAGATAATCTCTAAGTCGCCAATTACGTAGGGGTTTGGCACCAGGCCAATTTCCTTGATCTCCAGTCGATAAACAAGCTTGGTGTCTTTGGTTGTTACCTGTTTGCGGCAGCGCACCTTCTGCGGCAGATCAAATACGGGTTGGTAACGACCGTCTTTCACCAGGCGCTGGAGGCCCAAGTAAAGCATAAAGAAACGCAAGAGGTTACCCCCTCCCTCTGCTTGCAGCGAGCCCGCCAGAACTTCATCATCGCGGAAATGGCAAGGGAAGAACCAATCGTCTGGATGGAGGTCTTTTTCGGCTTCAATAAAGCCCAAACCGTATGCACCGCCGTGAATGTCCACCTGCGTGATCCGATCAATCATCAGAATCTTCTCCGGTGGTAAGCACAGGGATGGGTTGCGGCCATCACGGTAGTAGGAGATGTCTCCAAAACACTTCTCTGGCTCATTATTGATGAGGTGTTGGAGGTCTTCTTTACTAAACTGTGTCTTATCGGTCTTCAGCAGCGGCGTAAAGCGGCGCTTCACGGCATTTTTGCGCTTACTGATTTCTTCGTCTGTGTACACCACGCCATTTCCTTCTTCCAACTGCTCGTCGGTGAAGAAACCGGCACAGCCACCATCCATCTTCAATACCAGACGGTCTTGCACATAACAACGGTAGCTAAAGAAGAACAGCAGGTTATCACCGTTGCGCACAAAGGAGTTGATCGAAATATCATAGCGTAGGGTCTGTCCTTCAAAGGGTAGGTCATCTACGAAGGTGAGCGTACAATCCAGCAGTCGATAAACCAAGTCTCCCTTATTTTGGAAATCAATTCCTAGATAAGAGATCAGCAGCAAATCGCACTGACCAGATTCTACGGACACCGCCCAAGGAATTTGACCGTCAGTAGTAAACCAGGCATTATAGGGAATGTCGTACTCGGTCTGCATAAAGGAGGGCTTATACTGATTGATCTGCCCACGCAGGCCCGTCACCCGACTTACCAAGAGGTAGGGGTGCATCGGTAGCATTACCCGTCGGCTGTACGAATCTATGATGCTGTATTCCGGTCCAAAAACCTTGGATATCTTTCCCGCCGCAAATTCTTCCAAGTCTTCCTGGCTGAAGATAATCTCTTTGCCTTCTAGATGTTCGCCAGCGGCATAGTCCTGTAGGATCAAGCCATTTTCACCAATGCGCTTATCCGACTGGGATATAGCTCCCCCACCCGTTTCTCTCTCAATGATATTGGATTCCATAAATGTAGTGCTTGCTGCTTGTAGTTGCCTTGTTGAAACGCTCTCTACTAATGCCTTAGACTTGGTGACAGTAGCGTATGAAGCGAAGAGTTGTTGGTGCTGATCGGTCAGCATATAATCGTAAATACGGTGTCCTCCAGGAATGATTTTCTTGGCAAAGGTGCGTTGAGCCTTCTCCTCCCCTAGGCCGGCGTAGAGATAGCTAACATCCATTTCGACACCATGACTGAGTAGTTGCGCCAGCACCTCAGATAAGGACTGGACATCACTCTTGCCACGCTGATTCATACTGTTGGCTAAATGCTCCTGATCCTTCAAGGTTTCCTTAATCCACCCGGTACAGGTAGCATGTGCACCCAGTTCCACAAAGAGTTTAGCGTTGCCTTTTCCTGCAACCGCTTTTACTAAGCGCGGGAAATCTACCAATTGATGGCAAACCGCCGTTGAGTTTTCTGCGATCACTTTCCGATCAAAAGGTAAAGGGGCTAGACTAAGACTAGAGTAAAACTCGATGTTAGGCTGGTTTTCTAATTGGAAATCATGCATTTCCAGCAGTCCACTTCGTTCTTTGTTGCAGAAGTCATTGTGAATAATATTCTGGAATGGTAGCTGAATGCTATGGCAATCCAATTGCTGAATGACCGCCTGGCACTGCGTTTTGTCACCAGCAATGACCACTTCCTTTTCGGTATTGATAAAGGTGAGGTAAACTCTTTCGTATTGTTTAACAGCCTCCTCTACTTTGGATCTTGGGGCCAAGACGCTATAGCTAGCCCATCTTTGTTGGGCTTCAACCGTGCTGATATTCCACTCCTCTGCCAACAGCTCTAACTTACCCGCAAAACGATCCTTGAAGATGGGCGAGTTTTGGAAGATGTGCGCATGCCTCGGATCCCAGAGTCCCAAGGCGTACCACATACTGGAACACTCTCCCATGCTGTAGCCAAAAGCTACGTCTGGTTCAATCTTGAAGTAGTGCCGCAAGATATGCGTGTATGCTGCTGCGTAGAAGACTCCCACCGACATCAGGGCAATGGCATCTTTTTCCAGAGCCGAATCAGCTTTCGTATCCGCACTTAACGTCTGAGGATGTACTTTTTCACTGTGGACATAAGCATTGAGATCATCCACCATAGACCCATAGTAGCCGTGCAACGCTGGAAACAATTGGAAGAGTGCCTGACCAATACCAGTATAGGCAGTACCAGAACCTGGATAGACAAAAGCCAACTTGCCTTTTTTCCCTAAAGGCCTGGCCGTAAAATACGAGCCAGATGGTGTCTTACTGGTTTTTCCCCCAGCAATAGTCTTACCTAATGTTTTTTGGAAATAGTGGATATCCTTACTAATGGAGGTTTTGTTTTTGCCGGTAATGACCAGGCAAAATCCCGCCTCCGAAGCTACTTTTTGCTCCGCATATTTTTGGTAAAAATGCTGCGCAATGGACGCTAAGTTAGCTTCTGATTCAATAGCTACGTCCAAGGCGCTTAATTGACGCTGCAAGTCCGCTTCAGATTGACCCAAAAGCGGAATGAGCGCCGGCATGTTTTCTCGGAAAAAGGAGGAAGACTGATTGGAACGCTCTTGCGTATTTGCCACTTCCGAAACTTCGACTTGTAGCCCTTCCAGACCGTAGACGAGTGCCTTGCGTTCGCTGCTGCTGATCCACGGACGAGATTGACTCGGAAAATAGTAGGTTTTTGCAGCAAAGTCGTCCAGCTGTTTAGGTGCTTTCCAGTTGGGGACCGCAGGAATGAAACGATGGTGTAAGCACAAAGCTACTTTGATCAGCGATGCAATCCCCGAAGCAGCGAAGGTGTGCCCGATGTTGCTTTTTACCGAGCCCAGCGCTGTCGCTTGTTGCGGGGAGTTGCTAAGTAGCTGCTTCAGTTCTGCTTCGTCTTGCGCTGCGAAACCAGTTGCTGCCAATTCAATCAATCCAGCATCGATTGATGTTTCCTGCTGGCCAATACCACTAATTTTGGCGTATACGGTATCCGTATGCAGAACTGCATCGGAGGCTCGGAGCACAATGGCTCCCGCTCCTTCACCAATCAGCCAGCCGGACTCTCCCTCGTTATGAGGTAGGCTCGGGGCTGCTGCCTGGTTGACCTGGCTATATTGATTGCGCAGCAAGACGTTTTCAAAACCAGCCGAGAAATCCACCCCACCAACTACTACCGCATCTACCTCACCTTGAGATAGTAGGTTTTGCGCTACTTCGAGTGCTTTAAACACCGAGTTCTCACCACAGGAAATGGTAAAAGCCGGGCCATTAAAGTCCCACAAAGCGGCAATACGACTGGCCATGATGTTGCCCACAAAGCTGGTGTGCTGACTGGGAGACTGCGACCCCTCGCGGTAATACATCATGTTGCGCGCCAGCTCCTGCAGTTTGTTCTTTTGTTCTTCGGTGAGATCAATTCCACTTTCCGCTAGTGCCTGCTCCAATTGCCAACCAACGTCCCAGCGGGCCAAATAGTGATGAATGGCCAACTCGGACTCCATTGCAATGAGTACCGCTACGTTTTGGCTCTCATCCAGGCCCGCATCCTTAAGCGCATTGTCGGCGACTTTGAGCATGAGGGCTTGCTGTGGCTCTAGGGTTTCTGCTTCTTTGGGTTGAATTTTGTAGCGCAGTAGATCGATCTCAAAGTGATCGATGTACGCACTTTTCGGTGGCTTACCATCTGCAAAACCAAATGCCTTGAGCAATGCTTCGTTTTCCTCAAAACCTTTCCAGCGTTGCGGCGGAAGTTCACGGAAGTGCTGTCGACCGGAAAAGATCGTTTGGTAAAATTCATCCAGGCTAGTGCAATCACCGAAGTGAACGTCCATACCAATAATCGACATGGGCTTCAGCTGCTGGTCGCTCGCCTTTTCTATTGATTTACTAGCATTGGGCAGTCCCTTGTAATTCTGTACCACCATGTGCGCATTGGTGCCACCGAAACCAAAGGAATTTATCCCTGCCTGTTTGTTTGTATCATTCCAAGCCTGTGCCTGGAGGATCATTTGTTCCTTGGTCAACCAACCGTTATCTGCTTCTACCGCATCGGTCAGGTTGATGTTGGGTGGAATCACTTCCTTCTCCATCGCCAGGAGGACTTTGAGCAAGCCGCTCATTCCGGCCGCCGTCAGCAAATGCCCCATATTGGACTTCACAGAACCCAAGGCTGGTTGCGTTTGGTGTTTTTGGAAGAAATCGGCAATGGAGTTCATCTCCGTTACGTCACCTAAAGGCGTACCGGTAGCGTGGCACTCCAGATAGGTGGTATCCTTAGGGAAAATCTCTTTAAAATCATAGGCCCGCTGGAAAGCCAGCTTCTGGCCCTTCGGGTTAGGGCTCAGGAGAAACTTGCCGCGCCCATCATTGGACAATCCAATTCCACCGATCACCCCGAGAATCTTATCGCCATCTCGCTCCGCGTCTTCCAGGCGCTTCAACACCACAATCCCTGCCCCTTCCGCAGAAACTAGTCCGGCAGAATTCTTGTCCAAAGGAACAAACTTTTGATCCATCGGCGCGTAGGCGTGAAAGATCGAGAAGCCCATGTGGATAAACAACTGGTCGGACCCGCAGACGGCCCCGGCCAGCATGAAGTCTGCTTTACCCGTTTGCAGTTCGTCACAAGCTAGCTTGATGGCGTAGAGTGAGGTGGCACAAGCTGCATCCAGTGCGTAATGCGTTTTACCAAGGCTTAAGGCTTTAGCTACTAACTCTGATGGCGTATGATCTAGAACCCGATTGTCCGGCATCTCCTTCACGTGCCCGGGAATGGTAATCTCTGAATTGCCCAGTAGTTTCCTGACGGATTGCTCAAGGGTGTGACTGTAAATCCTAGACAACAACTTATGAGAGGAGCCAGTAGGAAAAGAAAGGTTACCCAGCACCAGGCCACAATTTTTGCGAGCCGTCTCATCCTTCAAATAACCACTGTGCGCCAGGGCTTCCTTAGCCACGTGCAAGGACCACTGATAGAGCTTATCCTGCTTGCTCAGGTAGTCAGCATCCAAAGCGTAGCCGCCCGGCTCAAAGTGAAAATCACGGATGTATCCGCCGCGGGTAGAATAGCACTTGTCCACCACGCCCTTACCGTCCTCAAAAAAGATGGAGGGGGATTGACCAAAGTCTTCCTCGGTAGCCAGACCAGTGAGGTCTTTGGCTTCGATGAGGTTATTCCAAAACTGCTCCAAAGTGGAAGACCCTGGAAACAGTCCTGACATACCGATGATGGCAATTTTGCTCATAAATTATTCTAAGTGCCAGCTCGCCAGCACATCGCTTTTAAACTGATTTTTTCGGGATGTACTACCATTGCAACTGCTTGCTCACAGTCACGGCAGCTCCTTCCGTTTTCATGTACACTTTTCCCTGTTCATCATAGACGGTACAATCAGCAACCAATTTGAATTCGTTGCTCTCCACTATCTTGACATGGACCAGTAACTCCTTCTCAAATGGAATGTCTGCGTATAGCGTAGCGGAAACGGTAGAAAGTGGTAAACTCTTCGCCCCCTCGAAATAACGCTGGACCCAAATCACCATGCCCTGGTATTGGATGTCGCTAAAAAAGGTGTTAACCGAAGAAATTGCGAACTGTCCTTGCGCCGCCAGTGGCACCGCTGGCGCCTTACAGCGCAGTATAATCTGTTCTGGGGTCCAGTCCAGAATCTCCTCAATGCCACGGAAATAAGTATCGTGGAAGAGGGAGCCATCCTGGTAAAGGACAGCACCGTCAGTTGCCTGATAGCTGCCGCTAATTCGTTGCTTGAATACCGGTGCTTCTGACAGGTGATTGACGTGCGCTAGTACTATTCTGGCCTTGTAGTGATAAGTAGGCAGTTTAGCGCCCGGACTCATAACCGTTGCCTCGAAGACAATCCGTTCCCCGTTTTTCTCCAACTCCTTCAACTCTACCGTGAATTCATTAAGCTCCGAGCCATCAAAGACAAGACCTTTGAATAGTTTCGTATCCTCCACCCGATAGATTCTAAAGTCAGGATAAAGACGCTCGCAGGACTGCGCCATCCAACCCACTGCATTAACGACTGGCAGGACCGCTTTGCCTTGAATCACGTGATGTTGTAGAAAGGGATTTACCTCTTCCTCCAGCCGACGGTGAATCTTATAGGTTTGCAGATCATTATCCGTAACACTGATACCCATAGGTAAAGTGCCACCAATAATTACCTGTGCTTGCTGAGCATAGTCCGTGTTGAGTTCGTTTACTAGCATGGCCGGTCCACCCTTTGTGCTCACCAGGCTAACCCCAGCTTCCGCAAACTTCTTCTTCAGAGCCGGGCTCACCATACCGCTATCCCAAGCCCCCCAGTTCACGGCCGATACTTGCGTGTTGGGATGATTGGTCTTGAATAAGTGGGCCGCAGCGCTCAAGATTTCATTGGCCATTGCATAATCCGTCTGTCCAACATTACCATAGAAGCCGGCTACAGAAGAGAACAAAATGAGATGGTCCAGGTGATGAATGTCCACGCAACCGAATAGAGTCAGTAAACCATCCAGTTTAACGGAAAGCACATTGCCGAAATCTGTAGCAGTCTTATCCTGAATGTACTTATCTGCTAAGCGGCCAGCCCCGTGGATTACGCCAGTAATCTTACCTAACTCCTGTTCGGCTTGCTTGACTGCCGGTAGCAGGGTCGCCACTTTCGTTACATCACCTTGCACGTAAATGGCCTGCGCACCCGCGGCACTAATCTGCGATAGCGTGTCATCGATCTCCTTCTTGGAACTAATCTGGCTGTAAAGCTTCTTCACTAGTGGTAAAGAAGGCTTCTCCCCTTTTGCTTTCAGATCTTCCATGATCAGGCGTTTCAAGACGCCTTCCTCATTCGATTGCTGAGCGTAATCAGGCAGTTCTACTGTATAGTCGGAACGTCCCAATAAGATGAACTTACACTGGAACGTTTTGGCCAATTCAATTACACAAGCAGCAGTGACTCCTTTTGCTCCACCACTGACTAGGAAGACTGAATCTTTAGTCACGCTTGTAGATATAGATTGACCTTCCGTTGTTTCAGTCAATCGGGCGCCAAGCGTTGTACGACCGGTGGCAGAAACGGCCACTTCTGTAATACGGCAGTTTGCATCCCAAAGCTCGCCCAGGATAGCCTGTGTTTTTAGCTCCGGGCTAAGTTCTGGTTCCAGATCGGCGTAGCGGCAGAAGACTGGAGACCACTCCAGATTCAGTGATTTTACTAAACCGCTTAAGCCACGACCAACGATAGAAGTGTTGCCTCTTCTACCCCACCCCATCTGGCCATCTAATTGGGTAAAACAGGTGAAGTTGACACGTTCGTTCGTTCCAAGCTCATTGAGCTTCGCTTGTAGGTGCTTCGCAGCAAAGAAAGGAATTTGAACATTCATTTTCTCCACGCTAAAGTGTTCCGCAAAGCGACCCGTTTGGAATTCAAACTGGGGGTGCAAATAGATGAAGCTTTTGATCACTTTTCCGGCCGTCTGCAGCTCCGTCAGTTTGGTACCGATCGCTTCGTCTATCGCTTGTGGGTCTTGGATCAGACTATCAATAGACAAATGAAGCACAGGAAAACCCTGATCACTCAGTTCCTGCTGTAAAACATTAACTGTGACTTGATCCGCTTCGCCGTGTACAATCAAAACAGTGTGATCAGTCGGCTGGTCGATCAGCAGCCGATCGGGTTGGGGCAGGTACTGGTGGAAAATTTCCTTACGCGTAACGCCATCAAATTGCCCCGTGATAACGGTATGCTCCGGCAAATCAGTACTTACTGCTGGCGGAGTAGATGGCGCTACGCTTATTACTTTCCCGCCTTGGCAGCGATGTAGTCGACAATCTGACCTAAGGTGCGCAGCTCTGTCAACTCTTGTGGGTTAATTCCTGACACTTCCGGATATTGCTCGGTCATGGCGCCGAAAATCTCTACGCGCTTGATGGAGTCAATGCCCAGATCGGCTTCCATATCCATACCTAAATCCAGCATTTCGGCTGGGTAGCCCGTCTTTTCGCTTACTACCGTTAGCAGGATGTTGGATAACTGTTCGTTAGATAAGCCCGTACCCGAAGTTGGAGCGGTGGTTGCGAGAGCAGATTCTACTACTGCTATAGTCGGAGCAGCTGCGGCAGGAGCAGTCGAGCTAGCAGTAGCACCCGCTTTCTGACCAATGTATTCTACAATCTGGCCCAGCGTTCGCAGCTCTGTCAACTCTTGTGGGTTAATTCCGGATACTTCTGGGTACTGCTCGGTCATGGCACCGAAGATTTCTACCCGCTTGATGGAGTCGATACCCAAATCTGCCTCCATATCCATGCTTAGGTCCAGCATTTCGGCTGGGTAGCCCGTCTTTTCGCTTACTACCATTAGCAAGATATTAGATAATTGATCATTAGACAAGGCAGTACCAGTTGCTGGAGCAGCGGGGGCAGGACTAGCAGTGGCTCCCGCTTTTTGACCGATGTAGTCTACGATTTGGCCAAGGGTCCGTAACTCCGTCAACTCTTGCGGGTTAATACCCGATACTTCCGGGTACTGTTCGGTCATAGCGCCGAAGATCTCTACCCGCTTGATAGAGTCGATGCCCAGATCGGCTTCCATATCCATACCTAAGTCCAGCATTTCAGCTGGATAGCCCGTCTTTTCGCTCACTACAGTTAGCAGAATGTTGGACAGCTGCTCATTGGATAAACCTGGTGTTGGAGCTACTGGCGCGGCTACCACTGGATCTGTAGCAACTGGTGTAATCACCGGAGCCGTCGCTACAGCTGGTTGATGACCGTTGCCATTTCCATTGCTCATTGTAGCGGGAGCTGCAGCAAGCACTGGAGAAGTGATGGTAGCACTGACGGCAGGTGCTGGAGGAGAAGAAATAGGACTCGCTTCTGCAGTCGCCATTTGATGCATCATATCCAGCAATTGCTGAGACTGTTTCTGTTGGTCGGCAAGGAATTGTTGAAAGACTTCTAATGATTTACCCTGTTGTGTTTTGAAGTGATCCAGGGTGTTGCTGAATAGCGTAAGCAGTTCGCGGTTTAACATATCTTCTGCTGTATTTTGATCAACGGAAGTGGAAGCAACGGGTACTTCAACAATTTTTTCAACTTCCTTAATGACTGGTTTTTCAATGATTTTTTCGACAATTTGTACACCACCTCCTTTGATGTGTTGGCCATCATTGAGGGCATCGGTATACGCTTTTTGGGTGGGAGGGCTGACGTAGTTATGACCGCCCAGTTTTACACTCAATTTTGCTGGCTCAGCCACGGGCATGATTGGTGCCTGATAGGGGTCAACCTGACTTAGGTCTAGGCCCGCTACCCGCATCTGCACCACCGCCTGGCGAAACTGCAAGTCACTGTCACGCTTAGCGTTGGCATTCATGGCAATGGCGATGAAATCTTTCCCTTTCAAGATGTCTTTCACCAGATTGGTTAGAACGCCCTTTGGGCCAAACTCCACAAAGACCCGACCACCAGCGGCGTGAATATTATCAATTTGATCCCTGAAGAGCACTGGATTGAGGATTTGTTCTCCCAGGCGTTTCTTGATCGCCATTGGCGTTTTGGGATAAGGTTGCCCCGTACCGTTGGCGTAGACCGGAATTTGTGTTGATCTGATTTTCTGTGCCTGAACGAAGGCTCCAAAAGGTGCTTGGGCGTGCGCAACGTATTGGGTATGGAAAGCTGCGCTAACGGGCAAAGGAATAACAGTTAAGCCCTTGGCTTTCAAAGCCTCGGTGGCTTTCGCCAATTCTACCTTGCCACCTCCAAGTACAACTTGTGAAGTACTGTTGATATTAGCAATGACCACGCCTTCCATTCCTTGGACGACAGGCTCAACCGCAGCTAGCCCCGCCTTTACTGCAATCATCGTTCCGGCATCTGCCTCCGAAGCCATCGCTTCCCCGCGTGCCTGTGCCAACGCTAGGAAGGTCTCGTCATCATAAGCTCCGGCAGCCCAAAGCGCTGTAAGCTCACCAAAGGAGTGACCGGCCGCAAAATTAGGTGCGAACCCGGCTTGCTTCAACACCTTAAACATACCCATGCTCAAGGCTCCAATAGCAGGTTGTGCGTATTGGGTTTGGGTTAGTTCAGACTGCTGGGCTTTTCGTTCTTCATCGGAGAAAACGGGAATCGGAAAGACCTTAGCGGAAAGTGTGGTTTCGTTATTATCACCAAATTGCTGGTCCGCAGTAGCGAAGGCCTCAAGTACCGGAGGAAAAGCATTGGCCAAGGACGCTCCCATACCTGTATACTGGGAACCCTGGCCAGAAAACAGAGCCACCGTTTTACCTTGCGCATCCATACCCTGCGGACGGAACCATACCCCTTTAGGATGGTGCCAGCTGGCTTGGCTTAGGATGGAGTTAGCCGGATTCGCCAGTGCTAACTGTAGTAGCTGAGCAGCTTCACCCGAAGATGTGGCGACAAAGCCGATGCGAGCATGCGCTAGCGGAATCGCCTGTGCACTACTTTGCCACAGCTTTTGGAAGATAGCTTCCGCTTCGTTTCCTTGCAGGAGGGTCACTGCCTGCTGACAAAGGGCTACCAATTCATTCGCGCTAGCAGCGTGCATCAGTACCGTTTTATACGGCTGGTGAATTCGATAAGCTGGTTGCGATTCGCTTTTGTACTCCTCCAGGGCAATGTGCACGTTAATGCCTCCAAAACCAAAGGCCGAGACAGAGGCCCTTCTTGGATGATCGTTTGCCTTAATCCAGGGCCTCGATTCTGTATTGATATAGATAGGCGTTTCCTCGATAGCAAACTTTGGATTGGGTTCACTAACGTTAATCGTAGGAGGAAGTACTTTATGGTGTAAAGCCAGCACTGTTTTGATCATGCCGGCAGCACCGGCAGCCGCTTTGGTATGTCCGATTTGTGACTTGACGGAGCCTAGCGCAATGTGTTGCTTGCGTGGATTATTCTCCCCAAAGACGGTGTGCATAGATTGAAACTCGGTTGGGTCGCCAGCGCCAGTACCGGTGCCATGGGCTTCAATTAAGCCAACCGTAGAAGGATCATAATGCGCATCTTCATAAGCCCGATTCATGGCCATAGCTTGTCCGGAGGAACGAGGAGCATAGACCGACTTAAAACGACCATCGCTCGAAGTACCCAAGCCTTTAACCACGGCGTAAATACGGTCACCGTCACGCTCGGCATCTTCCAGGCGTTTTAGCACAATGATACCAACGCCCTCGCCTATGAGCATGCCGTCAGCCTGGGCGTCAAAAGGACGGATATTACCCGATTTTGAGAAGGCCGGTGTCTTGCTGAAGGACATATACATGAAGGGGGAGTTATCGGTATCCACACCTCCCGTTAGCATCATATCACAACGACCCTCTACCAACTCACTCAGCGCCATTTTAATTGCGGAGAGCGAAGCCGCACAAGCAGCATCAACAACGGAGTTCAGTCCTCCTAAGTCAAAACGATTGGTGATGCGTCCCGAGATGACATTGCCCAACATGCCGGGGAAAGAATTCTCGTTCCAACCGATGTAGGCTTTTTTCATTTTATCAATGATCGGCGGAATGTCGTCCTCCGCTATACCGCTGGCCCGCAGGGCTTTTTCCCAGATTGGGTACTGTAAGCGGGAAGTCAAGGGAGTAATGAGTTTCTGTCCGCCGCCGACTCCTAGGACACAACCCGTCTTTGCCTTAAGCTCAGTGGTAAACTTCTCCGACTGCCGACCGTAACCGGCATCTTCCAAAGCGTCACGAGCAGCAAGTAGCGCCAGAAGCTGCGATGCATCGGTCACTTCCAGAATATTTGGCGGCAAGCCAAATTCCAGTGGGTTGAAATCAATATCGGGAATAAAGCCACCACGTTTACAGTAGGTCTTGTCCGGAACAGAAGGGTCCGGATCATAGTAATCCTCGATTTTCCAGCGGTTAGCTGGCACATCAGTGATGCTGTCTTTAGCTTGGATAATATTGGTCCAGAACTCTTCTACGTTGCGGGCATCCGCAAAAAGCGCGGATAGACCAATGACCGCAATGGGTGTTTCTGATAAGGAAGAATTGATATTCATCTCTATGCTCTTAACTCGGTTGAGAAGTTTGTTTTAGTGGGTTTTGGCGTTCCGGGTTTGCTAATAGCTAAAAGACAAGGTGTTCATTACGGCTCACAAGGCTACCTGAAATAGCTCCTTTTGTTTTTCGAGCAGTTTTATGCCTTTGCTCGTACAAAGGCCACGCATATAGGGTACTAAAGTGCCAAAGGTGAGCCGTTCCTTAGAAAACTGGGTGACAGGAAACAGGTCGGTATTCTTAAGCATCTTGAGCAATTCAAGTACTGTTTTTGAGATAACCGGGACGTCGAGATCTTCTAGAAAGATGCCGTCTTCCATCCCCCAATGGGCCAGTTGCTCCAGCTGCTGGTGGGCGAAATTTCCCGAATTGCGATACGATTCGTGAAGTAAGCCAGGATAGTAGTGGAGGATGTCGTTGAAAAAATTTGGATTTACTTGTCCCGCCCGTTTGACAATTGCCTGATGCAAGTAGGCGAATGCCTCGATGGCATTATTGGATCTACTGATCATTTCCTCATTTTCTTGCCGGATGCGTTGGTGATAACTCAACAAGCACGCCTTGAGTAAGGCGGTCTTATCCTTGAAGTGAGAATAGATCGTTCTTTTTGAGGTATGTAATTCCTTGACAATGCGGTCGATGGTCACTGTCTTGACGCCGTGCTGCAAGAACAAGCGCATGGCAGTGGACATAATGATTTCGGGCGTGACCATAAGGCAGGTTATTTGGATTGCAGCACCAGACAGTACGACTGGTAATATTTTCGTTCCAAAATTACCACTTCAAAAAGGGATGCCCAAATTAGTTGCGATATTTTGGAAAACTAATCGGTTTAGACTTACGAATTCTGAGCGACAGGAGGCTTACTTCACTAATCCTTTTGCAAAGACTTTGCTCACTTATTTTAGACTAGAGCAATTAAGAGAATGATTGGAAATTTAATTTGGGAAAGAAATGCGCGCTTCCTGATTATCAAGGATTTGCAAACCTGGCGTCAGGCTAAAAACTTCATTTGGCCCGCCAAACTCAGTTTTGACCCTTTAGACAGAACTACAAATCGTTGAAAATCAGTTCGCAAAATCTCCAAACACGCTCTAACTTAGCGCATCTAAACAATTGGTATGTCCTGCTTCCGTTCCTTGGTTTTCCTTTTTTCTACTTTGTCGGTAATCCTTAAGGTATACGCACAACCCGCTATCGAATGGGAAACCACGCTGGGTGGCAGTGCCGAAGAGATCGCCTACGACGTAGAACAATGCCCGGATGGTGGATATCTTGTGGTGGGAAGTGCACGCTCGGAGGATGGGGATATTTCTGCCCCCTTTGCTTGGCTCGACTTTTGGGTAGTGAAGCTCACTGCAGCCGGTGAATTGGATTGGGAGGCCAGCTACGGAGGAAGTAATCACGAAATTGCCAGGGATGCCTTGCCCACGCAGGATGGCGGGTACATTGTGGTGGGCCAGACCAGTTCGGAGGATGGGCAGGTCAGCGAAAATGAAGGGGGTAGCGATTATTGGATCCTTAAGTTAGATGCTACTGGTCAGGTGGAGTGGGAAAAATCGTACGGTGGCGCAGGTAGTGATTATGGCTACGCCATTGAACAGGCGGCGGACGGTGGCTATTTTATAGCCGGTGGTTCCCAGTCTAGCAATGGTGATGTGAGCGAAAATAAAGGAGGGGTCGATTACTGGATAATTAGGCTATCCGCTAGCGGTGAGCTCATCTGGGAACGCTCATACGGCGGCTCACGCGATGATTTAGCTTTTGCCTTAGACAAAACAGATGATGGGGGCTGTATCGTTACAGGAAGAACCCGTTCCAGTAATGGTGACGTAACAGGTTTCCACGGCGGGGTTAATTTCTCTTTTGATGCCTGGGTGGTTAAGTTGTCAAGCCAAGGGGATCTGGAATGGGAACATGCACTAGGAGGCACTGATTTTGATGAAAGCTACACCATCCGGCAGACTACCGAAGGTGGCTACATATTAGCTGGATTAACGCGCTCCAATGATGGAGATATAACGGAGAATCCGCTGCAAAGCGATCTTTGGGTGGTGAAGTTGGATGAAGCTGGGGAAATCACGTGGCAAGATTTTTACGGTAGCTACAACAAGGATATTGCCGGTGAGATTCAGCAAACCGCAGATGGCGGGTATATCATCACTGGCTGTACCGGCCCAGCCGGCGATAAGCTTTTCTGGGCACTAAAACTGACTTCAGAGGGGGTTCTAGACTGGGAAAAATCCTACGGCGGTACGGAAGATGATCGTGCCTTTTCTATCAAACAAACCATTGATTCTGGCTACATCATGGCCGGGCGTACGGCATCAAATAATGGGGATGTGGGCGGCAATAATGGCGATTATGATTACTGGGTGGTCAAACTAGGAGCTTGTGCCGTCAATACGGAAGTAGAAGTGCTAGAGAATGGCTTACAATCCTCAGAAGTGGCCCTGAGTTCTACCTACCAATGGATAGACTGTGCTACCGGAGCGCTGGTAGAAGGCGCACAAGGGGCCTTTCTTTCTCCTCCCGTTTGGGGGGAGTACGCAGTAATTGTAACTCACGGTAGCTGCGTAGACACATCTGCATGTGTCAATTACTGCCCCCTTCCCGATAATCTGTTACTAATTGGTGATACCATGCTTCTAGTAAGCGAAGAGGTGGCGCATCTTCCAATTCAGTGGTTGGATTGCAATACCGATTCCATCATCGAAGGAGCTACCGGCCCCAACTATACTCCGGTAATAAATAGCTCCTTTGCGGCCTTGGTCACGAGTGAGACGTGCTCGGCGACCACCGAATGTGTTTATGTTTGCCCAGAGGAAATTGAGCTTGAAATTTCTATTTCCAATGATACGCTCTTTATTTTAACGGATACCGCCGCAGTGACAAAATACCAGTTGGCTGATTGTAGCACCGGTGGTTCGTTTGCTATCAGCTTCCGCCCGTACTTTATACTGGATGAGACCGGTGAATATGGCGTGCGGGTTACTCAGGGCCAATGTACCTCAGAATTGACTTGTCTTACGTACTGCACGATCAATAACCAAATAAATATCGATGGCGACGTTTTGCAAGCAGCGGCCGACCCTGAGATTTCCACCTTTCAGTGGATCAACTGTACAGATGGGAGTCTCATTCCTGGCGAAACGGCTGCCACCTTTACCGCCACCAGCAGCGGTGACTATGCCGTTATCATTACGCAAGGCCCTTGTGTAGATACTTCCGAGTGCGTGAACCGCTGCCTCATCGACACGGAACTAAGTATCATCTCGGGGGGGCTTCAAGCTAATAACGATAGCACCAATACGGCCTATCAATGGATTGACTGTATCAGCGGATTGGTGATTCCCGGTGCGGAAGATTTTCAATTTTTTCCCGAAATGAGCGGGCAGTACGCCGTCATCATTACCCAGGAAAGCTGTGTGGATACTTCTGCCTGTGCTACCTTCTGCGCCATCGATATCGCCCTTTCGGTACAGGGCAATACCATTTATTCCCAAGCGGATTCTACCATCTCCAGTTATCTCTGGTACAACTGCTCGACGGGTGGTGTGCTACCGAACGAGCAAGGCCCTTCCTTCACGCCCAGTACTGATGGCAACTACGGTGTTCTTATCACGCAAGGCCCCTGCTCTGGAAGCTCCGTTTGTGTGGATTTTACCTTGGTAGGAACCGAAGAGCTAGAAAACCAGCAACTCAGCGTATTTCCCAATCCTGTTCAGGATTTACTGGTACTTGAATCTGGTATTCCGCTAACTGGTGCTGATTACACTATTTATGATGCGCACGGAAGTTTAGTAAGCAGCGGTACGGTTAACCTCAACAGAACTGTAATCCAGGTCGACTTCTTGCCTGCTGGAGGCTATGTGATCAAAGTGGAAACGGAAGAGGGACAGCTGGTGCATCGCTTTGTTAAGCAAGATTAGTTTAACGTGAGGTTGAGGGTAAGAGCTTGTTTGGGAATTTTGCGAACTGATTATCAACGATTTGTAGTTCTGTCTAAAGGGTCAAAACTGAGTTTGGCGGGCCAAATGAAGTTTTTAGCCTGACGCCAGGTTTACAAATCCTTGATAATCAGGAAGCATGCATTTCTTTCCCAAATTAAATTCCCAAACATGCTCTTAGTTACTGAGTGTCACAACCTCACGTGGTATATGGAAGAAGGTATAAGGTAGAAAGACAATACGCCGTCCTTATACCCTCTACACGCTTCTCTTTACTGGGAGGCGGGGCTTTGACTTACAGTACTTTACATAATTGTTTAAGCCCAACCTCCCGTTAGCTTAGGGTTTCAGCATATGCTTATAACCTAGCTCTGCGGTGATCCTAGCAGATTTGCCTTGGACCAGAAAAAGGTGGTAAAATAAATCCCGTAGAACAGCGGAAGCAATTAGAACAACTTCAACTGCCCATCCTTATACTGCTCATGTAAATCTAGATTATAACTGGGCCATTTCTGCCCTTCGAAATACAGCTGCTTGGCCAGTTTGAATTGCCGGCGTACCATTTCCGCTATCTCCCCTTCCCCGCGCATACGATGGTGAAAGCGACTCTCACTGAGCTTCCCGCCCCGACAGTCCTTGATGCGGTTGAGTACGCGATCAGCGCGATCTGGAAGTGCTTTGCGAATCCAGTCTTCAAAGATCATTCCGATATCACCATTGAGACGAACGAGCGTATACCCAATCGACAGCGCTCCTGCTTCTGATACTGCTTTTGCCATAGGGATGATTTCGTGGTCGGTCAAGCCAGGAATAATCGGGGCCAGCATCACGTTGACGGGAATACCGGCATCCGTTAGCTCTTTGATGGCTTTAAGTCGTTGGTTGACACTGGCGGTGCGCGGCTCTAGCATGCGGCGTAAGTCCTCTTGCAAAGTGGTCAAGGAAATGGAAACGTGCGTCAGTTGTTCACTCGCTAATTGCTTGAGGATGTCCATATCCCGCAGCACCATGCTATTCTTAGTGATCAAACCAACCGGGTAGCGGTATTTCCAGCAGACCTCCAAAATCTGTCGCGTCAGCTCATACTCTTTCTCGGCGGGTTGGTAAATGTCGGTATTGCCGGCCAGCATCAAGGGCACGGTCTTCCAGCTTTTCTTGCGGATAGTTTCTGCTAATATCTTCGGCGCATCTTTTTTTATCAAAATCTTCCTCTCAAAGTCCATGCCGGCGCTGTAGCCCCAGTACGGGTGCGTATTACGCGCGTAGCAGTACACACAGCCGTGTTCGCAGCCCTGGTAAGGATTGAGTGAAAAGGAAAAGCCAATATCCGGGCTATCCACCTTGTTCAGGATGGTCTTGGGATGGACTTCGATGTACTCCGTGGGGAACTCCGCATCCGGATCACTGGTATTGTCGTACACAAAAGCCTCGTACTTGGAGGTAGGATTGATTTGGGCTCCCCTACCCTTTTGGTACGGGCGTTCGGAGGAAGATAACTCAGGGTGACTGGCGGCCATAGGAAGTAGAAACAAAATGAATGCTTAGAAACCTAAAAATAAACAAAATATTTAATAAAGCGCCAGGAATCTGCTTTTTGTTCCATGCGATTCTGTGGAATTCATTCCGCTATGCTCTTCTGCGGGGGAATGAATTCCACAGATCTAATTTAGCCCCCTTCTACCCTACTGCTTCACCACCCGACTAGCATACACCTGATCGGCAGTAACCAGATGGACTACATACACCCCGCCGGGCAAAGCACTTAAGTTCAATTCCTGGCCAGGATTGGTGTCATCCATCACCCGTTGCCCTTGGGTGGTGAAGACCACCACGCGCTCTGGAGGCACCTCGGTCCATTGGAGACGACCAGTGGTGGGGTTGGGGAAGAGCTCAATGTTCGTTTGCGATAGCTCAGTAACATCAACCGTCATCTGCCGGGTGATTTTTAGACAGAACTCGCCGGTCTGCTCACCAAAGCCATCCACTAGCAAGAAGTACTCAGTGCCCACCACGGTGGTAAACTGATCGATCTCAGCGTGAAAGACGTCGTTGTCAAAGTCCCCATCTTCATTACAGGCCTCGGGAATGAGGTTGTCGCAACTGCCACTGTAGAGCGCGAACTGGGTGTTGGTCAGAGCGCTGGACGGATCAGCTGCACACTGTATAGTGCTGATCCGGTAGGTATTCCCATCACCGGTAAAACTAAACCACAGACTATTGGTGACCGGATCCATATTGAAGTGACAATCAATGCCATTAAAAGGGCTATCTGTGGCCGTGTTCTCGGTATTGCTCTGTAGCATCGATAGCTGCGCCTCACCAACGTCCTGCCCCAGTAGATCATTGACATCCATGGCTTCTGCACAGACATCCCCAGGTGGGCCAGCGGCACATGCCGTCTCTACCTGTCCCCGGTTGGCACAGCCCGTATCGTTGCCGGCAATAAGGGCGTTATTCGTCTCCACACTCAGGTAATTACAGATGCTGGCCACTGCGCAGTTAGATAGCCGAGGATTATTAAAAACACCCATACCAGTGATGCTATTTGCCCCAATGTTATCCAGGCCATTTAGAGAGGTTAGCCCACTATTGCCACTAATCTGTAGGAACCCACCCATGGAAGTGAGCGCAGCCAAGCCCGACAAGGATGGTAAGGCACCATTAGATGAAATTCTGAGGTCGCCACCGACGGAGGTCAGTGCATTTAAGCCCGACAAAGACATAAGCACAGTATTGCTTTGAATGGTCAAGCCTTGGCCGATAGAAGTGAGTGCGTCCAGGCCTGTCAAAGATGTTAATGCATCATTGAGCGCAATGACCAGGGTATCACCAATAGTTGCCAAATTGCTCAACGCCTCCACAGAAGTTAAGCTTGCATTCGATACGATGTCCACGCTTCCGGAAATAGCGGTAAGCGAGTCCATACCACTAAAAGACGTTAGCGCATCATTGCCGGTGATAGCGAGGAAACCATCAATAGCGGCAAGGCCAACTAGGCCACTCAAGTCAGTGATATCCGTAGCACCAAATGCTTCACCAATGAATAAATCTCCATTAAGCATGGTGCAATTGGGGTAAGTAGCCACAAAATCGTCTACCTCGGCCTGACTGCCGAGTTCAACCAATCCGCTTGGGCATTGAGCCACGAGGTTCCAACTTATCGCTACAAATAGCGAGAGAAAAAAGTAGTTCTTCAACATATCTGTTTAACTGTTTTATCGAATGATAGAGGGGGCGCGTTTTAATGTATAATCATCCAGATGAGAAGGTGTGACATTATGAGTACGCTATTTTCGTAATTTGGAGACCGAAGCGAAGTAAGAAGTAGGAGATCAGAGGTCGGAAAAAATCGTAAATTTCCACTTCCAACCTCCGATCTTGCATACCCAGTATTGAAGCAGAAATCTTGTCTACCATGTCAAAAAAACGGCGCAACATCTTCAAAGCCCTCGCCCTGGGCACCATCTCGCTCCCTTTCGCTATTCGGGCGCTTACGGGCGACTTAGACGCACAAAAAGGTGGGGGTGCTCCTACCCTAGCGAACAATAAAGTGCACGAATGGAAAATGACAACCACCTGGCCACCGAATTTTCCGGTGCTGGATGAGGCTTGTAAGCTATTTGCCCAGCTGGTAGAACAAATGTCGGCCGGCCGGATCAAGATTACGGTATACGGTGGTGGCGAATTAGCGCCGCCACTCAAGGCTTTCGAGACGGTGCGCAAAGGCGGTGCCGATGTGGGCTCTGGTGCGGGCTACTATTGGGCGGGGGTAGCACCGGCGGCACAGTTTTTTGCGTCGGTTCCCTTTGGGCTTAATGCCGTGCAGCACACCACCTGGCTCATGAGTGGTGGCGGCATGCAGCTTTGGGAAGAGCTCTACGCGCAGTACGGCCTGGTGCCTTTTGTGGGTGGCAACACCGGTGTACAAATGGGCGGCTGGTTTAATAAGGAGATCAATAGTGTCAACGATATTCAGGGCCTTAAAATGCGGATTCCTGGCCTGGGCGGTCGCGTTTTCGAGCGCGCAGGCGGTGCACAGGTACTCATGCCCGGTAGTGAATTGTACACCAGTTTAGAGCGGGGTGTAATTGACGCCACTGAGTGGCTGGGGCCGTATCACGATACATCGATGGGCTTTCACGAAATCGCCAAGTACTATTACACACCCGGTTGGCATGAGCCGGGTACAGCGCTTGAATTCTTTGCCAATAAGGAAAAATTTGATGAGCTTACGCCTGATCTGCAGGCCATCATTCGTTCTGCTTCTTACCATGTCCACCTCTGGTGCTGGACTGAGTTTGAAAAGCGCAATGCGGAGGCCTTAGTTGGGTTAGTAGACAAAGGTGTAGACTTGCGCCAATATCCAGAAGATGTGCTCCAGCGTTTCCGCGAACTAACCGAAGAGGTGCTCCAGGATCTGGTGACCGAAGACCCCTACTCTGCTCGGGTGTATGAGTCTTTCAAAGCATTTCGTGATCGCGCTGTTCCTTACGCTGCCATTACCGAAAAGCGATTCTATAATGGGCTTCAATTAAGCTAATTGATCTGGTGTTTAGGTGGAATTTTTTTAAGAAGAAATTTTTAAATGGGTAAAGTCATTTAACATTTAAATGAAAGTAGATAATTGGGGCAGCTATCCCTCTATAGATGGTCAATACCTTACACCACCCAGTGTAGAAGGGATGCAAGAACTGCTGCGGAGCACTACAACCTTAATTCCACGAGGAAATGGACGTTGTTACGGAGATAGCGCACTGGCCACTACAATGATCTCCACTCGCCAACTCACCGCTCTCTTGGATTTTGATTCGGAGAGGGGAGTTGTTACAGCAGAAGCGGGGCTGTTGCTTGATGACCTGCTAGAGTACATCGTTCCTCTCGGTTGGTTCCTTCCGGTAGTACCAGGCACTAAAATGATCACCCTGGGTGGCGCCATTGCCAGTAATGTACACGGCAAGAATCATCATCAGGCCGGTGCTTTTGGCGACTATATTTTGTCCTTCAATCTTGTTGATGGAAAGGGTGCGTTGAAGACGTGTTCCAGAGAAGAACATCCAAGCCTTTTTGCCCATACTATCGGTGGCTACGGCACTACGGGGATCATTGTAAGCACCACACTTCAGCTACAGTCCATTACCACCACCTACTATTACCAGCAGTCATTTCACGCTTCCAATCTAGCGGATATGCTTCGCCTGTTCGAGACCCACCGGCAATCCCCCTACCTGGTTGCCTGGCTCGACGGTTTGGCTGCTGATACCAGAGCAGGGGGCGGCATCCTCCACACCGGCCACAAGTGCGAGCTTACAGATCTACCGAGCGCGTTGCAATCGGCCCCTCTCCTACTCCACCGACCGCCCAGGATCAAAATCCCCAAACTGCCCACCAGCTGGTTGATGAATAAGCTGAGTTTGCGCCTGAATAATGGCCTGTACTATTGGCAGCACCGGCACGGAGAGCAAAGTCGAATAGTCCACTATAGTCAGTTCTTTTTTCCCTTGGACGCTCTGCAAAACTGGAAGCATTTATACGGTCCGGCGGGCTTATTGCAGTACCAGTTTGTAGTACCCAAGGATAAGGCGGAGCCGTGCATAGCCGAAATATTTCAACTCATCCGCCGGGCTCGCATCACGCCTTACCTCATGGTGCTCAAAACCATGGGCGCACGCAGTGCACACGCGGCCGCTACCGATTTCCCCATGCCGGGCTATTCCCTGGCGATCGATTTTAAGCATACACCAACCACCAGGGCTTTCCTTGATGTGCTAGACCAAAGCATTCTAAAATACCAGGGGCGGGTGTACCTCACTAAGGATGCCCGCCTGCCAGCGGCTACATTTAGGCAAATGTACCCGGAAGCACAGCAGATTCCCGGCAGATTTCGATCTTTACAGTCCATCCGCATTTACGATCTATAGCTATGCCGTCTCTTCTATTACTTGGTGCTCATTCTGATATTGGCAAGGCCTGTGCGCAGCAATTCGCCGCTGCCGGCTTTGACCTCCTGCTTACGCGAAGGCGTGTAGATCCAATGGATCTGGACGTTGCTCAGCAGTTGATGGATGCACATAACGTCAGCCTACGCTACCTGAATTTTGATGCCCTAGACACACAGACACACAAAGAATTGCTCCATACACTTGAAGATGCCCCAAATGTCGTACTGGTAGCCCTGGGCTATTTAGGTGATGCCGAGCAAGCACCGAACTCAGCGCAGGAAAGCCAGCAGATTTTAAGCAGTAATTTCACGGGCTTGGTCCCGGTGCTAGACCAGCTGGCCCTGCAGATGCAACGACGCCAATCAGGTACTATTATCGGCATCTCCTCTGTGGCGGGTGAGCGTGGCCGTGCCAGCAACTATCACTACGGGGCAGCCAAGGCCGGATTCACTACCTACCTCAGCGGTTTACGGCAGCACTTACGTCCGTATAATGTGCACGTGGCCACTATTATCCCAGGTTTTGTCAAAACAAAAATGCTCGGGGATCTGCAAACCCCAGGCTTCCTTACGGCTAGCCCTCAACAAGTCGCCCAAGCCACCTTCATGGCCTATCAAAATCAGCGTAGTGTAGTTTATAGTTTGCCCTGGTGGCGGCCCATCATGTGGATCATTCGGCACCTGCCGGAATTCCTCTTCCAACGCCTGAGCCTATGAATCAGCAAGGCCCCGGCATTGCCATTTTTGACTTCGACGGCACCATTACTGACCGCGATTCATTTCTGGCCTTTGTGCGTTTCACACATGGTAGCTGGGCTTTGCTCATCGGCTTACTCAAGCACACCTCTGCTGTTATCCGCTACTTTTTACGCCGCCTACCCAACGATGAGTTTAAGGAAATCATCTTTACCCATTTCTACGGCGGCACTAAAAAAGACGCACTACAAGCACAAGCGGAGCAGTTTAGTCAGACCATCATTCCCAAAATGGTCTATCACGGTGCTTGGGAGCGAATCCGCTGGCATCAGGAACGAGGTGACCGCATTGTTATTCTATCTGCCTCTCCTAAGCTCTGGCTATCCCCCTGGTGTACTCAGCACGGCTTTGAACTTATATGCACAGAATTTGAGGTAAAAGACCAGGCATACACGGGCCGTCTTGCGAGCCCCAACTGCTATGGTATTGAGAAGGAGCGGCGCATTTTACCGCTTTTAGCGGATTATCCCGTTCCACAACGTTTCGGCTACGGTGATAGTCATTCGGATCATCACTATCTACAACATTGCGGCCATGCTTGCTACGTGCCTTTGCGATCCGCCTTGCAGCCATTTTTCTTCCGTACGCAAGTGCGCTGGTCTGTACTACTCTATCGTTTACTGCGCTTTATCTACACGCTCTTATTCCTGCTGCTCCCCTTCTCTATTTCTTTCGATTTCGGGCTGCACCAGCTCAATATTCCAGCAGAGCCACTGCTACTCGTGGCTGGGGTGCTCTCCGCGTCCTGGTTCTTGCTACACCGCCAGCTTTGGCCACGGGGCTTTTATTATAAGCCAATTCTGCTTAGCAGTTTGGCTCTATTGGCAGTCTTCGAAATCACCACCATTTTTTCTACTCATCTACTGGTGTCAATCAAGTATACCCTTATCGCCACTCTCCACTGGTGGGTGTTATTTCACAGCCTTCCTCTACTTTTCGATCAGCGCCCTCGTCAGCTATTGCAGCTTCCTATCCGCTACTCCTTAAGCTTTTTCATCATCCTGGGCTATGCCTGGTACCAGCATGCGCAATACAATTTCCGGATTGATGTTTCGGTACTTACCGCCCGCCCGTTTTACTTTGACCACGCTTTATACAGTTGCGCCGCACTACTTCTTTTGGGCCCCTACCTGATTCAGTCTAAGCTATCAAAAGCTGTTGGCACCAGACTTCTATACCTCCTAGGTGCAGTGTTGCTCTTAGTCGGACTCTACCTCTCCTTCTCGCGTGCCGCCTGGCTGAGTGTACTTCTGAGCACAGGAATACTCGCTTGCATCATTGTATTCAAGCTGCGGTTCAAGCATCTTCTATTGCTTGGTAGCATCTTCATGGCCACGCTTTATTTTGGGCAGTCTTTACTACTAGAGCAGCTACAGCGCAACGAAACCGCCTCCAAAACAGAAAGCCAAAGTGACCACTTCCGCTCTGCGCTCAACCTCACTTCCGACGTCTCCAATCTAGAACGCATTAATCGTTACAGTTGCGCCTCGCGCATGTTTTTAGATCGACCCCACACTGGCTTTGGTCCGGGGACTTTCCAGTACGCCTACCTCCCTTATCAGCTTCCAGAACAAATGACTCCCATCAGCGTCACTGAACCTGGCCGTCACCGCCCTGGCAAAGGTGGCGGCGCACATTCGGAGTACCTGCAAGTATTATCAGAGATGGGTTGGCCGGGCCTGCTGACCTGGCTAGTTTTACTCGGTGCTGTATTCTGGTCTGCCCTCCAACTTTATTATAGCTCATCCCCTCCTTGGGTTCCCCTCTTTGGCATAGGATTACTCTTCAGCCTCACCACTTACTTTACGCATGGCCTGGTCAATAATTTTTTACACCATGACAAGGTAGCGGCTCTTTTCTGGGCCTACCTGGCCATCCTCCATTACATCTCCCCATCTTCAGCTAAATGATTTGGGGCCATGCCCCACTTTCGCTACTGCTACAGTGGGTCACCGGGTCATCCGCTCTCATGCTAGCCACGCTCTCCAAAGCTCAGCGTAGGCGAGCATACCGCTTCTACCCCTTGTCCGGGGAGGGTAGTTATTTAGTTTTTTAAGGACATGCAAAAAGATTAAAACACTGATTATCAGTGTATTAAATTTCGTGAACACGCATTAATGTGTTAATGTATTTATACAACGAGTCTCATTTTTTGACACCAATTTTCAAAAAATAAAATCCCGGACAGCATCACTACCATCCAGGATTTAATCAAGTTCTCAGGGAACTCTTAGTAACCTCCCCTCCCCCGCGGGGAGGGGCCGGGGGTGGGTCTACTCCACTACTATCATCTGCCGCGCCGCTTTATGCTCCGAAGTCTCAAGTGTATAACTCAACACCCCACTCGCACCCAGCAACTGGCTCTTCTGTACATTGATCGTATTATACCCAGCAGCATACTCGCCACGGATAATCTGTAGCACCTGACCACTAGCATCGCTGATGGTCAAGGTCGCTTTACTGTCTTCTGGTAGATTGAAACTGATCAGTGTGCCCTCCCGGAAGGGGTTAGGTGAGTTCTGATATAGTTCGAATACAGGACCAGTGGCTAGACCTTGTGTGAATTCAATACCTAGTTCTGTAGTCTGATCACCGCGGTAGCTTTCGGAGATCGTGTAACGGTCATTAATGCTAAGTACTTCGCTTAGCTGACGATTATCCGTTGCGCGGATAACTAGGCTGAACAAGACTGAACTGCTAGTCGTACGGACGCATTGCAATGCGTCCCCACAATTCCAGGACATGGTTAGGAGGCCCTGATCGATGAATGGTAAACCAAAGTTGCCCTCCTCTGCCAGTGCGTACTCAATATCCACTAACTCTGCTCCTTCAATCTGCAGCGTTCCTTGATAACCCTTGATCTGGTTCAAGTTCTCTCCAGTGATCGCTACGGTGTAGGTATTACCTGCTTGGAGCGCAATGTCCTCTGCCTGTAAATGGAAGGCGCCTTCCAGATTACGGTCATCACCGGCCAGTGCATTAGCCTGGGCACTTCCGTTCACATCTCCAATTTTAACGCCGACAAAATCAGCGTCCAGTAGATCGGCCCTCAAGTCATTCACACTTATCAATTCTGGGAACACATCTGCCCATGGATTGCTAAGGTCTGCGAACACATGATCGGCATCCACAAAGCGCCAGCTGGTATTGTTCTCAAACTCAGATTCAATATTCAAAATCAACTGCCTGATTTTGATCATATCCAAGGTCGTCACTGAACCAGAACGGTTAGCGTCGGCCGCAATGATTTTGTACGGGCTATCCAATGATTCTACACCTAAAACATGCTTGCTTATCAATACTAGGTCGAAAGTTGAAACACCGTTCAGTGGATCCGCATTCAAGTATGGTGTGATGGTATAATCTTCGTTTAGCGGAAGTTCAAAAGAGAAAGTGCCATCGGTATTGGTTGTCATACTTGCGTCGCCGCCGTTTACATTTACTGCTACGCCCTGCACTGGCTCATCATTCTCCGTGACGATAATCCCAGCAGCCGTGGCGGTGGTAAGACCGCAATCTGAATGTTGTTGCACCAATACGTAGGTTTCACAGAAATCGTAATTGCCTTCCTCATCAAAAGCGTAGATATAGACCAGCGTTTCTGTATCATCTGCATCTACGAGTACTAGGCCCGTATCGTCAGGGCTTGGTACGAAGTTTGGATCTGCTTCGACATCCGCAGCGCGATAAATCGCGTAGTTACTAACTCTGAATTGGCCTGCAGCGTTGGTTTCAGGCCCTTGCCCTGTACAATCGTAAATTGGTGATCCTTCAAAGTCACTTGCCCAAATCGCCATGGCACAACCACCTTCTTCGGTTGGCATTAGTGTAACGGTCAAGCCGTTGATACATACTGGTGCTGGTCCCTTGCAGTCGATCACATCAAACTCGATGTACTCGCTCACTTGGTTACCACAACCGTCTTCGAATAGTACGCGCAGGGCGTGTACCACATTATCTCCCATTGAGTTCGGGATGATTGGGAATACGCCGTCGAAGCTGTACGTGCCGTCACC
>JBCBEC010000001.1:0-547578 GCA_038528965.1 Bacteroidota bacterium | reverse complement strand
TAGCTGCGAAGCAAATTCCCAAACACGCTCGTACGATTGTTAATTGTACAAAAGTTCATTGAAAATACTAGATTGGCGATCTCTAAATCTGCATATCCAAAAGTGGATTGCTTGCTTGTTTGTCCTCTGCTCTGAGGTCTTGCCAATCTAGTATTTTCAATGAACTTTTGTACAATTAACAATCGTACGAGCATGTTTGGGAATTTAATTTGGAAAAAAATGCGTGCTTCCTGATTATCAAGGATTTGCAAACCTGGCGTCAGGCTAAAAACTTCATTTGGCCCCGACGATAAATGTCAGGATTTTCAACCCGCCAAACTCAGTTTTGACCCTTTAGACAGAACTACAAATCGTTGATAATCAGGAAGCAAAATCCCCAAACAAGCTCTTAGATGACCAAAACTTACTGCTTAGCGGAGCCTTCTAATTCCTTGACCCTTTCTCTCAAAGTCTGGTTTTCGGCTTCCAGCGCCTTCAGCGCTTTGTTCAGGTCAATCAAATGGAGATAGATTTCTTCAATTTGTACCTGCTGGGTTACGGCGTTTTGCGCTAGCGGCAAACCATTTTCCTCGATTTCCGCTGCTGCAGGAAAAGCAGGCAAGTGACCATTTTCTTCGATAAAGGCCTGTTTATCTTCTAGGCTAGTTAATGGGTAATCTTCTTCGAATACATAGTCGGCCCAGCCGGTACGTACCAGTACTTCCTCAGTGAGGATACCTCCCGCTACAAACAAATGATAGTCGACACTATTGGTACCGCCAAAAACTGGGGTATTCATGGTACCGATCGTAGCGATACCCTGTACATCCAGATTTTCGCCGATGTTGACATTACGGTCTATACCTACGCCACCCTCTACTACTAAAGCACCAGTATTCGTGCTATTTGACTGTACAGTACTTTCCAAGCTAGTAGTACCGGTAGCTTCTACCCTCAGGTCGCCGCCAATATTGGTATTCATGCCAATACCTGCTCCCCCAGTCACAATTAAAGCACCATCACCGGAACTAGCAGATTGCGAACTGTTTTGTAGTCTGCTAATACCAGCCGCTTGTACGGTAAAATCGTTCCCAATGCGGCCCGTGCCACCCACTACCAGGTTTTCGCCAACATTGGCGTTTCGGGCTATACCCGCACCACCGCTTACGATCAGTGCACCATCGTTAGTAGTAGTAGATTGCGAATTATTCTGCAAGCGGGTAATACCGGCGGACTCAACAGTAAAATCATTACCGATTCGGCCAGTACCATCTACGTCCAGATTAGCACCAATATTTGCATTTTCACTAATACCTATACCGCCCGTTACGACTACAGCCCCAGTAGTCGAGTTGGTGGAAGATGTATTACTATGGAACGTACCATCACCAAATACATCAAGCTCGCTGGCGATGCGTACATCACCTTCTACGTCAAGCAAAGCAGAGGGTGCTACCGTACCAATACCAAAGGAACCAGTTGGGGTAATGACACCGCGAATAATCTCGTCCGTGATCAGCTCCACCGCTTCCGCATTGCGTGTACCGAGTGCCATATTTTCAGGACCAACAAAATTGCCACCAACGTGCCAGTCTTGTTCAATATCATCCAGGTCACAAACATTACCGTTGTCAGAACTGGTGTAGCTAAAAACAGTCAGGTTGGCAAATGACTTACCCAGCACATCAAGGTCAGCTGTGGATCCTGGCCAAGCATTCGGTGGGCACTCCGAGAAGATCCGAGTAGTGCAGGATGTAGCGTCCGCAAATTCAATACGGAAGTACAGGTAATACGGGAAAGTACCACCCGGCAAACCGGCTGCTGATACCGTAATTTGGTCCCCGTTAGCCTGGTTTAAATAGGAGTCTACTAATTGTGTTTGCGCTTGATCGCGGTAGACGAAAATATCTGCGTTTTGGTCCGCAGAATAGAAGAGTACCATTTCGGTAATATCCCCTTCACACTCACAGGTTTGAGTTTCACATTCTTGTGCAGAAAGTGTAGTAGAAACAGTTAAGAGGAGGGAAAATAATAGGAAAACCCTCGCTGCCGCGAGCAGAGATAAATTTTTCATCAAATAGGATTTTAGGTTTAACAAAACACGTGCCGCGGGCCACCAATCACATAAAAACACTGATAACCAGAAGCTTACATTACATTCAAAACTAAATAAAATCAAAGTGATTTCAAATAGTAATACCGTAGAAATGCGAATTGTTACGGCCTAAAACCCTGTTTTTACCTAGCCTTTCCTGCGACAACAGACTTTTGCCTTCCTTCTTAGTCACCGCTGAGCCAAGTCTTAAAGGGCTGCACTTTCTCTCTACTCACTACTACCTCCTCTCCTTTTTCTAAGTGTGGCAGGTGTAATTTCAACCGACTGTTGCTGTACACAGTGGCCTTCTGGATGGCGTCTAGACGGACACAATATTTACGATTAACCCGAAAGTAGTGCTTGGGGTCGATCATGCTATCCAATTGCTCCAAAGTGTAATCTACCACGTGCTTACGGCCATCCCCCAGGCGGATCCAAGTCATTTTGTCTTGTGACCAGAAATAGAGAATGTCTTCAACACTCACCGTAAGCAAATTTGCTCCTGATTTGACAACGAAACGTTCCTTGTAGGAAGGGCCGCGTAACATGGAAAGGGCACTCTGCAAAACGCCTGGGGTAAGCAATGGCTGTTCTTGCCCAGTGGAGTGTCTCTGTTGAAATTTATTGAGGGCACGATCCAAGTGATCTGCCTTGATTGGCTTTAGCAGATAGTCAATGCTATTGACCTCGAAGGCACGTAAGGCATACTGATCGAAAGCGGTGGTAAAGACGACGGGAAAATCAGCTGGCACTTGATCAAAAACCGAAAAACTAAGACCATCCGCTAGTTGAATATCAAAAAAGGCTAAATCCGGCAATGCACCTTGCTGTAGGAATTCTACAGTATCCTCCACCGTATCAATAACGTCCAGCAATTGCATTTCCGGTAGCTTAGTTCGGAGCAGTGCTTCTAAACGATCAGCCGCCAGCGGCTCATCTTCAACGATCAGTATTTTCATGCGGTATGCATTTGCAGGACTGGTAGACGAACTTCGAATTGTCCTTCTGATTCTCCTACCTGGATTTCCTTTTCGCTCAACAAGAGATAGCGTTCACGAATATTATTCAAACCAATTCCCAGTGATTCTTGCTTTTGTTGCTTGGGCTGCAGCGTATTACTTACCAAGATTTCTTCCGCAACCCGGCTAATGCTTAAGGATAGTGGGCGTTTTCGTGATACCACATTGTGCTTTACTGCATTCTCCGCTAGGAGCTGTAGGGTAAGCGGTGGAATAACCTCGTCGGCCGCTTCCGGAAGATCAATATCAACTTGTAGCTGCTCGCCAAAACGAATTTGCAGCAGGAACAAATACGCTTCCAGCATCTCCTTCTCTTTGCTCAAGCTAACGACTTCCTGATTCCGACTTTCCAGTACGTAGCGATAAACAGAGGCCAGTTGCTCAATAAACTTGTCCGACAGGTCTACATCTTTTCGAATAAGTGTGCTGAGTACATTGAGGCTATTAAATAGAAAGTGCGGATTGATCTGATTCTGTAAAGACTCATAGCGGCTCGCTAGATTCGTTCGCTTAAGCTCCTCCTGTGCAATGATAGAATCTCGATAGTTCATCAAAAACTGGCGGCCGTGCATGAATAGGCTAATCAATAAGGTGATTATTAAGGTGGTAAAATAGGTATCGATTTCCTTGTAAACCTCGAGGTTGGGTAATCTACCCTGGCGCAAGAGGGTAATCACAACATCTACAAAAATTACGATGAATACCGTGACAACTACTGTCCAAATACTCGTAATGACTAAACGACGTACTGGACGTTCGATCCAGGATATTTTTATCTCTTCTGCAATCGCACCATTGCCTACCCAAAGTAAAGCCGTCAGCAGGCCAGAGTATAGTCCACGCCAAACCATGTTGGTACTTACCGGCCACCCCAAGAACAAATAATCAACAATGATGAACACAAGACCGCCAATTAAGAATGGCTTTATCAACTCTTTGCCGTATGCTAAGATTTTTTCACGCATGGGTCCGCTATTTCTAGAGACTCAGTCCAAGAAACTCCTGAACTGAGTCCGAATGTAATGATTATTCGTCTTTCGCCGCCAGGTCGGCCTGTGCTTTATTCATCATCCAAGCACTCGTCCCGGCACCCCAGCGCGGTAGTATGCCTCTGTCCTGATTACCTTCTAATGCGTATAGCTGCTCCGCGCCCTGTAGTAGTGGCATCGCGTTTTCAGCACCGCCGCCAAAGAATTCAGGCGTAAATAACACCAACATACCACGTAGCATAAGTGGACGAGGATTAGTTTCATCCATAGCCGCAGCTGCGGCGTAAGCCTCGTGCGCAGCACCAGCGTATTGACTGCCATTGGCCATGGGATCAATCCAGATATAGCCCTGGAGCAAATAGCCTTCCATACACTTGAGTTCACTATTCATTTTGGTCAATCCTTTGGCCTTCTCCAAGTGCCCCTCACTTACTTTGACGTATTGTTCGATACCTGCTACATTACCCTGGGCCATTTCACGAAAGGCCATCTGCAAGGCTGCGTAACTGAGATAATATTGCGGTAGCCACTGCTCTGGCTCAGCGGTAGCAATGCGTTCCAGCTTATTGGTGATTGCCTGCCAGTCAATATCATTAGGATTAGGGCTTTCCATTTCCGTAATCAGGGCAGTCATAGCTGAAGTAAAGCGATCTTCTTGGGCCTGTAGGTTGAAGGTTAGCAATACTAAAAAGACGGAGGTTAGAATTAAGTTTTTCATGATTTATAGTTTTATAGATTGATAATTTGAATTGATTTAGTAAATGCTGGCTCCCTCTTCTCCAATACTCACAAACAAGCCGACAAAAAGGAAGCGCTTAGCTGGTGGGCGGATCGTCAGTGAAGGGTAACTTCCATCCTCTGCGGGCTGCTGACTGAACTGCTCACCAAAGTGGTTGTTGAAGCCGGGCAAGTTGGATATTGAGAAGTGCAGGACCGTAAAATTGCCTTTGATTTGAGTTAGGTAACTCCAATTGAAACTCAAGTCTCGGAAGGCCGTGGTTTGTCCAGCGAGTTGGCCGGTATTCGGATCGAAATAGTTTCGAGGCGAGGCGTACACCCCGGTCAGACCAATCATAGACTCCCAGCGTGGAATCCAGTATTTGTATACCACATTGAGGGTGTGCTTGCCAGCAAAATTGGGTTGAACTGGATTCGTAAATTGCCCAAAAGTGCGTTCCGTATCGAGATAAGAGTAAGACACCCAGAAATCACTGTTGCGGAGCGAGATCTTATCGCGGTAGAAGATATCAAGTCCACGAGCATAGCCCTCACCGTCGTTCGTCAGCTCCGTTTCTGTTTCAAGTACAAGGTCCCGGTAGCTTTTCTCGTAGGCCTCCACCCGGACGGTACGTCCCGCTTTTTGCCATTGCCAATTGGCTAACCAGTGCGTAGCTTCTTCCGATTGCAGGCTTTGCTGCTGGAATAGATTATTAGCGGTTGGAGTTTGCACAAAGCGGCCACCCGCCAAACTTACCTGACTGTACTGCCCAGTCTTATAGGCCACTGACCAGCGTGGACTGAGGCTTAAGGCTTGCGTTTCCAGGCGATATTCGGTGCGCAAACCTAGGCGAGCTACCAGTCTGTTACTGATCGACCAATCATCTTCCAGATACCAGGCCAGTAGGGGCTCACGGATTTGCTGATCAAGCTGTACCTCCTCAAAGGTCAACTCCTCTCCTATTGTCTCATCAATTACATTGAGGCCCGTACGGACTAAGTGCTGCTCCCCCAGCGCTCGGCTTAGCTGGACATTACTGGTCCAGGTATATTGCTTGTCCCGAATATTGGCGATGGTATTGGTGCGATCTTCGTGGCGAGTATGAGCAAGAGTTGCTTTAAGACTCCAGTGCTCACCGACGATTCCTTGATATGACAAACCTGTGTAGGTATAATCGTTCTCCAAGCGCACCGCAATGGTATCTGACAACAGCTGCGGGTTGGGGGTACGTAAAGCCATGCTGCTACCGTGATGCTGCGCCTGAAACTTGAGCAATCCGCCATTCGTCATCCGATGACGCAAGATCACTTGACCACCAAGGGTCCGTGGAGCTTGATCCCAAGCCACATCCTGCGGTACGAGTCCCATATAGGGTTGGAGGTTGGTGTAATCCGCAGCAACGGCAACGCTAGTATTGTCCGAAGCCTGCGTGTGACTAAGGCTACCACCAACACTCATCAAGGAAATTCCGGTTAGACTCTGCTCTGCTACATCTTCTGATTCTAGAATTAGGGCACTAGACAAAGCCTGACCGTAAGCAGCGGAGTAGCCCCCGGTACTGAAGGTCGTACCTTTGAAAAGCAAGGGCGAGAATCGTCCGCGCGCCGGGACGTTTGGTACTGTGCTGGTATAGGGTTGAGCGACGTAAGCTCCGTCAATAAAAGTCTTGGTTTCGTAGGCGGCTCCTCCACGGACAAACAGGCGCCCGTCCTCTCCTACTCGTTGCGCTCCGGGTAAGGTTTGGAACGCTCCTACTACATCTCCCGTAGCACCGGCAGTGGTGACAATATCCAAGGTATTCAAGGTGACGGATTTTTTACCCTCTCCGGCCTCAAAGGCACCCGCGGTGATAACTACCGCCTCTAGATCGTTGGCTGCACTTTCTAGCGTAACCGTAAACGTTTGATTGGTATTATCACAAATAACGAGGGTTTCCCAATTTTCATAGCCGAGATAGGAGATAGTCAACATCCACTCACCCACCTCCGCAGTAGAGAAAGAAAAGGTCCCGTCTAGCTCGGTAGATGTACCATCATAAGTACCCGCCAAAAAGACATTGGCACCGATGACGGGCTCTCCATCTTCATCACGTACGTCGCCAGTAAATGTAGTCTGGGCAGCCAAAAAGACCGTTGTGGTAAGAAAAACGAGTAGAAGGTAGAGATGTCGCATCGCAAATGATATTTGATTATTGACACCTCAAAATTGCGGGCTAGCCTCCGCTTACACCAACGAAGCTGACCGAACTGTCGAATCTGCTGACTGAATTGTAGAATGTTTATGATCTACTACAATGAGGGTAAACGGACTCCGAAAAAGCGATGCAATTTTTAGCTACTAATTTCCATCATCCTGCAACCAATCCGCCAAGCCCAAGCCAGCAAGTATAGCTCCTAAAATCCCAATACTTACTAAATAGCCTTTCAGGGCCCTACTGCTATCTTTTGTTAATTTTTCGTTAGGCGCCTTAAGTATTTTGATTCTAGATGGAAGATTGTTTCCCGTAAGTAGATGTAGAATTTCGCTCTCGGTTAAATGTCTCAATTGTCTTGGTTGCACTTTAGGTCTTAGTATGATGGGATGACGCTTAAAGTATTTTCTTTTAGTGCGGTCTTCGTATAAGTCAAAACCTGCATTTAAGCAATGAGGACATTTTACCTGTAGGCCATTACCGATAAGTATATCCATGAATTTCCTCGTCAGTAAAAAGTACTCTCCGCAAATACAACAGCCTATAATAAAACAGCTTCGTGCATATTTCCCCCAAAAGACTTGCCTTCTTCCCTTCATTACGGGGTGAATATTTACTGATATCTTTGCCCATAACTCTTTGTCATCCTTTGAAAATGGTTGCAACAATATGGGCTGTCTCAGTTGAAAGTTGTTGTTGACATCTCTAAATACGGGTGTTACCAGTGGTTGCTTCTTGAATCTTCTCCACTGTAATATCTCTGCTTGGGTGAAATATCCGTTGGCATAATTGGGGCTTTCAATAAACAGAAAAGACGTGCACTCCGTGAGCCGATCAATAATATCCTCCATTAGCTGAAAATACTCAATGACCAATAACTGTTCCCAGTTAGCGCATAATGATTCGTTCTCAAATAAGACTGCCCTTTTGCAGTAATTGGAATGTAGCAACGCTGATTTTAACTGTACCGCTGTACCATAGTCATCTCCTCTGTGACTAATGAAAACTTTTTTCCCCAGGGGATACTTATTACTCATCGTTGGTCAAGTATATTAAACTAACTACTTTATTATTGTCTAAATATAAGGTCAAGCAATTTAAGATGCATCCTAATTAACAGTGTTTGACACTCTAACTTCACACTTATACTTCACCTCTTACTAGCACTATTGTAATGGTCTTATCGAAGCATACTTTTCATCTCGATAAATCTCATCTAGCAAGTCATTGGCTTCAGTTAGTCCCTGGCGTTTCGCATCTGTAAGATGCTGTACCGCACTAGCAATCATTCTTTTTGCGTTCGGTAAATCCCGGTCCTTAATCTTGTAAGAACCATTTCTTCTGGTTTTTATTAAGGGGTCCAGATTCTGAAGCTCCACAAGTGCTTTTCCGTAAGCAGCCTCAGCAGCAGTAATCATGCTGCTTTGCATTTGCTCAAGTCGTGCAATTTCCGCATTTCGTTCTTGCATAATACGTTCCCGGCGCTGGGTTTCCAGCTGAAAAGCAGCTTCTTGGTCCTCAAGCTCACTTTCTGAACGCTGTAAGTCTCCGATTACGACCTGTAACTCATTCTTGGTAAAAGCTAACACCCGTTTAATACTGTCATTTTGCGAGGTCAAACGCTCATTTTCGATCTGTAATTCGTAAAGCTGCCCCTTGGTTCGGTTCAACTGATATCGCAATAGATCGACCACTTCACTAGGGGTGTCCAAGAGAGTTAGCTTCGCTTCCAATGCTATAATCACACTATCGTAAAAGCTAAATTGAGATCGGTAGTAAAGTAAAGAGTCCTGATCAAAGGTTCCTCCGACCGCATTAATTCGTTGCAGGCTATCACTTGTTCTGCTGATACTATCTAATGATGCAGTAACTGATCGGTACTGCAAAGAAAAATCTGTGATATGCTTATCCGATAACATCAATTGCTGCTCCAGGTCTTCTATCTCTTCCTGAAGGAGAGCTAATTCCTGTTCGCTATCCGTATCTCCGCATGCAAGCAAAGAGCAAAGCACTACTGCGTAAAGGAAGCATTCTTTAAAGTTCATAACAAAACGCTAGTTGTCGATTTTCCGAAGAAAGGTGGTGCAAGTGAGTCCCTCACTATTGGAATTACACTGTACAGTTGCCATTCCATCAGGTCCGTTAATCAATCTACAAGTACTACCAAGCACGACAAAACTACTATCGCCTACCACTAGTGGTAATCGTTGACGAAAGGGTGGTTTTCCCGCATCAATCTTGTAGGATAGCCCAACACTTAATTCTTGCGTAGTAGCATAGTACTTGTACAGTTCTAGTGACTGCAATTCCGAATCTGGGCAATCTTGGGGCTGATACTGTCCTTGAAACGCTTGCAGGTCAATTCGAGACGTTAATATATCCTTAGCTGAGCTAGAGAGACTGGAAGTACTGGCTTCTAGAGATTTGCCAAATTTCGGGGCTATCATCGCTACCAATAATGCCAGCAACACAACACCCAAGGCTACCATTGGAAGGTATCTCGTTTTCTTGACACTAGCCTCAGAGACAAAAATCAGTCTCTTGCATTGAGCGCAGACAACCGGTAAGGCCTCTTGATTAGTAGCATCTGATACAATAACTCTACTTCTGACACATTTCGCTTGCCAACAAAATTGAATCACGGTTTATCAATTCGGTTTTTTTCGGAATACTATCGGATCTCCATCAGCGAGCCTGCGCTTACGATCAAATAGACAGGACACGACTTCAAATACAGTTTTGGTATCATCAACGATACACTCACCGTCTTCACTGATGGGCTTTATGATATCATTAGAGTTATCCTTTAGAGTACTCACAAAGGAATTTGCGTTATGCGCTGTATTGATAGCACGCGAATCGCTACTCTGATCAAGTAGAAGGAGCCCCTCCGCAAATAGTCGTAAAAATTCGTCCTCATCCACCGGCACCGTTTTCCAAGGCTTCCAATCCTGGAGATATGTAAATGGAAAATTGTCGATAAACGCCACCGAATTTTCACGTTGTTCATAGCAGCACTTTGGATAATCAACCTGCCGAAAGAATCGATCTAAAATCTCTTCGGGATTAGCAGGAGGCGCCGGTTCAGCGCTGGTTGAATGCGCATTAGAACTAGGCAGTGACTCTTGTTGAGAGATTTCTGGTTGATCAGATTCTCCGATCAAACCAGCATACTGGACTACTTCCAATCCAAGCAGGATAAATAACAGAATGGTCATCAAGGTAACACCGCTAAGTAATCGGCGATAATTTTTTCTAAGCTCATTTAGTTCATTAGTAAGCTTTGCGATCACAGGGTTGAGACTCAGGTCTACAGCCATTCTAGTACCAGGCGTGGAGTTTGGCACCTCCGTCTGTTCGGCTGGTTCTTTTGTCTCGGATAGCGGCTTAGGAATTGGAATAGATCCAAGTTCCTTGCGCTTTAGGGCTTTTCCTTTTCTATTAACCGACTTAAAATCTTCGACTTTAAAAGTTTCTCCAAACAGCTCTTTTCCTCCAATGATTATATCCTTCAGATCCTTTTGTTTTTCCTGAAATGACTCTATCTGATAGTAGAGTGTATAATCATCCTCTTTACTTCTGCGAATAACATCTTTGGCCGCAATCAAGCCATCGTTCAATAAGGCCTTGAAGAAATCCTTGTGGCGCTCTTCAAATTCCCTAAATTCAACTCCATCAAATTTTAACCAAATAGATAAACTGCTCCCTCTTCGGCCATTGTTTACGGCTGTTCTAACACAGTTGTACTGAAACACATAGTAAGTCGTCTTTCCGTTGGTAATTAATAGATATTGCGCAACCTTTTCCTTGGCATCTATGCTAGCGCCATCAAGCTGTCGAATCAAGTTTCTTTTCTGCGGGTTCGAAGGATAAACTTCTAAACCGTATTTCGTTGCACCACCAAAGAAAATTTCGGGTTCGGTCATGATAAGAAGAAAATTGGAGGTTAACGATCATCAAAAGAAACGCCTTCTTAAAGACCGGTTGATGGCATCATAGAGCTTTTGGGGATAATGATCTTCTGACATCGACCACGCATCTTCGTAGAAATCACCACTGTAAAAGGGAACCAGTGGAACATGCTTTAACTTACCGCCATTGGCCATTATCGCATTACTGAACTGGATATAATCAGAGTGCTGGAATACCTCCTTGTAGATTTCATCAAGCGCAGTTTTTCCACTTTGGAAACGGTGCAAATTATCGTTGATCTTGTTGTAAAGCACAATAATTTTATCCCGCTTAATATCCACATGAGCATTAATCAGATGGCTTAAACGATTGGCATAGAATTTCCGTAAGTCCGATGAGCCAAACATATTTTCTTCAAAGAAAATCACGTAGACCTTTTTAGTCGGCGCTTTGAATATTTGGCTCATGTAGCGCGGATACGTTTGCTTTTGCGGCTCGGTTCGATCAAAAAAGTGCTCCCCAGAAGCCTCCAGGATATGAAAATTCAACTTACCCCGATGTCGGGCTTCTAGGAGCAAAAAATCAATTTCTCGAGTTCGAGGGGGTTTGCCGGAGTCCAATCTGTTCATTACCTCCTGAAAGTTCTGCTTGGCGACTTGAAAAGACCCTTCGTTCGGAGTTGCATTTGAAATAGGGAAAGCAAAGCCGTGTTTCTGTAGGTACGCAGTAAGACGCAAAAGCGCTACTGTCTTACCTACTTCGGGTGGGCCAAACAATACTACAATCGGATCACTAGATGGTAGATGAATCGACAATTCATAAGGACGTAAGCTATTTTCAGTGTTGATGATATTTTCGCCTGTGTCTTCAGCACTGAAATTACCGTCATCACTAACTACGGAATCTCGGTTGAAGTAACTTTTTTTATCTTCTGACATTAATAATTCTTTTAGCGGTAAGGATGAAAAATGGAAAAACTAGAGCATACTCAGCTCAATATTCTGGCCTAGCGGTTAAAACGAAACGCCACAGGATAATGAAGGCCCCTAAATCAACTATCAGGGCGATTAAGATTGCGTAGTAAGCGCCCGTAGCGCCCCAACCTCCTTGCTCATTTATAAAGGCCAGGAGTTCGTCTATCTTTTGTAATCGCTTGCTGTTGGGAACTTTTGGTAAATTCAACCCATCGACTTCTGACATATCCACATTGGTGATATTGTTGATGGTCTCGCGAAGCACACCGACTTGATCATAGCCACGGTCAATGACCTTTTCCAAACTATCCTCATCATAGCGATCCTTATTATCTCGCGCCGTTCTTAGTTCAGCTACAATTTTGGTGATGTCTCCTTGGCCAATTAGCTCCATAACACGCTTCTGTTCGGCATCAATACGATCTTCCCGCTCGGCCAATAATCGGCGGGCTTCCGCCTCGTACTGATTAGCAACGGGGATATATGCCCTCCAACTGCTTCCTCGCGGAGGTTCTTGGAAGGTAGTAATCGTCGTGCGTAGTAATCCATTTAGCTCGTCGAGCAAGCTCGTGGCTTTGGGGCCAACGCCCGGATTTAATTCACTCTTGATTTGAGCAACCAATTGAGATATTAAATCATTCACCTGCTGGGAATAATCTTCTTTTGCTGTAGTGTACCAAGACTCCGTTTTGGAATCTATCAATTCTAGTGCATCAGCAGCTGCAACCAACTCTTCTTCTTGCATTTGCCCCTTATTGGCCAGCATGTAAAAACTGTGAGTATTGGTGAGGAGACTGGCACCCCAAGCCAACAAAAAAATTGCGCCGCTGAGAATCAGCCAAACCAGACTTTTATTTTCATAGGCCCTTAGTAAAGATGCCAATAATAAAGCTGCAATAATGCCAAAAGCAGCTCCGATACCGTACCCCAGGAAGGAGGGCAGGTTAAAATGGGTAGTTAGCGAAGCGCCACTAGCCCAGACACTGATCAATACTAATATGATATAAGCCAGTAATCCCAAATAATTCGATGTGCTAGGTGGAGCATGAGTGGGATTTCTGTGTAAAAACATAGTTATTTGGGGTTTTAGTAAAAAATAATTTTAACAATGGCGAAATTTACATTTGTACAAACCAAGTTGATTTGATAGTATTGAGAAAGCTTAGACGTCTTGTTCCATAAATTTGAGATGGCGGAGCACTCCCAAGAAAATAACCGATTGAATTGACCAACCAGTTACAAAGACCCGATATTGTCCCCATATCTTTAGAGTCTTTGCGTTCCTAAACAAGTACTACCACCAACTCAAGAAATTGATTATAACATCAACAATAACAGTTCTTTCCACGCAAATGTGGCATAAGAACCTATGGCAAATGTATTGGGAATCACAGCAACAATTTTCACAGAAAAACTAACAGAATCCATAACTTTCATGGTAATTAAAAAGGACAAATAAGCAACTAAAAACACCATACAATCCTCATAATCAACACCTTAATAAAAAAATGAAAGCACCAAAAAAATCCAAAAGTCCAATCCAGAGTAAATTACTTCATCTGATTTTTAGTCTTAACTTAAGTCAGCAGCGGGATATTCAAGATTTTGCGCTAATACGTTCAAACCAGCTATCACTGAGAGATCAACAGATTCTCAAAGAGCTCTTGACCGAGCGTAAGAGCTTCATGCATAAACAGGAGGATGAAATATGGGAGGCGGTTCTTGAAGGATCTGAAAAAGAAAATAAGAAACGCAACAGAATAAAGAACCGGCTACTGAGAACCGTCGAAAGGTACTTAGCTATGCTACAGCTAGATCAACATACGGCCTTACGTAACTTAGTTTTGAGTAGACACTACACCACTCAGGGCATACTAAAGAATGCTACTTTACTGCATCAAAGTAGTGTTCGAAACTTGGAACAAAGTGACAATTTTGAAGACAGTATCTACCTATTCTGTATGCACGAAATTGCCCTTCATAACAACAAAGATATACGCCGTCAGGATAAATCATTGGACGGCATGGAGAAGAGTCTGAGTGATTTCTATATTGGTCATCGGCTGCGGCTAATGTGTGAAATCGCCAACCGAATTCAAATTATTGGAGGAGAGAATAGAATTCCTGAATTCAGGAAGGAGCTTGCTTATCTGACGACTCAGACCACCTCTGAACATATTTTGATTTACGTTTCGTTATTCGAAATGATCACCCAGCAGCAGGTGCAATACTACCGTGAAATAGAGGCCTATTTAGTCAAAAACCAGAATAAGTTGAAGACGAATGCAGTCAGAGAATTCTACGTTTATCTAATTAACTTTTGTATTCGTCAACTTAATCAAGGTGACATAGAGTTTGCGAGGAAATATCTTCACTTCTTTGCATTGCTAGAAAAAAAAGGATGGCTACTTGAAAACGGCAACCTCGGAGTGGGTAGACTACAAAACTCAATTCTGGCGGCCATAATTACCGACCGGCTAGAATGGGCAAAGGAAAAACTTGATCAGTACAAAGACAACCTCGCTGCAGATAAAACCTTTGATCGAAAAGCATTCATCAGCTTGAATATGGCCACGATTGAACTACATAACGGAGACTTAGATCGTGCTCACATCTACGCAAAGGAATTTATGGATTCTAACGGCTATCGTAAAGATCTTTACTACAAACTGTCTTGCGATAAGCTACTCCTTAAGTTGTTCTACCTAGGGGAAGAATACGAAGCAGCGGTCAATAAAATCAGAAACATAAAAGCCTATATTGAACATAAACAACTACCCGAAGCACGAAAACCGAAACCGCTCCATTTTCTTCGGATCGTGGAAAGACTTATCAACAGGAAAACAATTGACGAAGTGGACTTGCAGAACCGTTTACTAATTCCGGATTATCTGTGGTACCAAAAGTTCATAAAAAAAGAGTAGCCCCAAGCTGGGACTACTCCACATTCGTTACTGCGAATATTAACTAACAAAAATTAAATACCAACAGTGACACTTCCAAAAAACGTCTGGCCAGAGCTAGTCTTCACCTGAACGTAGTAGGTACCACTACTCAGTGAACTCAAGTTGACTCGACAACTGGCATCTCCACATCCATTGAGTTGGAATTCCACCTGCCCGTTGAATGGTGCAACGGTTATTTCGGTGATTTTACCGACCGTTCCATCAGTTGCCACCAACATCATGATGGCATCTTCCATAACGATGGTAATCTGTGGCACCTCCAACTCGGCGTAAGCACTAGTGGTGGTGGTTGGTGTTGGCGGTAGAGCGGTGGCTGCTACTGCGAAAAAGGTTGCTGCACAAAAAATCAGAAATCTCATGATAACGCTGTTATAAGGTTAAAAGATTCCCTCCCAATCGAAGACAGTTGATTGGTTTTGCTGCGCAGCTATTCCAGTTTTTGACCTATACTTGGAAGGAATTACAGCAACAAATTTATTGTGACCAAAGGCTGGAAGCTACCAAGCTTTTCCAGTGTTTATCCAAGTGTTCCAGAACTAAGATGTAAATGAATATTGCCGTCGATATTGTAGAACTGCTTCTTCACAAGAGTGTTAAAAAAGCGGGCCAAACACCAGACAGAATTGGGTTGTTAGAAACGGCCGAAGTCATCAATGACAGTATTCCCAGCAACTATAAATCAATTGGAAGTCGCTACTTGTACGACACCGTTTTTCTGCGTGTGCAACGCGCTCGAGATCAGCAGGCTAAAACAATCAATCTAGAGCAAGCAATGCTAGACTCCTTAGCTGCTTATTTGGGTTTTCATGGCGTGAATGAGTTTCGCAGTACCCAGCAGCCCTTGGTCCCCTCGGAGGCGCATGCCATCGAAGGCAATTGGTATAGTATTGTTCGTTGCAACTCAGGAAAGGAGCGAGTGCTGGTTTCCCCGGTTAAGATAGAGATACGCAATAGCGCTACTTTTCTCGAGCTGAGTGGTCCGCACCGGACCTACCGAGGTAAAATAAGGTGGACAGCAGGCAGCTTCAGTTGCTTCCTAACTTCAAAAGATGGCATTAAGATCATTCATCTAGCCTTCAGGTTGGGGGTTGCTAAACAGCCAAGTGTTTTAAGTGGTGTCTTCTCCGGCATCTCCTCAAGTGGCATCCCTATAGCTGGAAAGGAACTGCTGGTGCGCAGCGCAGAAGACTATACGGAGATGAAAAACCTTAGGATTAATATCAACAAGTCTGACACCATAAGCCATCTAATTACACCTGAAATTGCACAATACTTCAGCGATTTTGAAAAGAGTTATATTAAAATTGACTCGGCCAGTACTTTCGACGCAGACGACCTTGTCCAATAAACCCAAAAGTTAATCTGGACTACTGCAATCAATTATTTTGTCAATTCAAAATTCGTATTCCATTGAAAATCGAAAACGCAAATTTTTTTGGGGGCCAACATCAATTCGGTACGAATATCAACAACTTCAATTTTAGTCTTCGCACCGCAAATCTTTGGAGCAAGATCCCCAAGGAGAATCTTTCAAGTAACGAACTCATTCAACTAGAGCAGCAAATAGCTATAATCAATCAGGAGGATGCTAGAGCGGTAGACAAATTCGATGCAATAACTCGTATTTTCAATATCGTAGCGCAACAGTCAGACGGTAGTTTACCAGAACAGCTGTATAGCACATTGTTTCGTGATAAGCAGGGGGAAAGTATTAGATTTGATGCTTTCCTATCATTTGCCGAAGAGGATGTAGAAATAGCAGAAAAAGTCTATTCTGAACTCACCAAGAATGGTCTAAATGTATGGTTCTCAAGAGAACACTTGAAATACGGTCAGAGCATTCTAGGGATAATCACAAAAGTCATTCAAAATAGCAGTAGTGGCATTGTAGTATTGAGTGAAAGTACTTTTTCAGATGAACGCCATTTTCCTATACAAGAGCTAACAGCACTCTATAATCAAAACATATATCGAAAACTACTACTCTTCCCCATTTACCACGGTATATCACACGGCTATATTTTAGATCACTACCCTATGCTGAGTGATTTATATGCGTGTAATACTAAGCAAGGTGTAGAGGCCATCGTAAAGGAATTTGTCCAACAGCTTCGAAAACATCAAAAAAAAATCCGATAACGCACTAATCTTCAGTCTCATCAATATCTATTCGCTCGGGATGGTTATGGATTTCATCACCAAACTGATGCTGGCCACCAATAAACTTCGGCTGCTCAAATTTTAGACCAATATGTTCGTTAATAAAATAATTATTGACAATCCTTTCTTGGTCAAAACGACTAGCTATGAATTCGTGTAGTGAATTACTGTCAAAACTTTGGTAATCCTTGAAAGAGATAGCGTGTGTCAACTGGGCGGTATCCCGTTTACTCCACTCACCAATTGAAATTCGAACCCCAATTCTTATGCAAGTGCTGAGCAAAGCCGCAAAACCATCAATCTTATTAAGCACATTGTCAACCTTGCGCACAGCCCTGTTGCTCCTAGATAAATCGAATGGAAAGAGAAGTTGTAGAAAATTGTGTTCCTGTTTCACCAACCGTTGCAAAAACTCTTCCTTTGATATATTTTCATCAGAGAATAAAAAATAGATGATATAGTCTTTAGTACGTTCTTTTACCTCCAACCCTAAATTCAAGCCACTAGACCGCAGAAAGTAATTGACAAAAGACTGAGTAAACTCTATAATTATTGCTTGCTTGTCTTGCGCTAAATCGATCTTCTTGTTTGGCGTTTGAAGTCGATATTTAATACAGCCCGGGCCAATCTCCACCTTATTGTCTTTAGCCATCTCCAATAACAGGTGCCTATGTTGCTCCTTAATCTTGTAGAAGTCGACATTTTCAAAAATAATCTTGCCAGTAACCTCTTCTGGGTCAATATCGAAATCAACTAGATCTTGAAATATTGGTTCTTCTTGATTGTCTTTTTTGATAAAGAAATTGGCTCGAATAGCCGACTTCTGTACAAAAAATCTGGATTTAAATACGGCATTCGTAAAGTTCACCTCCCCCTCAAATATACTGTAGTCAATTATCACGAATGTCTCAAAAATGCACTCACTAAAATCAGTGAAGCGATCAAATCTAGCTTGAAACTTTGTCAGGGCGGCTCTCCCTTCAATCTTTTTAAATACACTGTAGGCAAAGATTACCTCTTGCAGAAAGGTAACCTCCGAAACACTCAGCCCTGAAAAGAAATTACCATAGGAAAAATCGGCAAATTGACGAAAAACGACCTGTTCGAAAGTGGTGTATCCGTGAAAGCTACCACGATGAAAATTGCATTGCTCAAAGGTGGTATCCAAAAAACTAATCTTATCCTGAAAAGAGACATTAGCGAAACTAACCATCGAAAACGCACAATAGTAAAATGCGAGCTCAGCATAAAAAATGGAATGATCAAAATACAGATCAAGATGGAGAATCTGGAAAGCTTCGATCTCGAACTCTGACTCACCATTGGTCCTGCTCAAGGACTCTTCTTCAGAATCTACTGGATTTCCAACCTTTAACTCTGACAAATTTACATCCACACCCTGTTCTTCCTGCTTTTGATCAAATATCATTACTGCCCGTAACAGTAACTTGAACTGTTTCACAGTATTATATCCCGCTCTAAACTGCTCATTAGTACTGTGAAACAGACAGCACCCATTACTATCAATCGGGAGGGTTTGCGTTTGGCCTCCTTCTTGCGGCAACAACTCGAACAGAGCTGGAATGGGGCAACACTTCTCTCCTTGGTAGGAAGATGGTAATGGATGCTCATATTGATAATTACACATAGAGAAAATTATTTACGGAAAAATACACCCCATCATTAATTTTATTGCGCTTTTCAGCACTGCCCCTATCCTATGCTACTAATTCTTCGTATCTTTTTTTAGGGCTTCTACCTAGCAAGTTGATCGTTCCTTATCTCAATCTAGAGTGCCTCGCTTTCTTAAATTCTTAGTCATTAAAACCAATATACGGATGACCAGAGAAAAAGCTTACGAATTCTTGGCTGAAATGACTAAATCCACCTCTCTACTGCGGCACGCTCGTACCGTTGAAATTGTAATGCGGGCCCTGGCGCGCCACTTTGGAGAAGACGAGGAACAATTTGGTGTATGTGGCTTAATCCACGACGCCGATTACGAAATGTACCCAGAGCAACACCCTGATATTACGGTCCAAAAACTAGAGGAGTTGGGTGAGACCGCTTTAGCCCACGCCATCAAGGGACACTATACCAAATGGGATGTACCACGTGAATCTATGATGGATAAATGCATTGTAGCGGCGGATGAACTGACTGGCTTTATCTACGCTGCCGCCCTGGTTCGACCTACTAAGATAGAGGGCATGACCGCCAAATCCGTCCTGAAGAAACTCAAAACCAAGACTTTTGCCGCCTCTGTAGATCGGGAGGAGGTGCGTAAGGGGGCTGATCTAATCGGTTGGGAGCTCCGAGAGCTGATCAATTTTATCATTCCAGTATTACAAGAACACAAAGAAGAGTTAGCGTTGTAAACCAAAAAATAAAGGCCTCTAACCCAAACGATAGAGACCTTTCCTGAAATCTTTACATGTGCACACGTTGTCCGGTCTTGACTTGGCACCTAGGCCGAATCCCTAGTAGGACGTCTGACTCGATACGAGTCCTAGTATTAGGGGAAAATCCAAATACTCCCTGGCCCGCCTAATCTGGGTCTAGAGCAATAATGGTAAAAAGAGCCTCTCATGTTTCTTATTCAACAACCAACTGGATAGTGCTATTCAGTAATGAAAGTTGAAAGATTTTTTTCATGTGGTAATCTGCAAAAGTGCAGCTTGTCAATCCTCTTGTAAAGGTAGGTATGCTTGTAGCAGTTAATCCGGCAAACCAATATGCTAAATCGGTAAGGAGTGGAAATATTTGCACCTAAATACGCAGAAAGCCCCGAACCGTGGCGAGGCCAAGATCCGGGGCTTCAGAAAAGCTTATTGCTCTATTAGTGAAGGAGAATTACTTATCCTCCACTTCTTCGTATTCTACGTCGGTTACATCTTCTGCGTCGTTGCCACCAGCAGCATCGCCAGTTGCACCTTCGGTAGATGCGCCGCCATTAGCTTGTGCTTCCTGGGTCGCCTGATACATTTCCTGACTCGCAGCTTGCCAAGCATTATTCAATGCCTCCATATGCTGATCAATACCTGCTTCATCTTCTGCTTCACGAGCCACCTTCAAATCAGCAGCCGCTTTTTCAATCGCTTCTTTCTTATCAGCAGGTAGCTTGTCGCCAAATTCAGACAACTGCTTATCGGTTTGGAACACCAGGTTCTCCGCAGCGTTCAACTTGTCGATGCGTTCGCGAGCCTGACGGTCCGCATCCGCATTAGCTTCCGCTTCGGCTTTCATACGAGCGATCTCGTCCTTGCTCAAACCGGTAGAGGCTTCGATGCGGATACTCTGCTCTTTGCCAGTACCTTTATCTTTCGCGGATACGCTCAAGATACCATTGGCATCCATATCGAAAGAAACTTCGACCTGAGGCACACCACGCGGAGCAGGTGGAATATCATTGAGGATGAAACGACCTACCGTGCGATTATCGCGCGCCATCGAACGTTCCCCTTGTAGGATGTGAATTTCCACTGAAGGCTGGTTGTCAGAAGCCGTAGAGTATACCTTCGACTTTTTCGTAGGGATAGTGCTGTTAGCTTCAATCACTACGTCATATACGCCACCCATGGTTTCGATACCCAATGAAAGTGGAGTTACATCCAGTAGCAATACATCTTGTACATCGCCACTCAATACACCACCTTGGATAGCAGCACCTACCGCTACTACTTCGTCTGGGTTAACACCTTTATTAGGCTTCTTACCGAAGAACTTCTCAACGGCCTCCTGAATACGTGGAATACGCGTTGAACCACCCACCAGGATGATTTCATCGATCTCGCTAGTATTCATACCTGCATCATTCAATGCTTCCTGACAAGGCTTCAAAGTTCGCTCTACCAAGTTGTCGGCTAGTTGCTCAAACTTTGCGCGAGACAATTTCACTACCAAGTGCTTTGGCACACCATCTACGGCAGTAATATATGGCAAGTTTATCTCCGTTTCTGAGCTGCTTGACAATTCAATCTTGGCTTTCTCCGCAGCATCCTTCAAGCGCTGAAGTGCCATAGGATCTTTGCGCAGATCCATGTTCTCTTGCTTCTTGAACTCTTCCGCCAGGAAGTCAATAATTACCCGGTCGAAGTCATCACCACCCAAGTGCGTATCACCATTGGTTGACTTCACTTCGAATACGCCCTCGCCCAATTCTAGGATAGAGATATCAAAAGTACCACCACCAAGGTCATAAACCGCGATGGTCATATCCTGGGCCTTCTTGTCCAAACCATAAGACAAGGCGGCAGCAGTGGGCTCGTTGATGATACGGCTGATCTTCAAACCAGCAATTTCACCAGCCTCTTTAGTCGCCTGACGCTGAGAATCGTTGAAGTAAGCAGGAACAGTAACCACGGCCTCCGTCACTTCCTGACCGAGAAAGTCCTCCGCAGTCTTCTTCATTTTCTGCAAAACCATCGCAGAAATTTCTTGTGGAGTATACAAACGACCGTCAATGTCTACACGCACGGTGTCGTTATCACCTTTAACGGCTTTGTAAGGAACTCGATCAACCTCATTCGTCAATTCAGAGTAGCGCTGCCCCATGAAACGCTTGATAGAAGATACCGTACGCTGCGGGTTGGTAATAGCCTGACGCTTGGCTGGATCGCCAATCTTACGCTCGCCATTATCCATAAATGCCACTACCGAAGGAGTTGTACGGCGCCCTTCGTCGTTGGGGATAACTACCGGCTCGTTTCCTTCCATCACTGCTACGCAGGAGTTGGTGGTTCCGAGGTCAATTCCGATAATCTTACTCATGTTATAATGTATATTTTAACTTTTTCAAATGGAATCAATACGTCCATTGAAAAGCAACTAATGTGCCAAGCCAAGCAAGAGCGCAGTGTTTAGGACAAAACGACAGGATAGATCCGAAAATGAGACAGCCTGCCAGCGAAGACTGACAGGCTGTGACAAAAAGGCAGTTCTTAGACCCTTCGCTCTAAGGAACGAAGTTGAGTTCTTTGGTAATGACACCGTTATATAGGCTGTCACGCGCATCAGCGCCTAGGCCAAGGTCTTCAGAGATTACTTGGAAGCGAGACGAAACCACACCCACACCGTTTTCCACATTGGTGTAAACTGGAATTTCCTGTGAAGAAGTAATCCCGATATTGGCATTAGCGATACGCAGATAATCTTCTATTTCCTGACCAGCACCGGTCACCTGGATGTTGATCGCATCAAATTTGCGGAACCCTTCACTTAAAGGCTCCAGGGTCGAAGCCAAAAACTGATAGAAAGACTCATTCGGGAAACGGAAACTTTGCAAGGAGATATCTTCCTCTCGTTCCAGGCTTTGTGCCAAGACCCACTCTACTTGCTTTGCGTTGAGTTGGCTCTGGTTATTGGGATCCGTTTCGCGGTAGCTGATAATCATCCGCAGGTCAAACACGCGATTTGACTCACCCGGAGCACGCCATTCCACCCGTGTATCCCGATCAAAATCATTGAATTGATAGACACCCGTAATTGGCAGGTTAGCTACTTCTAACTCCTCCACAATCACACTGGTTGCCGTAGCCGTTTCCTCACCAGGGCGTTCAACTAAGATTCTAAAATCAGTTCCACCAGTAAGTTGTACCTCATCGGTACTAAGCTTGTAGAGGATATTTGGCTCGTTAACAAAATCACCACCGTCTCTGGGATATCCCTCATCGCGGCCGTCTACTCGCACTAGATCATAGACCTGGCCATTGCTCAAACGCTCCAGTTTGACGCTCAGGTCATTTTCACCGTAGTAAATACTGTCTGGAATTTGAGCAATGTCACGAGCGTTTCCTCCTGGCTCTAGGAAAGCGCGCTCTACACGTACGTAGTAAGCAGTGTCTTGCTGGGATAAGAATGCGTACACGACCGGAATGTCTTTCCACTCTCCTTCCAATTGGAAGTCCGTTTCACATGCAGACCAAAACAAGGTACCCGTTAGAAGTGCTAAGAATAGCAGATGGTTGATTTTCATACAATTATTTCAGCTTTACAACAGTCGGGCACAAAAGTAGGCTTTTATTTGCTTTCGCAATACTTTCCGCGAAGGATTGACAGCTACGAGACGAAGTGGAAGGGTGAGATGGTTGGATTGGTTGATTTAGTGAATTTGGTTGATTTGGTTGTGCCTTCGGCACTGGTTAGTTGGTTTGGTGAGAAATTGGAGTAATGAGGTATTCTAATGCAGCTGAAGAGACGTATTGCTATGCATCTTTATATCAGCGCAATCGCCCCATCGCACCAAAACATCCTCGGCGGCCCTTGTTTATTTTGGAGATGTCATGGCACGTTGTTCATCCCAATCAATTGTTATCTTGCGATTTCATCCAGCAACAGCTTATGTCGGTACACAAAGACGTTAAGAAAGTCACTACTCACATCCTCCAGGCGATGAAGGCTCGGGGGGAAAAAATTGCCATGCTCACCGCTTATGACTACAGCATGGCGCGCATTATAGATGCTGCTCATATTGATGTCATATTGGTAGGCGATTCGGCCTCCAATGTAATGGCGGGGCACGAGACCACCCTCCCGATTACACTTGATCAGATGATTTATCACGCGAGCTCAGTAGTCCGAGCGGTGGACCGGGCTTTAGTGGTGGTAGATTTGCCCTTCGGAACCTATCAGGGTAATAGTCGACTGGCTTTAGAGTCTACTATTCGGATCATGAAAGAGGCTGGTGCGCACGCGGTGAAACTAGAAGGGGGTGCCGAAATTGCTGAAAGTGTTAAGCGCATTCTATCAGCAGGCGTTCCAGTTATGGGACACCTAGGGCTTACGCCGCAATCTATCTATAAGTTTGGCACCTACACCGTACGGGCGAAGGAAGAGGCCGAAGCTGCTAAGCTCTTGGAAGATGCCAAGTTGCTGGAAGAACTGGGGTGCTTTGCCTTAGTTTTGGAAAAAATTCCTGCTCACTTGACTAAAAAGGTCAGTGAAGCGCTGACCATTCCAACAATAGGTATTGGCGGTGGACCTGATGCAGACGGCCAGGTGTTAGTGACCCACGACATGCTCGGTATCACTAAGGATTTTCATCCTCGCTTCTTACGACGTTATCTGGAGCTATTCGACGCTATCCAGGGGGCGGCTGAGGCCTATATTCGTGATGTTAAATCAGTGGACTTCCCGAACGAACAAGAGCAATACTAAATCCTTCAGCAGATGAAAGCCCGCAGGCCTTTGCGATACATAGCAATAAGTAGCTTCCTCCTACTTATGCTGGCGATTTACGTCTACCGCGAACTTCGTGGACCAATGATGTACGCAGATGATGGCTCGGCTATAATTATTGAAGTTCCTCGCAACACGCCTTTTGATTCGCTACAAGCACAGCTTTATAGTGATGAAGTCATTCGCGATACTGCCGACTTTCGACAACTAGCAGAACATCTTGGCTATCGCCGTGATCCTGTCCGTTCTGGTCGGTACGTGGTGCCCTCCGGGCTTAGTATGCGAGAATTAATTCGGGCGCTACACCGCGGAAAACAAACACCGGTCAATCTCATCTTCACTACCGAGCGAGAACTCTCAGACGTTGCCGCCAAGGCTGATCGCTTTTTAGCCCTCAAGGCAGAAGAATTGACAGATTTATTTTCTGATTCTTTATTCTTGGATTCCATTGGCTACGATCAGTATAACCTGATGAGTCTCTTTATCCCAGATACTTACGAAGTGTACTGGGATGTACTACCCCGTGACCTCATCAAACGCATGCTGAAAGAGCACGAGACTTTTTGGGCCAGGAATAAGCGCTGGAAGAAAGCCGAACGACTAGGTTTAGACAGCAAGGAGGTCTATACCCTGGCGTCCATCATCGAGCGCGAGACGCGGCAAGATGACGAGAAGCAGCGCATGGCTGGCGTCTACTATAATCGCCTGCAACAGGATATGCGCCTGCAAGCAGACCCTACTGCTGTTTTCGCTAGCCGGGATTTTTATACCACCCGAGTAACCAGGCGCCATTTGCGAGTGGATTCGCCCTACAATACTTATCGTTACAAGGGCTTACCACCAGGCCCCATCACCATGACCTCTATTGCTTCTATTGATGCAGTGTTAGAGCTAGAACAACACGATTATATCTTCTTCTGCGCTCGCGGAGACGGAAGTGGTTATCACAATTTTGCGGTGACACTGGCTGAACATAAACGCAATGCCGAGAGTTATCGTAAAAATCGGCGGAAGCGCCGAAAAGGTTAGTCTTAGTCAACTAATATTGCCAAACCAAATCAGACCAAAATACAAGCGAACGTGAACATTCATACTATTGACCTGCAATTCCAAGGCTTAAAAGACAATATAGCGGCCTTTCTAGTGGAAAGCCCAGCTGGGCCATTTCTGGTGGAAACCGGACCGCACTCCACCCTACCCCAACTGTTAGCCGGAGTTAAAGCCGCTGGATACAAAGCAGCGGATATCAAGCACGTATTCATTACGCACATTCACCTGGATCACGCGGGGGCCGCCTGGTGGTTTGCTCAACAGGGGGCCAAAGTGTACGTGCACCCGCGCGGGAGTAAACACCTGGGTAGTCCAGAACGCCTCATGGAATCTGCCCGGAGGATATACCAGGACAAAATGGATGAATTATGGGGCGAAATGAATTCTATTGATCCCACACAGATACAAGAAGTAGCGCACGAAGAAACCATCAACATAGGCGATCTAAAAGTACGGGCACTGCATACTCCTGGTCACGCTGTTCACCATATTGCCTGGCAGATTGGCGACATCATCTTCACGGGCGATGTAGCTGGAGTTCGCATTAACCAGGGTATGGTGATTCCTCCTTGCCCACCACCTGACATCCACATCGGTGATTGGGAAAACAGTATCGAGATCCTCAAGGCACAAGCACCTCGTACCCTATACCTCACCCACTTTGGCCCGATTGACTATGATGAAACACACCTGAATGAACTGCAACAGCGCCTACACAAATGGGCCAATTGGATCAAGCCCCACTACGAAGCCCAGCGCTCAGTATTGGAAGTAACACCAGAATTCCAGCAAATGGTGGCACAGGACATGATCGAAGAGGGCATTGACGAGGCGGAACGGAATAAATACGAAGCAGCTAACCCCAGCTGGATGAGTGTAGCCGGCCTAATGCGCTATTGGAAAAAGCAGGAGCAGTAGAAATAGAGCGTTATCGGTTGCGCGTAAAAAAAGGAGTTAGTCACATAAAGCGACTAACTCCTTTTGATTTTAAGCAAATAGGCTTGCGTAGCTTACTGCTTAATTACCTCAATTGCGGTGTACTGGCGATCAGCACGTAGCATTACATAGTAAACACCGTTTGGCAGCGTGCTTAGATCAATCTGCTCCTGGTAAGTACCAGCCGCTAGATTTTGCGTGCTCAACTGCTTAACCAATTGGCCGTGAACATTTACCAATGATGTACTTACTTGAGCATCACTTGAGAGCGTGTAGCTCATCAAAGTACGGTCAGTAGTTACGTTTGGCGCCAGGTTCAAGGCGAAGGTGCTAGCATCAACTTGCTCTTCTGTTTGCACTACTCCTAGCTCAGATACATCCAATTGGATATAGTTGATAAAGTTATCAGCAGGCTCATCCTCATCACCACGCACAGATAAACCAGGACGGAAATCCTGCTGGTAAATCAAGCGAACTTTGCTATCAACATCTCTGGCCATAGTTGGGAACACCGCTTCTACGAAGTCCGCCAAATCAGGCTCAGATACTACGTCGGGCGTAATCAAGTCTAATGGATCAGTCCAAGTCGCACCGCCATCAGAAGATGCTACTACGTAGACATGACGATAGTGCTGCATGTCATCATCGATAGATACTGCTCCTTCAATGAGGCTTGAATAGGTGAGATAAAGATTGTTATCCGCATCAACACCGGCACTAGGCATAGAACTAATAGAAGCAAAATAACTGGCGATATCGGCAATTCCCGCAACGTCCAAAGTATCGTTACTATTTTGGTCTATTACACCAACGATATCTGGTACAGTACCCAGCGTTTCATTCCAGTAAGTAATACCATCCGTAGCAGGGAAGAAAGTAGAACCGGCATCAGCTAGATCAACATCTGAAACCCACATGTTTCCGTAGAAAACGTGTACTCCACCGTCGTTGTCGATGGTCAAGGTTCCGTAGCTATCAGAAGTTAAGATAGCCAAAGAATCAGGCTGGTTCTCTTCGTCAAAAGGAGGAAGGTCCTCAATAGCGTAACCGCTGTTAATCTCGTAACGCTCTAATGGGAAATCCCAAACGATCGTCTTCGTCCAAGTGTTACCGTTGTCAGTTGACTTAAACATCAACAGGTCATCCCAACTATTGAAGATAGCGAAAGCAACGGTCTCACCGCGAGCATCGATATAGTAGGCGTCGGCATCCGTACCAACTGTAAAGTCAGAACCTAGGCCATCAAGTTCAATATCAACTTGATCCCAGGTCTCACCGCCGTCAAGAGAACGGTGATACAGCACGTGGCCGTCAACACCTTCGTAGGCCATACCGCCATTCGCTACTGGAGTAGTGATTGCGATTACGTGAATGCTCTCTCCGTCTGGCCCACCGGCTGCGGCACGAGGCCAAAGGCTACCGCCAGGAACCATACTTGGGAGGAAACTCTGTGTCCACTGGGACATCGGGCCATCCCGACGAGATACGGTTAGTTCGCTGTCGCTGTTGTGAGCTACAACAAATTCTTTACCACTGGCCGTAAATACGTGATTAGGCCATCCCGTACGAACGGTCTCGATCCGCTCACTTGGAATATCGCCCCACGCGAAATCTACGCGAGTGTTGTAGCCCGTTCCACGGTTAGGGCTGGCAACACCCTCAAATCCTTGGGTCCAAGTACCAGCGATACGGCCGTCAGGGCGAGCAGAAATACGATTACAGTTGGCTGAATTTGACTGCAAGTCGTACTCAGTAACTCCAATCTGGATTTCTTGATCAACCTTCTCTAAACCATTGCGGTTCGGCTTGTTAGGCTGGTCCGATGTTGATTGAGGGATAGCTTCAAAACCTGTGTAGTTCACGGAACTAGCAGGTACTTTTGCCTGCTGAATATTAGCAGGAGTTTTTTGCAGAAGTTGCTGTGCATGTGATTGTACGGCTACCAAAAGGAAAGCAGCCAAGAAACATTGTAAGGCGTACTTCATAAGCGTCCATTTCTAATTTGGTGAAGCCCAAATGTACAAAATAGACGGAGGAAAAAAAGTGGATAGGAAAGAATTAAATTCTAGCGGACAAAAATCTTACTTTCAAACGAATTAACCGGCCGGTAAAAGGTTAGCCAAGGCCTGCAAAAGGCCCTTAATCAGCTTCAAATCTGGCAAGGCTCCAGATTCTGGTGTAGTAAGCGTTTCAGTAAGGAAGTGAGCACTAGGATCGCTAGGAGGAGCATGACTAATACAAGCTAAAAACAACCAAGCCACCAGGGCTGTACCAGCTAGCAAGAAAAGGAGAGAGATTTGACGTTTTTCGGGTGCTTTCACGATCTTATTTATGCTCTAGATTGAATAGTATACAAACATTGCAATTAGCGCGAAAATAGCGAATATTTATCGACGAACGAACCTAAAAAGCGGATAAACTAGTCCAAGATTAAGACCACTACTTCACTTTATCACCGCTGACCATTGGGGAAGTTACCGCAAGACTGCCGAAAGTAACTGCTTGGTGTAAGCCTTTTGTGGCTGGTCAAAGATGGTAGCAACGGGCGCCTGCTCGACTACCTGCCCTTCTTGCATAACCAAAACACGATCAGCAATAAATCGGATGACTCCCAGGTCATGAGAGATAAAAAGCATCGAGAAGGCATAGGTTTCCTGCAAGTCTTTCAACAGGTTAAGCACCTGGGCCTGAACAGAAACATCAAGTGCTGAGACTGATTCATCACAGATCAATATCGACGGCTTAAAAAGCAAGGCCCGGGCAATACCAATCCGCTGCCGCTGTCCTCCAGAAAATGCTTTAGGATAACGTTCCAAAACATCCGGCGCCAGTTTAACTTGTTGCAGTACTTCTAGCACCCGCTCTTCTCGTTGCTGAGCGTTTAAGTCGGGAGCGTGCAGCTGCAGTGGCTCCGTAAGTAAATCTCGAATTCGCAGCTTGGGGTTCAACGAGCTGAATGGATCTTGAAAGATCATCTGAATGTCCGGGCGCAGGGGACGAAATTCGCGCTCCGATAATTCGTGCAGGGCTACCTCATTGAAATAAACACTTCCACTTTGTAGCGGTACCAAGTGTACGATACTCTTGCCCAGGGTTGTTTTTCCACTCCCAGACTCTCCGACTATGCCCAGGCACTCGCCGCGGCGCAACTGAAAAGAGACATCCTTCACAGCTTGATGGTACTCCTTGACCTGACCCAACCAATTCCGACCCTTTGGGTAGCGCACGTGCACCTGTTGAGCCGACAACACAACTGGTGCTTCCGCCACAGCTTCCTTGCTTTCGCTCTGCTGCTGCAAACTAGTCAGGAACTCCTCAATTTCCTCAGGAGAACGCTCCAGAAAGTCAGGAACAGTGGGAAGACGATAACGATCTCCTGCAACACCGGGCCGACAAGCGACTAGTCCCTGGGTGTAGGGGTGCTGAGGATTATCAAGTACTGCTGAAACTTGCCCTTGTTCTACCACTTGCCCTTTCCACATCACCAAAACTTCGTCGGTGACTTCCCGAATTACGCCTAGGTCATGGCTAATAAATAGAATAGCAATTCCTAATTCCGCCTGTAGGCGCTTAATCAAATCCAGAATTTCCTTCTGAACGGTGACATCCAAGGCCGTAGTGGGCTCATCCGCAATTAGGAGTTCGGGGCCAGTACAAAGCGCCATGGCAATCATCACGCGCTGGCGTTGCCCTCCAGATAGCTGGTGTGGAAAGGACTGATAGATACGATCGGGTTCACGAAGCCCCACTTTGAGGAACCACACCTTGGTTTCTTCTTCTGCCAGTTTGGCGTTCTTATTGAAATGGAGTCGAAGGGTCTCAGCCACTTGTTCTCCGCATACCATCAATGGATTTAAACTTGACAAAGGTTCTTGGAAGATCATTCCAATGTGCCGTGCCCGTAAAGCACGCAAGCGTTCTTCTGGAGTTATGGCCAGATTTTCTTCACCTTTCCAAATCAACTCGCCCTGAGCAACAGCGCTAGCCGGCAATAATTGAATTGCCGAAAGTGCCGTGAGGGACTTACCAGAACCAGACTCTCCAACTAAACCGAGGCTTGCTCCCGGCGCTAGAGAAAAATTCAGGTCGCGTACCGCTTTATGTTCTTCCCCCGCTGCGGTTGGAAAACCAATCTGCCAATCACGGTATTCTAGCAATGGTGTCGGATCAGGTTGCTGCACTTCTGCTTTTGGTTATCCAGGTTTACTTCCGTTCAATCGGACAAGTCATACAATGAGATCCACCTCTAGCCCGGGACAATTCCGTGGAGGGAAGAGTGATAATTGTATTCTTTACCTCGTCGGGCCGGATGATACCATCATCAAAGGCTTTCAGTAAGTCGGCAGCAAAGACGACGCGGTACCCTGCTTCCTCGAATGCTTCTTCCGTCACGGGATTTCGATCATAAGTCAAGGCGACGCCAGGTTTCAAGGCCACCAGATTACAACCATCCGTCCACTGTTCGCGATCCTGGTAGGGAGACTCGCCTTTACCCGCAAAAATGATTCGGGTTTGCGGATCAATCTCGCTAATCAGGAATTCCTGTACCGAATGGTATATCTTTTCAGTACCATCTGATCGCATCACGATCACATTTGACCCCAGTCCTTCGGCGATAATCGGCTTGAATGCCACATAGTCGTGCGTGTTGACTTGAGTAAAGATCGTATCCACATGCATGTACGAACGATCATTGGGAATGTTTACCCGAACCACATTTTTTATCACGCCCTTTTCAAACAAGCGCTTGGCCAAACTTTCAATTCCGTGGGCAGTCGTCCGTTCACTACAGCCTACGAGCAGGTATTCTTCGTTGAGGATCATCACATCTCCTCCTTCTATCGAAACGGTTTCTCCTTTCCGCGAAGGCGGAAAATCATCCACCTTATTGAGGTTAATCACGCGACCTTCTTCACGTAGTTTAGCAAAAATGGGGTGTGCCCAAATAATGAAACGCGTAATAAAGTTTTCCCGGTAACGGGCTTCCTTAGCCGCCTTGGTGATCAGCAAATGATCGTTGATGGTAACCGCAATATCCCGCGTAAATATAAAGTTGGGAATGGGATCAAAGAAGAAGTGATCGTCTGGTTCGTGGTAGCCTGTCACTAAGAGTTTGGTCAAAGCAGCAGGCGTAAGGGTCCGCATCAACTCACCGTAAGCTTTGGGCAGTTCTTCGTGATCCACAATCAGGTCGATCATTTCATTACGGGCCTCCTCATCCAGCTCCAATGCCTCAAACAAAAGCTGTTCTACCTCTAATACATTACCATCTCCCAAGAAGCGTGTAAGCACATCAGTGAAGACATCGTGCTCCTCCTGCATACGTGGCAAATGGACAATATCATCGAAAAGGAGCTCTTCGGCTCTTTTAGGAGAAATGCGGCTGATACCAATATCAGGACGATGTACAATTACTCGGCGTAGAGGACTAATTTCGTTAGCGACAGAAACTTGCGACATGGTGGTGATAAGGCTATTTGGTTAGAGTAAAGCAGGACCGCACATTCATATTTAACGGCTGCCAACAACTCAAATCTCCAGGACCTTTTCGATCTCGTAGATGGAGTTGATCTTACCGGCAAATATGCAATAAAAATGGGGATTTCTGTGCAGCACAGAAATTTCAGTTGGCCGACCGTCGTCAATGAAATTCGCCTTTAACTTCGACTTGATGGTAAACATACTCGTGAAGTAGCTCAGCTCCACCTGGGGCGCCAGGTACTGTTGCATTTGGGCCTTCATCTTGCGGTAATTGGAGGGTGGGCGCCACTCGCAGGCGTTACAAATGGCGGGAGCACCCGGACTACAATGCACATTATGCTCCTGACAATCAAAATGTGGTTGAGACTGATAACTAACTTTGTGGTGGGTATAAGCCACCGAAGAGACCGATAGCAAACCCGATTTGCCGTAGGGCATAATGGAACCAAAAGGACCGTCCATCACCGTTAAGCCAGTAGTACCCAACTGCGGACTGGACACAAATGCCATCTCGGATATCTCGTGCATCAGACGGATTTCCTCCAGTGAAAAGAGCTTGTTAATGGCATTACTGGCACTGTAAGTGGCATTGATCACCTGCGCAGCTCGAACATATTTCGGCTGGTCATTCTGCAAGTCTGTTATGCGTAATTCCCAGTAATCACCTACCGCGGTAGCTTCCTCCGCGAGATGCTGAGTCCAAATTTGAACATGGCTCTCCCGGCGCACTCTTTCCTCGTAGTAACGGGCAATCAACAATGGATCGAAGGTGTACTCCGTTGTCTTGAATATCGCCTCCAGCCGATCGTAGTTGAAAAGCGGATGGGCAGATTCTAGCTCACAATCAATGCCGATGTAGGCGCAGAAGCGCTCAAATTGTGCACCATCCGTCAGACTGCCAAAGCGGTCTATGGCGTAATACTTGTCGAAGTTAAACAGGATAAAGTCCTTATGATCAGCGGTGAAACGTGCTTTATTTTCATCAGACATGCGCGCCGTAGCAATGGAGCGCGGATAGTGATAGCCACCATGCAAACGAGCTTGATTAACGATAGAAGCTTTGCGCATTAATTGCCGTTCCTTCTCCAGCAAGATGACCTTTTGCCCGAGCTGCGCGAGATGCAGGGCAGCATAGACGCCAAAGATGCCGCCCCCAATGATCAGGAAGTCTGTTTCAATCCACTTATGACTCACTTACACCTTCTTTTGCTGATCAATGACGCCTTGCAGTGCCTCCTGCCAGTCTTGATAATCGTTTTGCCGAATGGCTTGCTCCCAAGCGAAAGAATCGTTCAATTGCTCTACCTTGGAAACCCCAATCAGTACTCGCTCAATACCTGGATGCAGAAGCGCGTACAACATCCCCAGATGGTTCATCTTTTGCGGATGAGGTCGTCCAGCAACTTGTTCCAATTGCTCTGATAATGCACTCAACGCAACCACCAACTTCTGGTGCTTCTCGGGTTGGCCTCCGCGTGCCATCAGGGAGGCGCGATCAGTGTAAGCACTCATGTTGAGTTTCAACCCGCCAGCATTGATTCCGTAGGCGATGCAACGAACAAAAGGATGTAACGCTTGGCAACGCTCATAATCAGAATAGACCACATTATGCTTTAGCTGTAGCCACAGCTGAGACCATCCTAAATCGGACAAAACGCTGGCGTAGACTTCTGGATGTTTGATCCCACTTAACCCTACTGAAACATTAGGCGTTTCCGATAGGGTCAATAAACTCTCCTTTATTTCAGAAGCCTCGGTGCGGTTGTCCCAATGGACCATGAGGCAAGCCAACTGTTGGCCAAAACGCTGCTGGTATTCCTGTGCGCAAAGCAGCAAGAAACTAGTGTTGAGGTTATTTTCCAGGGTGTACAGGTTGTTGATACTGCCCACCTTCATAATGACTGAAAGATCTTCCACCCCTCTACTAGCTATCCAAGCACTTAGGATTTGCTCCGCTCGCCGAAAATCAGCCAGATTTTTATTGATCGGGTAATTCGTGGCACCATCAACCCAGCGACCACCTTGTTCGTAATACGCATCCATTATGCGAAAACACTCGTCTTGAGTAAGTGTCCAGCCCCACATCGCCGTTCCCAGAACTAGAGAAGATTGTTCGGCCACAACTTAAGATTTTGGTGCGTAAACCAGACCAATACCCGGTGTAAAACCCAGAAACTGGTGGTAAGAAGCAGCGAAGTCAAGTAACCACTGATCAAGTAGTTTGTATCCAATCCCAAAACTTAGCATACTGGGGCTGGTCGCTACCCCGGCACGGAGCTGCAGGACATCCATAAGTTGGTATTCCAGGCCAGTTCTTACCCTTACCGGAAAAAGGATATCTTTTTCTATTTCGGCCATTAACTCCACCTGTTTGCCGGGCTGGTAACTGAAGCCAAAGCTTAGACTAGTGGGCAACGGTTCATCTTCCAGGATTTCTACTCGCATCGGGTTGGTAATGCGGCCACCCACCCGAACACTGGGGCTAATCGTTGCCTGCAGACCTAGCTCAAAACTCACGAGCTGCCGGGAACCATAGTCAGGAATGCGGGTTCCTAACGTAAACACCTGCGCACCCAATGCCAAGTTGCGAGCCAGCTTACGTCCATAGACCAAGCCAATACGGGATTCATTGTAGGCGTCAAACCCAAAATAACCAACGGACAGGCCCAGGGCACTATTCCCCATAGCAAATGCACCAGCAGCACTGATTTGACGAAGGTCACTGAGCGCGAACCGCTGCTCGCCGAAAAGCGCTACCGAAGTCCCATCTATATAGGCGATTCCCGCAGGATTACCCCAGGCGGCGTGAATATCTTGAAAGACGGTACCTCCCAGCGCCATCGCTTGTCCCCTTGCACCAGCGGGCAGCGGGCCACTCACTTGCGCCAGCATTGAAAGGCTGAAGCCGAAGACAAGTAGAGAAAGAAAAAGCTGTTTCATGCGTATTGAAATGAGGTTTGCTGTGTAAGTTATTGCCCTAAATGGTAATAGCATTTTCCGCACAGACTTTCGCGTAGAAATCCGCCGCAGGGGTGTTGATTCGGTCCATCGTTTGCCAATCAATAGTGATCAAGCCAAAACGGTAGGTATTCCCCAAGTTCCATTCAAAATTATCGAAGGTACTCCAGAAGATGTAAGCCTTTAAGGGCACACCTTCTGCTATTAATTCGTGGCAGAGTGACAAATAGTCTTTCAGTGCTCCGATGCGCACTTGGGGATCGCTGGTACAGATACCATTCTCGGTGACAATGATGGGCTTCTGGTATTTTTTCCAAAAGCGACGAATGATCCTGGCCAAGCCCTCAGGACGATACCCCCACATCTGATCATGTGGCAGGCCTAATTCCTTTAATCTACCGGGACGATCGATTTCCGTTACCGGAAGAGGATCAAACGGCACAAAGGCATAGTAGCTCAGGCCCCAAAAATCTACTTTCTCAAAATGACGAGCGGCTTTCACGTGGAACCACCAGTCCATGAAACGTGCTGGTAAACGACCGAAAAAATTTAGGCCTTCAAACCAACCCGTGTTGAAGGATATTCCCACCGGTGCTTTAGGATACTGAACCTTGAGGAGTTCCACTACTACATTATGGGCGTGTCCCATGTGCTTGAGCACCCGACCAGCTTTCCAATAATTCTTTTTGAACGGAGGAAAATTGCCAAGTAAGTAGGCGTTTAAAGCGTAAACATTAGGCTCATTAAACGTATTCCAGTAGTATACCAAATCGCCGAAGGCATCTAAACAACCTTGAGCAAACTTCACGTAGATAGGAATGCTCTCCTCCTCCGTCCATCCACCTTGTTCCTCCAACCAACGAGGGTGGGTAAAGTGATGAATCACAAACATGATTTTCATACCACGTGCTCGTAAAGCCTCAAAGAACGTACGGTACTCATCCACTACTTCGGCAACGAAATCTGCACCTTCTTCCGGTTGCAAGCGGGCCCAGTCTACTCCACAGCGATAAATGGTACCAAAGCGAGATATGTGCTCTAAATCCTCATCTCTGCGCAGCTCATGATCGGTGGTGCGTTCAAAAACGGCGTCATCCTTTGCCACTACCCCTTTCCAGTTGTGATCAGAGGCAGTCTCGATTTGTGCAGCAGCAGTGGAGGTACCCCACTCAAAGTCAGGTGGAAAGACGAGTTTGTTGGCCATTTGTTCTTTATTCTTTTCCCCCAATGAGCTCGAAAGACATTGGGAACGCATTGCTGGAGTTTTCTATAGCAACTAGCGGAGGTTCTCCCCATTTAGATCGATGCTAAAGATATTGAATTGTCGATCGCTTTCGGTAGCAACACCGGCACAAAAGAAAACAAAAATCCACACGCCGGAGCGATTTTCCCAAAGTTTCAACCAGCACAAGGTCTTTATCTGACCACCGAAAACTTTTTTACGGCTCAACCTTTTACATAAGAGTATTAAATGCCGCGCTTAAAGGGTAACTTTGCGGCCACGTTTTTGCCAACCGAACATTGTAGATTGAAGGAAGAAAAAAGACCGAGCGTAGAATTCAGAGACCTGGGGCGAATGGACTACCAAGAAGCCTGGGATTACCAAACGGTATTGCACCGGGAGTTGGTAGATCGTAAGCTGCGCAACAGAGATCATCGTAAGGCAGGCACGGCTGAAGAAGAACAGCGACACTACCTTCTTTTCTGTGAACACCCACCAGTCTACACCTTGGGCAAAACCGGCTCAGTAGACAACTTACTGCTGAACGAACAAGAGCTAGCGGACGGTGGATTCACCTTTTACAAAATTAACCGTGGCGGAGACATCACCTATCACGGCCCTGGGCAAATTGTAGGCTATCCCATCTTTGACCTGGATTGTTTCTTCACCGATGTCCACAAGTACGTCCGCTATTTGGAGGAGGCCGTCATGCGGACTTTGAAGGAGTACGGTATTGAAAGCTATCGCGAAAAGGGATACACAGGTGTTTGGCTAGCAGCTAGCAACGGAAAGCCCAAGCGAAAAATCTGTGCCATAGGTGTACATCTGAGTCGTTGGGTAAGCATGCACGGCTTTGCGTTTAATGTCAACCCCAGTTTGGACCATTTCAACAATATTATCCCCTGCGGCATACAAGATCAGGACAAAGATGTAACGAGTATGGCGCAGGAGTTGAATAGGCCCGTGGACATAGAAGAAGTGAAGCACAAATTGAAAGCGCACTACGCCACCCTATTTGACTTTCAATACCTTTGATCCCCAATTTGATTATTTGTTATGTTGAAAGATATTCCCCAACTCAAGGTTGAAGAATTAGCAGTGGCGATTTTGCCTCCGGAAAATGACGACCTGGAAGACCTATGGGACGTAGTTATCCTGAATTTGCACAAGTATCCCATCCTGAGTGTAATGGTTACCGCCAAAGGCTACGGAGAGTTGGACGGCGAGAAACGAACTACGTCTACCTTTCGCTATTTCATTGAGGAGATTGCGGCCAATGGCGAGCATAAAATTGAACCCATCCAGCCGGAGTTATTCACGCTGACTAACGAATACTGGATTAGCTTCAGTTTAGGCGATCAGTTATTCGACAAAAAATACATCTTCGTCAGAGGGAGCATAAGCCCTGATAATTTCACCAACATTCCTATTCTCGACCGGCCAGGCGTAATGATCCGGTAAGACTCATTGAACTAAACAAAGATGCAAAATACCCCAACACCGGCCGGAAAACGCGTAACTGCTTCCAGCACCACCATGACCGAGATGATCATGCCTAATGATGCCAATCCAATGGGCAATCTTATGGGCGGCAATCTGCTTCGGTGGATGGATATCGTTTCTGGAATATGTGCCGGAAAACACTGTGAGCGCCACGTTGTAACCGCCTCCGTGGACCAGGTAAGTTTTACTAAACCCATCCGGATTGGTGATGTCATTACCTTAGAGGCTACCGTCACGCGGGCTTTCCGAACCTCAGTGGAGGTATTTGTGGAGGTCTACGCCACTGACATCAAAGGTCACAACCCGCGTAGGAGCAACTCTGCCTACTATACCTTCGTGGCCTTAGATCAAGAAAATGGTACACCAGTGCCCGTTCCACCCATTATCCCGGTAACTGAGATTGAGCAACAACGCTACGATGGCGCTCCCCGCCGCCGAGAAATGCGCTTAATACTTGCTGGACGTCTCAAACCTGAGAATGCAATAGAGGTGAGAGCTTTGTTTGAGTCAATTTTGAAGTAAGAAAATTCGGAAATGGGAAGTCGGAGGTCGGAGTTATTCCCACTTCCCACTTCCGAATTCCTACCCCTTATTTCCCCCCTCCTTCTTCTTTCTTCTTCTTACGCCGGAAGGGATTAAAGTCTTTGATATCGTCTTTAATCTTGTCGATGGCCTCTTGCGTCTGGTTCTGCAGATTAGTTCCAGTGGCAGTAGAATCTTTTGGGGTGGTACCGCCGGTGGCCTGATTTAAAAGGTCCTGTCCGGCTTGTTGAAGCTGATCCCGAGCAACGTCCTTGGCAGAATCCACCAATGCTGTGGTTTGGTCCGTTACCGTCTCTTTAAGCTCGTCCACCTCGCTGGTTACTTGGTCCTTTACCTCCTCAACCTGGTCGGCTACCAAATCTTTCACTTCTTCTGTGGCCGCTTCCGCCAGGTTCGACTCACCATCAGCTCCAAGGAGCTTAAAGCCCACTTTTGGATCAGCCATATTACCGGTCAGGGCGATCTGTACATTGAGATTCTCGGCATTATTCACATTAAGGCCCAATTGATTGGCTTGATTGACCAAGGCGCTTACCCCCTGGTTGATCGTAGTCCCCAGTGAACCATCCCCCAACTTGGAACGAGGAATGACGGTATTAATGGTGTAGCTCATATTTTGAGTCAGGCCGTGACGGCCACTGATCGTCATTGGCAAATCCGCCAACTTTACATCAAATGGTTCCACCTCAAAGGTGCCATCCTCGATGGTGAACCAGGTTTTGAGGCGCTCCAATTTTACGCTTTCCTTTAGTTCAGAAATATTCAAAGCATTACCCACCGCCGCTAGTGGTTGCAATCCTTGCAGGGAACCATTTAGCGTTTCAAATAAGCCTTCGGCATTGACGGACTCGAGTACTGGCATCATATCAGAGCCCAGTTCACCAGACATCAACAAACTCGTCGAGAACTGCCCATCGACCAACTTACCCACGGGGGCGAAAGTGGCAAAGGTGTTGAAAGTATTGAAGGTCTCTTTGAAGTTAAGCTGATTGAGATCAAACCGAAAATCGTAGCCGGGCTTAGTCACGTCCTTGGTATCATAAGCACCGGTAAAGTCCATGCTTCCGCCTAGTACTTTTGCACTACCATCTTCGATTATCACCGTCTCATCTTGAATGGTCATTTTACCACGGATGTCCTTTAATTCCATATCGGTATAGCGCAAGCGATCTACCTTTGCGTTCATCGTCATATCGATATTAGCAGGAATAGGAATTACCCCATAAGCTTCTTCCCCTACTTCCGCACTCGCGGCGCCACCTTCTGGCTCTTCCATGAAAGGATTTAAGTCGAAAAACCCAGAATTCACTTGTAAGTCACCGCCCAGTACACCGTCGTTAAACGCATAGTCAAACCCGTGCAGAATGGTTCCGCTACCGGAAAAATCACTTTCTCCAAGATTGGAGCGTACATTCTGGATGTCAATCCGATTGGGCTTGACCTGCCCCTTTAGTGCAGCGTCGGTAAGCTCGTAGGTGTCATAGACAATACGGTTAGCTGTAGCATCTAGAGCAAGATCAAAACGATCGAAAATGGCCTCTTCTTCGCCAAGTGTGGTCGGTTGGTAGGTATCATCTGTCTCTTCCTCTTCTGGCATCCACTCATCCACTAGAAAGTAATTGGTATGTGCCTGGAAGCTACCGCGCATGGTTTTTTCCGGAGAGATATACGCTAGGATGTTATCAATCTGGCCACTCGCCTGAATATCACTTTTACCCAGTTGTGCAGTGAAGTCTGCTACCTCAACGCGTTGTGGCGTAAAGCTAGCGCTGGCAGTTTCAATCACCACCTTAGGAAGTCCATCACCCTGGTATAACAGTTGTTCAATTTGGACCTCTCCCGCCATTTGCACCTGGTCATAGGCCTCGCGTTCCAGAGTGGATAGACGTGTCTTCATGTTGACATCAGCAATGATGCGGCCGGCCATTTCCTGGATGCCTTCCACCGGAAAAGCCTGTGCCCACTGAGCTAGATCAATTACCCCATCCACGGATGCATCAACATCGGGGTCGGAGATTGGGGTTTTCACCAAAAAGCGAGCATTGAAAGGATCGTTACCTACCTGCAAAGCCAGGTTTTCAGCCTTAACGAGCATTTGATCCAAATCTGAGCTGGGACTATTGACATCCAAATCAGCCTGAATATTCTTGATTCCCAGCGGTAAGTCTGGATACTTCACCTGACCGTCCTTTACGGATGTCTTGATCCGGAAAGCGGGGTAGGTAGACTCATTATAGATGCCTTTCACCAGACCATCCAGACTAAACGTGCCAGAGATATCCACATCTTGGTAATCGGCAGTGTACGCGTTCGGAATCAATGACCACAGAGAGCGAAAATCGCTTCCTGGGGAGTTAAAGGACAAATCCAGGCGGATATCCTCTTCCTGCATTTGCACCTCACCATCCGCATTAAGAAGCAGCTCGTTTACTCGTAGTTCATTATCACGCAGCTGGTATAAACTCTCTTCCGTATTAATGTGAAAGATCGCGTCAAGTGCCAAACGTGCATTCTTCAAGAAAGCAACGCCTCCTTGCTCAACAGTCATTGCGCCAATGGCAGTTTCCGTATCCAGATCGTATTCCGAAAGGGTCAAGTTTCCACTTCCCTGGTGATTTAAATCCTGAATTTCCAGATAAATATCTCCCGCACGATCATCGTAAATAATATTTCCCTGCTCAATGGAATAATCCTGAAGTGCAATTTGCAGCGCACCGGCTGCACTGCTTTCCTCCTCCGAAGCGGTTTCCTCAGCCGGAAGCGCGATATCGTAATTAGCTAATCCATCTTCGCGTACCACTACGTGGACTTTAGGCTGGGACAGTGCCACTTCGCGTATTTCCAGTGCTTGATTTCCTCCCATGAGCGAGCGGATATTGACCGTCACCGAAGCTTCTTGCGCCTCAACAAGTCGCAAATCAGCAAACTCATCCTTACCCGTAACGGAAAACTCCTGTAAGGCCAAAGTTAAGTGAGGAAAAGATCGAAGGACGGTCACATCAACATCGGCAAATTCGGTAGTTGCATTGATATTAGCATTGATTTGTTCCTTAACGACTTCAACCAGTTCGTCCTTGAATACAAATGGAACAGCAAGTAGCGCTCCGATTATCAGAACGAATAAAATCACTACAACCAGAAAAATTCGCTTCAAGAGCTTCATAGATGGGAAGGTTTATTCTGCAAAAATAACGACAAATTGAAACGGCAAGTTTGATCTGAATCGAAAATATGATCGACTTACCGCAATACATTGTCATTGTACTCGTCAAAAATTAATTTCCCTCCTTCATTTTAGTCTTTTGGCTCATACAGACTCCTTATATATCGCCTGTATCTTCGCCAAAAGACTAAAATCGGGAATTAATTATTCGACGGTCACTTACTAGATGTGATCAATAACCATAATTACCTACCTTGTGAGGGCTTTATAGAAATATTAACATTTAGTGGGTATGGATCCCCCTCTACCCAGGAACCAAAGGAAACTGTTGTTTTGGCTAAATATACTCTAGTAGAAAACGCTCAACAGCTTGATCGTTTTCACCATGCACTTCGGGATGCAGAATGGCTCTGTTTTGACACCGAATTTGTGGGAGAAAAACGATTTCGCACGCTCATCTGCCTTATCCAAGTCACTTCCGCTGCTGGTAACTTTTTATTAGACCCGCTCCGTCTTCCCAATCTCGATCCCCTTTTGGACCTCATCGAAGATCCTGATATCCTGAAGGTCACGCACGCGGGCGAAAACGACTACCGGCTTCTTTACCAACAGCACGATGTACTGCCAAAGAATGTGTTCGACACCCAAGTAGCGGCTGGCATGCTGGGCTACCACTACCCTAGCGGACTGAGCAAGATTGTTAGCGGAGAGCTAGGCAAGCACTTGCGGAAAGGCTTTGCCGTAACCGACTGGGAGGCGCGCCCATTTAGCCAAAAACAGCTCGACTACGCCCTAGAAGATGTGGTTATCCTGGAGCCGTTATGGCGGAAATTACAGAGCAGGCTCGAAAAATCAGGTCGTTTTGACTGGGCATTAGAAGAATGTAGTCAACTAGAACGTGCTGAGTACTACTACCAAGACCCTTATCACGAGGCGCTGACCAGCAACCTGATCACCTCTTTAAAGACTAAAGAACAGATCTTTCTAATCCGTCTATTCCAATGGCGCCGCGCTGAGGCTGAACGACGAGATGAATCAAAAAACAGAATTCTTCAAACCAAATTGATCAGTCAGATTGTTAAAGCAATGCGTGGCGGAGAACAGGGTTTGAAGGAAAATCGGCGAATACCTGATTTTATCTATCGCAAATTCGGCGCTACCTGGTTGAAACTTTATGATCAGCCAGCTACGGAAGAGGAAAAGGCCGTACTCAAGCGCCTACCGAGTTCGCCCAACGAAGATGCCAGAGACGAAATTTTGCTCGAGCTGCTATACCTCCTCATGAAGTATCGCTGTCTGGACGAAAACATCTCCCATTCCCTCGTAATGCCGCGTAATGCCATCCGCAGGATGAAGAACGACCCCAAGATCTTGGAAAATATTTTGGGTAGTGGTTGGCGCCGAAAGTTACTCGGCAATGACTTTGTGGAATGGCTCACCAATTATGACACCCTGGATCTGCAAATCAGCGGTGGACAAATTGGCCTTAAAATGCCTTCTAAGTAAGGCTAACTAAAAGCTGAACTTAACATGATGCGGACGCTGGATAAGATCGGAACTTGCCTGTTTTTCCCGGCCCTTGTGTTCCTGGTTTGGAGCTGTGAAGAAGAGTTTATTCCACCGGTGATTGATGTAGAAGAGCAAATTGTGGTGGAAGGCTACATCGAAGCGGGCGACCGCCCTACCCCAGCCTATGTTTTCCTGACCCGCAGCTTTGCCTTTTTCAGCGAACTAAGTCAGGAGGATTTAAACAACGCCTTTGTGCGCGATGCAGAAGTTACGGTCTCGGATGGTACCAACACGGTAGCGTTAACAGAATTGTGCCTGGAAGATGTCCCCATGGAGTTTCGGGCGCAAGCTGCTGACCTACTCGGAGTAGATATTGACAGCCTAGGCATCAACTTTTGCGTTTATGTCGATCTCAGTCTTCAGATGATTGGTCAGGAAGGCACTACTTATGAACTCAATGTAAAGGTAGAAGGGAAAGAACTGAGTGCAGTAACCCGGATCCCCGAAGCAGTCCCTTTAGACTCTTTATACTTCACCCCTCCTCCGGGAGAGCCAAACGACACTTTAGCACAACTACGGGTATTCCTCAGCGATCCGCCTGGAGTACCCAACTTCTATCGCTATTTTACGCAAGAAGAGCTCGGCCCATTTGAGCGTCCTTTCGGTTCAGTAACCGATGATTTGCTATTTGAAGGCCAGGAATTTGAGTTGCCACTGGCCAAAGCAGAACCCTTTGACGGCGAATTTGACCAGGAGACCTTTGGCCTCTTTCGAGTTGGGACAGACGTGACTATAAAATGGATGAGTATTGGAGAAGAGCAGTACAACTTCTGGAACACGCTGGAGTTTAGTAGGGCCAATCAAGGGCCATTTTCGTCTTACACACGTGTAGAGCACAATGTGGAGGGAGGACTGGGAATTTGGGGCGGAATTGCCGCTCGCTACTACAACCTCACCGTAGAATACTAAGTTAATCACTGTCAATCCTGCCTGTAGCAAGCAGAAACACGGCGGAAATTGTAGCTTTGCCGCCCAAAAAATAAAAGATGAATAAAGAAGTCATACAAACCAGTGATATCAATATCAAAGTTGGATTGAACGAAGAGAAGATGCCCGTTCGTATTGATTGGGAAGCTTCGGACAACCCAGCCGGCGGGCAAGTGGCCAAAGCCATGTTGCTATCACTATTCGACGAAGATTCAAAGGACACCCTGAAAATTGACCTGTGGACTACGGAAATGCAGGTCATAGAAATGGACCGTTTCTTCTTCCAAACCTTGCGTGGTTTAGCGGATACTTACTTCAAAGCCACCCAGAATGCCGAGTTAGCGACCAGTATGCGCCAATTCGTGCACTATTTCGGAGAAAAGACCGGGATTCTAAAGGGATAAGCATTGTGCAAAAAATTTGTAGTTCACAATCAATTTATCTAGCTTTGCCCCCGGTGGGCGGCACGGAGTCAGCTCCCTCTAACTCCCCCAGGGCGGAAACGCAGCAAGGGTACGAGGTTGTAGCGACTGGTGTGTTTGCTCACCTTCTTTCCCCACCCTCCCAAGTTTACAATCTAACATGAAGTTTTTCATTGACACGGCAAATCTTGACCACATCAAAGAGGCCAAAGACCTTGGTATACTTGATGGTGTCACTACCAATCCTTCCCTGATGGCCAAAGAAGGCATTACGGGTACGGATAACATCCTCAAGCACTACGCCACCATTGCCGAGTTGGTAGAAGGTGATGTAAGTGCCGAAGTGATTTCAACGGATTTCGCTGGCATGGTGGAAGAAGCCAAAGCCCTGGCTGATATTGCCGATAATATCGTCGTGAAGGTTCCGATGATTAAGGAAGGCGTAAAAACCTTAAGCTGGTGTACAGAAAACGGTATTCCGACCAACTGCACACTGGTATTCAGCGGAGCCCAGGCCATCTTAGCGGCTAAAGCTGGCGCTACTTATGTTTCTCCTTTTATCGGTCGTATTGACGATATCAATTGGGAGGGCATGGATTTGATTAAGCAGATCGCAGAGATCTACGCTATACAGGGATTTGAAACCGAGATTTTAGCAGCATCCATTCGTACTTCTAAGCACATTGTGGACGCCGCCATTTCGGGAGCAGATGTTGTGACTTGTCCATTAAGTTCATTCTTGGGGCTATTGAAGCACCCATTGACGGACATTGGACTGGAGAAATTCCTGGCAGATTATCGCAAAGGAAACAGCTAGGTCATATACCAGCTGTACCTCTGATTGCGTTATCTGAACATTATCAAGAGGCTATCTATTTTACATACCATTTTCAAGGGAGAGCGTTTGTTCTCCCTTTTTTTGTTTCCGTACGAATAGAAGTTTAGTTTAGGGCAGCCGTAGAATCCGGCGCTACTTGCTGTTGCTCCAGTAGCCAGCTGCCAAAAATCTCAGCGGTCAATCCCGGAGCCTCCTCCATTGGCACATGTCCAATATTGGGAAGTATTACGGTAGTATCATTAGGTAATAACTGTGCAAAACGAGCGGCATCACCTACCGGAATCCATAAATCCTCTTCTCCCCACATGATCATAGTTGGTGCTATAATCTGTTTAAGGTCCAGCGTGTCTACCTTACGTTTGGTATTACTACGATCCACAAAAGCCTGGCGGTTTCCTTCTCGCAAACTCATCTCGAAATAGCGATCTACAAGTTTTTGACTGACTTTGCTATCATCAGAATACACTTCTAGCAGCGAGTTTTCAATGATGAATTTAGGCGTAATTCGCTGCATTACTTTAGCAGTAATGGGCTGTTGCGCTAAGCGCATGGGTAAAGGCGGAGCCTCACTCCCAGCATTCTTTCCTGGAAAACCAGATGGATCTAATAAGGCCAAGGAGGTAACGCGTTCGGGGTATTGAGCGGTATAGGCCCAGGCAATCAACCCACCTAGCGAATTACCAGCTAGCGCAAAAGAGTCTACCTCAATAGCGGCCACAAAGGATTCCACAAAATCAACGTAGGCAGCGATACTATAGTCGCGCTTTGGATGAGGTCCGGTCAGACCAAATGCAGGTAGATCAACTGCGATAAATTGAAAACGGTCCTGCAAGTCATTGATCCAGCCTTCCCAGGTATGTAAGGATGACCCGGTGCCGTGGATTAATAATACGAGAGCCCCATCCCCCGCGACCCGGTAATGAACAGGCATACCGTCGACTTCTGCCGTCTTACTATCTGGATAAGCGTAGCGCTCCCAGAGCACCTCCCGGCTAATATCTGAGTAGTAAACACTGAAAACAACTAGTCCTAGTAATACTAAGACAGCGAGGAGGATTCTCTTAAGCATGCGACGATTGTAAAAACTGCTTCATGCCCAATATTAGACATGCTCTTAATCCAAACGCCGCACCTTTTTCCCCTGGATACGTTCTTCGTGGCGTTTCATGTAATCCTGAAAAATGGCCTCTTGTACTGTAGGGTCAGCGGGATTATCTTCTCCGTAGAAACCCTTTGCCTGCCGTTGGCGCAAGCCTTCGTATAAACTCACCGCGCAGGCCACTGAAATATTGAGGCTCTGCACCATTCCAACCTGAGGTATGAGGAAATTCCCATCCGTATGGGAGAGCGCCTCCTGGCTTACACCTTCGTGCTCATTACCAAAAAGTAGAGCAACCGAGTCGGTGAGGTCTAAGGCGTGCAACGAGACTGCATCCTCAGCCATGTGGGTAGCGTAGATGTACTCGTAACGAGACCTTACGGCGCGAAAGCAATTTTCTAAACCGGTGTAGTAGTTTACCGTGAGCCACTTGCGGGCCCCGGCTGAAGACTTCTTCCCAATTTCTATATACTCCTCCTGTAGTTGCTCCTCGGTGTAGAGAATAAAGACTTCCGCTACACCTACCGCCTCGCAGGAACGCAAGACGGCACTGATGTTGTGCGGGTCGTGCACATTCTCCAGAATCACCGTAAAATTGGTCTGGCGACGATAAGCGACATCCCGCAACCTAGCTCGTCGCTGGTCCGTCATACCTGCCATACTTAGTCAGCTTTGGTGAAGCGATAATTACGGAAGTGCAGGATGTTGACGTGCTGGTTTTCCCAACGCTCCACTTGCGGAAATTCATTACCCGTAGTGGTAGGTATGACCACTGGCTGAAATTCAAAGCGCGTATGCAATAGGTCATCCGGCTGCTCCTGTAGTTTGTACTGGAACTTGGTTCCGTGCGTGTTCATCATACGGGAGAAATAACGTGTAACATCGTACCCCAGGAAAGCTTGTTCGTTGGGAATTTCACCAAATCGTTCGTAGTACTGCCGTTTGAATGCGCGAATATCAGGGTTGAGATCGTCCACAAAGGAGCTACTACTTACATGTACATTGAGCTTCTCGTAATAATCGAAGTCAATACGCTCATAATCCATCCATTGTGGCATTCCGTATACGCGTACCCGCTGGTATTGTTGACGGTCAAGATCAACCTTGCGCAAGAAATTATAGACGAAAGATTCCTGACTCCAGCTCGGCACGATGAATACTGTTTCACCATCGAAGCTGAACCAAGGTTTCAAATCAATCGCCTGCATATCAATCTCAGCAGTGTCCACGAGGAGCCGCTTGAGTGGTTCCGTATCGGTCAGGCCATTGATTCGCTCATATTCTCTTTGGAAATAATCGAAACGCGCAGCTTCTGACTCCGTATCCATCCCGACCAGAACAATCTGATCTCGGGTATAATTTTGCAGCGCATGTCGCATGATGGCCTTACAGTGCGTCTCCAAAGTTGGCTTAACCTGAACGTAATTCGGATTACGCGCAGAGATAGAGGAGGAAGCAGACTGAGGAGAAACCAAAACTGCACCCGTATTGCGTGCCTTTTCGGCCAGCACCGCAGCATTATCCCGCAGGTAAGGGCCGATGATCATGTGAGCGCTATTTAAGTCCCGATTAAGACGGGCCATGTTGCTGACTTCACGTTGGTTAGCCTTAGAATCAATGACGCTCACATTGAGTGCAATACCCGCTTGTGACAGCTCATCAAAGGCCATTTGCATGCCATTATAGAACTGTAGAGCCCAAGTAGAATTCGGAGCAATCCGACGATCAATGGCGCTGAAGCGATCAGTCAAGAAGGGTAACACTACGGCTACATTGTAAGAAGACAGTAACTGAGAGTTTCCGTCTCCAATGCCTATAGTAGTAACTGGATTTGATCCACCAGGATTCTGCGTAACCGGCGCAGAAGTGGAATAAATCGGCGGCTCAATGCTGGAAGGAATATCTCTCCAACGAATCGTGTCCATGGGATCCGTTGGTGCATTTTGCACAACCACAAAGGTGCCCGTGGCCGGATCATAGACCCGCTTACCCTGAATAGGATCAAGTTCGGTCTTATCTTCTTTAGGGTCATTACCACCACCTTGCGAAATAGGCTTGAACAGCTCGCAAGAAGAAAACAGCAACACCCCCATCAGCAGCATGAAGATGCGGCTGAAGGTCATAAATGGTTTATTCCCATTCAATAGTTGCAGGCGGCTTGGTGCTGATATCATAAACAACGCGATTAATTCCTTTAACATGGTTAATAATTTCACTGGACACTTTGGCCAGGAAATCGTGTGGCAGGTGGCTCCATTCAGCCGTCATACCATCAGTAGAGTTTACACAACGGAGCACTACAGTCTTTTCGTACGTCCGCTCATCGCCCATGACGCCAACCGACTGTACGGGTAACAGAACTACTCCTGCTTGCCATACTTTGTCGTACAATCCTGAGCTTCGCAGATTATTGATAAAAATGGCGTCCGCTTCTTGTAGCAAGGCCACTTTTTCTGGTGTTATCGCTCCCAATATACGAATTCCTAATCCAGGTCCAGGAAATGGGTGCCGGCCTAGAATTGCATCCGGAATATCCAGGGTTTTTCCCACTCTGCGCACCTCGTCTTTAAACAACATGCGTAGCGGCTCTACAATATCTAAGTTGAGATAGTCAGGAAGTCCTCCCACGTTATGGTGAGACTTAATGGTAACGGATGGCCCATGTACCGAAACAGACTCAATTACATCTGGATAAATGGTTCCCTGCCCGAGCCACTTGATGTCTTCTAACTTTGCAGCCTCGTCCATGAAAACATCAATAAATACCCGACCGATGATCTTGCGCTTACCCTCAGGATCCTGCTCCCCTTCCATTTCACGGTAGAACCGCTCCTTAGCGTCGATGCCAAATACTTGCAGCCCCATTCCTTGATAGGAAGCAAGTACCTCTTCAAATTCGTCCTTGCGCAGCAAGCCATTATCGACGAAAAAACAGAACAATTGATCACCAATAGCACGGTGCAATAATTCTGCTGCAACGGTAGAGTCCACACCACCTGACAAGCCCATCAGCACACGATCCTTACCAATCTTTTTGCGTAATTCAGCGATCGTTTCCTCGGCGAAAGAGGCCGGTGTCCAGGAGCCAGTACATCCACAGATACCCATCACGAAATTGCGCAGTAATTGCGAACCCTGAAGGCTATGGTACACTTCTGGGTGAAACTGCAAGCCGTATACCGGTGCGGGGAACGCCTCATCCTGTGAACGAAAAGCAGCTACCTCAATACTCTCCGTTCCGGCTAGTAGTTCAAATTGTTCTGGCAGCTGGGTTATCGTATCCCCGTGTGACATCCACACCTGGGAACCGGGCTCCATTTCATTTAGTAGCGGATCCTCGGCATGAGCCGCTTGCAAATGGGCTTTGCCGTATTCCCTCTTTTGTGAACGCTCTACTTGCCCACCGTAGAAATTAGCTAGATACTGTGCTCCGTAACAAACCCCAAGTAAAGGCTGCTTACCCACCAGTTTGTCTAACTCGGGGTGCAAAGCATTATCATCCTTGACCGAGAAAGGACTACCCGACAAAATAACACCCCGGATGCTGTCATCCAGGGCGGGAATTTTATTGTAGGGCACAATTTCGCTGTAGACATTGAGTTCGCGTACCCGCCTAGCAATCAACTGCGTGTACTGTGAGCCAAAATCGAGGATCAGAATTCTTTCGTTCATGCCGCAAATATAGGCAGGGGGAACTGAACTGCTCCTCAGTATAGCTCAAAAAATTATTTGTGGACTATCTGAGTCTTGATCAGGCGAAGTTTACACCACCTTAGTTCCAGGAGAGATCCTCTGGCATTTGAGCAATGACCGAATATGTACTGCCTTTATTCTCCATGATGGATTGCCAAAGCGTATCCGGTTCAGATTTGAACACATAATTGGCGTCCATGTTGGCTAACACCCAAGAGCCGTAGTTTAACTCATCATCCAACTGACCTTCTGACCAACCAGAATAGCCCACGAAAAATCGGATTTGGTGCGGCTTGATCAATTCCTGGGCCACCAGAAATTTGAGTTTTTCAAAATCACCACCCCAGAATACGCCCCGGCAGACTTCAATGCTCTCTTCCAACAGATCGCCTACATTGTGCAGGTAGTGCACCGTATCCATCTGGACCGGGCCACCAAAGAAGACTTCCGAATCAAAGGAAGGGAACTCGTCAATCAGCTCATCAATCTTTGTCTGTAGCGGTTTGTTAAGAATAAAACCCACGCTGCCATCATCCTTACTGTGATCACACAATAGCACCGCTGATCGCTTAAAATTTGGATCGAGCATAAATGGCTCAGCGAGCAGAATTTTACCGCTTCCTACCGTTGATTCCAACATAAGGTTTATGCTGCTATTTTATTTGGTAGCAGTTTGCTGAAAGATAAGCGAAATTGTGGATTGATGTCCAGCCCAGCTTACTTTTTTACAGGCTATTGCTGGCTAATTTACGATCGATACGACGGATGAGGCCACGTAGCACACTACCCTTACCGCCGGCCTCAATAAATTCGGTGTAACCATCGACAGCCATTTGTTGAACGGTTTGCGTCCAGCGAACTGGTGCGGTTAATTGAGCAACCAAGTTCGCCTTGATCTCAGCCGGATCGGTATGCGGTTTAGCATCCACGTTTTGATATACTGGACAGGAAGGCGTGTGGAAACTTGTCGCTTCAATTGCCGCCGCTAGTTTATCCTGAGCAGGCTGCATTAAAGGTGAATGGAAAGCACCACCTACTACTAAGGTTACTACTTTCTTGGCACCTGCCTCTTGTAACAGCGCACTAGCTTGTTCGATCCCAGGTACGGAACCGGAAATAACCAATTGCCCGGGGCTGTTAAAGTTGGCGGGTACTACGATTTCTCCGCTGACTTTAGCCAGGGTATCGATCACCGCCTGATCCTCCATTCCGATCACCGCGGCCATAGTACTCTCCTGCAATTCACAGGCTTCTTGCATGGCTAGTGCCCGAGCCTGTACCAACTTAAGACCGTCGGCAAAATCCATTGCCCCTGCGGCAACCAATGCCGAGAACTCACCTAGACTGTGGCCGGCCACGCCTTCGGGTTGAAAGGTCTCCCCTGCCTCTTTCACCTTCACAATGCTGTGCAGGAAGATGGCGGGTTGCGTGATCTTAGTTTCTTTGAGTTCCTGCTCATCTCCAGTAAACATCACATCCGATAAACGGAAACCTAAGATATCGTTGGCCTCTTCAAACAGCGCCTTGGCCGTAGGTGACTCATTGTACAAGTCTTGTCCCATTCCAGTAAACTGGGCGCCTTGCCCTGGAAAAACGTAAGCTTTCATGCCTGGTGTAACTTTGCGTTGATCAGATTAAGAAATTCGCTCCCGGATTCTACCCTTGGAATTCTCCCAATTCTGCGATAATTTCACCCAAATAACCAGTCAGATTTCCGGTCATCTCGTTGTCGTAATTCACTTTTTGCCGACAAGTAATTTAGGTCAAAAATTTCAGCGCAAAGCTAAGGAAAAGTATTCGTTGTCCACGGAAAGCGGAATTTAATCTAAGAAATGCGGACGAAGTGTAATGACACCAGTAACTTACGGCCGTCAAAGCTATTTTATCGCAGTATGAAATTTCCTCTGCTAAGTCAAATTGCTTCACCTAACTGGTCATCCTTTTTGGATGGACGCTTTGGGCGTATAGCCTACCATCTGCTATTTTGGTTTGGCTTTTTATTGCTCTTGCTTTATTTTGATGATTCTGGCTTTAGCAGTGCCGCTCGCCTATTTAACGAAGTGGTTAACCTGGGTTTTTACGCACTCATTGTGTACTTCAACCTCTTCTACCTCATTCCCAACTACCTCACGCGGAAGAAATTTGGCACCTATCTGGTCTTATTATTACTGGCTACCTTCATTATCACACCGCTGCGTGTCATATTCTTTTACTTCCGCTTCGCAGATCAGCCCATCTCTCAACAGGGTCTCATTGGCAACCTGGACTTGTATTTTGTATTGACATTCACCGTTGGCAGCGTATCGACCGTACTACAGATTGTCTCTGATTGGTTTCGCAATTTGCGCGAAAAGCAAGAATTGGAAACGCAGACCATGCAATCTGAGCTGCGTTTCTTAAAAAGCCAGATCAACCCGCACTTCCTATTTAATACCCTCAACAACCTCTACGCACTTACGCTGAAGAAATCGGATAAGGCCCCAGAGATTGTCATCAAGCTATCGGAGATGATGCGCTATATGCTGTATGAATGCAACGAAAAACGGGTCCCGCTGAAGAAGGAAGTCAATTATTTGAAGAATTACCTGGATCTGGAGCGTTTGCGGCAGCACGAGAATATTCGAATTCACTTTCATGTGGAAGGGCAGATTGGGGATCAACAGATTGCCCCTCTTCTCCTAATTCCGTTTTTGGAAAACAGTTTCAAACACGGTTTAAACACCCAATTAAAAGATGGATTCGTAGATATAGTTCTGATGATCGATGAGCAGTCCGTCGATTTTCAAATCGAAAACAGTAAGGGCCAAACGATCGCTAGCCCAGACAATCGCCCTAGTGGTGGTATTGGCTTGGTGAATGTGCGTCGTCGTCTTAATCTGCTTTATCCCGATCGCTACGAACTAAGAGTTAGTAACAATCCAAATACTTTCGCCGTGCATCTTACGATTAATTTGGATTAACTACCTTTATCAAGGACCGAAAAGACGAATAAAGCCACAGTTTTTAATCTGCTGACTTTATTCCCCAAAATAGGACAATCGCTTACTGAGAGCATCCAAATGATAAAAACGCACCGATGATTAACGTTATAATTGTTGACGACGAACCACTAGCACAGGATGTGCTAGAGACCTACATTGAGAAGATACCGGACATGAACCTGGTTACCAAGTGCAGTAATGCACTGGAAGCCAACGAAGCCCTACGCAGCAACGACATTGACCTAATGTTTCTCGATATCCAGATGCCGCAACTGACCGGTACAGATTTCTTGCGGTCATTGGCCAATCCGCCAGTGGTGATTTTCACCACCGCCTATTCCAACTACGCTGTGGATGGATTTGAGTTGAACGCCCTGGACTATCTGCTTAAGCCAATATCGCTAGAACGTTTTCTGAAAGCAGCTAACAAAGCGATTGAGCAAATTGAGCTCAAGCGCCAAGGGAATCAGGCTGGTGGTACCGCAGCTAGTGGTAGCGCCGAACCCGAGGTAGACTTCATGTTTGTTAAGGCCGACAAGAAACTCGTACGCGTGTACTATCACGATGTAGTATACATTGAGGGGCTCAAGGACTACGTAATTATTCGGCAAACTGATAGCCGCGTGGTAACTCTCCAGACGATGAAAAGCCTGGAACAGAAGCTTCCTTCTAATATCTTCCGGCGCATTCACCGCTCCTATATTGTGAATATCAACAAGATTGATGCTGTGATGGGGAATATGGTGGAGGTTCAGGAAAAGGGCCAAGCCAAGCACCTACCGGTAGGTAAAAACTACCGTGATGACCTCCTCGCGCTCATCAATCAGAACCGTCTATAGGGATTAAGAAGGATGAAAATGTTCTAAACCAGCTTATGACATATCCATTTTTTCCTTATCTTTAAGCTGTCTTTAGTGCTTCAACCTTTTTTTGAATCCCATGAACATGTTGGAAGCCGGTCCTCGTTGGATCGGCTTCTTTGTGTTTTTGGGCCATTCCTAAGGCCTTCCATATCTTAAATCAGAGTGGGATATTACCATGCTTTTTCTTAGGGAGTACGCGCACTTTATTCTCCAGCATAGAGAATCCTTTAATGAGCTTTCGCCGAGTATGCTTTGGGTCAATTACCTGGTCCACAAAGCCACGCTCTGCCGCCAGGTACGGATTGGCAAACTTATCCTTGTATTCCTCTTCCTTAGCCGTCAGCATAGCAGTTGGATCATCAGCCGCCTTTATTTCCTTGCGGAAGATAATTTCTGATGCACCCTTTGCTCCCATTACTGCAATCTCGGCGGTGGGCCAAGCAAAATTGAGGTCCGCACCAATGTGCTTAGAGTTCATTACGTCATAAGCACCACCGTAAGCCTTCCGAGTAATGAGCGTGATGCGGGGTACAGTAGCTTCGCTGAACGCGTAGAGTAATTTAGCGCCATTAACAATGATCCCGTTCCACTCCTGGTCCGTTCCCGGTAGGAAACCAGGTACATCTACCAAAACCAGCATGGGAATATTAAAGCAATCGCAAAAGCGAACGAAACGTGCAGCTTTCCGAGAGGATTCTACATCCAAAACACCGGCGAGGCTCAAGGGCTGATTGCCAATAATGCCAATACTGCGCCCGCCGAGGCGAGCAAAACCAACGATGATATTTTCGGCGTAATGTTCGTGGATTTCCATGAAGGTCTCATCATCCACAATACCGTTCACCACATCGCGCATATCGTAAGGCTGCTGTGGATTAGCAGGAATGATGGCGGCGAGTTTTTCGCGCATCTCATCAGTGGTATCGTAGGCTAAATTTGCTGGTCGCTCTTCGCAGTTTTGCGGTAGATAGCTCAGCAATTGCTTGACCTTGTCCAGACAGTCAATATCGTTGACGGCGGTCAGGTGCGTTACGCCAGACTTAGTTGCGTGTGTCATAGCTCCGCCCAGCTCTTCTGCTGTTACCTCCTCGTTTGTAACGGTCTTCACCACATTGGGACCAGTGACAAACATGTAGCTAGTTTCCTCTACCATAATGGAGAAATCAGTCATGGCTGGAGAGTAAACTGCCCCACCGGCACACGGCCCCATGATAGCGGAAATTTGCGGGATCACTCCAGATGCCATTACATTGCGGTAGAAAATGTCTGCATAACCTCCTAGTGACTTAACCCCTTCCTGAATACGGGCTCCACCGGAGTCATTGAGACCTACCAGAGGCGCTCCGTTTTCCATCGCCAGATCCATGATCTTGCATATTTTCTCCGCGTGCGTTTCGGACAAAGAGCCACCAAATACCGTAAAGTCTTGCGCGTAAACGTAGACCAAGCGCCCATTCACAGTTCCGTAGCCCGTCACTACCCCATCACCAAGAATGCGCTGCTTCTCCATCCCAAAATCAGAGCTACGATGCACGACTAGTGCCCCAATTTCTTCGAAAGAGCCAGGATCAAGAAAAAAGTGCACCCGTTCGCGGGCCGTAAGTTTATTCTTCTTGTGCTGATTCTTAATACGCTCTTCGCCGCCCCCCACTTGGGCTGCGGCTAATTTCTCTTCGAGGAGTTGAATCTTATCTTGCATGAATGAGGAGGTTGAGGGCAAATAACTTAGTTCAGCAAAGCGCCGATTTGGGCGGCGTGCTTTTCCATATTCCGTTCTATGATGGTCTCGATCTTTTGCTCTAGATCGGTATCTTCTGGTTGTGCGGTAAACACTTGGTAATAGACATAGTTCTGCCCAACTTGCTTTCCCTTGCCTTTGTTGTAGCCCAATAGGTTTTGCCAGATCGATTGCTGTTCAGGTGGATAGATGATACAATGAATGACGGCCCCGTCTGGAAAAAAGCGATCTGCGTAATCATAAGCGCCCTGTTCCCGATTAAGGCCCTTCTCAAAGTAGAAGCCTCCAATCTTATATTTCTGCTGCGCACCACGGTTTTCCAGAAACTTCTTAGTTTCCGAAGTGAATCCGTCCAGGCGGGAATATTGGGCCTCCAGATCAGCAATCTCTAATCGTACATCGTTGAAGAAATCGTAGTAAGGTTGACGCTTAGCCGAAGAAGAAGCCAGGCGATCATCTCCACTTCCGCAAGCAAACACGAAAGTAGCTACCAGGAATAGGCCTAAAAGAGTATGTAAATAGGATTTTGCATTCATCTTCATTGATTTTTGAGTTGTAAAACATAACCCATACCAACTGATCGTTTAGACCAGCCAAACAGGGCTTCATCCAGCGCCAAGATAAGGTCAACCAGTTTGCCTAACCAGGGATCACGATTACTGGGCCGCATGCGCAGTCCCTTGTCCGCAGTTTCGCTGGAGTTCCCGGTATTGCTCTTGAAGATTTGTTGGACCAAACCCGTCCAATACACTTCCAGCAAACCGATAAAATGCCGGCTCAAAGGACGGCGCTTCTCTACGGCAAAATTACGCTGGGCAGCCCATCGGTTGTATTCCTGGTCGTTGATCAGATAATCATGTCCAAAGGCGTAAGCCCCCTGGCTGATGCGCTTCTGCCCCAAGGGTGCAAAGAAGCGGTTGATGGGATCATAGGTCCAAGGAAAGGATTGGCGTGGGAAGGTCATCAGCAAGTGGCCACCTGGTTTTAAAACCCGTTGAATTTCATTCAGGAGTTGCTCTGGATCGCCCACATGCTCGATTACTTCAATGCAAACAATGACATCAAAGTGATTATCCGGAAAGCTCAGGTCAAGGCCGTTTTCTACTTGATAAGTTATTTTATCATTACCCTTGTTAAACTCGCGGGCGTAGGCGACATCAGCTTCGTTTAAATCACAAGAAACCAAGTGCTGACCAAAAGAGGCGATCATGGAATCATAATCTCCTTCACCGGCACCGAGATTAAGCATCTTCTCTGCTGGCTGCGCTGCCGTGATATCGCGCAAGCAACGCCGAATGAATTGATGGCGATTCCGGTAGGTAGGAAACAGAAGTTTGTAATTCATGTAGTCCTTAAGGGGTACTTATTTTAAAAGGCAGCAGCCCGGGCACGCATCTCTTGTGCTCTTTGTGGGTCGCCGTTTTTCTCATAAATCTCCGCCAGTAGCTGGTAGCCTTGTTTAAAACGAGGGTTGATCTCGATGCTACGGCGGGCGTAATTAAAGGCAGCTGTGAGCTCATTGCGATCTTTATAAATCTGGCCCAAAAAGAAATGCGCCAAATAAAAGCGTTCATCCAGTTCCACTACCTTTTCAAAAAGCGGGGCAGCTTGCTGTGGTTTCTGCTGGTAGAACTGGACCATCGCCTGGTAGTAGAAGGCACTAGCATAGCCGGGGTTAATCATTAAGGCCTGCTCCGCAGCATTCTGTGCGCCACTGAAATTACCACTGGATAAATTGGCATTTGCCAAACCTAACCAGGCTAATTCATTATCGCCGTAAACGGCTGTTTCTTGTGTGTAGGCCCGAATAGCGGTGGGCCAATCTCGAGCTTTTTCTGCCGCTTTACCTTCAAAAGCATAGCCATCTCCACGCTCGTAGACTGCACAGATCGGCTTTCCACCAATGTCAATTGTGTGGATTGCACGGCTACTTGGCCATCCATCGTGCCGCAATTGGGTGCCGTCAATAAAGCGATTGACAAAAATGCCGTAGTCCCAATCCTTTTCAAAGCGTTTATCGTAAGCTACGTAGTCTATTTTTACTTTGCCATCAAAACGGCGGCGCAAATAGCGATCTACATTAAAGTAAAAATTGGTCATTACGGTGATGGTGTCATTCTCTTGTGGAATCAGTCTTTCACCAATCATCCAATCCGCAGCCTTTTTGGCACTTACGCCCCAATAGTCCAATTCGTATTGCCCGTACGCTCCTTTCACACCACCAAAAGCTGGGTTAAAATATAGGTATGGAAAAGAGGTATTAGCGGCAATAAAGCTGGCAGGTTCTACCATCAGCAAGCCCAAAACGGCAAGCACTCCATATTTCCAGTTTTTGCCCTTCGGCAGAAACTGCTCCAGGATATAATTCCAGAACAGGCTGATCAGTACCACCAAAGGCGGATACACAAAGATCATGTGACGCCAGCCATCGTGTAGGGTACTGTCCTTTAGTACAATATAGACGCCAGGAAAAACGCCGGCCATCAGTAAAAACAGTAAACGATAATCTTTAGCGTAACGGCGCCATAAGAAGGGGGCAGCGACCAGCGTACCCAGTAGTCCTAACAAGGCATAGAGTGGAATAGTGCGGAAGAACCAGCTGTAGAAATACGAGGCTGGGGCGTCCGTTGACATCACATTTTCACCACCAAATAGCACCCTAATTTCCACTTTCAGATTGCTGAACGCAGCTAGTGCTTCTTGGATATGTGCCACCGGATCAACCAGGGCAAAGGGCCAAAACAATAATGACACCCCTAAACCAACCGCAATTGGGATAAAGCCGTAGAGCGCATAACGCCCGAACAAGCCCGCACGCTCGTTAGCAGCGGTTTGTCGGACCTTAAGCAGGAAGGAAACAATACCGAATAGACCAAAGAGTGCAATCGCCAACAATCCACCCACCCTGGTACCCACGGCAATAGCAATTCCTCCAGCCAATCCAGCCATTGTGGCTATGCTGACTTTCGGTATCTCCTCCAACCAACGACAAGCGAAGTAGATTGACATCATAAAGCCACAAGCGAAGGGAATATCTTTGGGGTTGATCAGGGAATGCCCTAAAAATCGCGGAGATAGAAAAAGCAGGAGCAAAGCCAGCAAGGCAGCGGGCCAACTCCCGAACTTTCGGGCTGTAAGGGCCGTAAAGAGTAAGGTCAAAATGCCGAAGAACGCAATCCAGAAGTGCCGAGTCACGTGATAAGACCAAGACAAGGGTTCTAGTTGGAAGACCCGAGTAGTGGCACCAGCTACGATTTCAAAGAAGCCACCGTACAAGTGCATATTACCTTTCTCGACAAATAAGGCCGCCGTATCCTGTCCCATGGTGCCGTAATAGTCCATTAGCTTTTCAGAGTAATCGACCTGATAAAGGTCATCTCCATTTACTCCCGACTGTAAAGCCATCACCATTACAATTAAGGCCACCGCGCCGAAGGTATACCAAAAGTGCTTCGCTCCAATGGATTGCAGCAAAGGTGGAATCACTACTGGCTCCGGTTTAGTCGGTGCGGGTTTCTTCTTAGGAGTAGCCGGTTTGGTACGCGCCTTAGCCTTAGTGGTCTTGCCTTTTCGATTTTTGCCGGACTGCTTCGCCATTTTACTCGATAAGATAGATGATGGACGGATACGGCATGTATCCGCAGAATGCACAAAAGTAAGATTCCAAATGTTTGGGATCGTAAAAAATTAGTGAAAAAGCAGCTTCTTTTTACGCAAGTATTGGTAGCTACAGCGTATTTCCGGGGAGAATTAGCGTAGTTTTACGGCTAATTCCAAAAAAAGCCCGCTTAAACAGCGGTGGCAAATTTCTAAATTCATTCGCAATGGCGGTTGTAACCAAACAGATTCTATCCCAAAAAGTACTGAAGATGGAGGAATCCGCGACCTTAAAAATGGCGCGGATGGCTCGCGAACTCGCAGCAGAAGGACATCATGTAATTAGTTTGAGTCTGGGAGAACCAGATTTTGACACTCCTGATCATATTAAAGAAGCTGCCAAGCAGGCTTTGGATGACGGCTTTACAAAGTACACGCCAGTTCCTGGATTGAAGGTGTTGCAGGAAGCCATCGTACGCAAGTTCAAGCGCGATAATGACCTGGATTTTGAAAGCAACCAAATTGTAGTTTCTACTGGTGCTAAGCAGTCCATTGCTAATTTGTGTATGGCGATGCTGGACCCGGGCGATGAAGTAATTCTCTTTGCTCCTTACTGGGTTTCTTACTCTGCTATTGTGAAACTAAACGGTGGTGTAGTAGTCCCAGTAGCGGCAGGTATTGATCAAGACTATAAGGTAACTCCTGAGCAAGTTGCAGCTGCTATCACTGATCGGACGAAGATGATCATCTTTTCTTCACCATGTAATCCGTCTGGTTCGGTCTACACCCAAGAAGAGTTAGAAGCCATTGCTGAGGTAGTAGCACCGCACGAAAACATCTACGTGGTGTCGGATGAAATTTATGAGTACATCAACTTCACCGGTAAGCACGTGAGTATGGGTACAATACCTAGCGTGAAAGACCGCGTCATCACTGTGAATGGTTTTGCCAAGGGCTATGCTATGACTGGTTGGCGCTTGGGGTATATTGGTGCCCCGGCCTTCATCGCAGCGGCCTGTGCCAAGCTACAAGGCCAGTTTACCAGTGGCGCAAATGCCTTTGCTCAAAAAGCTGCGGTACACGCTTTGGACGCTGACCTCGGGCCAACCTATGCGATGCGTGAGGCATTTGAAAGCCGCCGCCAGGTTATTATTGAGGGATTGGAAGCGATCCCCGGTATGAAGGTTAATCGCCCACAGGGGGCGTTCTATATCTTCCCAGACATTACCGCCTACTATGGGAAATCTGCCGGAGGTATTAATATCGAATCAGACAATGACTTCTGCGAATATCTTCTGCGCCAGGCACACGTGGCCACAGTAGCAGGCGGAGCTTTTGGGATTCCTGGGTGTCTTAGGATCTCTTACGCCGCCTCGGAAGACACTTTGCGTGAAGCCCTAAGTCGGATTGCTAAAGCAGTAGCACAGCTACAGTAATTCGTACCACTTTCGTGGAATAAGAAGCCGCATTTTGGATTACACCAAAATGCGGCTTATGTTTAGGAGCCTATTTGGGGGGACAAAAAAGCAACAGGTGCTTTGTTAAAAAGGTCCCCACCGTTTTTAACCCTTACCTGTTGCTGGCCATCCTGCTCAATTGCAGATTGTAAGTTATCCCGTACGGCTTTCCTCTTCGTATTGAAAATTCCAGCCATCCATGAGTACAAAACCAACAATCGTACCAATTTTTCAAATCCTTGTCGTTTTACTGCTGATTTCGGGACTCCTAGGCAGCTGTAAACAGGAAGCACTAGTAAGCTACGAGGCAGATCAATCAGAATACTACGAAGAGGCTGCGGTAGTAACGGGTCACCCATTAGCTTCGGATGTAGGAAGAGATATTTTAGCAAAAGGTGGTAATGCCGTTGATGCTGCCGTAGCGGTACAGTTTGCGCTAGCAGTAGTGTATCCAAGGGCCGGAAATATTGGTGGCGGTGGGTTTATGGTTTACCGCGCTGCCGACGGTACGGTAAGCGCGCTCGATTATCGAGAAAAGGCGCCAGCGAAGGCCAGTCGTGATATGTACCTCGATTCACTCGGTGATCCCATTAAAGGGCTGAGTACGAAAGGACATTTAGCGGCTGGTGTACCCGGGACCGTAGCTGGAATGGAAGGAGCTCACAATCAGTACGGTGACTTGCCTTGGGCAACCGTCTTACAACCCGCAATTGATTTGGCCCGGGGGGGATATACTATTTCCGAAACCGAAGCGAATAGGTTGAATCAATTTCAGGAGGATTTCACCAAATACAATGATGAATCTTGTGCTTTTGTTAAAGCGCAGTGGTCTACCGGAGATGTACTGCAACAGCTGGATTTGGCAGCAACTCTCGAACGCATTCGCGATCAGGGAAGCGCCGGGTTCTACCAAGGAGAAACCGCTCAAAAAATTGTGGCCGAAATGGAATCAGGCGATGGTTTCATTACCGAAGAGGACCTGGCCAACTATGAAGCCAGCTGGCGCGAACCGGTAGTAGGTACTTACGACAACTACAAGCTTATCTCCATGCCACCCAGCTCTAGTGGTGGTGTAGCATTGCTGCAAATGCTGGGTATGGTAGAGGATTATCCCTTGGGCGATTATGAGTTTCAGAGTACAGCCGCTACCCACCTCATGGTGGAAGCAGAGCGCCGGGCTTACGCGGACCGCGCGGAGTATTTAGGCGATAGCGATTTCTACCCCGTTCCTATTGACTCCTTGATCGACAAAGCATATCTGCAAAATCGGATGGCCGATTTTTCGGCGGAGCAAGCCAGCACGAGCGACTCCCTGGCAGCGGGTGATTTCACCAATACCAAAGAAAGCTTCGAGACCACCCACACCTCTATTGTTGATAAAGATGGTAATGCCGTTTCGATCACAACTACCTTGAATTCCAATTTTGGCTGTAAAGTGGTGGTAGACGGAGCCGGTTTCTTCTTGAACAATGAGATGGATGATTTCAGCATCAAACCCGGCACACCTAATCAGTTTGGGTTGGTAGGTGCAGAAGCGAACGCCATTGCGCCGGGTAAGCGGATGTTAAGCTCGATGACACCCAGTATTATCGAAAAGGATGGTGAACTGTTTTTAGTCCTGGGAGCGCCCGGCGGATCTACCATTATTACTGCGGTATTCCAGGTCTTTGTGAACGTAGCAGAATTTGGTATGCCACTTGATTCTGCCGTTTGGGCACCGCGATTCCACCACCAGTGGCTTCCGGATCGTATTTGGGTAGAGCCTACCACATTGAGTCCGGCGGTAAAGGAAGAGTTAGCAGCGATGGGACACCAATTTCGAGACGTCAGCCGCATGGCCGTGATCAAAGCGATCCTGTGCACCGAAGATGGCCGCTATCATGCGGTAGGTGACTTCCGCAATCCAGACGATGATGTAAGTGGCTATTAAAATCAGGTTGCAGGAAATGGCGGTAAGGTGCTGAGAAATTGAAAGCTTTTTGCCGCCAGGTCAATTTCGCTACAGTAGGCTTGTGGGCCATTACATACAAGTAAGTAAGGCACCTGGAGTTCCATATTATAGGTGGCTATTTGGCGAAATACAGCCTCATTGAGCCGGACTTTTGGTGCTTTGCATTCTACCAGCAACCAGGGACTCATTTCCAGGTCATAAATCAAGATATCGCAACGCTTCTGCAAGCCATTCACTGAGAGCCCCCGTTCCACCGCGATTCGGTTCTTGTTAACCCCAATTTCCAACATTAGATATTGTAACAAAAGCTGGCGGACCAATTCTTCGGGTTGGAGCACCAGCCACTTGGAACGAATAACACCCCAAATCCAGCGCTTGCCAGCTTCTTGTTTAATCTGTATTTCCGTTTGAAAGCGGGGTAAATCTAATTGTAAATCTACTTCTGACAAGACGCTAATGATTCGTTTTGTGCGAATAAGACATTAATTAAATCCATAATTTTCAGCAAAAGCTGACAATCTTTGGTAAAATGACAGCGTTTAAGTTACACCTTTTCCAATAAGTTGTTGTTTAACAGGTGAAATTCCTTTACCTTTCGACGCAAGAAAACAGCCTTTTTCCATGATGCGCAATAGAATCCCATTACTATTTGGCTTGCTCTTAGCCTTCAGTATGACCCTAAACGCGGCCCAAGTTTTTATTCTCTTTGATCCTGCCTGTATGGACCGTTTGGAGTTCGATATGAATCGACCTGACGGCCGTGGTACTTATTTGGTATATCATATCAACATTCGCCCAGGCGAAAAGCTTGTCTTCGACGTAGGTGAAGAAAGTTCTCGCGAACAGAACTACATGCCCGAGCCTTACCTAAGCTGCAATAGCGGAGGAATCGACCAGGGCTTGATGCGTAGAATAAATGCCAATATTGACGAAGTTTATATTGTCTATCCAAAGAATAATAAGCGGTTTCAAGTTTCTAAAGTAGTTACGGCTAGCTCGTACTCTAAATCGGGAAGTGTACTTACGTATGATTCACCGAAGTACCGTTTTCGTTTTGATACCGAGTTTGGAACCATCGGGGAAAACATCGCCATCAACAACCCTGGAGCGAAAGTTTACTTCGAAGGAAAGCTCGAGAATGATTGTACTGGTTCTTATCTGTTCCGCCAGCTCGCCCCTCAGTCTGCTTACCCGCTGATTGATTTGGTGGTTACACCAGAGATTGGAGTAGTTGAAGAGCGCAGCGGCCCCAATGCGGCGGCGGCCATGAATAATTACATCACACTGAAGCAAGTTAACAATCGCAACTACGAGCGCTATATTATGGACGTTTGTGGTACCGAGCCAGGATCTAATGGATCGGTAGTAGCAGCGCGTGGAAATACCCCAACGCCAGCCAACTACAACACCACTCGAACGAACCTAAGCCCTCCCGGCAACTTACCACAAGGCGCTATCGTTCCAGGTGGTAATCCAGTGAACACTCAACCAACGACTAGCCCGGTTCCGGTCATGACAGAAAGTAGGACTCCGGTAACTAGCGCACCAACCACTACTGCTAGTACAGCCAGTACCCATACCGTCGCTAAAGGAGAGACCTTGTACGGAATCTCCAGAAAGTATAACGTCTCAGTTGAGCAAGTGAAAACTTGGAATAATCTGAGTTCCAATACTATTCGTCGCGGGCAAGTCCTACAAGTGGCGACTCCGGCGGCAAGTTCTGCGCCAGCAATTGCCGGTCGTGGAATTGTACCTAATCAGGCTACCAGCTTATCTGGCAGACCTGTACCCTACGACCAACAAGCTAATAATCAGCGAATTACCACCACTGACGACATGCATATTGTACGCCCCGGCGAAACGGTAGCGTCAATAGCTTTGGAATACGGTTACACAGCTGCCAAGTTCCGGGAGATCAATGATATGGGGCCAAACGACTTTGTAAAAGTTGGCCAACGTCTCAAAACTACTGATTGTAATTGTGCTGGTAGAGGAAGTGCGGCAGTTACGCCCAACACTACCACACCATCCGTTCCTAATAGTTACAATAATAGTACCGGAGGGCGACTAGCACCGAACACTTTGGCGGCTCGCACACCAGTTGCTGCCAGTCAACCAACAGTTAGACCTACAACCGCTGGTACCGCTGTCCGACCATCAGGAGGATTGCCAGCCAGCAATACCTATAATACACCAAGCGTGCCTGGCGCACCGCAAGGGTATGAGGCGATTGTACCTTCTGCTTATGATGCCATCCCTACTCGCAGAACCGTGTCGAGTCTGGAAAGTAATAACCGAGCCATTGGCAACGGTACTGATTTTGGCAATCCAGTAGAGACAACAAGAGGTAGCCAGACCGGTGCTAGCCCCTACCCTGCTCCGAATCAGCCAATGGATCGCAATGCAGTAGTTCGTAATCCGGATGATTACTACACGCCTGCTAATCCTCAGCGTCGCACGCACGTGGTAGCCGCTGGTGAGAGTCTGTACGGAATTGCTCGTCGCTACGGGACTACTCCTGAGCGTTTGCGTCAGCTGAATAACCTTGGTCCTAGTGATCCAATTATCGAATACCAGACCTTATATATCGAATAGGTAAACATTCCTATTGATATAGGTTGTAAGCTTGTAATCCCGGGTTCAGCGAAGTTGCTGGGTCCGGGATTGCTCATTTTATTACCTTTGCCCCGTCTAACTATTAACAATGGGAATTCTGATTATTTACGCCGTTGCGGCGATTGCCTTTTCATTTTTCTGTTCTATTTGGGAAGCTGTATTGCTGAGTATGCCAGACTCCTACGTGGAAGCTCAGGCAGCAACAGGCTCTGCCAATGGCTTATTACTCAAAAAGACTAAACAAGAAAAGGACCGGCACATTTCTGCTATTCTTTCCCTCAATACCGTTGCCCATACCGTAGGTGCTATTCTGGTCGGTAAGCAAGCGGAAACCGTATATGGTGCCCAAGGCATTGATGTTTTTGGTATCAATTTTTCCTTTACCGGAATCGTCGCTGCATTAATGACATTGGGCGTACTCCTGCTTTCTGAGATTATACCCAAGACCTTAGGATCTAATAACTGGAAAGGGTTGGCGGTGTTTACTGCTAAATGCCTAAGAGTTGTCACCCTTTTAATGACACCACTGGTTTGGATGAGTGATTTCATCACCAAAAAAATGAAAGGCCGTGGTCATGGGCCAGCTATTAGCCGGGAAGAGATTTCTGCTATGGCGCAAATTGGCAGCCGGGATGGAGTTTTCGAAATGGGTGAATCGGAGATTATCAATAACCTGATGCGCTTTCACCTGATTGAGACTCGCTCAATTTTAACACCTCGCACAGTGGTGAAAGCTGCTGATCAAGAAATGAGTATTTCTGCTTTTCATGAAGCTAACCCAAACCTAGTCTTTAGCCGAATTCCAGTATACGAAGGTTCCATTGATAATATTACTGGGTTTATCCTCAAAGACACCCTGCTAGATAGCATTATCAAACAAAAAGGAGACTTACCGCTGAAGGAAATTGCCCGTCCGATCACAGTAGTAAAAGAGGAGCAAACGATCCAATCTGTTTTCAATCATTTCCTTAAGGAAAAAGAGCAAATTGCCCTGGTTATTGGTCAGTTTGGAGGAATGACCGGGATCATCACTTTTGAGGACGTCATAGAAACCCTACTAGGTCTGGAAATCGTCGATGAGCTCGACAACACGGAAGACATGCAAGCGCTAGCCCGCCAGAAATGGGAACGCAGAGCGCGTCAAATGGGCCTGTTGGGTGATGAGGCTAAGGAGTAGGGGTGAATTCCCATTCTAATTCTAATTAGAGTTAGAATGGGAATAGGAATGGGAATGAGGATTTAGGTGGGGTAAGTTCTTTACTTATTCAACCATAAAATCTGCGTAGAGGCTTTGCCGATCTACTGTGGCGGGTAAAGGGCCGAAGTGCTGGAGTTTGATTTCAGCCATCGCACGACCGGCGAGGGCGCAATTTTTCAGGTCGTGTCCATCCAATACTGCACATAGGAAACCAGACCAGAAGGCATCTCCTGCACCCGTTGTATCTACAACATTTATTGGTCTAGTGGGTATAGCGTATTGCTCTTCTTTATTACTCACATAGCAACCCTTTTCGCCCAATGTAATGCAGACTGTTTTTGCTCCTAATTCGTGCAGAAAGGTAGCAGCTTCCTGGGGTTCATTTATCGGACTACCATAGAGGCGTTCCCAATCTACGTCACTGAACTTTACCATAGCACCAAGGCCGCAATAGGCTGCTATAATCTGTTGAGCCTCTTCTTGTTTAGGCCAAATTTTAGCGGCATAATTGGCATCAATACTCACCTGCCCTCCAGCTTGAGCTACTTTGCCCGCGGCCTCCAGGATGGCAGTGCGTGCCGGTTCTCGGCTAATGGCAAAGCAAGTAGTATGGAATATTTTCAACTGCTTAACTACCTCATCGGGCATTTGATCGCCGGATATCTCACAATCCGCCAGTCGATAAGCTTCAAAATTGGAGACTTCTTTAGATTTGGTTACCAAAATCAGTGTAGTCGGGAGTGCCACTTGTCGTACTCCACTGGTATCTAGGGAAAGGCTGTCTACAAAGGATTTCAAGTAGTGGCCCATATCATCCTGCCCCACCGTAGCGACTAAACCTATCGGTTGCCCGAGGCGGGCAAGATTACCCGCCATATTTGCCGGACTTCCCCCTGGTAATCGCTCGAAAGTACTCACATCATCCAGAGATTCAGCATAAGTAGTGCTGATGAAATCAATCAGCAGTTCACCAACGGCCAGTATTTGCGGAAATGACGAATTAGGCATTTTTCTGTTTTAATAATTTTGTAAATAACATTTTTATTATTAAATTAGCTCAACGCGCAAGAAAACCTTTAATCAAGGTCTCATTATTCCTCACCTTTAGAAGTATTTCTGAGGTGATTAAATTCAGCGGTTTCTATTCCCTCTGGTTTTCAGCGTTAAATAAGGATTGTGTTGGCTCAAATGAGAAGTCTCATTTGAGGTTCGAATCCTCATGCCTCTACTGTAGGATCAGTTTGAGGTCATGTCCGGTCCGGGTGAGGGAGGGCCCGCCGCAGGCGGTTTGTCCTAACATCACTTCCACAACTCTCACTCCCCTACCTCTAAAGCAAATTACCTCCTCACCCTTATTTTTCTCCACGACTTTCCGCGCACAAGCCCGGTGAAAATAATCACTTTTACTATTATTGCAAGCTATAACTGTAAAGTGACTATGGCCAAAAAGCGAACCTTACATCCTTACGACCCGCCTCGCAACTGGGTGGCAGATACCGAAACCGAAACCAGCCATCGTTATCCCGATGTATATCAGCTTTCTCAACCAGGAGCTGTGCTGAAGCATGAGCTTGTGAACTCATCTACTATTGAGATCACAACTGCTTCTGAGGTACGCCTACGCATTGAACTTTGGACCTCTAGTATCTGGCGCGTCCGCTATACTAAAGAGGCTTTCAGTTCACAGCCATCTTATGCACTCCATCCGGATCAAGAACCGAATGGAGCCACCCTGACAGTAGAAGATGATCAAAAGTTAATTGTGCTGCATAGCGAGGATGTTCTTTGCGTAATCGCCAAAGAAAACTGCCAAATCATCTTTTATGACGTTCATACAGACGAAGCTATTCTGGCAGAGGCAGAACCGTACCTGGAACGCTCTACCATTCTTAATGGAGCAGATCATTTGCGCGTTTCCTTTGAATGCGATCCAGAGGAAGCTTTCTTCGGACTGGGCGATAAGAGTTGGGACCTGGATCTCCGTGGGCGACACTTTCAGAACTGGAACAGCGATGCCTTTGGGTACTATCGTGAAAAGGACCCATTATACCGAACCATACCTTTCTATTACGGACTCAAGAAAGGTATAGCTTATGGTGTCTTTCTCCACAACACTTGGCGCACGCATTTTGATTTCGCCAGCGCCAAAGACAATACCGTCCGGATGTGGTCAGAAGGTGGAGAAATGGACTATTTCTTCATGCACGGCCCTTCCTTAAACGAAGTAGCAAAGTCCTATCACTACCTTACCGGACTTCCAGAATTGCCACCACTCTGGACCCTAGGTTTTCACCAGTGCCGCTGGAGTTACTATCCGGAAGCTCGCGTGCGGAAACTAGCGGAGACTTTCCGAAAAATGTCTATTCCCTGTGATGCAATCTATTTGGATATCGATTACATGGATGGCTATCGCTGCTTTACCTGGAACAAGGGCCACTTTCCGGAACTCGGCAAAATGATTACCGATATCGCAGATGATGGTTTCCAAACGGTAGTTATGATTGATCCAGGTATTAAGGTGGATGAGGACTATCATGTTTACAAGGAAGGAGTCGAGCAGGATTATTTTTGCCGTAGATCGGATGGTAAGCTCATGCGTGGTCCGGTTTGGCCACCAGATTGCGTTTGGCCTGACTATACCCGGGCAGACGTCAGAGAATGGTGGGGAGAACTCTATCGGGAGCTTTATGAAAAGGCAAGCGTGAGTGGCTTCTGGAACGATATGAACGAACCTGCAGTATTTAAAGTCAACAGCTTGACCTTCCCAGACCAGGTGTTGCACGATAATGATGGTTACCCCAGTGATCACCGATCTGTGCACAATATTTACGGTCAGCAAATGTCTCGTGGAACGTACGATGGGTTAAAATCCATCAAGCCAGAAAAACGTCCCTTTGTACTCACTAGGGCTACCTTTTCTGGAGGTCAGCGCTTCGCAGCAGTATGGACGGGTGACAATGTGGCCAGTTGGGATCACCTCCAACTCGCCAATCGGCAATGTCAGCGTTTGAGTATCTCCGGCTTCTCGTTGGTAGGTACAGACATAGGAGGCTTTGTGGATCAGCCATCACCAGAATTACTCATTCGCTGGATACAGTTAGGGGTATTCCATCCTGTTTTCCGGGTGCACTCCATGGGTAATAATATTGATGGTGCAGCCGAAGCCGACGCTGAGGCAGTAAAAGCGGCCGAGGCAGAATTGCGGTTGGATCAGGAACCGTGGGTATTTGGAGAGCCATACACCAGCCAAGCCCGGCAGGCTATCGAGTTTCGTTACCAGCTCCTACCCTATTTGTACACTGCTGTTTACCAGCATACTATGACTGGCCTGCCTGTACTTCGTAGCCTAAGTTTTGAGGCACAGGATGATCCAAAAGCACTAAGCAGAGAAAACGAATTTATGCTAGGTGAGCACCTATTGGTAAGCCCAGTAGTTAAGCCTGGTGTAAAATCTCACGGCACCTATCTACCGCCTGGTCGTTGGGTCAACTACTATACCGGAAATCACTATGTAGGTCCTCGCACCCATCGCCAGCAGGTCAATGCCAACAGTATTCCGCTTTACGTCAGAGCAGGCGCCATTATTCCTAACTATCCCGTGCAGCAGCACGTTCATGAACTAGAAATTGAAAACGTGGAACTTAGAGCATACTACGGAAAACAAGAAGTGGAAAGTCAATTCTACCGCGATGCCGGTGAAGGCTACAAGTACCAGGATGGCGAATTTCAATTACACGTATTTCGCACAAAGTCGTCCGACAATAGTTTCCGCATTGACCAGTCAATGGAAGGAGAATTGAAAGATGAATTAGCCACCTTTGAAATCAAAGTATTTGGCCTCCCTTTTGAACCACAACAACTGTTTATCGACGGTGTACCGATTCAAATCATCGATAAAGATGGGGACGCTTACGTAGTAGTAGCTCCGGCTGACTTCGTTACTGTAGAACTTAAAGGGTAGTTCCTGAATTTGAGGAATATCCGCTAGCCCTTCTAAGTTTTCGCCAAAGTAGTCTTACCCTTTTCCAGGCCGGCTTTGTAGGTCGCTAAACAGCGTTCACGCGCCAATTTATGATCCACAATCGGAGCGGGGTAATCCGCTGTGCCAAATTCTGGTACCCAGCGGTGAATGTACTTTCGTTCTTTGTCGAACTTATCCATTTGACTGGTGGGATTAAAAATTCGGAAGTAGGGTGCTGCATCAGTACCGGACCCAGCTGCCCACTGCCAACCACCGTTGTTAGATGCCAAATCAAAGTCGAGCAATTTATTGGCAAAGTAGGTTTCTCCCCAGCGCCAATCAATCAGTAAATGCTTGGTTAGGAAGCTTGCTGTAATCATCCGCACCCGATTGTGCATATAACCTGTTTCGTTCAGTTCACGCATACCTGCATCGACGATTGGATAACCCGTACGTCCTTCGCACCAAGCGGCGAATTCTGTCGGATCATTTCTCCATTCGATAAAATCGTATTCCGGACGGAAGCTATCACCAGCTACCCGGGGGAAGTTGGCTAAAATCTGACTGTAGAAATCACGCCAGATGAGCTCATTTAGGAATGTCTCGTTCAGCAAACTTGCACGATAAGCCTTCTCCCGGATGCTGATGGTGCCGAAGCGGAAGTGAATCCCCAAACGGCTGGTACCTTCAATAGCAGGGAAATTGCGAGTCTTATCGTAGCTGCGTATCAAACCTCTACTTACTGCAGTAGGAGGAATCGGGATACCTGATGGCCGGAAGTTCATATCCGCTAAACTTGGCATTCCCAAGGACTGCTCCGCTACGTAGAAGTTATTGAAATACTTCTCCGTAGGAAAGGGCTTAAAGTAATAGGATACTTCGCGATCTTCACCATCAATCTTGACCACTTCAACGCGTTCGGTCAGTTTAGCTTTCCAAGTTCTACTGTAAGGGGTAAAAACTGTGTATACGCCCCCAGCCTTTTTTGTAATTTCTTCCTCCTCGAAAATCACATGATCTTTAAAGGTGTGAAAGGGAATTGCTTCTTTTTGCAGCATCTCTGCTATGGTCACATCACGTTTTCGCGCGTAAGGCTCATAATCTCGATTGGTATAAACAGCGGCAATATTGTAATCCGCCAAGACTTGAGGCCATACTTCTTCTGGCTTACCATAGTAGACCAGCAGATCACTTCCCTTAGACTGGAGCTCTGCTTTCAACTCCGAGATAACCGTATGAATGAAGTGCACGCGAGCATCGCTTCTCTCTTCCAACTCATCCAAAATGTGTCGATCGAAGATAAATAACGGGAGCACCGCGTAATCGCCTTTTAATGCCTCATACAGTGCGGCGTTATCGTAAAGACGAAGATCACGCCGCAGCCACATAATTGAAATCTGCTTAGTCATGCATCCCTAACAGCATTCCCAATAAGCGGTTCAAAAAAAGCACAGAGTTGGAGTTGAAGTATTCTTTTTTTCAGTACCTCAAGGTGAAAGTGCTTTTTGTACCCAATCAATTGGGTAACACAATTAGCCACAACAATATCTGTGAATTGAGTTATGCTCGAAAAATCTTACTTTTGGCTCGCCTTCACAAGGGCTACCTTTCGGAAATACACATCTGTTTTGACTAATAATTATCGTGCCATGAGATTGTCTAGCTACAGTTTATTGATCGCTCTTTTTATCGTCTTCCAAGCCTGTGCTCCCCCAGAGGGGAAAAGCGAAATGCAACAATTAGAAGAGGCCTATTGGCAGAATTCCACCCCCGAAAACGGGCAAGCATTGATAACCCTTTACGAAGGCATGTTGGATACCGTTGACAATGATCAGGAGGAATTGATCTTGGCGCAGAAGGCTGCTCTACAGTACTATCGCATTGGTGCCAACGAGGGCTTGCAGGCTAATTTTGCCAAGATCCTGAGAGATTATCAGGCACTGCCCAACAGTACGACAGTAGCACAAGGCATTATGGACTCTCTGCTGTACGGTATCACGGATGCAGAAACACAGCGCCTAATCCCGCGGGTAGCAAGGCAATATATGCAGCTGACTAATACCTATGCACAAGCCAAACCTGACGCACCGGAAAGCCCGGAGCTTTTGTACAAATCCGGAGAGATTGCTCGCTCCATTGGGGCGTTTCAGGAGGCTTTGAACATTTACTCCAATATCGAATCTTATTTCCCGCAGTACGAGAAAGCTCCTAAGGCACTATTCATGCAAGCCTTTACCTACGCTGAAGACCTAAACGATGAGGACCAGGCGCGAATGCTGTACGAACGTTTCCTCGAAAAATACCCCGAGGATGATTTCGTCAAGGATGCTAAAATCTTGCTAGAAAACCTTGGCAAATCTGACGAAGAAATCTTCCAGCAGCTACAAAACAACAGCCAATAAATGCTTAGGGCATTACTCAGCTGTAGCTGGCTGTTATTAGTAACAAATTTAGTTTGGGGTCAAGATTTTGATCTAAATCAGTATCTACCGTTAGACACAACGGTACATCAGGAAGTTTTGCCCAACGGTTTGAGGATATTCTTACAGCATCACGATGAACCTCGAGATCGAGTAGCCCTGCGCTTGCTGGTAAAAGCGGGATCTCTGCAAGAGGAAAATGATCAATTAGGGGTTGCACACTTCGTAGAACACATGGCGTTTAATGGTACAGCACATTTCGCCAAAAACACGCTGGTTGATTTCATAGAAAGAAGTGGCTCTAGATTTGGTGCTGACCTGAATGCCTCCACCTCCTTTTCACAAACGATATACAAACTACAGGTTCGCAGCGATAGCATTTCGCTAGTAGACTCGGCACTACAAATCATGGCAGACTGGGCCGGAGCCGTAAGTTTTGATCCCGAGGAGGTAGACAAAGAGCGCGGCATCATTCGTTCGGAATGGCGCAGTAGCCTCAGCAGTAATCAGCGCCTGCAACTGCAAACCTATGAGGCACTCTTGCAGGGCTCGCGCTATCTGCAGCGTTATCCTATCGGAGACCCCGTCCTAATCGACACCGTTGCTCAGGAACGTCTAGTAGCGTTCTATGAGCGCTGGTACCAACCTGCTAATATGGCACTGGTCGTCGTAGGACAAGTAGACATGGAGTGGGTTCGAGAACGGGTGCAGGAACTATTCACCCCACTGAAAAATAAAAGCGATTTTGAACCCGCAAAGGACTATGAATTAACCACCGCTCCCCGTCGCAGTTTTCAGGTGGCTAGTGACGAAGAGGCTCCCTTTACCCGCTGTGAAATTGTCTGGCAGCATAAAAAAGAGACCAGCGGCAATACCTACAAGGCGGTAAAACATCGATATGTACAATCCATTGCTGAACGTATTTTAAATAAGCGCCTGGCCGCCCTTAAAGAAGATCGTTTACTTCCTTATACCTTTGGCTATTCTGGTTTTTCAGGCCTACCGGGGAATTATGAAACCTATCGTATAAATGCCATGTGCAAACCGGAGGAAATTTTCTCCGCCTTCTCACTCCTCTTACAAGAAACCAAGCGCGCCGCAATCTATGGATTCACGGAGGCTGAAATTGAAGAAGAGAAGACCAGCATCTTAGAACGCGCACGTCAGAGTGTGAAAGAACTGGACAAGCTGCCAAGTTCAAGCAGGGCCGGCAGAATTGCCAACGCCTTTCTTCGCGCCCGTCCCTTGATTGACCTGCAACAGACGGCCATCACCAGTGAGCGATGTTTAGCCGCCATTGAAGCGCAAGAGTTGCAAGTAGCCATCCAAAATGGTATCCGATCTAATATTCAGACCGCCATCCTCAGTACCAATACTTCGGAATTGACCGGGCTACCAGATAGCCTTCAGCTATACACGGCCTTAGATAGCATACTTGCCCTTCCGGTGGAAGCTCCAAAAAAAAAGGAAGTCACTGGCCCCCTCTTAGTTCTCCCAGCGAGCACCAGCAATTACAGTTTAGTAGCGGTCGATACGGTTCTAGATATCAGCACCTACCAGCTCAGCAACGGGGTAAAGGTCTACCTTAAACCTACCGATTTCAACAACGACCAAATCCAATTCCGAGCCTTCAGCGAAGGGGGAATTGACTTGTATGCCAATGAGGACTTCCCCAGTGCTCGGCACGGTTTAGGTATTCTAAACGAGTCTGGCCTGGATACCTTTCGCGAAAGTGAGTTACTGCGTATCCTAAGTGGCAAACAAGCTCGCCTTAGCCCTTACATGAGCACCACAGAAGAAGGCCTAAGCGGTGCCAGCAACCAGGAAGACTTAGAAACAATGCTGCAGTTGGCGTATCTCTATCTCACCAGGCCCCGCTTCGACTCCATTGTACTAGCTACTTATCTCGACCGTCAACAGCGCATATTTGAAAGAATTGACACCGATCCGCGTGCCGCTTTTGGTCGCATGATGATTGACCAGAAATACGATTACCACCCGCGTCGTCCCAACCTTAGCCTGGCAGAATTGGACAAGATTGACCTGCAACGTGCAGAAGAAATCTACCGGGAACGCTTTGCCGATATCGGCGACTTCCAAATGATTTTTGTTGGCAATTTTGTCGCGGATAGCTTACTCCATCTCGTTGACCGCTACCTAGGTCATCTGCCCACCTTTGGTAGCGAAGAAAGTTGGCAAGACCAGGGACTACGATTGCGTAGCCACACCATAGACACCATCGTTCAGCTTGGGCAAACGCCGAAGGCAGAGATCAATCTGACCTGGCACAGCAACTTTAATTATGCCGACCGTAACGAACGGCTCCACCATTCTGTACTACGGGAGGTCTTGTCCATCCGCCTACGGGAAGTACTGCGGGAAGACATGGGCGGTGTCTACGGCGTGCGGGTAACCGGTCGCTACCGAGCCATTCCCGATTCATTACAACAATTTGCCATCAGCTTTAATGCAGAACCTGCCGCGTACGAAGAATTAATTGAGGAAATTCACTCAGAAATAGACCGAATTGCAGCTGGAGATATTCCAGACGAAATCATCCCCAAAATACAAGCCAATCGACTGAAGTCGTACGAAGAGGCCCTACGACGAAACAGTTTCTGGCTGGGGCAAATCAAGCAGTGCCTTCAGCTGGGACTTGATTGGACACTGCTCTACCCCGGGCGTTATGAGGAACGTTTAACCACTATCAATAAAACTGACCTCGCGGTATTAGCCAAGAAGTACTTACAAGAAGCATTGCTCCTGAAGTTTGTGCTATTACCCGAGTAAAAATTCGCTCTTACAACTTAGAGATGCTATATGTAGCAACTCTTAACCACGTTTCAAGTTCACCTTGGAGGCCGCTTCGGACAAAGTGTCCATAATCCCTTTAAACTGCTGCCAGAGCTCTTCATTGTCCTCCGCATTTGTATTAGTGAGTAGAACAACTCCAACTGGGTGATCTGCACTGAAACGGATGTCACAGTGTACGCCAGGATCACTGCCCGTATGCCCAATTAGCCGGCTTTCACTGCCCATGCCCCAGAAGGCTCGCTTTTCGTCTTCGTCCCCAGGAAGCATTAATTGATAGCTCTCCTCACTAAGCAAACCCGGGCGTCCTTGGTAACCGCCTAAGACATCTTGCAGATACAGACTTAAGTCCGATACACTGGTGAGCCAACCACCATCTGGATAAGTTGCTAATTCAAAAGGTGGAACACGGTATCCGGAGGGGAAATAAAGCTGGGCCCGAGATGAATTATAGTCAATATGCCCAGCAAAACTACTGGTCGTCATTTTCAATGGCTCAAAGATCTCCTCTTGCACATAGGTAGCGTACGGTTTTCCACTCACCTGCTCTACGAGCAAGCCCGCAACGGCAGCATTGATATTACTGTACGCTTTCTCCGTTCCTGGTTTACTCTTTAGGAAATTTTTCTTCTTGTACCATTTTCCTTTACGGACTAATGTCTGTTCCACAAACCCCCTCAAGCTAATACGCTCGTGCTTTTCCAGAAAATCAAGATAGCCCCAATGCATTCCTTCCTTGTCCAATTCACCAGCTCGTCCATCAAGTAGATAAGTCTGACCATAATTCTTCCCATCAAGCAAACTAGAGGTATGATTCAATAAGTGACGCACTTGGATCGGCTCCTCTGGAAAATAGGGGTTAACAATGGAGAATGGTAGGTAATCATTGATTGGAGCATCCCAATCTAGCGCGCCACTTTCTATCAATTTTACGATTGCCATTCCCGTTAGGGTCTTGGTAACCGAACCAACTGGCATAGAGCTTGTAGGCAAGAAGCGTTTTTCTGTATCACGATCAGCATAGCCTACACTGATTTGAAATACAGGGCCATCTGCGGTCACTATGGCAGCGGATAAACCGGGCAAGTCAGACGTTGAAAATAAATTACGAATTTCTGTAGCTAAACGGGCCGTATCTAACTGAGCGTAAACATTTGTGGATGTAAAAGCAAACAGTGATATACTGAATGCGAAAAGAGCGTTTTTCATCGGATTTGGATTGTGGTATGTAAGAATTGAGAATGAGATATTTACCATTCGTTCTCTGTATAGATGCTAATCTATCCTTACCTACCCCTATTCCTATTCCTTATTTAGCTGACCCAGCATTTCTTTCCCGAGATAACGTTCCCCAGTATCCGTACTATGCAAAAGCTCTTCAGCAATACGCATTTGCTCTTCTGGCCGCTTATTTTGGCTGAGTTTAGATTTAGCTTGTATATCCGTTACCAGCATTTCAAACGCTACAATCCCCTTAAACATAGCCGCTTGATAGGCTGGCGACAACTCCTTCCACTGCTTTAGATATTCGGGCTCGCTCTGCTGGATTAAGTCTTCAACAATTGCTCTGGCAGCGGGACCATCCTCTACTATCCTAGCTTGACCGTAGGCATGCACCGCCTGGTAATTCCAAGTAGGGACATTCTGCTTTTTGTCGTAATGCGCTGGAGAAACGTAAGCATGAGGCTCTGAGAAAATAACCAGGCTGGTTTGTTCATCGAGACATTTCCATTGGTCATTCGCACGCGCAAAGTGGGCCTTCAGAAAGAGCTGCTCACCACGGGTTTCTACTACAAAAGGGAGATGGGTGGCCAGCGGTAAACCGTCCCGGTTTACATTGATGATACTCGCGAAGCTAAACCGCTGCATGAAAGCCAATATGCCTTCCTGATTTTCCCAAGTGTTGGTAGATGGTATATACATTTGCGCTACTGAAGCTCTACCTCCAGCCAAACGGGTTGATGATCGCTAAAGCGGAACTGTTGATCGATCGTCTTCACACGTAAAGCTTTGAGGTTTGGTGATAGGAGGAAAAAGTCGATGATGGTTTGGAAGCTTTTTTCTGCATCAAAAGGACTACGCAACTTCCTATTGGTAGGCGTAACGGGGTCGTACACCCATTGCCAGCCTTCGGGTACAAAGTCATCAGGAATATTTGTCTGGCTATAACCGTCCGATCGGCCTGGCATAAAACTATCAAACTGGAAATAAGGCGGGCACTGGTTCCAATCCGCACCTACTATCACATAGTTGCCCTTTTCGTATTCCTCCAGAATCAACTTCTGAATAAACTCCATCTGCTGCTTTTTCAAAACTCCGCCCTTATCATAAGCGGACAGGTGTGCATTGATCACCACCAAATCCGGCCCTGCGGCAGTAGCTATACGGCTCAATAGCAGACAACGGTCCAATTGAAAAATACGGGTGGGCCAGTCAAACTTCCCCGGTAGTTGGATACGAGACTCCTCCTTGGGCTGCCAGCGTGAAAGTGATACCAAGCCACTTTCCACCTTTCCGTAGGCCCGCCAAGGCTCCAGAATTGGAATAGGTACACGCTTAACCCGGTAATTTGCGGCATAACTGGCCGTATAATCCGGGCGTTCAGTTCGCAAAGTATCCATTAGATTAACGTAGTAGGATCGTCGCGACTCAAGGTCCACTTCTTGAAACAGAAAGAAATCCGCGTCAGTACTCGTGGTAAACAGGCGGCTCCCCGCTCTATTCTTGGCAACCAGGTCCTCATCCGCACGAATCATCTTCCCACCAGATAAAAAGAAGCCACCACTATCGTAGAAGAAGTCCGACTCCTCCCCTAGCCCAGTGTAACCCACATTCCAGATGGCAAGTGAAATGACAGAATCTGTTACTACACTTTCAGGAGCCTCCTGAACACTAGCCACCTCCGTTTCTCCCTCTGGTTGCCAATCGTTGAGGGTCCCATGTAACAAAACTCCACCAACGTACAGGAGAAAAAGTAGGAGCAGGAGGCCTATGATCTTCAATAACTTACGGAGCATAATGTGGTGGTTTGTAGTAAGATATAGTTATTACCTGGAAGGTACGGGGCCAGTCATCCTAGTGGTTTGCTTACTCTTCCAGAAGCTGTTTGAGTTCGTTGAGTTTCATCATGCACTCAATCGGCGTCATATTATTGATTTGCAGATCTTGCAGAATCGCCTTTACTTGTCCTGCTACAGGATCGACCGTTTCAAAAATACTCAGCTGCATAGCCTCCGCGGAGATAGCAGCCGTGGCCGGGCGTTCTACCTTGGGGCCATCACTTACTGCTTGTGCATCTCCTTCATCCGTTAAGTGCTTCTGCTCTAGCTGCCCAAGTATTTGATTAGCACGCAAGACGATGGAACGTGGCATACCGGCCATCTTCGCAACGTGGATTCCAAAGCTATGCTGGCTACCTCCGGCGGATAATTTGCGTAAGAAAATCACCTTATTACTGACCTCCTTAACCGACACATTGAAATTTCGGATACGTGGAAACTTCTCCGCCAGTTCGTTGAGCTCATGATAGTGGGTAGCGAAAAGAGTCTTCGGCGCAGCCACCTCATTGGTGTGCAGGTATTCAGCAATCGACCAGGCAATACTGATGCCATCGTAGGTGCTGGTCCCTCGGCCAATCTCATCCAGGAGAATAAGCGACCGATCAGAGATGTTGTTCATAATGCTGGCGGTCTCGTTCATCTCCACCATGAAGGTTGATTCTCCACTAGAAATGTTATCGCTAGCGCCCACTCTTGTGAATACCTTGTCCACCATCCCCAAACGTGCCGAAGCTGCAGGCACAAAACTCCCCATCTGCGCCATTAGGCAGATTAAGGCCGTTTGGCGTAAGAGGGCCGATTTACCAGACATATTTGGCCCGGTAATCATCATGATCTGCTGCTCATCCCGGTCCAAGTAAACATCGTTTGGCACATAAGCTTCTCCCAGTGGAAGTTGCTGTTCAATTACAGGGTGACGGCCTTCTTTGACGTCAATGACGTAACTATCGTCCATCTGGGGACGTGCGTAATGATATTTAACCGCCACTTTTGCAAAGGACAGCAGGCAATCAAGGCGAGCGATCAAGGCCGCATTACGTTGAACCGTAGGAATGAAATCCGCCAGGCGCAATACCATTTGATCAAATAAGTTGGCTTCTAAAACCAACACCTTCTCCTCGGCGCCAAGAATTTTATCTTCGAGGACTTTGAGTTCGTCCGTTATGTAGCGTTCGGCATTGGTGAGTGTTTGTTTTCGGACCCACTCTTCCGGTACGTCGTTTTTGTATTTGTTCGTGACCTCCAGATAGTAACCAAAGACATTATTGAAACCAATCTTGAGGCTACTGATGCCGGTGCGCTCGACCTCCCGCTCTTTGATCTCCACTAAACGACTGCGGCCGTTTTTCATAATGTCGCGCAGCTCGTCCAGTTCCTGCGACCAGCCATCGGCAATGACGCCGCCTTTGTTGAGGTTGACCGGTGGTTCCTCCACAATTTGCTGCGCAATCTCAGCGCACAATTCGGTACAAGGATCTAAGCCTTGCCCAATCTTCTCCAGCATTTCATTCGACGTGTCCGCAAGGCTCTCCTGTACAGCCGGGATGGCCTCTAGTGCCCGCTTTAGGGACATCACCTCCCGCGGATTAATTTTCCCCAGTGGCACTTTAGCAATCAGTCGTTCAAGGTCCCCCATTTGCCGTAAGGCGGTACTGAGCTCTGTCACTTGATCCTGATCGTGAACAAAGTGGTCTACTACGCTGAGGCGTTCCTCAATTGCATTGACATCCTTCAAAGGCAATACCACCCACTTCTTAAGTAGGCGTCCGCCCATAGGAGATACGGTATGGTCAAGTATATTAATTAGTGGCACCCCGGTTTCGTGGGGGCTGTAGATGAGCTCTAAATTGCGAATGGTAAAACGATCCAACCAAACATAGCGGTCGGGCTGAACCCTGCTAATGCTGGTTAGGTGGCGAACGTTCTTATTTTCAGTCGTTTCGAGGTAATGCAAGATGGCACCGGCTGCAATTTGGGCCGATTCCATTTCCTCCACCCCAAAGCCTTTCAGCGACTGAACTTCAAAGTGGTTCAAGAGGCGCTCCCGGGTGTACTCTAGGGTATAGATCCACTCATCTAGGGTGAATAGATGAAAGCGATCACCAAAGCGTTCCTGAAAGCCCTTTTTCCGATCTTTGGCCATGATAACCTCAGAGGGTTGAAAGCTTTGTAAGAGCTTATCTATATACTCTTGATTGCCTTCGCAAACTAAAAATTCACCAGTGGAGATATCCAATAAAGCCAGACCCAATTTCTGTTTACCTCCAACGTAGAGGCTGGCCAGAAAGTTATTAGTCTTGTGATCAAGCAATTGATCATCAATAGCCAAACCTGGTGTAACGATCTCCGTGACGCCTCGCTTGACAATTTTCTTTTCTTTGGAGGGTTTTTCCAGTTGCTCACAAATAGCTACGCGATGGCCGGCCCGAATCAAGCGTGGCAAGTAGGTGTCCAAGGAGTGATGTGGAAAACCGGCCAACTCAATATCACTACCACCGTTATTCCTGCTGGTTAAAACAATACCGAGGACCTGGGCAGCAGTAACCGCATCCTCACCAAAGGTCTCGTAAAAGTCGCCCACCCGGAAGAGCAAAATAGCGGAAGGATGCTTCGCTTTCACCTGAAAGTACTGTTGCATCAAAGGGGTTACCTTCTTCGACTTCTTCTTCGTGCTTGCTTTTCCAGCCAAGGTCAGATGGTTTGGTGAATCAGCAAATATACCGAAATAAAATCGGCAAAAAAGGGCCAAAATTAAGCGGAGGTTTACAGCACCGACAGGGCTATAGTTGTTATAAAACGCAAGCATCCCAGACCCCAAATTGGAGCCCAGGATGCTTTATTGTTATTGATTCCTGAGTAGGAATCGTAAATCGGTATTTATACCATTTTATCCGCACAGCTGGTGCTGGCGAAAGCGTTTGGCTTAGCCTTGAAAACAAAGCCCATACCCAAGATGTAACCCATGGCTTCCTTAAGCGCAACATTGCTTTGGAAATGTGGGTCCGTATTAATATCGGCGTGAACTTCCAAGCCAACATCGTAGCGGTCCAAGAGGTCGCAAAGTTCGTAGGCGATGCCAACAGAACGTCCTACTTCTGAGATCATCCGCTCACGCAGGCTCATTTCCCGGTGTTCCTTATCATTACTGATAAACATAAAACCACCTTTCTTCTCTCGCAAGAAGACGATTACAGTAGCATATTCTACCGTACCCCCTTTAACTTGAGAATCAGAACCAATGCATACTTTCATCTTGTGACCATCGGCCAACTCCTTTTGCAGAGCTTCTTCTACGGCAAGCTTAATGTTCTTCTTGATCGGCTTACCGCTAAGCCTGCGCCATTTCATCTCCATGTTTGGACTAGTTTTAATATCAGGCATTCTTCAGAAATACCTGATGGGAAGATACTTATTATGACCAAATTACATAAGTCACGAGCGCGTCTTCTGCCATATTTAATATTGCCTTTACCCAAATCTTACGAAGGGTTGACGTTTCCATACAACTTAATAACACTTAGTTGCCGTCAGACAGTTCCCATCATGGAAGAAAATCAGCATCTTTTATAGTTCCCGAATCCAGATGTTGCGGAAGCTCACCGGGTTGCTGTGATCTTGCAGCTTGATCGGGCCGGGGCCGTGTGGCGTATTCTTCGGTAAACCGATGTACTCTGTCGTACCTTTGATTTCGACGTGGTTCTGCACCAATACTCCATTGATAAGTACAGTTACGTAGCCTGATGCCACCTTTTGGCCATCCGCATTAAAAACGGGGGCTTTGTAGATGATATCATAAGTATTCCACTCGCCAACCGGGCGCAACGGATTGACCAGTGGCAAATGTTGCTTGTAAACAGCCCCTGCCTGCCCATTAGAATACGTACGATTTTGGTAACTATCCAGAATTTGGATTTCGTAGCGATCCTGTAAAAAGATCCCGCTATTTCCTCGGCCCTGGCCTTCGCCCTCAATCACCGCAGGGGAACGCCATTCCAAGTGAAGTTGGCAATCACCAAACTCCTTCTTGGTGCGAATATCTCCAGTTCCCGCCACCACGGTCATCGTACCATCAACAAGGCTCCAGCCTACGGCCTTGCCATTGAGGTGTTCCCACTGATCGGTATTGGTGCCATCGAAGAGAATGTAGGCATCGGCGGGTGGGCCACCGATCTCACCCGGATCAACGGCACGGGGTTCTGGATCCCAGACTTCGGTCGCAACCGGATCGGTGATTTGAGCGGATACTATTGTAGCGAGTAATAAGAGAAAGGTAATACCAAGTATTCGATTCATGTTTTTTGCTGGCTAATATAAAAGCTCTGGCAGAGAAGGCATAGTCAGCTGCTAAATACCGCTAGAAACGAAAAAAATAAAGGCCTCATGTAATGTAATAGATGGCCAAAGCCTGGGTTCAAAATTTAATCCAATAAACCATACTCAATCCCCGTCCGAACCAAGCCAGCTGTATTCCGCGCACCAAGCTTAATCAGGAGGTTTCGTCGATGCGTCTCTACTGTGCCAAAGCTAATACCCAATTGCTCCGCTATTTCACCGGTGGTATATTCATTTACAATTAGTTGAAGCACCTGCTTTTCGCGGCGAGAGAGCTGTGGAAAAGGCGACTTTTGTTCTTTCTTATCACCACCCGCAAGACTGGCCATCACAATGTCAGCTACCTCTGGGCTAAAATACTGTTGGCCCCTCACTACTGTACGAATTGCTTTTAACACCTCAGCCTTACCCGCATTTTTGAGCAGGTATCCGTTCGCGCCATTCTTAAGCATCATCTTAATGAGACTGGCTTCTTTGAGCATGGAAAGGATGAGGATGCGAATATCGGGGTACAACTGCCGGATTTGGCGACAAGCCTCCAAACCGTTAATTTCAGGCATATTGACATCTAGCAAGATGATATCATAATTCGCTTGCTTGAGGCGCTCTAAGGCCGTTGCACCATCATTGGCCTCGCCTTTGCAGACAATATCTTCTTCTTCAGAGAGCATCAACTTAATACCGTCAATAACGAGCTGGTGATCGTCGGCAATGAAAAGATTAATCATGGTGCAAGGTTTCAGTGCTGGTTTATCAACTGTAGCTAAAGTCATCATTGTCCTGGGTTGTCTATTAAGTAGTAGTTGCGTTAACTTCATTTCGCCTATCACTACAAAAATATCCTTACCGATGCATCAATGCCTACAGAAATCTGTCTGGCTAAAACTACATGATTTCATGGATACTACTGCACGGGAATATTGAAGGTAATGGTTGTTCCTTCTCCGATCTCACTATCTACATCCCAGCTTCCCTGTAGATACTGCACCCGGGACCCCAAGCTCTTCATTCCTACCGATTTTTGTTGTAAGCCTTCTTCGAAAACAAAACCTTTGCCGTTATCTTCGATGGTAATGTGTAGCGTTTCTTGGTGAATAATGAGCTGCAGCAAAACACGCCTGGCAGCAGCGTGCTTCAAGATATTATTCACTGCCTCCTGCAAAATTCGGTAGATAGAAACCGCCTTGGCTTCTTCCAATTTATTTAAGTCGCCTACTACTTCCAGATTACATTCCAGTCCACTGGTGCGTACCTGTACTGCAAGGTCTTCGATAGCTCCTTCCAAGCCCGAATAAAGTAAGGCGGCTGGCATCATGTTTTGGCTGATCCGACGCACCTCCGTGCAAGCGCGGTCGATCAAGGTTCCCGTAAGCGGAACAACATCTTGATACTTATTACCATCCGCAATCTCGTCCGCAATGGTATTGTAGTGGGCTTTAATGGTCGTCAAAAGTCCCCCCATGCCATCGTGCAGGTCTTTTGCAATCCGTCGACGTTCCTGTTCTTGCCCTTCGATCATGGAGGACAAGGCCAGGACGCGCTTTTCCTGCTCCAGTCGCTGAATTTTTTCTTCCTGAATAGCCGCCTCCTGAGCCGCAAGGATTTCACGTTGGCGAATGCGCATTCGGGCACCACTAAAAATAGATACTGCCAGTAAAGCGAGGAATACTGAGCTTCCCAGCCAAATATTACGCTCCTGCGTCTTTTGGCGCAGTTCCAGTTGATTGATCCTGAGCGCTTGTTCTTTCTTAGCAGTCTCAAACTGTACCTGATATAGCTTGAGATTTCGTTCCGCCTCGTCATTACGAATGCTATCCAACAATTGTTGGCTGGCCAAGGTAAATTCGTAGGCTTTTTGATAATTCTGGTCCTGGGCATAAAACTCGGCCAGCTGGGTACGAATGTAAATACTGTAGGTGTTGTACCCCACCTGAGAATACAAACGATCCGCTTCTTCGTACGCCGCCCTCGATTTAACCATATCTCCCAAATCAGAGTAGTAAATCCCCAGATCGTGGTAAACGGAAGCCAACTTAAACGGACTTTTCACCTTTTCGTGATATTCCGCTGCCGCAAAGAGTACTTCCTCAATATCTACATCCTGATTGGCCATCATCCGGTATAAAGAAAAGTGTTCTGGCTGCTTTAGAATTTGCAGATCGAAGGAATTGGCCCCTTTGTATTCATCCCAACGGATCCGAGCCTCGTGCATCAAATCAAAGCGCTTCCGAAGAATTGAATAGGCAAAAGTATTGTACAGAAGAAACCCTCGCTCCGCCTTTGGTGTCGTAGGCGGCATTATCGAAATGGCCTTACGGTAATGGGCATCCGCTGCCTCATAGTCTTGCCTTTTATCCTGTAGGTTACCCAAAGCCCCGTACACCTTCCACAAGGAATCTTCCTCACCGTACTCCAAAAAATTGCGCTCCGCGAGTTGTAAATAGTAATAAGCGGAATCAAGATCAGTGCCTCGGTTATGAGCTAGCCCGATATCTAGGTAAGCATAACCTAACATGGATGGTATACCAGCGGAATTGGCAGCACTTATTGCCCGATGATAATACTCCCGGCCTTTTTGCAAGCGCCCCTGATTGTGATGAAAACTACCCTGTATGAGGCGAGCATGGACAGTAGCTCGATCATCTCCATGAACACTGCCTAGTATTAACAACTGTTCCGTATAATAATGAACACTATCACTATTACGCATTTGATGATAGATCGCCAGATCTACCAAAGCAACGCGCAACTCGGGGCCTGGCGGCAGCTCCGCTACTTTTGTCCACAAGCTGTCTACTTCCCGCTCAGCTTGCAGTGGCCCTACGGCCAATAGTATTACAATAATAAATAGGGCATTCAGGAATCGCATTTCACAGAAATTGTCAGCAATTAAAAATCTTGCAGTACATGCCGCAGCATCGTTCATTAGTAATATTAGGCGCCTGCTGTAGCGAATACCGTTTGTAACAAGATGGTCCAAAATACAAAAAGGCGGGAACAGCACCTATCATGCTGTCCCCGCCGAGCAATCTGAAAAGCCCAGTTTAACGCCGATCCTCTAAGAAGACCGGTACGCTGGTAAAATTATAGTTTGCTAATCCGGACGCTGTACTGGCTTTGTCCAGTTTGCACACGGAATAGGTAAATACCCGCTGGAAGCTTTTGCATATCCAGCTCTACTTGCTGTAGGCCAGCAGGCGTACGAACGGTTTGCTGCTGGAGTACCCGACCATTCATGTCGATGAGGCTCCATTGGCCATCTACTGGCAAGCTGCTATCCCAGCTGATCATAGTGTTAGCGTCGGTTGGGTTTGGTGCTACCTGCAGACTCGGCGTTACCGTCAAGACATCTTCCGTATCGCTCACTAACGAGAATATTGGATTACTCTGGAAGCCATCTTCTTCCCCGTTCAGCGTAATCTCTACCGAGAATGTATTGGTACAACCTTCCTCATTGGTGGTGGTCAAAGTAGCGGTATAAGTACCTGGCTCGCTGTAGGTATGAAGGGCTAGTGGATCCGTACTAGTAGTACCATCACCAAAGTCCCACAAGAACTCTACTGCATCAGCACTGGAAAGATTGATGAAGTATACCTCAAAGGTGCCAGGGTTGATGATTGGTAAGAACCAAGCGCGACAACTCAAATCACCATACCATACGTTCTCTCCAGCCTGTAAACCAATCTGAACGGTGGATTCACAGTCTTCGCTGAAGATCGTCAGGCTGACCTGATAGGTGCCTTCTACCTCGTAGGTGTGTACAGGGTTCTGCTCACTGGAAGTGTTACCATCACCAAAGTCCCATAACCATGCCGAGGCCACACCTAGGCTAAAGTCAATAAACTGATAGGTCAGTAGATCATCCGGATTAGGCTGCTCAAAGAAGAAGAACGCCTGGCAAGTGGGACCACCGATTCCACCACCATCGCCAATACAGATGTGATAAGTTGTGGATACGGTACCGCATTCCTCACTTTCAATCGTCAAGGTTACATCGAAGACACCTTCTTCGAAATAAGTGTGACTCGGATTCTGTTCGGTGGAGGTATTACCATCACCGAAGTCCCAGAACCAACTGGTGATACCATCTACGGCAAAGGACGCATCCGTGAACTGTACGTTATAGCCCTCTTCCGTATCGTCGAAGATGACGAATGTGAAGTCTGCGTAACAGTCGTCTTCCACATCACATGGGAAGATTTCGTCTGCACCGTAGCCTGCGCACAGCGCTTCACATGGATTCGTGAAGGTCAAGAATACGCCCGTTGCTGGATCAAATACACAGACTGGTAGGTAGAAATCATCACAGACACACTCGGGGCAGTCGACGAAGTCTCCCTCGCCAAAGCCTTCGCATTCTGCTACGCAAGCATTCGGGAAGGTTACGATTTCTCCACTGGCGGTAGCTACACAAACCGGGTCCCAGATATCTGGGCAAACACATCCTGGCTCACAGTCAACAAAATCTTCGTCCGTAAAGCCTTCACATTCTGCCACGCAGGCATTCGGGAAGGTGATAACCTGACCAGCAAACGCTACACACACTGGATCCCAAATTGCAGGGCATCCACATTCGTCATCACAGTCCACAAACTGATCTGGACCAAAGCCAGCACATTCGGCGTAGCAAGAGTTTTCGAAGGTGAAGATTTCACCAGTCGCTGGATCAAGCACGCAGACTGGCGCGAGAATATCATCACAAGCACAGTCTGGCTCACAAGACACGAAATCGTCTGGTCCGTAGCCAAAGCAGCCTGCCTCACAAGGATTACCAAAGGTGATGATCTCGCCGGAGGCCGTTTGCACACACACGGGGTCCCACTCATCGGTACAAACACATTCGCCTTCACACTCATCCAAGAAGTCCGCTTCAGTGAAGCCTTCACAGATCGCGAAGCAGGCATTCGGGAAAGTGATTACTCCGCCGGCTACGGCAACGCACACTGGATCCCAAACGGCGGGACAACTACAAGGGCCTTCTTCCACTGTAATCTCTTGAATCACAGTATAGGTACAGCCGTCTTCAGTAGAAATGGTCAAGGTGACCATATAGACCCCTGCTTCAGCATAGGTATGCACTGGGGCACCTTCAGTGCTGGTATTACCATCACCGAAGTCCCAAGCCCAAGAAACGACATCACCACTGGCAATTGCTCCGAAAGCAATACTCAAGGGGTTCTCTTCTAGCGGCAAGGCGATGATAATGGCGTAGCAATCTGGTCCTGCGAATACGATAGTAACGGCAGTAGCAAGGCAACCATCGGCATCAACTGTAGTCAATTGAACGAAGTAAACAGCAGGCGTTTCTGCGTAGGTGTGTACAGGGCTGGCTTCTTCGCTAGTGTTTCCATCACCAAAGTCCCACAAGTAGGTGACAGCAGGATCGGTGCCACCCACAGCACTAAACTGGAAAGTATAATCGTCAATTTGATCATGTGCGATCTCAACTACACATCCACCATCACAAGGGAAATATTGGTCTGGACCGTAACCTTCACATTCCGCAAAACAAGGATTGTCAAAAGTCAAGACCTCACCATCAGCAGTGATAACGCATACTGGATCAAGATATTCAGGACAGACACATTCATCGTCACAGTGATAGTAGACATCAGGTCCGTAACCGGCACATTCTGCTTCACATGGGTTGATGAAAGTCAGGATAATACCACTTGGTGTAGCCACACAAACAGGATCGAAGATATCTTCTGGACACTCACAGTCATTCTCACACTCTTCCCACTGTTCCGGACCATAACCTTCGCATTGGGCAAAACAGAAATTATCGAATGTAAGGACCGAACCATCATCTAAGATAACACAGACTGGATCGTAGAACTCTGGACAAACACAACCACCATCGCAAGGCTGGTACTGGCCAGGTAGGTAGCCGGCACATTCAGCCAAGCAGGCATTGTCAAACTCAATTACAGCGCCAAATGGATTATAGACACAAACTGGATTGTACTCGTCTTCTGGACATTCACAATCCGATTCACACTCCATCCATTGGTCTGGGCCGTAGCCTTCGCATTCGGCAAAGCAGTGATTTGGAAATTCGATAATTTCCCCGTCTGGGCCAATCACACAGACCGGTGCATAGAACTCGGGACAGCTACATTCGCCGCCGTCGCAAGAGAAATATTGATCCGGACCAAAGCCCGCACATTCAGCAAAACAGGCACTGGTAAACTCAATAATACTACCACTTGCCGTAATCACACAAACGGGATCATATTCGTCGGTTGGACAATCACAATCACTCTCGTTGTAAACCAACACCAACTGCACTATGGTAGAAGCACAGTCATCCCCAGCTGAAATGGTAAGTGTTACCACGTATTCGCCGGGTTCGGTGTAGGTATGTTGAGGGTTTTGTACTTCACTTGTTGCACCATCACCAAAATCCCAGGACCAGGTAGCCGCTGCATCATCCTCAAAGTGAGAAAGGTCGTAGAAATGCACCAGAAAGCCTTCGTCGCTTGGAAGTTGCTCGTAGTAGAAAAAGGCCTCACACTCTGGTGGTGGAGGTGGGTTTATGCCATCACAGATGATAAAATCGGCTACGTAGTTTTGCAGGTCGGGATCAACATCACGGAGTTCCTCCAACACATCGCCGGTACAAAGGTCAAGGGTCTGAATATTAATGATGGCCACGCCTGCCGGAAGGACCACATCTACTACATATTCCCCTTGCTCGGTAGTTACCGTACTTGCCAATTGAACACCATCTTCCGATAGTATATCAACCGGCCATTCCGGTATCGAGGTACCATCATCGGTACCCAATAAAACGGTACCGGAGACATTAATCTGTGCCGACAAAGCAGTTGTCAGAAACAGGAATGCCCACACAATTGGGTATAGTCTGCGCATAATTAGTTAAATTTGAGTATAGTTATTGAATGCTTTCATTGTGGAAGCGAGTGGGTCGGGTTCATCCCCGACCCATTTTTCGTCTTGAGATATTAGGGTGCGATTAATCGCAAACGGGATATTCCATTTTCTCCCTCCAGTTGCAAGAAATAGCAACCACTGGCTAGTGCTAACTCAGCACTTTCCCAAGACCGGCGAGGGCTAAACTGATAAGTTTCTACGATCCTCCCAAGTGGGTCTATGATCAGCAAACGATGAAACTCCTCTGCCGTTTGCACTTGCAACTGCCCTTGAAATGGATTGGGGAATACCTTAGCTTGAAGTGGATTTTCTTGAAGATCTAAAGTCTGAGATATCGTACCTGGGCGATACAGTTTTACTTCGAACGAATCAACAGTTACTGGCACTTTTCCTAATTCTCCGTCTAGCAACATGAGCTCTTCGATGAAGATGTAAGTCGACATGGTATCAGGTGCCATTTCCATTAGTCCGATCATATCATCGATGATGACAAGTTCCAGAACACCACCCGTACCACCACCATTAGAAGGACTAGGCCCCAGGCGAGTTACTCCCACATCAATTTGACCGGGACTGTTTTCTTGAAGGGATATACCGTTGCCATCCGTAATTAACCAATTGTCCTCACCGCGAAACCGTACCTCCGCAAAATGCTCTGGATGGTAGCGAATTCGGTAAGCCATCCCATTAATGGACTGCTGGACTGGGATATCAAAGACAAAAGGAACATTCACCGACTGGAGGGCTGTCAAGGGAGCTAGGGAGAGGTTGTTATTCCATACGACCGAAGAGGCAGCACTAGCATCGTCGGGAATAAAAAGTGGCTGTACTTCATCATGCTCAATGCCAAAGTTGTTGTTCCAAACGAAGAAGTCAAAGACGTCTACCAGGCCATTACCATCAGCATCAGCGTGAATGTAGTTTGGGCCTTCCGGAAAACTATTACTCCAGAGAACAGGAATAGATTGAGAAGAGGTTTGATCTTCGGTTAGGATTCGAGCCGGGCCGGTAGAGCCAAGGGCAAATCCAATGTATGGTACGTCATATTGATCGACCACGCCATTAGCATTGGCATCGCCGGGAAATACGGCGTCCTGTGCTGAAAGACCAGCAAGACAAACGAAAGTAAGCGCAAAAATCAGTTGCCATTTCATAGTTCCCTTCCTTATTACACTCTAAAATTACGCCTAGCTGCTACCTTGTACAACAACATTTTAGCTAATTTTCCGGTAAATTTTATTTCAAAAAAAAATCTAATTATCTAATTAACAACTAATTAGATTAATTATTTTCCGACTCATTTCTATTTTCAATTGATGAAGAAAAGTAAACTATTAGACATTTGTTCTGCCCTAGACAAGAAAGAATGGAAGACTTTCCAAAATTCTTTGACGGCAAACGCTACCAATCAGGAGCAAAGAGTGATCATCCTGGCCAAGCACCTTGCGAAGCTTAGTGAACAGTCCTTCCCTGCTCATCGCAGCACTCCAGAGCAGATTTGGGCGGCCGTCTTCTCTCCTGCTCCCTTTTCCTACAAGGGTATGAGTTACTTGATAAGTGACCTCACGAAACGACTGGAAATATTTATTGGCAAACAAGAACAAGCTCAACAAGAATTAACCACTGAATTATTCATTTTGGAAGGCCTGGTAAAAAGGCGCTTAGAAAAAAGTTATCAGTTCCGGCTAGCTAAGACGAAAAAGTTACTCCAAAAAACGCAGCGCGAAAGTGCTCAGAAATGGTATTACGAACTATGGTTAGCGAAAATAGAGAGTTACTACTTCACCGCACAAAATAATCGTACTACCAATCCAGAGTTACAACGTCAGAAAAACATTCTGGACCGCTATTACCTTTGCGCTAATTTGGAATTATACTGCGGCATATTGAACGAGGATCGTGTATTGAACCACAAGACGCCCCTACCTGATTCTCCGTTCACGGTTCAGTCGGAGGTTGCCGAACTCGGAGAAAGTCCATTGATTGAGATCTATCAAATGCTAATTGACCTACTGGGCCGCGATGAACCCGACGAAGCATTATTTGATCATTATCAGGCAGCACTTTTTGCTACAGCTGCACGAATCCGCAAGCCGGAACTAATCGATTTATACTACTATACCATCAACTACTGCCTATATGCGATCAATCGGGGCTACCGTATTTATGCCGATCGCTTACTCGATCTATACCAAAAAGGGTTGGATTCAAAAGACCTGCTGCTGGCCGGCGAACTCTCCCCCTGGATTTATAAAAATATTGTCAAACTCAGTTTGGGACTCAAACGTTTTGCCTGGGCAGAAAAATTCATCTTGGAATTTACCGACGAACTGCCGGTACAGTTTCGCGAGGATGCACTGCACTTCAATCTATCCGATCTGTATTATCATCGTCAGGAGTATGATAAGGCCCTCGAACTATTGAGCCGGGTAGAGTTTTCCGATGTCTTCTACAAGCACGGAGCGAAGGTGATGCTACTTAAGATATTCTTCGAACGCCACGAATCTGAAGCCTTCCACTCCTTGCTTACCTCCTATAAAATCTTGCTCATCCGAGAAAAAAAGCTCACCAAAAATAAAATTAAACCCTACCAAAAATTCGTTAACTATGCAGCCAAATTAGCCAAGATTCAGACCTACGATAAAGAGCGGCTTAGAAAATTGAGCACGAGTCTGAAACAAGATATACAAGGTGGGGTGAGTGACCGTTCCTGGCTGCTGAACCAAATTGAGAAAAAGATAAAGCAGTAAAGGATTCCAGCATCGCTGTTCCGAGGGCTAGTTGCGACGGAAGAAAATCTTTAAATCCCGCCTGAGAATACCGCGATTTAGAATTACATTAGACTTGGCGCTCACTCCTACTGGATTTGCCAAACTCCTCAAATTTTCGTTCCTTCACCAGTGAATTATCATACTATGAAGTTTGACCTACAAGATTCAACTACTGTCACTTGGCTGATCGTGTTGATTATTGTCGTTTTGGCGGTCCTTTACTCTATTGTGGCCATCAACAACAAGCCCCCGCAGATGGCGTTCACCCCAGTGGACGGCTACACCTTTCCTTATAAAATGGAAGAAATTGACTGGCGTGTAGAGCTTAACCCTACGCTCAAGGAAATCTCTGGTATTACCTCCCTGAATGAAGAGCAAGTAATGGCCATTCAAGACGAAAAAGGCATTCTCTTCTCAGTTGATCTACGCACCGGTAATATTGTCAGCGAAAGTCTATTCGATAAGGATCGCGACTACGAAGATCTATGCCTGGTGGGAGATCATGTGTTCATTTTGGAACGTGACGGAGATCTGTACCAATACCATTTGGCCTCACCAGATACTACTCAGAAATTTGAAACGGCCTTTAGCTACCGCAACGATACCGAAGGCGTATGCTTTGATGCTAGCCGAAACCGCTTATTAATTGCACCTAAAGAAGGAGCACCAGAAGGGCGAGAGCTACCTAAAAACGTAGTAGGCATTTACGAATTTAATCTATTGACTCGCACTGTTAACTTAGAACCGGTAACCACTATTGCCGAAAAGGAAGTAGGGAGAATCATAGGGCAGCAAGGTAAGCCTTACAAGTTCAAACCCTCTGCAGTGGCCATACACCCCCGAACTGGGTACTTATACGTCCTGGCCTCCGTCGGAAAGATTTTACTGGTCATCAATCCGAATGACAGTCAAATCATGCACGTGCAGCTGCTTGATCCCGGAGTCTTTCCACAACCGGAAGGTATGGCCTTTGATGGTTCGGACAACTTGCTGATTTCTAGCGAAGGAAAATCCGGTCAAGCCGCAACCATTACCCGCTTTAGCCCCATTGCCCAATCAAACTAGGAGAACTGTGAAGCATCGTCTGTTTTTTGCTATTGGAGCCACCCTTACCTTGGCGGCTTGTCAAACTTATTATGCCCCCACCGAGGCGAAATCGGAAAACTTACGGGTAAGCACTTCCGAGCCAGCACCAGCCACTCGATCTTTAGCTCAGATTCACCCCTTGGACGAACTGATCATTCCATACCGGCAAAGCCTGGATGAGCGGATGAATACCGTTATCGGTGAAGCGGGTACGCGTTTGTACAAAGAGAAACCAGAATCGCCCCTAGGCAACTGGATGGCCGACGCAATTCAGCGTCAAGTCAGCAAGCTAGCTATCCCTGCGGTGGATGTCAGTATTCAAAACTACGGCGGTATCCGAATTCCGGAGATCAGTGAGGGCGAAATTACGGTAGGAAAAATCTTTGAGTTGATGCCTTTTGATAACATGGTGGTTATCCAGGAAATGTCAGGACTAATGGTCCAGCGTTTCTTTGATCATATGGCTGCCGATGGTGGCTGGCCGGTTAGTAGTAGTGCCCGCTTCATCATCCAAGAAGGAACAGCCCAGCAGTTGACTATCGGAGGAGAGGCGATTCAAACGGATCGCAGCTACCGAGTTGCCCTCCCTGATTATATCGCCAACGGTGGCGGAGATTGTGATTTCTTGAGCGATCTCGCGCAGGAAAATACCGGAATATTGGTCCGTGACATGCTCATTGACGAGGTGGTTGATCAAGCAGCTGCCGGCTCGCCAATTATTGGCAAAATGGATGGTCGGATTAGTTGGAAAGAGTAGGTTGCCTTCGGCGGTGGTTGGGCCTCCTTCGTTATTACTTCGGCGGCCGTGATTGGTTAGTGGTTAGTGGTTAGTGGTTAGTGGTTAGTGGTTAGTGGTTAGTGGAAGCTATAGATTCATTGCGTACTTACACGCTTTCACTGTCACTTTAACTTCCACTTCGCCTCGGCACACTCATGAGCTATCATTCTAGACTACCACACTTTACAAGTCTCCATCCCAATTTACCGGAGTAACAAACATCATTAAGGAATAGGAAGAGCATATGAAAAGAAGAAAGTTTATTCGGCAAATGGGAGCTACAGGTATCCTCCTCGGTACTGGCCTGACGCCAGCCTTTGCTTTCGGCGACCGTTCAACTAGTCGGTTAACTATTTTGCATACCAATGACTGGCATAGTCGAATTGATCCTTTTCCCCAAGATGGTGGGCGCAATGCCGGGCAAGGAGGCGTGGTACGACGCGCTCGTAAGATTGAGCAACTGCGTTCGGAAGTCGACCAGATTCTACTACTAGATAGTGGCGACATCTTCCAAGGAACTCCTTATTTCAACCTCTACGCCGGAGAGCTGGAATTGAAGCTCATGAGTCAAATGGGTTACGACGCTGCTACCATCGGCAACCACGATTTTGACGCAGGTATTGAGAACCTGGCCCAGCAAATGGACCAGCACGCCAACTTCCGTTTTATCAACTGCAACTACGACTTTCGGAATACTCCACTAAGTGCTAAGGTGCTTCCTTACCACGTATTCCAACGCGGTGAACTCAAGATTGGCGTACTCGGTGTGGGTATTGAGCTTGAAGGTCTGGTTCCTACGTCCTTAACCGGCGAAACCCAGTACCAAGATCCGATTGCCATCGCCAATACTACGGCCACTCACCTCAAAGAAGAAGAGAAATGCGATTTGGTGATCTGCCTATCACACCTGGGCTACCGTTATCGCGAAGAAAAGGTCAGCGATATGATCTTGGCCGCGCAAAGCCGCAATATAGACGTGATTTTAGGTGGACACACGCACACCTTCCTCGATGAACCAGTAATTGTCAAGAACCGCAACGATCAGGGGGTACTCGTGAACCAGGTAGGCTGGGCCGGTATTCTACTGGGCCGTATTGATATTGAATTTGAACGTCGCGGCGGGAAACGTTGCTTTAGCTGCAGCAACGAGTGGTTAGGGTAGTAATTAGAATTAGAATTAGAATTAGAATTAGAGTAAGAATGGGGAGGGGATGATGGTTGGCTTACACACCATAAGAGGAGAACAGCGCGCGCCAGCGCATCTGCATAACGCCTAGCACCGCTTCACGAATAATGTTGCTCGACATTTTGGAGACGCCCTCTACCCTATCGATAAAGGTAATTGGCACTTCCACAATCTTATATCCCAATTGGCGAGTAGCAAACTTCATTTCAATTTGGAAGGCGTAGCCTACGAAGCGAATCTTATCAAAATCGATGGCTTGTAGTACGCGGCGGGTATAGCAGACAAAACCAGCCGTTGGGTCCTTAACGGGCATAAAAGTGATACAACGCACGTAGAGCGAAGCACCATAACTCAGAAGAATCCGGTCCCAAGGCCAGTTCTCTAAGCGCCCACCCTTCACGTAGCGAGAACCCACGGACATATCTCCTCCTTGCTCAGCACAAGCCTGGTACAGACGCACTAAATCCTGTGGATTGTGGCTAAAGTCAGCATCCATTTCAAAGAAATACTCGTATCCATTTTCGTGTTCCAGTCCCCAGCGAAAACCAGCAATGTACGCTGTACCTAAGCCCAATTTACCGCTGCGCTCCAAGAGATGGAGTTGACCAGAATACTTCTCTTGTTGTTCTCTGACAAGATCACCAGTACCATCTGGTGAGCCATCATCCACGATCAGGATATGGAAGGGATGAGGAAGAGCAAACACCGTATTGATCATTTTAACGATGTTCTCTTTCTCGTTATAAGTCGGAATAATTACCAGGCAGTCGCTCAACGGAAATGATTAGTGATTATGGGGCTGCAAAGATAATTGTTATTGGGTAATAAACCAGACAGTTTAGTTTATGTTCCATCAACACCTTTGTAGTAAAGACTCATCTAGATGCAAAAACGCTGTATCCTATCACTAATTTCGGTGCTTGCTGTACTTAACATCTGGTGCCAAGGCCCCATCAATGGCTTCATGCCCAAGCCTGGTCAATTGGACGCCGCTTTTACTTACAGCCAGGAAACTTTTGATACATTCTTCGATGAAGACGGTGATAAAACCAATCGCAGCATTGATGCCACCAGCTATAATCTCTTCTTAGAATATGGTGCCGATGAACGTACAGCGATTATCCTCACTGCCCCTTTCATCATTAATGACGATGATAACCGAGGTTGGCAAGATGCCGGCCTCTGGCTGAAATACCGCAACGAACGCACAGAGCGGCCATTAGGTTTCCACAACTTCATTACTGCCATCGGCCTGGGATTTCCACTTGGCCGATACCCCAACGACAACATCAACGCCATTGGCCGCCGCGCTACCACCTTTCAAGGGCGCTTCAGTTGGCAGTACGATGCGAAGTACGGCTGGTTTGTCCAGCTACAGTCGGGCATTGACTTCCAGTTGGCGCCGGATGCACAAGCGGCTATCCCAATTTTGGTAAGAGCGGGCCTCGGTACCAGTCGATACTACTTCGATATTTGGCTAGAGCAGTATCAGGGGCTACAAGGAAATGCCGATAACACTAATTTAGCTGCGGGAGCGGGAAGTACCTGGACTAGAACCGGTGGAACACTTTACGTACCGCTCCAGTCTTGGCTGGGGGTATTTACTGGGGGTGCCCTTGTTTTGGGAGGGAAGAATATCGGGCAGTCCTCTCGATGGAATTTGGGAGTGGTCTTTCGTTTGGGGACGGAGTGAGCTTAGATGATCTCTTCCTTTGCTAAAAGCTGCGGCGGGCAAGTTAGTTGATTTGGCTAGAGTTAAGACCACCTGCTGAAGAGACGTATGGCAATGCGTCTTTACGACGATTATACCTGTCCTAAAGGTCTCAATTTTCTAACTTCAGTCCATAGCCCATAAGCAAAACAACCCGAAGGTGGGCACGAGGCCGTTCCTTCGGGTTGAGCGTATATGGGGAATCGATCAATGGTTACATGCCATCAATCAGTTTGCGTTTCATTTCTGTAAACTCCTCGGCGGTGATCACACCATCATCACGGAGTTTAGCTAAGTCTTTGAGCTTATCCATAACAGTTTCCATTCCTGCAGTATCAGGCGCGGGGGCCGCTTCTGGAGCTGGAGTGGGCTGTGGTTCGGGTTCTGTTGCGGTAGATTTTCCATCGGCGGAAGCCGCATCCTCCTCTGCTTTCCATTCCTGAGCTACTTTCTTACCCTTCTCGAACTTCTCTTTGTAGAGTTTGCGTAGGCGCTCGGTATCGAAGTCTAGGATAGTACCCCCGGAATCAAAGTGGCGCTTAAAAACTTCACCTAAGGCGTAAGTAGAAGCACCATTAAATATGGAGACGGTCACACCACCAATGAGTGTACCAATACCCGGCACCAACTTGATTAAGCTACGAGCACCAGCCCGAGCTAGCGTACTGCTGGTCAAAGAGGTAATGATCGCCTTGCCTTGCGTTTCCGCAAAATCGATATCGTATACCCGGCTTAATTGCCGGATCATGTCCAATTGCAGGGCGCTCACCGCAAAGACATCCGCCACCGGGATGGGGATGAGGAAGCTGGCCCCCATGGACCAAATGACGTGGTTACGTATTACGGTATCTGCGTGTTTCGCTTTATCACTTTTTCCGGTACTCATAAAGGTGTCCTTTATTTTCTTCGTCGCAAAATCTTTAATCTGTTTGCGCATCTGTCAGGTAATTAATTCTTTACAAAGATGTAAAAAAGGCGAATGCGGCGCCAGAATGTTCGACGATTGCGCCACAAATGGCGATTAGCGAACCTCCCCGCTCGAAATCAACTGTTACTCTGGTATAACTAGTCGACGGCCTTCGCTATGGCTGGTAAACTTAGGCGCGTACATGCACTGAATCGTAGACAAACCACCCGAAAAATCGCCGGAATGGAACACTCGTAAGTCATACTCCAGGACGTATTCCCCCTTTCGCAAATAATCAAAGAAGAAGTGGGTACCCAAGTCCGTACTTTGTTGATAGTAGCCCAGCCCCCCCTGATAGCGGTATTGGCTCAACTGTTGCGCAGGTTCTAAACCTGAGGCACGAAGATCCTTCAAGTGCACAAACTCGAGATCCCGATCAGCACGAATGGTCAAACGGACGGTGATGCGATCACCAGCCTGCAACTGGCCATTGATTGGCACAAGTTCCTCACCTTCGCCTTCGTTGATACGCTGGTACAAGATGCGCTCAACCCGTAGGCCATTGTCACTGTCCCGGCTCACCTTGTCGATCGTCTGGAAATATTGCCAGTACAAAGCACCCCAAGCCGGGGCATCCGAACGATTGCGCAAGCGCACGCTACCCATTTCAGGTCGCACCTCCTTGCCATCCCACTTCACCTGATAAGCACCAGTTCCTGCCTCCGCATTTTCTTGAGCCTGCGCCACTTCTTCTTCATAATTGTCGGCAGACCACTTCGGGAAACTCACATTTAAGGGAGTGGTTTCTCCCAACCAATCTTTACCACTGGTAAGCAGGGCGTAAACCGCAGCTGCGGTGGCTTTTGTTGTTTCCCAGCGGTTGGTCTCTTTATTGCGGAGCAGCCAGATTTTCATTTCTGCTAATTCTTCTTCGTCCGCATCTATTTCCTGGAAAAACTCAATCAATTTCGCCTGGGTCTCAATTGGACTTTGATACCAGTAGTAGCCATAGTTTTGACGCCAATAACGCCCGAGTTCTTTGCTATTGAGCGCGCGTTCCCGCAGGGACGTAAGGATCATTTGTGCTACTTCGGGCTTCCCACTTGCCGCAGCAGCCTGACCCAATAGTGCCTGCTCAAACAAGCCATAGCTTAGCCAGTCTTTGGTGGTCTTTTCCCAACAATACGCCAGCATTTCAGGTGAAGCTGCCCCCTTACCATTTTCTGGATTGAGGCTGCGCACATATAGATAATGTACCAACTGTGGCCCTACCGGAAAAGTGTTCTTATTGTCTTTCTTCCATCGTTCGTAGCGCTCCTGATAATGGCGATCACAAAAAGTCAGGGCATTAACGAGACTGGAATTAAGCGCTTGGTCAAAACGCATTCCTGTCAGGCGCTTCAGATGTGACAGCTGCTCGGTCACGTACTGGGTCATATAAACATTGGTTCGGCCACCAGGAAACCAGCTAAAACCACCATCCGGCTGCTGGCGATCCAGCAATTTGCGTTGGGCCACTGCCCACTCCGTCGCTAAACGATCCGTATCAAATAACAAAGCGATCCGCTCCCGTTGAAGTTTTTCGGCCTGGGCATCCTGCACCCAGGGCGTTTCTTCCAGAACAGCCGTTTTTAAGCTTGCATTTGTTGCCAGCGGACTTTCCAAGCCTTCTTCAGAACGGCGCCAACTCTCAAATACATCCTTCGCTTGTGGATAATCCTCAATTACTTTAGCAGCCAAGGTATTAGCAAAAAGGCGATTTACGATTTGCTCCGTGCAGTCGTACGGATACTCCTGTAAGTAGGGTAAGGCCTTAACCGCTTCCCAGGCCGGATTACTGGTAATATGCAGTTGAAAGGCTTGATGATCCATGTCGGAATCACTATCCAACAGGCGCTGCAAAGCAAAAGTTTCGGTACTTCTACCCCGCACAAAAAGGGGCTGTGCTTCGGTTAACAATACGCGATTGGTCAAAACCGGAAGCGCTGCTTCTTCTCCATCCGAGAAATTCCCCGAGCGCGCCACTACGCGATAACCCAAGGTTCCTGCTGCATCTGCTGGCACCTGTACAGTCCAAGCCACAGCCTGTGAAGCATCCGCCTCTACGGTGAAGGTCTGCGTGTTATTGGATAAGCCAAAGCGCCCGGTGAGGTCTTCTTGACTAGTGAGATCAAATAGCTCTAGCGCAGCTTCGCCGCTTAGCGGCTCTTCCGACAAGTTACTCACCTTGGCAGTAAACTGAAGTTGATCACCCTCGCGCAGGAAACGTGGCGCATTTGGCAAAATCATCAGTTCCTTTTGGGTAACGACCTCCTTTTGGTTCAGCGCAAATGCCAAATCCTCATCGTGCGTAAACAATTGGACTCGCCAACGTGTCAGGGACTCTGGGGTCTTGAACTTAAGTAGCACGCGTCCTTCCTGATCCGTTGCTAGTTGTGGATAGAAGAAAGCCGTTTCTGCCAGATTGGTTCGCACCTTCAGGGGCGGTGCACCAGCAGTAATGTCAGGATCCACTGCGGGAGGCGCTGGTGGTATCTCCTCCGAAGAAAGACCCGCAGCGGTAGCCTGTAAGCCGTCTACTGGTCTCGTTGGCAGGCTTCTTACCTTGCTACTTGAGACCGCCTCATCCATCATAACCTCTGGCGCCGGAGCACTATTAGTAAGTACCCGACCACGCCCGCCACCAGCGTAACCAATAGGATAAGCGTTCCTTCGGTACAACTGCGGATAAATTTCCTGTCGAAAGTTCACGCCCGGTGTAGATGTCCCAATGTAGATGTTTTGCGATACCTGCTGGAAACCGCTTGGGCGGAAACCAGCCTGACTCACACGGTGGGGGAACGGACTAAATCGCCAAGAAAATGGTAAAATTTGATCAAGGCTGGCGTCATACATACTGGCCAACACCTCCGCAGCAATACCTTCACCCTCCGGGCCACTGATGCGTATAGTCCATTCTTCGTCCTGATCCGGATAGAGCTTTGAGCGAAAATGCTCATAATCTACCTGCAGCTCTTTGTTCGACCATGGCACCTGCCACTGTTGATTAAGCGTGTAGAAACGATTTTGATGAACATAAATACCTTGCCAAAGTACTCCACCGCGATCCGCTTCGGTCAATTTTCTACCGGTAGACGCATTGGCAGAAAGCCATGCCTTTTGCAATTGCCCATCACGATTACGCCACTGACTCCAAATCCGGACCGGTTGATTTGGTGATCCAAGTAAGAGCTTGGCCTTGTCTAGAGGCTGCAAAACTTCCTGCTGGGTTTGTAGGTACACCCACTGGCCTACCGCAAATTCGCCCGTGGACCAATCGTGCAGGCTAAACGTTGTCTCCTTACTCAGTGTATCGCCGTCGGTAGTGCCGACCTGCACAATGACCTTATAGTGCCCCACAGGCCAATCGCTGGTGGAAATAGCTACTGTATCGGTCCCGCTTAGTTCGACGGTTTGTTCCCAGACTGCTTCACCATCGGGCCAGTATTGCTCCAATTCAGTACGAGCGTAAGCATAGTTCGGCAGGTTGCGTCGAAAATCCCTTTCCGATAGCGTAAGTGTATCCGGGAATCTCCAATAGCGATCAATATAGTTTTGCTCAGGACTTTGACGCCGCAGCACTTTCAGCTGCACTGTTTTGGTCAGGTCTTGACCGTCCAGATTTTGGCAACTGGCCTCCAATTGAACACCTGCAGTACGGCTTTGGGTAAGTGCCGTATTAAGCTGTAATTCAAACGGATACTTACTTAACTGAATGAATTTGTTACCCGCACGAGTTTCGCCGGTGCCATCTACCACCTCCACCTGTACATTAAAGAGATATAGCGGGAAGCGGTCTTCTGTCAAATCAGCATCCGCTTCCGCCGGAAACGTAAGGCTAAATTCTCCCTGCTCATTAGATTCAGTAGTTCCGGCCGCAACGGTCTGTTCTTGTGGCTGGTAAAAGTAAGAACGGAACCAGGGGTTGGCCCAAGGAAAGCGAATACTACGAGTTACCGTGTAGTTGACTTTCGCCCCAGCAACCGCAGGCCCAGCGTAGGCTTTTGCGCTACCTTTCACTGTGACTTCCTCATTGAGACGCGGCTCATTGGCGAGATCATCAATTTCCACTTCAAAACGTGGGCGTTTATACTCTTCTACCCGAATTGGATGCCAACTTCTACCTGGTGTCCCAAATAAATTCATTTGCCCGAGTAGTCCACCTGTGGGTAAGGTAAATTGTCCGCTTACACTACCGTAACGATTGGTCGTTAATTGCAATTTATGCACCGATTGACGATTTACGTCCATCAAACTCACCTCTACCTCCTCGTTGGGTACAATGCGCGGAACCTGGCCGTCTTCTTCTAGCAGTAAAGCCTTAAAATAGACAGTTTGTCCCGGCCGATACAGTCCGCGATCCGTAAAGAATACCAAGCCTTGATTCTTTCTAGTTCGTTGTTGCCCTGTACTCAAGTATTGTGATTCACTTAGGAACAATTGATCCTTATCGGTGATGACTTGTACCTGGGCGTTACGGAATTCCCGGTTCTTAAGCACTATTCGGCCGTCAGGGTCTGTTCGTTGGGTTTCTACCATCACAAATCGATTTCTTCTCTCCGAGCGATTACGGCGTTGGTACTCCCAAAGATTAACCTCAGCGTTCGCGATGGGAGCCCCAGATGTGCGTTCCAGAACCATAATGGAAACTTCGCCAGCTTCTTGATCCATCTCGTAGGTTACTGCTAAATCAGAAACCCAAAACTCCGATAAACTCGTCTGTCCGTTCTGCAAGGAAAAATCAGGATCTGCCGAGGCCAGGAGATAGTATTTACCCCTCGGTAGCGCGGACAGCATGAGTTCAGTGGCATGTTCGTGATAATCACCCGCTTGTGGAAGTTCCACAGACCAGCTTCGTTCCGCCTTACGCCCTAGCAGACCAGTTAGGAACCTTTCCCAATCATCGTATTCCGTACGTTCTGGACTGGTAGCAATAAGCTTAAAGTAAACTGCTTCTACATTGCGATAGCGTACATACAGCAAGCCCGTTTTTTCCGGCAGCTGCACCTGTTCTACCGCCACGTGAAGGTGAGCTTGTTCGATTAAATTCATCGTTGCCTGGGCATCCTGGACGCATACCGATTCTGGAAATTCCTGCTTTAGGTTTGATGCTAAATCTAACGCCCGTTTCCAGTACCAGCGTAAAGACTGATCAGTGGAGCTAATATCCTCGTAAGCAGCACCACGTTCGTAGAAATGCTTCATGCGTGCTGCCTGCACAAATGCCTGCAGGTCTGTCTCTTGGTAACTGGCCAATAATCCCTCCAATGCCTGCTCGTAAGCAGCATGTTTGGCATTGCCCGTTAGCTGTTGATAAATCACCTGTAGCCGAGTTAAATTTAGGTCCAAATGAGCTCGGGTATCAGGACGATATTGTACGGACCAGGCTAGGGCCTCCTGATACAGTTGGAGTACATTTTGAAAACTCGTTGGCTGATCGCTAAAGGGGATTTCCAGTTGGACAAACTCTTCTACGCTACCAAGCAGGTTTAGCTTTTGCAAACTAGGTTCATAAGCGGGTTCATTGAGGAAGGCATCGTTATAGCGATAATAAGTCAAGGCCCGATGCAAGAGTAAGTCATAGACAGTTGGCAGAAGTTCAAAGCCCGCCTCCTTGGTATGGAGCAAGGGCTTTATCGCTGCAATCGTATAGTTTCTTAGACTGGTGTCGGATACGGAGGACAAATAAAGCTCATTCACTCTGGCGAGTAGGTCGCTGGCCGACCAGGTAGTTGGATCATCAGTCTTCTCTTCTCCCGGGCGATCGCTACGGTTACGAAGTTGCCAGCTGTTTTGCTGCCAGTACTGGAAGTATTGTTCCGCTAGATAACTGCGGTAGATGGCCTGCGCCGGTTGGACAGCCGTTGCTTGGACCTCCTCCAATTGGAGAATAGCCTCCCAAAGTCCATTTTCACCCAATTGGGACTTGATAGCTAAACCTCTGACCACCACATTAATGTGATGCGGGTATAAACTAGCATCTTCAGCAAGGTCTTGCTCAATTTGCGCCTGCAATTCCGTAACTAAGTCATAGGCGGACTGTGGCCTCCCCAGTTGGAGAAATGAGTCAATCTGAGTCCAGGTTTCTGCGTAAGGATTGTCCATTTCAGACGAATCAGATTGAGCCATAAGCAAAGTGGTAAAGCATAGAAAGATGGTGGTAAATAGGAGGTGTTTCATATGATTTCACTTGGTAATATTTCAAAACGGCCTCAATGTATAGACGCGGAATGCTATCGACAGGTAACAGCCGAGTGGTTATCCGGTATCAAAACGATGCCAGACTGACTTACTAATATAGACACTACCGTTAAATGTTGTCTATGAGGTACGTCATGCGCGCCAAATGATGATCATCGTGTTCCGCTACAAATAGGAACAGGTCCATAACGCGCATCGGTTGGTGCAGACGAGGATGTAAAGCAGAAAGGAATATTTCTTTATCCTGTAATTCCCTTAGCGACCGGACGGTTTGCTGCCGCAATTTGGAAAAGCGCTTTAGCAGGTCTTCCACCTGATGATCATTATGCCCTGCTTCATCCGTTTGTACATTGCTTAAATCTGCGGTACGCAAGTACTCTTGTTTCAACAGAATATCAGTCAGACGCCCTTGCCACAGGGGTTCTAGGTCAATCAAATGCCCCAAGTTTTCTTGTACGGACCAGCTACCTTCCAGCTTAGCAGTTAGACGGTCCGGGGGCAAGCCGCTGAGTTTATGTTCCAAGCGTAAGGGTGCATCGGTTAATCGCTCCAGAATAGCGGGGAAAATATTTTGCTGGTAGGAGAAATCGAACTTCCGGGAAAACCAGGGTATTTGTTGCATCGGTGGTGGTTTGCATTATTCCTTATTAAAACGCGCAATATCCACTTCTGGATCAAGGGGCTGATTGTGAATTAAGTACTGAACGAGATGCTGTGCCCAATAGGGTGCGAGCGAAGCGCCCTTGGTACCCATGCCATTGAAAATGTACAAAGGAGCGTGCTGGCCGTGTTGACCGAGAAAAGGACGCCGGTCTTTTACGGTAGGACGCACCGCCGCTTGATGAGCCACTACTTCAAAGGGAGTGGTGAGAACTTCACTCAAACGTTCCTCTAGATAAGTTCGTCCCTCAGAACTGGGCGTTTCATTGGTGAATTGATTATCTGAAGTCGATCCAATCCAGTAAAGATCATCCCTAAAGGGAACCACAAAAATCCGGTGCTTAAACATTCGCTCCAACTGCACTTCTGGTAAACGCACCAGCAGTATTTCTCCCTTGTTTCCGCCAAAGGGCAATTGGCTAAACCAGGGATTGAACCGTCCGCGCCAACCTTCGCAGAAGACCATCTTTTGGGCAGTGATGAAACGGTATTTTACATGACCTGCGTCGATTTCCAGTTCATCAGGCTGGAAAGCTTCCGGTAAAAAGCAGCCTTCCGCCATTCGGCGTTCCTGGAGCGCATTTGACAATCGACCAATACTAACTTGCGCTGTTTGTGCTACCTCTAGATAAGCAAACGCGGGATGGGTAGCATCCGCAATTCGGCCTATTGTAGGTTCTTTTCGAAAATACGGGGCATAGGTCTCCTCCAACATCCGAGCCTGCCAATTATTCTCGTCTCCACGATTGAATAGAGTGCGAATAAGCGGGCGCTCGTGGTAGATATGGATACCCAATTCAGCTTCCAACTGCTGATAGGTCTGCCGGGCAGCAGGAATAAAATCGGCTACCCGCCATGCCTTCACCAAGCGCCGGCCCGTAATGGGGTTGATGATGCCCGCGGCTACCTGGGTAGCGGCTTGTTGTTGTGGCTCATCGATGTATAGACAAGTCTTTCCTTCCTGTTCCAAAAAATAGCCCAGGAGTGCTCCGGCAATGCCGTGCCCCACAATGATGTAGTCCGCTTCGGTAATAGTCTTGCTACTTGAGTTGCTCAAGTTCGGCTTGCAGTTTCTTCGTTAAACTTTTGACCACCAAGTCGTAACTGTGGTCAATTAATTCGCGGATGAGTTTTTCGGAGAGTTCACCTTCAAAGTTAACGGTGTTCCAATGCCGTTTACTCATATGCCAACCCGGCTCAATCTCCTCGTACTGCTCGCGCAGTTCTAATGATCGGTCTGGGTCACACTTTAGGTTCACTTTAAACTCTTCGCGGTTTAGTCCTGTAATGGCAAACATTTTTCCCATGACCTTAAACACCAGCGTGTGTTCGTCAAAGGGGAAAGTCTCTTCTACGCCGGGCTTGGCCAGGCAGTATTCGTAGAAATCTTCGAGCGTCATACAACCAAATCTTTTTCGTGGTTAATGCGTCCCGCTGCTATTTTTGACAAATGATGGTATACTTCTGTTTGTACGGACAATGCCGGCAATTATTACCACAACAGTAAGCGCGTTGCTCCAGGAAATACGCCGTCAGAACCATCAGGCCATTTTCCAAGTAATAATCTCTACCTAAGACCAGTGCCATATATCAGTTCTACTTTAACTATCGCAAAGCCATACCCCACTGTGGGTAACGCTGGGTGAACCAAGCGTAGCCACCAAATAGAACTCCACAGTAGAATAGATCCCCAGCTAACGTCCCCCAGAAGAAAGGTATACCCGCAACGTAAGCGGTCATTAGACCAGCAAAGTCTTTAGTATAGATCGGATCAACCTGCCAGGTCGCCGCATTGGTCAAAAGGAAGAAAACCAGGGAAGAACTGAGGCTAGCTCCGACCACATTTTGGACGTTCACGCGGCCACGTAGTAGATAGCCAATACCCATGATTAGCAAAAAAGCTAGGTATACAAATGGGCTGATTTTCCAAACGAAACCATTGTAGTACTCAGCGTAGATGACATTGTTGATAAACAAATCACTGAGATACATTGCACCCAATAGTAAGAAGAAAGCTTGCCACTTATTCTTTAAATGGGCAGCTCCGAAAAGTGCCATGGCACCCATGGCTGTGAAATTTGGATAATGCGGTATAATACGGGTCAAAGCTGCGAAAAGAATGAGAACAGCTATGAGGGTAAAATGCTTGGAAAACAACTTGCTCATCTTATTTGGTAATATCAGGTTTGAGGGCAAAGATAACGAAAAAACAAGCCGAAAAATAGTGGTTTGAAAAGTTTACCTTTGCTCGCATTACTGCACAAAAGATCAAGGACTTTATTCGGTCAAAGCGTTGTATTATGAAATATTTACCCGTGCTGCTGTTCTCCTTTATTTTCTTTTTTCAGGCCTGCAAGAACGATTCTACCTCACCACCTCCTCCTCCGCCAGCAGCTACCAACGGGGCTAACGTAAGCCTGTATTCACATCGCTACACCGTACAAGATCAGCAGTTGATGGGCCAATACAGAGTCCGAGCCAATAAAGCAGTTGATGTATACCTCTACCCCAGCGCAGATATTGTCAAATTAGGGCAAGAAGGACAATTGAGTGGAGATGTGGTCTTACTGGATGATCTATACGATGCACACTTGTTACGCAAGGCAGGGGTTCTTTCGCCTTACAATGCCGGCACTTTTGGCGATTACGTGCCATCCCGTTACGTGGATAATGAAGGCTACTGGGCGGGCACCAGTCGTTGGACTATGAGTTTCATTTATCGCCCCAGCACGGTAAATATGGTAGATATGCGCAAATACGGCTCGATTCTGGCTCCGGCTTATCAGGGCCGCGTGGCGATAGCTCATCCCGACAGTAGTGGCCTGATCAGTATGACCGCTAGTATGATGGCCGCCCACGGTGAAGAACCCGCTCGAGTTTACCTGGAAACCCTGAAGAAAAATCTCCATGATGAACCCACCGGAAATGACTTCGAAGCCATCTCCGCTGTAATACGTGGAGATGCTGATGTTGCTCTGGTGAATGGTTCTCAATTTATGCGATATAAACACTCTGGCAACCCTGAGCTATTTTCCGCCTTGGATCAGCTGGAAATGGAAATCCCTACGGATACAGATGGTAACAATTACTTCAACATTACTCCCATTTGCATCTTGAACAACGGTCCGTACCGAAACTACGCCATTAATTTGGTAGAATTCCTCACGATACAGGAAAACCAAAGTATGTATGCGGAGTCTCAGCTGGAGTATCCGGTAAATATTTTCGGGGAAATGGCTGAATTATTGAATAGCACTTTTAACCTACCACAAGGTCAGATTTCGACAGAAATGACAGAGAATCAACTAGATAAGGCGGCTGCTTTGGTTGAGGAGATTTTCCGTTGATAAATTCTGCACTCCTCCGGAGTGATCTGACGTATTAAAACGGAATTTTAAACGTTAACTTATATACGCAACACACTATATATGGGTCTTAAACAACTACTCTTCCCCTGTGTGCTCCTTTTCTTTGCGATACAACTGACTTATGCACAATCTACATATTGGCAGCAGGCAGTGGAGTACGACATGAATATTGACTTCGACGTCAAAACTCACCAGTTCACAGGCGATCAAACGATTCGCTACACCAACAATTCTCCAGATACGTTACATCGGGTTTTCTATCACCTCTACTTCAACGCTTTTCAGCCCGGTAGTATGATGGATACGCGATCGCTTACCATTCGAGATTCTGATCCTCGGGTAGGAGACCGTATTTCTAAATTGAAGCCGAATGAAATTGGCTATCAGAAGATCGATGCCCTAACCCAGGATGGTCAGGCTACTGAATACGAAATAGTGGGAACCATTCTTGAGGTCGATTTAGCAGAACCCATCTTGCCGGGTACAACTACCGAACTAAAGATGCAGTTCAATGCCCAAGTCCCAGTACAAATTCGGCGTTCTGGTCGTGATAATAAGGAAGGAATCTCTTACAGTATGGTCCAATGGTATCCTAAGCTAGCGGAGTATGATTATCAAGGTTGGCACGCAACCCCTTATGTGGGCCGTGAATTCCATGGTGTATTCGGGACTTTCAATGTTGCCGTAACTATTGACAAGGACTTCCTCGTTGCTGGTTCAGGTTATTTGCAAAACAAAGAGGAGATCGGTGGTGCCTATAATGATGGTAAAGCAGGAACAGCGACTGGCGACACACGTACCTACCATTTTCACGCCCCACAAGTACATGATTTCATGTGGGCAGCCGACCCCGACTATACGATGACAACCTTCACCCGAGCCGATGGTGTAGAGATGCAATTCTTCTACCAAGCAGGCCCTGCTACCAACGAAAATTGGGAGGCACTGCCGGGTATTATGGATCGCGCTTTCGACTACATCAACGAGCATTATGGTCAATATCCTTACAAGAAATATGCTTTTATTCAAGGGGGAGATGGGGGAATGGAATACCCTATGGGGACCTTAATCACCGGAGAACGCCCACTGGCTAGCCTGGTTGGTGTTTCCGTGCACGAACTTATTCACTCTTGGTACCAGATGGTCATTGGCATAAACGAGAGCCTGTACGCCTGGATGGACGAAGGCTTCACCAGTTATGCTTCTGATGAGGTCATGAACTTTCTGCGGCAAGAAGATCTTATCCCTGGCCAACCTGTGGACGATCCCCATTTGGGTGAAGGGGCTACCTACTTGGGCTTCGCAGAGTCTGGCTTGGAAGAACCGCTTTCTGTTCATGCCGATCACTTCATCACGAACACAGCTTACGGAGTAGCAGCTTATGTAAAAGGTGCCTTATTCTTGCATCAACTTCAGTACATCATGGGTGAGGAGGATTTTGACCGAGGCCTTTTGCGCTTCTTCGACGTTTGGAAATTCAAGCATCCTACCCCCAATGATTTCATCCGAGTTATGGAGAAGGAGTCGGGCTTAGAATTAGATTGGTATAAAGAATACTTTGTCTACACTACCCGCTTACCAGACTATGGTATAACGGAGGTAGGCCCCGGTAAACGTAAGACAACGAAGATCTCACTGAGTAAGATTGGCCCGATGCCCATGCCAGTCGACATTACTATTAGCTTAAGTGATGGTCAGGAGGAACGCTACACGATTCCTTTACAAATCATGCGTGGTGCCAAATCAATGGACGGAGATTTGAGTTTTGAAATAGCAGAAGACTGGGCCTGGACCCACCCGACCTATGAGTTGGAATTACCGATTGCCCTGAAGCAAATTACGGCAATTGAGATCGATGCAAGTGGCCGAATGCTGGACACGGATCGTTCTAATAACCGTTGGGAACCAGAATAGAATAGGTTCGCACTTGTAGTTTAATCCCATTGACTAGTAGTAAGAATGCTGGCGGGTGCTCCGCTCAAGTCCCCGCCAGCATCGCAACGCACAACTATCTTAAAGCCAACGCATGAAGATTCTACTACTCTGCAAGAAATTCCCATACCCACTCAAAGACGGGGAATCAATTGCGGTGCACACCTTGAGCCTGGCGCTTAGTCAATTGGGATGTGAAGTCAGCTTACTAGCCATGAATACTAGAAAGCACTTCTATCAAGAAGCAGAACTGCCACAGCAAGCCGCTCACTTTGCTCGTATTCGGACGGTCCCGATTGATAATCGAATTAAACCCAGTGCTGCTTTTCTGAATCTTTTTTCCAATGAATCTTACCATATTGCTCGCTTCGTTTCACCCGCCTACGAACAGGCCCTACAAGAAATGTTGCAAGAAGTGCAATACGATGTTGTCCAGCTAGAGACACTCTATCTGGCACCTTATGTTAGCACGATCAGGCGTCACTCGCAGGCCCGGATCAGTATGCGCGCACACAATGTAGAGCACGAAATTTGGGAACGCATCAGTAGTCACACCGGCAATGTGGTTAAGCGGTGGTACCTGAAACACCTGACGGGGAAGTTAAAACAATACGAGGTACGCTCACTAGAGCAATATGACATGCTCCTGCCTATTACCGAACGGGATCTGCGGTACTTCCGTAAGTTGGGCTATAAGAAGCCTGCCATTGTGACACCAATTGGCATTCGGGCGCAGGAGTTCCCGGAAGCACGCCCACTAACTACCGCTAAGCCTAGTATCTCGTTTATCGGCAGTTTAGATTGGATGCCGAACATTGAAGGTCTGCACTGGTTCATCCAAAAGGTATGGCCAACGATTCATCAGCGTTTTCCAGAATTAGAATTCCACATTGCGGGGCGCAATACACCAGCGTCTCTCATGCAGCTCAAACGTCCCAATGTATTTGTACACGGGGAAGTACCAGAGTCTGCTCCCTTCATTGATAAGCATTGTATGATGGTGGTTCCCTTATTATCTGGTAGTGGCATGCGGGCCAAGATCTTGGAGGGTATGGCCCTCGGTAAAGTAGTCTTGTCTACCAGCATCGGCCTCGAAGGCATTAGTGCTACGCACAAGAAAGATGTGATGGTTGCCAATACCGTTGATCAATATGTCGATGCAGTAGCTTACACGCTACGTTCCAACGAACAGCTTAATCAAATGGCTCAACAAGCACAAAACTTCGTGTTTGAGCAATACGCCAGCGTGAATATCGCCAAGCGCGTAATGCAAGCGTACAGTAGCCAATTTGCCGAGTCGGTCTAAGCAGTGCACATGTGGTCCCTCCTTCTTCAGTTGGTATTCTGGCTTAGTGCCTTTGCCCTGGTGTACTCCTACCTGCTTTATCCGCTATTGTTGCAGTTCCTAAGTCGTGGCAAGACGCTTTCCACAGAGCAGTTCGCAGACCAAGCTGCATTGCCACAAGTGTCTGTACTCATGGCCGTGCACAACGAAGAACGAGTCATCCAAGAGAAACTCGAAAGCCTAAGCCAACAAGATTATCCCAGCGATAAACTCCGTTTTTTCATTGGCTCAGATAATTCTTCTGATAAGACCAATGAGATTATCGAAGCCTTTGACCAGCAGCGCTTCCAACTCCATTTCACTCCTTTCCGGGAGCGACAAGGAAAACCTGGCGTCATAAACCAGTTGGCTCAACAAGCGGCCGAGCAACACCCTCTCAACGAAAAACACATCTTTATCATCACCGACGCCAGTGTAATGCTGAGTCCCACCGTGGTCTACGAATTGGTCAAACACTTCAAACATCCAGACCTGGCCATTGTCGATGCACAGATGATTCATACCGGGATGACCGCAGAGGATATTTCCGAGTCCGAAAATCGCTACATCTCCTGGGAAGGAAGGCTCAAGTATTATGAGAGTGTACTGTGGAAGAAAATGATTGGCCCCTTTGGTGGTTGTTACGCCTTACGCTCTGATTTTTTTGTTCCGGTACCGGATAACTTTTTGGTCGATGATTTCTTCATCACCCTGGAGGCATTTCGCCGCGGAGGCTTAGCTATAAAGGAAAGCAAGGCACTTTGCTACGAACCAGTGGGGCACGAACTACAAGAGGAATTTCGCCGTAAGGCACGTATCTCAGCGGGTAACCTCCAAAACATGCTGCGTTTTCCAGATTTGTGGTTGCCACCAATAGGCTTGCCTAATTTCGCTTTCTTTTCCCACAAGATATTGCGCTGGCTCGGCCCAATATGGTTAATTTTGCTGCTGTTATGTGCAGCTTTGCTGAGTAGCAACCTTTTCTACGCCAGCTTGTTTGCCATGTTATGCGGATTATACTTCGGCATTCCCTTACTTGATGAACTGCTACAACGGTGGCAATTAAATGGGGCAATGCTCCGGAATATTCGCTATTTTTTAATGATGAACTTGGCCCTCCTGGCTGGCTATATCCGTTATGTTAAAGGTATCAAATCCAATGTCTGGCAACCACCCAAACGACAATAAAGAGTTCCAACTGGACTCTATCCAATCCGCAATTGAAGCTATTCGCAACGGTGAGGTAATCATCGTAGTTGATGATGAAGATCGCGAAAACGAAGGCGATTTCATTTGTGCCGCTGAGTCCATCACTCCAGAGATCATCAACTTCATGGCCACCCACGGTCGCGGATTGATCTGTACGCCCATTGAAGAAAAGCGGGCGGACGATTTGGAGTTGCCAATGATGGTTAATTCCAACACGGCCTTACACGAAACAGCTTTTACAGTTTCCATTGACTTAATTGGTCGGGGCTGTACAACGGGTATCAGCGCCTATGACCGTTCGACTGGGATTAGGGCAATGATTGATCCAAGTATTAAGCCTTCCGATTTTGCACGTCCCGGACACATATTCCCACTACGCGCCAAAACCGGTGGTGTACTACGCCGTACCGGGCACACCGAAGCCGCGATCGATCTGGCCAAAATGGCCGGTTTTGCCCCGGTTGGCGTATTGGTAGAAATCCTGAATCCTGATGGTAGCATGGCTCGCTTACCGCAGCTTATGGAAATAGCCGAGCGCTTCAACTTGAAGATTATTGCGATCAAGGATTTGGTTGCTTACCGTCTAAAGAACGAACGGCTCATCCGCCGGGAGTATACCACTGAGATGGATACCCGTTTCGGTAAATATACCGTGATCGCCTATCGCCAGTTGACTACAGACGATCTACACCTGGCATTCATCAAAGGTGGAACCTGGACCCGTGAAGATGAAGTCCTGGTGCGTGTCCATTCGGGTATGGAAAGCGCGGCCCTGATCAATCTACTCACTGGTGATGGCCATATTGCGCTGGAGAAAGCCCTGGAAAAGGTAGCTGAAAAGGGAGACGGCGTGGTCTTGTACATGCGCCACGGCGAGAAGCACGACGACATTCTGGCTCACCTCAAACGCCAGCAAGGCGAAACCGAAGGCGAGAACCTAACCACCGGCATGGAACAACGTGATTTTGGCGTGGGCGCACAAATTCTGCGTGATCTCGGCCTGGGCAATATCATATTGCTAAGTAACAATCCTCGGCGCCGGGTGGCACTTGATGGTTACGGCCTAGAGATTGTTGGGCACGAGCAACTCTAATCTTTGCGCTACGAACGGAAATACAGAATAGAGAGCATACCAATCCCCTGGATTGAGCAGGTCTTGCGAGCACATCCCGCAGGCTTTCGCCCCTTGTATCCCCAACGGCAAGTCAACAATATCTATTTTGACACGCCGGCGCTTGATGAATTTTACCAAAACGTTTCGGGCACCCCGCAGCGTCGTAAGCACCGCATGAGGTGGTACGGGGGAACCACCGCACAACTACCCAAAACAGTTTTTGAGGTAAAGATCAAGGATAACGAACTAGGTAGTAAGGAAAGTCAAGCACTGGGTGATGCGCTGTGGACTGATCTTCCAGCGCATTTCGAGCAGATTCCAGCCATGCGTTACCTACCACTACGCCCGGTGCTTGTCAATAGCTACGAGCGGACTTATTGGGGTACTGCCAATGGGAAATTTCGAATCACCCTGGATTGGAATATGCGCTTTGCCCCTTTTAGCTGGGCGGCACCACCCGCTCACTTGCACTACCTACCGGACCAAGCAGTGATCCTGGAACTTAAGTACGAGCAGGAATACGATGAAGAAGCTAAAGCGATCTTCGCACATCTGCCCTTCCGATTAACCAAGAATAGTAAGTACGTGACGGGGATTGGGTTGGTGATGAATTAAGAGTGTATTTGGATTTTAGTAATCGTCGCCAAAATGGTCGTTTTTCCCTAATTCTACGTTACAAAAAGCCTCATTCACCTTCGGTGATCGTCGCTGTGCTCCTCGGAGTTAGCGCCGCTACCACGAAGTAGCTGCGAAGCAAAACTCCGTTTTTTGCGCCCGTCTGACCAGCCGGGCAGGTCTTGACTTAGGAAAAATCGCCACACTTTGACTTGAAGACCAAACTTCCAAACACACTCTAGATCTCGAAATCCACTCCCCGCTTCAGCAGATCGGGCTCTCTACTCTGCAGGAGCTCTTCGTATTTGGCCTTGTCAAAAGCGTACAACATGGCTGGGCGGTGGGCTACATTTTGTTGGCGCCCTACCTCTTGCAAAACGCCCATTTTGAGAATGCGTGTCCGGAAATTCCGTTTGTTCAGATTGGGCACTCCCAGTACAGTTTCGTACAACTGCTGTAACTGCGAAAGCGTAAAATGCTCCGGTAACAACTCAAAGCCAATCGGTTGATAACGCACCTTAGCCCGAAGTCGAGCAAGGGCTGCCTCGAGAATCTCGGCGTGGTCAAAAGCTAACTCTGGCACTTTATCGATGGCAAACCAACGGGCATCCCGCGCATCGGTTTCTGCCTTAACGGTATGCGCACTAAGGTTCACCAAGGCAAAATAGGCTACACTAATGACCCGTCCGCGCGGATCACGCCCCAGCGTGCCAAAGGTGTAAAGCTGCTCCATGAAGACATTCTCCACTCCGGTTTCTTCCTGTAGTTCTCGACGAGCAGCATCCTCCAGTGATTCGTCCATCTCTACAAAGCCGCCGGGTAGCGCCCATTTTCCCGCAAAAGGATCACGATCACGTTGAATCAGGAGTACTTTTAGCTGCTGCGAATCATCCAAGCCAAAGATGATGCAGTCGACGGTGACAGAGGGACGGGGATATTCGTAAGTATATGGCATAGTACAGCAGGAGGCTTTATTGATGCTTGTTGGCTAGTTGAGATTTCAACTCTGCTAAACGAGGCTCCAGCCCGTAAAGATAAGCCTTCTCGGGTCGACGCTCAAACTGGGTAATTTGTTCTCCGCAGTAATCACGACTTTCCTTAAGCGTTGGGAAATCGTAGACCAATTTACCGCTCTCAAAGATGGGAACCAGTAAGTCCGTATAGTGGTCTGCTGCTGACAGGTCCGAACGGCCAGCGAGGTGATAGGGTTCGATGAGTTGCTGGTCTGTCGGGGCAGCATCTAGCGCGTAAATCATATCGCCGATTGGGGCACCATCACTTTGGTAGAAACGGCGCACTTGCTGCCGACCGGGGTTGGATGTCTTGATTTCTTGCTCGCTCAGTTTAATGCGGGGCTCTAGCAATCCTAGCTCATTCTCAAAAGCAGCTAGTTTATAGACCCCACCTAGCGCGGGCTGTTCGAAGGCGGTAGCCAGGCGCGTGCCCACCCCCCAGGTCGTAATCTTTCCACCTTCTTGCTTAATACGAGTAATGGTCTGCTCATCCAAATCATTGCTGGCTACAATGACTGCGTCGGGAAAGCCACCTTCATCTAAAATTCTGCGAGCTTCCTTACTAAGTGCGGTGAGATCTCCACTATCCAGGCGAATGCCCAATAACTTGTGCCCCCGTTCCTTCAGTTTATCACCAACTTTCACAGCGTTACGGACCCCTTCTAGCGTATCATAGGTATCCACCAAGAAGATGCAGTTGTTTGGTAGTACTTCCGCGTAAGCCTCAAAGGCAGCTAACTCATCTTCCATTACCATAATCCAGCTGTGCGCGTGAGTGCCCTTAACGGGAATGCCCAAGTGCTGGCCCGCCCACACATTGCTAGTAGCATCACAGCCCCCCAGATAGGCTGATCGGCTAGCTGTAAGACCGCCATCAATGCCTTGCGCTCGCCGCAAACCAAACTCCATAATCACATCATCGCCAGCTACTCGCCGAATGCGAGCAGCCTTGGTGGCAATCAAGCTAGAGAAGTTAACTAAAGTCAGGAGAGCAGTTTCAATTAATTGCGCCTGAAGTAGCGGAGCCTCCACACGAATCATAGGCTCATTTGGATACATGACCGTACCTTCTGGTACTGCATAAATATCTCCGGTAAACGCTAAGCGCTGCAAATAGTGCAAGAAGGTTTCGGGAAAAAGTGCTTTGCCATCTGCTCCTTTTAAGCTCCCCAAGTACTGAATTTCTTCTACGGAGAACCGCAAATTCTTCAGGTAGTCAGCGACCAGGGCCAAGCCTGCGGCCACTGTGAAGGTGCCTTTAAAAGGGTGGCGACGGAAAAACAAATGGAATACCGCTTTGCGCTCGTGTATCTTTTGCTGCCAATAGCCATAGGCCATGGTCAATTGGTATAAATCGGTGAGGTTCCCCCACCCTGCCCGGTAAACTTTAGATAAGTGAGAGCCTGGGATCATTACACTTAGTTTAATTTTAAAACTAAGGTAGTTGATTTTTCGATAAATACAACCCCTGCCGCTAAAAAAGGTGTCTATTTCATGATAATTCGTCTTAAGAGACGTTACTATGTCGTATTACCATCAATAAGCTCACTTTTGTATGCATTTTTTTCGATTGCTTTTCCTCACTATTTTCTCGCTCAGCTTGTGGACTGCCAGCTACGCACAGGAGGAAGAACCACTAGATCCTAGGAAGAGTTGGGAGATCACGGAAGCGAAATGGGAGGAAATCCGCAGCTATGAAGGCCGCTTTCGCGTAATTAGTCCTTCCAGCTTGTGGGAAAAGAAAGATACCTTAGACACACCAGTGGGTGAACTGGTCTACCATACCCTCTACTACGCCCCCAATAGTGATAAGGCCGAAAATGAGGTATACATGATTAGCTACGTTGATTATCCCGACGGTGCACTCCATCAGGACAGCGTTGAACTCATTGGTGCGCTACTCGATGAAACGCAGGCGGCCGCAGCGGAATCCGTACGCGGAGAGGTGATGTTTTCTCAGGACGGCTTTCAGGAGACTTTCCCTTACCGCTATTGGCGCATTGATTACCTCAATGGGCGCGGCAGCATACGTACTAAAGCAGTGGTAGCCGGGAACCGGTTTTATACGGTACAGACCGTTACGCAGCGGGCCTATGGTATCAATCACTCGACGGATCGCTTTATTGATTCGTTTTTTGTGTTTGCCGAGGAGCCAAAAGAGGAAGCACCAGAATAGCAAACAAACCTGAGCAGAAGACCAAACAGAAAGCGGCTGCTGGAATGAATTCCAACAGCCGCTTTTTAGTGGAGTACCCGGAGCGGGGCTTGAACCCGCACGACCGCAATGGTCACAGGATTTTAAGTCCTGCGTGTCTACCAATTCCACCATCCGGGCAGAGCGGTGCAAAAGTACAAAAAGAGTGTTAAACTGCGCTGCTTGAGCGCAAGACATTTCGCTAATTTATGCTTCAAATGTCATACTAAGCTGAAAGAAAGGTACTTAATGCCTAGTAATTAATGGCACATAGGGGCATTATTCATCGCCTCCCACAGACTGAAATCTGCTGGCAACTGAAATTGCAAGGCTCGCCAGATGAGGAATCCACCCATGAGCGTCAGTACCACCGGGTAGGCTTTGCGTAAATAGGTTTGGATTTTGCGGCCACTCAGTTGGCCAAGCATGGTTACTGCCAGTAGTAAGGGTAAAGTTCCAAGGCCAAAGACAATCATGTAACTAATTCCTGACTGCCAACTAGCCGTAGTTAATGCACCAGCTAGCGCGAGATAGACCAAGCCACAGGGTAGTAAACCATTGAGTAAGCCTACGCTAAACAAGGAGCCATAGGTACTCTTTTCCATCAAACGGCCAAAGGCGGCTTTCACTTTAAGGTACCAGCTAGAGAGTCCGGGAAGTGTCCAAATATTAAATTCCAATTGGACCGAGAATAGTCCGATTACAATTAATAAAATGCCCAAAGCTAAGGTGAGCCAAGATTGTAATCCTACCAGAAAAATACCTTGTCCTAACAAACCCAGCAGTGCACCTAAGGTGGCATAAGTTAGGATACGCCCAGCGTTGTACACCAATACGCGGAGCAAGCGATCACGTTGTCCGAAGGGCATAGCTAAAGCCAAGGGCCCACACATGCCTACGCAGTGTAAACTTCCTAAAAGCCCGAAGGTGAAGGCAGTATAGAGCATAAATAAAGGCTTATCGTAGGTCTAAGATGCGCTCGGCGAAATACGGTTTCTCAGCAGCTTCCCAAAACACCTTGACGGTCCAGCGCCCGGTTGGAGTCTTACTGAGGTCGATAGGCATTTGATTGGATTCGTTCACTACCAAGGGAATGGCCCAATCGAGCGACTTGTTATCCGGGCGATAGAATTGTATTTCACCAGAAATATCTTCGGTAATCTCCGCGGGAAATTGAAGCTCAAACTGCTTGCTCGAACTAGTCCACTGCATAAGAAGTGGCTCGGATAAGTTCGCCGAGTTCTGCAAGCGATCGTATTGACCTTGATAAGCCAAGTCATATTCGTAGTAATTCTCCACCACTAAACTATTGTCGTGTTTTGTGGAGCGGTAAACGGCGTAAAACAGGACACTTGCGAAGATGACATAGAATACGAATATGCCGTGCCCCCAATTAAATGTTAATGCTTTCATGATTGTTAGTTTTTACCATTACCGAATTGGTCCAAGGAAATTGGTGCTGGTACTTTCCAGTAACTCATCGCCCTGCCAAATCTCGATCTTTATTTCTTGCTTTCTTTCGGTAACCAAATCCTCTGGTAATACGATAAAGAATGCACCCTCCGTCATTAAATCTGGTGCCAGTGTTGGTGCATCACCCACAAATTGTAGTTCGGCTTCGGGATAGTCCGGAAAACGAAATTCTGGCAAATATTCGCCCTCGGTCTTGTTGTAGAGTTGGTAATTGTAAAGATTGCTAATACGATTATCCTCGAGCTCGTAATAGAGTTTACCCGGTGTGCGCAAAATGATGGCTTCTACGTTACTACGCCCGGAGAACAGTACTACATTAACCACGATTAATACGAGCAGAGCCACCGAATAAGCAATAGCACGTGGCGTAAAAATGCGCCGTTCCTGCTTGAGAATACCGTTATTACTATCGTAGCGAATTAGACGAGGCTCGCGTCCAATTTTTTCCATAACTTCATCACAGGCATCCATGCAAGCGGTGCAATTCACACATTCCAATTGGACACCATCGCGAATATCGATTCCGGTAGGACAGACCTGAACACAGAGGTAGCAGTCAATGCAATCACCCTGCACTTTGATCGGGCTCTCTGCCGGTGGAGCCACAGTTGTATCTGTAGCTGCTACCGCCGTTTGCATAGCGGTCACTGGGTTCTTCTTGGCCTTTGAACGTGATTTCTTCATCTTACCCCTTGGTTCACCACGAACGAAATCATAGGTAACCAAAATGGTATCTTCATCAGTGAGCACTCCCTGCAGGCGGCCATACGGACAGATCGTAGTACAAACCTGTTCGCGTAGGCTGGAGAAGACAAAATAAAAGGCTCCGGTGAAACCAATCATCGCCGCGAAGCCACCGAAGTTCTCAAACGGAGAAGAGGTGATCGTGTTAAAGACGCGTTCCGGGCCAATCAAATAGGAAAGAAAAGTGTGCGCTATAAACACCGAAACCAGTACAAAGGCCGCTTGCTTGAGTACTTTCTTCCGTATCTTTTCCGGTGTCCAGGGTGCTTTGTCCAAACGTCGTTGTGCATTGGCATCGCCCTCTATCCAGTATTCAATTTTACGAAAAACCATTTCCATGAAAATGGTCTGTGGGCAAACCCACCCGCAAAACAGCCGCCCAAACACGACGGTAAACAGCGCAATGAAAACCACTAAAGTAAGCATGGCCACCACGAAAAGGTGGAAGTCTTGGGGCGCAAAGTGCATACCAAAAAGGTAGAAATCGCGCCCCAAAATATCCAGGCGAATAAATGGGTTACCGTTGATCTTCACAAACGGCAAGCCAAATAAAACCAGTAGAAGTACCCAACTCACGTAGGTACGAGCATTGGTCCAAGGGCCCTTAGGCTTCTTGGGATAGATCCAAACTCGTTTCCCTTCCTTATCCACCGTACTGATACTGTCACGGTAAGCTTCGGTGTCGCTGATAATTGGAGTTTGCATACTCAGTTTACTAGTTTCTGTTGGGGGGAGTTTGTTCGCTCTTTATTCCTGGTTCATACCCAGTTGTCCATTCGCGGTAGCGTCAGCTTCTTCAGCCGGAACTTCATCCGCCGCTGGTGTGTACAAATCACCTTCTGGCGCTTTAGGGTTTGCAGGCGTAGTGCCACCTAAGGTGAGGATGTAACTAGCCACGCGTTGCATATCACCCGCCCGGAGCTGCGCCTTCCAGGAAATCATGCCTTTTTCAGGTACACCATATTTGATGGTGGTGAAAATGTCCTTAATATCCCCACCGTGCAGCCAATATTCATCAGTTAGGTTGGGGCCTACGCCACCACCACCGTCTGCCATATGGCATACCGCACACTGGGTGTTGAAAATACTTTCGCCCAACGCCAGTTGATCCGCATCTACCAGTACCTCTACATTAGTCTCGTCTACCTGATCGGCCTGGGTAGCTAAATAGGCTTTAACTGCCTCAGCTGCCTCTTCCATTTCTACGGCGTACTTCTCGCTTGAGGAAAGCCCCCTATCAGAGATGTGGTAGTAAGAAAAGTAACCGATCCCAATAAAGATGGTAGCGTAAAACAAGCCGACCCACCAGGGAGGTAGAATGTTGTCCAACTCACGAATACCGTCGTAGTTGTGGTCCAACATTACATCGCTTTCCTTTTCGATTGGAACTGCTTGGGTCATCTTCTTATACCAGCGCTGGAGTAGCGTTTCTTTACTGGCAATTTGCATTTTTTCAGCTACCTCAATACCGTGTTCCTGCAAGACCCGGACCCGGTTGAGTTCCATCAACTGGTTATTGAGGTGAAAAATGGCACCCACGGCGGCTATCGCGGTTACGGCACCCATCACAATTACGATATTCTGCATGGTCCAGTCCAACCAGCTAGATGATTCTGCCACGGCAGCGCCAGCCGCGGCCTCTTGCCCAAAGACTACCACTACCAAGCTTAGTAGTAGGAGCGTCAGGCTTATTTTGATGCTATACTTTTTCATAATCAAGCTTATGAGTGGTTTTATTGAATCGTGTCTTCATCCAATGGCAGGGCTTCCATATGCTGGATATAAGCCTTGCTGCGCCCCCAAATGGCAATGGCGCTGATGACAAAAAGGAAGAAGAAAGTCAGGAGCGAAAAAAGTGCCATCCAGTTGATGCTCTCTCCGCCGTTTGCTAAAATATATTTGTACATGATGGTGTTACTTTGGGGCAGTGCTAGTCTGAGGGCTGAGTCGGGAGACTCGGCCTAGCAGACTAGCGCTGCTGGTGGTGAATTACTCTGTTGCTTCGGCTTGCGCTTTGGGTTTGATATCGGTACCCAAGCGTTGCAGGTAGGCAATCAAGGCTACGATCTCCTTATTCTCGAGTCCTTCCATTTCAATACCATCGCGGTTCAAGCTAGCAGCAATAGTAGCGGCCTGCGCTTGCGCATCCTCAATAGCTTTATCGATATACTCATCAGAGTAAGGCGTACCAAGTGCCTTAAGCGTCTTGAGCTTGGCTTCGGTTAGACCATAATCGATATCGCGCTCTATCATCCAAGGATACGGTGGCATAATGGAGCCAGGAGAGGTACTGGTTGGATCGTACATGTGGTTGAAGTGCCAGCTGTCTGGATACTTACCACCTAGACGGTGTAGATCCGGACCGGTCCGCTTACTACCCCACAAGAATGGACGATCATAGATAAATTCACCTGATTTAGAGTATTCGCCGTAGCGTTCTGTTTCACTGCGGAACGGACGGACCATCTGACTGTGACAGCCCAAACATCCTTCCTTGATGTAGAGGTCGCGTCCTTCTAATTCGAGGGCAGTATACGGTGTAACACTTTCAATCTTAGGTACATTTTCCTCGATGGTTACCATTGGGAAGATCTCGACCAATCCACCAATTAGGATAGCAATTGTCGCGCCCACCAATAGTTGTACTGGACGGCGCTCGATCCAACGGTGCCAGTATTCACCTTTGTGACCTCCGGTGAAGGCAACCGCGCGTGCAGGAGCTTGCACTTCTTCGTTAGCAACGAAGTTACCGGCACGGGCAGTCTTGATCAAGTTGTAACACATCACGAAGACACCAAGTACGTAGATACCACCTCCTAGTGCACGCAATTTGTACATCGGCAGAATCTGAGTCACCGTTTCCAAGAAGTTACCATACTTAAGGATACCTTCTGGCAGGAATTCTTTCCACATCAAGCTCTGCGTCCAACCTGCCCAGTACAATGGTATAGCGTAGAACAAGATACCGAGGGTACCGATCCAGAAGTGAGCATTCGCCAACTTAGTAGAGTACAGCTTGGTGTTGTAGAGTTTCGGGAACAACCAGTATAGCATACCAAAGGTGAGCATACCATTCCAACCCAAAGTACCGATGTGTACGTGACCAATGGTCCAGTCGGTATAGTGACTGATGGCGTTTACACTCTTGATCGACATCAGTGGTCCTTCCAAGGTAGCCATACCGTAAGCAGTAACGGCTACTACCATGAATTTCAGAACAGGGTCGTTACGTACGCGATCCCAGGCACCACGCAAGGTCAAAAGACCGTTTAGCATACCACCCCAACTCGGTGCGATCAACATCAAAGAGAAGACCATACCTAAAGACTGTGCCCAGTCAGGCAGAGAGGTGTACAACAAGTGGTGAGGACCGGCCCAGATATAGATGAATATCAAGGCCCAGAAGTGAATAATCGACAGGCGGTAACTATAAACCGGGCGATTGGCGGCTTTAGGGATGAAGTAGTACATCAAACCCAGGTAAGGCGTAGTCAGGAAGAATGCTACCGCATTGTGACCATACCACCATTGTACCAAAGCATCTTGCACACCAGCAAATACACCGTAGCTCTTCCACATCGAAACCGGAAGCTCCAGGTTGTTACCAATATGCAATACCGTTACAGTTACCCATGTGGCGATGAAGAACCAGATAGCAACGTACATGTGCTGCTCGCGGCGCTTCAGAATAGTACCAAACATATTGATACCAAACACCACCCATACAGCGGCGATGCCCAAATCAATGGGCCATTCCAACTCTGCATATTCTTTTGCACTCGTAATACCCAATGGCAACGTAAGTGCCGCGGCAAGAATGATGGCTTGCCAACCCCAGAAGTGGATGTTACTCAGTGTATCACTGTACATTCTGGTCTTGAGAAGGCGCTGTAGCGAATAGTAGACACCAGTAAAAATACCGTTACCCACAAACGCAAAAATCGCCGCATTGGTGTGCAGCGGACGGATCCGGCCAAAGGTCGTCTCCGCAAATCCAAGGTTAAAAGCCGGCCAAACTAGCTGTAGGGCTGCTAACAAGCCCACTAGCATACCGACAATCCCCCAAACCGCAGTCATGTAAGCAAACTTTCTTACGATGCGGTTGTCATAGCTGAAGGTTTCCAAATTCGACATACCTGTGAATATTATTCCCGGAGGTCCCGGGTTTAAAGTTGATTGTTGTCTTTCGTTGCTTGATCGTCAAAGAGCATGCGCACGGAGGGCGTGTACTCATCGTCGTATTGGCCAGAGCGGACGGCCCAGAAAAAAGCCGCCAAGAAGCCAACTGCTACCAATAAACTCAGCAGAATCAGGAAAAAAATGACGTTCATAGAGCAGCTTAATTTTCGTTTTATACTTCAATATTGGCGCAAGTTAGTAGGCTGTACATGTGGCCGATATGACATAATTCTGACCTTAGGGTGACATTTGTCACCCCTCCAGAAATCGCCTAAACAGCCAGCTACTACCAAGTACTCCTACCACCGCAATTGTGATGGAACTTAAGGGCATAAGTATGGCAGCAATGAGGGGGGACAAAAGCCCCTGCACCGCAAAACTCAAGCCAATAACATTGTATATAAAGGCTAATACAAAAGCCAGATAAACCACCTTGATGGTGGCTTTCCCATAACGTGAAACTTGCTGTAGATCAGCGAATTGACGGCTACTCAGAATGATATCACAAGCGGGGGTAAAGTTGTTGACATCCTCGGTTACTACCATCCCTACTTCGCTTTGTTGAAGAGCGCCAGCATCGTTGAGGCCATCTCCAATCATGAGCACCTTACGCCCCTCTCCTTGCAAGTTTTTCACAAAAGCCAACTTGTCGTGTGGGCTTTGCCCAAAATGCAGTTGATCCGCTGGGAAATATCGTTTTAGCTCGGAACGAGCAGCATCATTGTCACCAGAGAGTAGGAATAGGTCATAGTGACGGGACCAATTATTGAGCATCTCCCCCACCCCTTTACGGTAAGTATGCTGAACTTGGAAGGGGCCAATTAGCGTGTCATCAATTTTAGCCCAGGTACCAGGAGCCAAGACTGTTTCTTGGAAGAAGGCAGGAGAACCGATGTACACCATTTGGCCTTCTACATTAGCTGAGATACCCTTCCCAACCACCTCAACGAAATCGGTGGGCTCTACGGTTTCGATAGTGGGCCATTCCGCATGAAGACGCTGGCTAATTGGGTGCTCTGACTGAGCAGTCAGCGATTTTATAGCCCTTTGCTGTTGAGCAGTTAAAGGAAAGTCGTACCCTAGTCCCAGTTTATCGCTGCGCTCCGTTAGTGTGCCTGTTTTATCAAATACTACGGTATCAATTCCGTACATAGCCTCAAGTACCGCCGTGTTCTTGAAGTAAACGCCATGCTTACCCAGTAGCCGCAGAGCATTACCGAGGGTAAAGGGCACGGATAAAGCCAAAGCACAAGGACAGGCAATGATCAATACTGCCGTAAAGGCCTGCAGCGCTATACGATGATCAATGGGCCACCAGTACGCAATGGTACTGCAAGCGATGAGTAGCACCGTAGGTGTAAAGTACTTTCCAACGCGAGTCAGCATTTGACTACTACCCGTGGAGTAATCTTTACTGAAGGCCTCATCGTTCCACAGCTGGGTGAGGTAGCTTTGAGAAACCGTCTTGGTCAGGCACACATCAATCTTCCCACCGGTCTGCCGACCCCCAGCAAAAACCTGTTCACCTAGATCCTTGCGGATGGGGTCGGCTTCACCTGTAACAAAACTGTAATCAAGACGGGCATCCCCACTAACTAAGATGCCATCAGCAGGAAGCAGGCCATTGTGTTGTACACGTACAACATCGCCCACTTGCAGCTCGTCCAAGGTTACGCTTTTCCAGCTACGGTCCCGTTCTTCGCGTAAAACTGCGATTGGAAAGTAGCTTTTATAATTTCGTTCAAAGGATAAATGGTTGTAAGTACGTTGTTGAAACCAGCGCCCAACCAGCAAAAAGAAAACGAGACCAGCTAGACTATCAAGGTAGCCGGCCCCTGAATGTGATATGATTTCGAACACCGAGCGCAGGAACAGTACTCCTACACCTAAACTAATTGGCACATCAATATTGAGCTGGTATTGCTTTATTGAATGCCAGGCCGATTGCCAGTACGAACGCGCACTAAAGACTACGACGGGGATAGATAGGAAGATATTAAGGTAGCCGAACCAACGCTGGAAAGTTGTTTCTTGTAAACCCAGGTATTCGGGGAAGCTCAAGAGCATAATATTGCCGAAGGCAAATCCTGCTACACCAAGTTGGTAAGAAAAGGTACGGTCAATCGGTGCTGCCTTTTCTTCGTTGAGTTTATCCAACTGTAGGCGGGGAGAATAACCAATGCGAGCCAGCATTTCTACTAGTTGGCGCAAGCTTAGCTTCCGTGGATCGATTTGAATGTAGGCTTCCCGGGCTAAGAAATTCACCTGACTCCGCATTACGCCCTCGTCCAAACGATAGAGGTGCTCCAGCAACCAGACGCAGGAGGTACAGTGAATTTGTGGCAAATGCAAGGTGACCTTCAGCACCTGCTCATCTCGATAATCAACCAGCTTTGTGATCGCTTCTTCCTCCTCTAGCCAAGCGTAGTCTTCCATTGCCCGGCCCCGTAGTTGCTGCCCAGGCTTCTCTTCCAATTGGTAGAAAGTCTCTAGTTGATTATCAGAAAGAATTTCGTAGACGGTCTTACAGCCAACACAGCAAAAGTGCTTATCGCGAAAGGCTACCAATTCTTGCTCACAGACCTCACCGCAGTGGTCGCAAGTAGTTTGCTCAGCTGTCGGTGGTACTCGTTTTTCCTCAGGTCGGTTCTCTACAGTGATCGACATGACAATGGTTGCTTGATTGTTAGTTGCTGCCAGGGGATTATTGTCCCCTAACGAGAGTCAAAGCTAGCGGCCAACAGCCCCCTGCTTTGTGCTGTAAATCACGTGGCCTGATGACTTTTGTCACCCCCCTCCCACTGCCGTCACAGCTAGCTTTGCCACGGACCGCCAACAAGGTGGTCACGACTCTATCTCAACACTGACAATCGCTAAATCAAAACCATGAGTGCCTCCCTGCTTCAGAAGTACAATATTGCTGCCCCGCGTTATACGAGTTACCCTACCGTGCCGCACTGGAAGAGTCCCGGTCCTAGCACCCAAGAATGGTTGGAACAGGTGCGTATCTCCTACGCAGAGCAGGGTGTAATCAATCTGTATATCCACCTGCCCTATTGCGAGCAAATGTGTACCTACTGTGGATGCAACAAACGCATCACTAAAAATCACAAGGTGGAGCGTCCCTATCTGGATAGTGTCCTGACGGAATGGGGCATGTATGTAGAGGCCTTGGGAGTACGGCCTGTGATTCGAGAATTACACCTGGGAGGTGGCACCCCTACGTTCTTCGCAACGGAAAACCTGGCCTATCTCATGGAAGGTATTTTGGCTAAGGCTCAGGTAGCTGATGATCACAGTTTCAGTTTTGAAGCCCACCCGAATAGCACTACTAAAGCGCACTTACAGACGCTGCGTCAGTACGGTTTTAAGCGGATCAGTATCGGTGTACAGGACTTCGGACAAGACATTATGCTGCTCATTAATCGAAAACAAACAACACAAGAAATTTATAGAGTAGTAAAAGAAAGTCGTGAATTAGGATATACTTCCATCAACTTTGATTTGATTTTTGGACTGCCTCGCCAAACGATCGATCATATCCTAACCAATGTGGAGCATTTGCAGCAACTACGCCCGGAGCGCATTGCCTTTTACAGCTATGCACATGTGCCTTGGAAAAGCCCAAGTCAGCGTGCTTATGATGAAACCGACTTGCCACGCGGAGCGGATAAGCGCGTACTGTACGAGACGGGGAAGCGGTTTCTGGAAGAAATGGGCTACGAGGAGATCGGTTTTGATCACTTTGCCTTGCCACAGGACGAATTACTTATTGCAGCAAAGGCAAAGCGTTTGCACCGCAACTTTATGGGCTACACCCCCCACGACACCCACCTCAATCTGGCCCTTGGCGTATCTGCCATTAGTGATAGCTGGAGTGCCTATGCGCAGAACGAGAAGAAGATCGAGCCGTACCAAGAACGAATTGCAAAAGGTGAGTTAGCTCTAATCAAAGGTTACTTACTGAGTCCCACAGAGCAGATCATCCGCCGGCATATCTTGAATATCATGTGTAAGGAAAGCACGTGCTGGCTCAATCCTGCTAGTCAGTGCGAAGATTTATATACCGGCCTGAAGCGCCTGGAAGAGATGGAGGCAGATGGCTTGGTGCAAATTGATGGCCACTGCTTAAAAGTCCTTCCTGCCGGACGGCCATTCTTACGCAATATCTGCCTGGCCTTTGATCAGCATTACTGGAAGGATAAGGTCAGTGTGGAAAGGTTTAGTGAGGTAGTGTAGATAGCAAAATCTAAAGTAAAAGGTATTTATACCGTATTTGAACGCAATGGAGCTCTAGATTCTTAGCAGAGAATGCCGTGGCCTGTAAGTTCGCAAAGCGATCATCTTCGCAATCCGGTCCTAGTTCGGATTCTGATCATGTTCAAAATCTTTCCGCACATGCGAAACTTACTTTTGACACTGTTTTGTATCCTAAGCTTTACCTGTATCACACTTTCTGCTCAATCTACAATTACACAATACGATCTGGCAGAAGGAGAAGTCTTAGATATCCTATTGCTCCGGCAGCAGCCTGATACTGATGACTTGCTTTCTGACTATTTCAAGACCGCCTTCCCCGTAGCTAAAAGATTCGGCTATCGACCGATGGCTGGCCATAAAGTGACTAAGATTACCCAGGGCAACCACATGCCCTCCTCTTTTATCTTCGGCAAATGGGAGGATCTAGATCGACGGGAAGATTTCATTGAACAGGTCACTGATGAAATACCTGATTTCCACGAACGACGACGTAATATCTGGTCGTACTTCGGATTGACCTACTACAAGATGGAAGAAGATCTAACCTTCGCAATCGACTCAAAACGCTTCAATGTAGTAACGACCTACTGGCAAGAAGCGAATGCCTCCATTATTACTTTCCATCACCAATGGATGGCGCTGGCTCAAGCGGAAGGAGGTGAACTTATCCTGGAATTGAGTGAGGGAAAATCCCCCTTTGGCTACTATTATCAACCTACTTATCTTACCGTTACTTCTTGGGAGAGTGAAGCAGCCTTTTCTGCCTTTCTTGAGAAGTGTAGTGATTTGTCACCAGAGGGTGTACAACACCTCAACCAATTGATCATAAACTAAGACACAGACAGAAACCGCCGAATAGTTCACCATGACTGCGCTGCTCCAACAGTTGATTTTTTTCAGCTTCTTCCAAGCTGTTTTACTGCTACTAGTTTTTGCGTTTTCTCCTAATCACCGCAAGAACACAAATTTATATTTAATCATTTTGGTGGCCATTTTACTCATTGGTCTAAGCGGAAGAATATTCCACATTGTAGATCTATTTGGCGGTTCAAGACGTTGGGTGGGACTCTCAGAATTTGCGATTCTCCTATTTGGTCCCACCGTTTATCTTTTTACCCGTTCACTGATAAGCAATCAGCAATTTTCACGGATAGATCTCATTCACTACCTACCCGCGCTCTGCTATAATCTTATTGTAACGTTTTACTACCTCCTCCCTCCAGCACCAATCATCAACGAACGAGTAGCAAGTGGTGAACTATTCCGAGTGGTCAACATCCTTGTGGGAATTGGCCTGGTGGTCAATATTACCTACTACATCCTCAGCCTTCTAAAATTCAAAGCGTTCAGGTCGACACTGCGCAGCGAATTAAGCTATACCGTGTCGCTAAAATTTCTGCGAAATTTCTTGGTCACCATTGGAGTCTGTCTTTTAACCTGGCTCAGTATTTACCTACTAAGTCTTTTGTCAATAGAAGGCCTAGAGCGAGAGTTACGTGCATTTGTCTGGACGGCCATCGCCATGATTATCCTCTTCATCACCTATTTTCAAATGGTATCGCCGCAGGTTATGCAGTACAGTAGCCTTATTTCAAGCGGGAAATACCAGCGATCTAAGTTCTCAGCTAAGGACTTAGATCACCTCAAGGTTGAGCTGGATACGATTATGGAAGAAAAGAAGCCCTATCTCAATCAAAAGTTACTCAAAGCGGAGCTTGCCCGTTTAATGGGTATTAGTCATCCTGAGTTGGCGCGGCTGCTCAACGAACGAATTGGCATGAGCTTTTTTGAGTACGTCAATTATCACCGCATCCAAGAATTCATCCGCTTATCACAAAAAGATGATGCCAGCGGATATACCTTCTTTGGCTTGGCCCAGCGGGCTGGTTTTAACTCTAAAGCCACTTTCAACAAGTCCTTTAAGCAGCTCATGGGTTGCACACCTTCAGCTTATTTCCGTCAATAACAAAGCGCAGGCAACGGTAGTGGTTAATTCCCCTGCCTCACCTGCACCGATGGGTTGCACCCTATTGACTTCGACATGGCTCAGCAACTGAACCACAATGCACGGCATATTATTTTTCGATTACAATTTGCTCTCTTAAAGTGCCAGCCGCTGTTTCCAATACCAACGTATAGCTCCCGGCCCGAAGATGGCTGAGATTGAGCTGCGTTCGTACTTGTGTACCATTGGTTGGACGATGGTTTCTTGCGTACAATAAGCGCCCCGCCGAACTAAGGAGTTGTATGGTAAGCTTAGGTGTACTATCAACCAAGCTAGCTTGTAGGTTCACTAGGCCGGAGGATGGGTTGGGAAACAATTGGAAATAATTTAAGAGGAGTTCTGTATTGGCGATGAGTTGTTCCGCAGCACTCTCCTTTACTCCACCGGAGGTAGCAGCCTCTTCCAGTTTTTCAGTGAATAAAGTGTTGTCATTTAAGTCGGTGAATAATGGATTCTGTTGTAAATTCATTTGCTTTAATATTTTGGAAATCAGAAAATAATAGTTGCGTGCCTACCCGTGGACAGCAGGCACAAGGGAATCAGACTGAGTTGAGATATACTCAGATCAATTCAGGTTAAAATGTGATAGGCAAAAGGCGGAGAGCGACAAGGGTCATAGTGCTGGCAATTACCCTAGTCAATATTTCCCCCGGGGTTTAGTCCACTCGGCACGCGATTGGGTATGCGCCGATCAAAATCAGGGTCATTTAGCGCTTCTATAAAGGCGATAATATCCTGGATGTCATTGTTATTGAAGTTGCCCAAATTCCGTAAGTCTTGAGCCAAATCATTGGGTGCCACATTAGGGTTTACATCTAGACCGCCACCTGGGCCTCCAGGACCACCGCCATTACCACGAGCATTACGGTAGAAGATCATAACCTCCTGCAGATCCATTGCTGTACCATTATGGAAGTACGGACCAGTCTCCGAAAGGTTTCGAAGTGTCGGTGTACGAAAGGCATAGGTTCCATTAGCACCTGCATCGGTGTTTGGCAGCAATGGGCTATCAGGCACTCCCAGTACATGTAATTCCCAATCTGAAAACATAGGGCCACTATGGCAATCATCACAACCAATTTGGCGGAAGCGATCCATGCCCCGAATTTGTTGTTGGGTCATCGCATTTTCGTTCCCCGCCTGGAACTGATCAAAGGGGCTATTCGTAGCCACAATAGTACGCTCAAAAGCAGCAATGGCGGTTGCAATGTTATCAGAGGTGATGGAATTAGCCTCGCCGTAAGCCAGCGCAAATAATTGCTGGTACTCCGTGTTTGTCCTTAGGCGCGCTATGATACTATCCAAAGCCACTTCCTCCGAAAAAGCATGACCGCGCATTTCCTCAAAGGAATGCAATGGTCCCAGTGCCTGTTCCTCCAAACCATTGGCTCGGTTGTCCCAAAACATGGGGGCGAAACCCGGGTTAATAGTACCGTTATCGCGCATGCCATTAAAAGCCGTGTTGAGCACCGTAGGTGAATTACGCCCTACTAAACCGATATCGTCGTTGACGACATCCCGGCGGGCCGGTCCAAGCCCTTGTCCTCCGACACCGATGGGTAAAGCCCGGCCATCTGCGTAGCCAAAATCAGGGTGATGGCAAGTAGCACAAGAAACATCCAGCTCGCCGGACAAGATCGGATCCCAGAACAGTAGCCGACCCAACTCTTCCAACTCATCCTGGTCTACTCCAGGTTCTCCGGGGTTATTCGGGTTACCACCGTTTGGATTTCCACCGTTAGGGTTATTGATGTCTACTACATCGTCGTCATCAAAGGAAAAGTCCTCATCTGGTTGACAAGCGGTGAAGAGCAAAGAGAGGGCTACAACAAAGACTGGCATCCACTTCATAGTCGTTCGAGTTTAGTTTGATTTTCTGCCGCAGAGACGCATTGCAATGCGTCTTTACGACAATGGCAACAATTGATGATTTTTGATCGCCATATTCGCGTATTGATTAATGACTCATGACGGTTAAGACGTGGAGAAGTCTATGCGATAAACTGTTCTTTTGGTGATGAAATGGCAGTGTTCACTGCCCGATTTGTAGTAAAGACCAGCGAATGGAGAAAAGACCTACCTGAGAGCAGAAAAAAATCAAAAAATAAATTACCAGCAAAGAAGCAAACTATTTGATGTGCAGGACAATTAGTTAACTGAAGTTCAAAAGATGCGGTGTAGACCGAATAATCCGGAATATATCGTCAGCAGTAATTAGAACAATGGGACTTAGCCCCATGAGTTGATAAGAAGTAAATGAGATCAGTAATGAATCGGAAAGAAATAGAAAACAGCATACGGGAAAAGAGCCTCAAAGATGTCGCTAAAGAGATCGATAAATTACTTATCGCTGCAAATGATGAACTCAGTCGTTCAGAACTTCAGAGGCTGAATAGTAGATATAAGCTTCTACAAGCACGATTCCCCGACTGGCAGCATTACATTGATCAGCAGGAACAACAGGATAAAGAAGTAAATGACGAGTTAACAGACGCCTTGCTACAATACATAGATCAGTTTTTTGCTGTAGTTGATAATCAGGAGCAGAAAGGTGAAGATCTTGAACCGAAGTATGATGTGTTTCTAAGTTATTCCTCAAAAGATCAAGCTGAGGCTGATAAACTATACGGTGACTTAATATCTGCAGGACTTAAGACCTTTTATGCGAAGGAAACACTGCAAACTGATGTAGGTTATTCTTTTATTGAATCGATTGAAAAAGGAATTCTGAATTCAGAAAACTTTGTAATTCTTTGCACAAAAAACACCTTCGCATCACAGTGGGTTAGGGCCGAATACGAGGCTTTTCTCAACGAAAAACATATGCAGAATCATGGAGGTAGAATGATTCTGTATGATCTAGGTAGATTTAGTGATGATAGTGTTCCCGTACTCCTGAGACAGTTTCAAAGAGCAAGAAATACAACTGCTATTATCAACTCCTTACAGTTGACTTCCAGTAAATTAAAGCAGAATAGTCTTGAGAAGAAGTCTGCCGTAAAATATGGAAAAGAGCATAGCTTGATAGAGACTTTAAAAACTCGTTTTTGGATTGCAGTACCAATTCTCCTATTCCTCTTGACGCTAAGCTACCTATTCATTCAAGGTAAATTATCTAACCAAGAAACTACCCTAATTAACGACGTACTTGAAGATGGTAAGCTAGATAAGGTGGAATTATATCAAGCACTAAGCAAATATCCCATTGTGATGCGAGACTCGGCTACTATAGACGAAGCAATAAGCATGTTAAAACACATTGGAATACCAAATGATTCGATTGAAAGAATCCCCTACGCTGTAATTGGAAAGCTCGACCCTGATTTAGAAATTGCCATCTGGCCAAACTCTTATGATCAGAAGCATATTTATGGAGTGCGCTTTGGCCCAAAGACAAAATCTTACATCGGTAGTAATGAAACTTACTTCGAAATTCCTTGAATCAGGTAACAGAGATGCAAAACTCGATCACTGCGATCAATCTTAACCTCGACTGATCGCAGTGACTATAATTAAACATACTACTCCACCTTAATCAATTGACCATTCTGGTCCTGCACAATAAAGGCGGTATCCCATCCCATGGAGCGGGCACGGCTGCGGATATCACGCGCAGCGTTTAGCGAGCCAATATTGCTTACCAACATGGCAGTCAGATTACCCTTTGGACGAGAAGTGATGGTACCCAGCGTCTCGGCCTTGGTGCGATCAAAGTATTGTGGCTTGGAGTAAGCTGCTAGCTGTACCATATATCCTCCTCTCGTAGTTGCGGGCGGATTACCAGCAGGACCTCCTAGCCCTGGACTTGGTGTTCCCGTGCCAGCGGTGGTGCTACCTGCCTCTTGTACAATCCAGGCATCACTGTAGCCACGGCCTTTCACATTGCGCAAGGCCTGCTCCGCTTCGCTACGGGTATTGTAGACCCCAAGGCGCACCTTGTAGCGGCCACCATCTTCAAGAGCGTATACCTGCCCAAGGTTATTTAGATCGTTGAAACGCGTCAGATCCAATTTACTAATGGCTGCCAACTGCACCGCATAACCAGCTTGCACATTGGTTGGTCCGCTTTGATTGCCTCCGCCAGTACCAGGAGTAACTGGAGTAACAGGATTCGGATTAACACCAGTGCTACCGCTAACGCCGGGCTGCATACCGATTACACCAAGAACAGAACGATTGTTACCGTCCTCAATCGGGAGGGCAAATACAATATCCTGATACCCCGGATTCGTGATTTGATAATCGTAAGTGGTGAAGGGACTCATGGCTACGTAGTAATCACCACTAACATCGGTAACAGCCTCCATCTGGTTGCCTGTATTACGGTTGGTCAAACGAACCACCACGCCTTGCAGTGGAATCCGAGTAGTATAGTCGACGATCTTACCACCATAAGTCTCCGTAATTCTAGTCAGATTGACAACTATTTCCTTTTGCTCACCATTACCACTGGTGGCCAGGGGAACGGTTGTACTAGAATAGCCATCCTTTCTGATAACCAAATTACAATTCAAACCTTGCATAGCTTGGAAGGAGTACAATCCCTCTGGGTTAGCTTGATAAGCGCCTTCCCCACACTCTACAAAATCAACGATTGCGTTAGGTAGTGGATTTCCATCAGAAGCATTCTTGATGACCAAGGTCACATTATCGGCAGAGCGGGTAACGCGATAAATATCTTCGTTGCCACTCCCACCGGTACGGTTACTGACTACGTAGCCGATGTTACGTGCATCATCAAAGAGGTAGCCATAATCATCTCGTGGTGAGTTGATGGCTGCTCCCATGTGAAAAATCTGAGTCCAGCGGCCATTATCCTGTTGAGAACGGAAGACGTCAAATCCACCTAAACCATGGTGCCAATCAGAAGAGAAAAACAGGTTAGCTCCATCGAAAAAGGGTGTAATTTCATTTCCGGGAGAGTTTACTACCGGGCCTAGGTTTTCGGGTGTACTCCAGGAGTTACCCACCAAATAGGAAGCATAGATATCATAACCTCCAAAACCGCCGGGGCGATCGGATGCGTAGTAGATGCCTTTTCCGTCTGGCGTAAAGGTGGCAAAACCAGTAGAATATTCTGACCCATTAAATGGGAACGGGCGCACATCAATCCATTCTCCACTGGCGCTTACTGTGGCCTGAAATAGCGCTAACTGCATACCACTAGACGGGATTTGCCGGGTGCCGTCGACAAAGTTATTGCGGGTAAAAACTACTCGTGTCCCATCCGGAGAATAAGATACCGGCCCGGGGTTACCTCCACTAACGCTGTAGCCATTGCGTAGCAGATACGGAATAGCCAGGAAACGGTCCTGACCAATCGTAGCAACTAGCAGGCTGTTTCCGGCATTACCGGAGAAAGTGCCAGGAGAAGTGAGATCGGTTCGTGCCGAACTGAATACCACTTGATCGTTTCCAGCTAAACTGATACCAAAATCAGAAGAAGGGGTGTTCAGCAATTCCGGCGTCACATTGAAACCAGAGGTTGCCGTGATCTGGCCTTTAGCAAATTCACAGCTCTGGCTGTATTGATTACCCACCATTGCGTTTACATCACGCGCGTAGGTGGCGTACCACTGTCTGGCTTCGTCATAACGCCCCAAGGCTCGAAGAACGTGACCAAACTCTAGAAAATGCTGTCGATTTACATCACGTTGTCGAACAGCTTGTGCGTAGTAGCGTGCCGCTTCTTCCATCATATTTAAATGGCGGTAACAATCGGCGATTTTACCGAGTGCTTCAGCATCATCAGGACGTCTTTCCAGCGCGGCTAGGTAGGACTGAATAGCCAGGTTGTAAGCGTTGATATCGTACTGCTTATTCGCGGTACGCATTGAGGAGCGGAACTGCGCTGCGGCCGGAGTACTCAGCCCCAGCAATAGGGTAATTACCAGTGCAATTGGAAAAATTCTCATAAAATCGTTGCGTAATTTAGGTAATAGGCGGCGACCAATGGCCTGTAGCCCTGTTTTGGTAAATGTAGTGCTCAATTTTGTTATTTACAAACGAGCTGTTTGCAAACGAATATTGTGGTAGCGGATGCGACTTGACTGGATTTAGGAACAAGAGCGCTGCCCAGGCTGACTGGTTGCGGATACAAAAGCTAGACAAATGTGTACTAGCAGTGGCACAACTATGCCACACTGCTCTTTACTCAGAAGAAGTCTTTTCGATGCAATGGTTCCTAGTGATTATGCTGCCCAACCCGCTCTGCAATTACCCGAAACTCCGTACGGCGATTGAGCTGGTGTTCTTCCTCACTACAGTCTACTCCATTGGTACAACCATTCACAGGGCGTGTTTCGCCGTAACCACGGGCTTGTAAACGAGAATCGGTAATACCTTTATCCACGAGAAAGCGAACAATGGCATTGGCCCGTCTTTGCGATAGCCGATCATTGAATGCATCTGTGCCCCTAGAATCCGTGTGGGAACCAATCTCGACCACTATCTCAGGATTGCGATCCAGAAGCCAGTACAGTCGATTGAGCTCCGCAATTGCCTCGGGGCGAACACTGGCCCGGCCCAGATCATAATAGACATTGAGTAGATACGGTATGGCCTGCTCTGCATCTTCGTACACCTGGCGGCCAACTTGAAAATCCGAATTATTGGGACCGTTGGTAGGTAAATCTTGATTGGCCTGCAAGCGATAGGGCGTGAGGTAAAACGTATCGCGGTAGGGCCACTGTGCACTACAGAACTGTTGGGGCCAAACGGTAAAGAAATAACCGTCTGCACTAGCGGACAGCTCAAAGCAGCATTCCGAATCGGCGAGGTAAGAGAAATAGCCGGTATCATCGGTGGTCAGCCGCACACTCATGGTACAGTCTGCCCCTTCCAGCGACAAATCAGCTCCAGCGATGGGTGCTCCAGTTAATTCGTCCATTAATATGCCTTCCAAGAGCGCCCCATCTTGATTATCCGCCCAGCGGCTATCCTGGGCCGGCTTCAACACCCATTCCACGACTAATTGATCCTGATCAGGGGCCGCTGCGGAAGCACAAATCTCAAGCGGATTATCGGCGTAGCGTTCGTCGCGCAGCCTTAGGTAACGACAGTCATTAGTAGTTAACCAGGTTGTCCACTTGCCTTCTTCGTCACTGAACAAAAGGTACTCTTCTCCACGTACCGCAATGGGTAAAGACTCACGAATAGCGGTACTGTCCGCCGCTAGTAATTGTACTTCTAGTTGAATACGCCTTTCCTGGAAAGCATAGATATCATCACTTCCCTGGCCTCCAGTTCGATTGGAAGTGAAGAAGCCATAGCTACCATCAGTTTTCCGCACCAGGGCAAAATCGTCTGCTTTAGAATTGAGCGGTTGCCCCAAATTTTGGCTCTTGCCCCACTGTCCTTCCCCCAGGTCTTCTGCCCGAAAAATATCCAAGCCGCCCAGGCCCAAATGCCCATCACTGGCAAAGTACAACTCACCATTTTGGTCGTAATAGGGATAGAGTTCATCTCCCTCGGTATTAATCTTAGGCCCCAAGTTAATGGGACTACTCCAGCCCAATCCAAGGCGATCTGCGTAGTAGATGTCTTTCCCACCAAAACCTCCGGGGCGATCGGAACTAAAAAACAATCGCTGCCCATCGGGAGATAGCGCGGGATGGGCTGTACTAAATCTTTGGCTGTTAACTGGCAAGGTCTCCGGAACGGACCAGGTGCTATCAGCGCCCAAGCGAGCAACCATCACCTCTAAGCGCCGTACAGGATGCTTTTCGTCCAAGGCCTGTTCCTGGTTACGGGTGAAGTAGACTTCCGTAAAATCGGGGTTGAAAGATAGGATAGCCTCGTTGAAATTACCATTGAGTACATCAGAAAACCCCTGCACCGGCTCGTAGGACAAACTGATGCCATCCGGACGGTCTTCTGCCAATGGGCGGGTGAAGAATAAATCATAGTAGGCCTCTCGACGCTTTTCTCCTTCTCGGACCGAGCCAAAGACCAGACCATCATTGTAGAAAGCGGGAGCTAGATCACTGTACGGGCCATTAAAATTGGGAGCAGAAACTCGAATCTGGTTATTGATACCAGCCTCCAGCGCTTCGTAGAGTGCGCATACATCCTGTAGTTCTTGTTGTCGTTCGTCGTAAGGTTTTCGGCGTAGGAACTCTCGGAAAGCAGCTTGCGCAGCTTCACATTCTCCTTGCTGAAAAAGTACGTGACCGTAATCGTAAAAAGTGGCAGCTTGCACCTCTGGAAGTTCTAGTGCCTTAGCGTACCAGGAAGCCGATTCCTGTAGTTGATTCTGTTTACGATGAGCAACAGCAATACCCAGAACGGGCTCCAGGGACTGATCATTCTTACGATGTAACTTCTCGTAGACGGAAATTGCTTTTTCGTACTGGAGGGTCTCCATTAACAAAGCCGCCTTACGCAACTTCCCCTTTTGCGCGGGTAGTGTCACAGCAAAGCAAATGCTTAGGCAGAAGAGTAATAATCTGGCTGTTTGTTTTCTCATTTCAATCTTAGGGTCAAATCCGCACAAATGAGGGTCCGGCCCAAAGGCTCCCCCCCTTCCGAGTTTGGTGTTCCTAGTGTGTACGCTTACCTGGACGCTTAGGGTACCGTCATGCAAGTGAAGCCAGCTTTTGAAGTGGAGATCTAGTAAGAGGGTTGCGAAGAATCGCATAAAGCAATCTGCATCAGTCGCTTAGCAGTATCACTTACTATAAATATTCATACGCAACAACTACAAATATGTTACAAATATAATCTATTTCACTTCGACATGCTCATTTTTACGAGACAGTATGACTATCTTTTGCCGTTCATTTACCAGCTCAGCCTTATCATGCGTAAAATTGCCGTCTTTCCGGGGTCATTTGATCCGATCACCCAAGGGCACTTTGATCTAGTGCTTCGTGCCATGCCGCTGTTCGATGAAATAGTGGTAGCCATTGGAGTCAATTCTCAAAAAAAATCCCTCTTCGATCTGGAGCAACGCAAACAATGGATTCAGAAGGTCTTCCAATCCTACTCGCAGATAAAAGTGGACACTTTTGACGGTCTTACCGCCCACTTCTGTCAAAAGATTGGAGCGCAATACCTACTGAGAGGATTACGTAATGCCTCTGATTTCGACTACGAAAAGACAATCTCCCAGCTCAACCATATTGTAGGCGGCGGTATCGAGACCGTTTTCCTGATTAGCCAACCGGCCTATTCTCACATTAGCAGTACCATCGTGCGCGAAATTATTAAGGGTGGTGGTGATGCCTCGCCCTTCTTGCCGCCGGGAATTGACTTATAATTTAGAAGTATGAAATAAGAAGTTAGAGGTTAAAGTTTGGGGTAGAAAGTAGTCAGTGGACAGTGCTCAGTAGTTACCCACCACCGCTTTCCCGCTTCCTATTCTACCTTCTTATTTCTAACTTCCTACTTTCCCAATTCTACTTCTTCCTCTACATCAACTGGCAAAGTGATGGGAACACCGGCAAACTTGACCACGATTTCGCCCTGGTAGTGTACATCCGCTTTTCTGGAAAGAACCGCATTGATAATTCCTCCCAGCGCCCCGTTACGGTCATTATCAAAAATAGTTTTTGGCGCAATATTGCAGACTAGCGGCAAGCTAAAATCAGCCTCCGCCGGTACAGGAATACTGGTCGTCTGTTCAATTTCAGCAGCGGGAATATCGTTAACCGTGACCTTGATATCCGTGGACACGACCTCGCCGCCAAAAGGATTCGGATTATAGTACTGTGCTTCACCGGAAAGGGTAATGCGTTTAGTAGAGATCATATCCGCATTGAGATCCGAAAAGCCTTTGTACACGGGTTCTTGTGGTCCTGAACAGGCGAATAGCGTAAACATGCTGCTCAGCAACAGGAGATATGAAAGTCGATTTATATACGTCATAAATTGTGTGCTTATAACTAATGGTTTTGCAAGGGAACAGCCAAGTCTTGGTGTGTAGGTTAGGACAAATATTTTAATTTTGTTGCAACGATCCTACGACATCCTAATGATTATACCCAAAAGCAACAACTTCTACACTATCAAACTCCCTCTTCCCTCCCTTTTCGTCGCTTTGGCGCTCTTCCTACATGCGCCCACGCAAGCGCAGCCCAACGCCGTGCTGAGCAACCCCAGTAGTTGTGGCTTGAATGAACCATTGACGGACAATACCTGTCCCGAAAACGTCAACTTCTACAATCCTGATGTCTTTGAAATCGTGGTAACCAACGCTCCGGGCACTCAATTAGGTATAGATGTTTACCTGGATGAAGTTCGACTTTTAATTGAACACGAGTGGGTCAGCGATGTCAATGTAGCTTTGCGATCTCCCGGCGGGGAAACAGTTGAGCTTTTCGGAAATATTGGTGGCAACGGCGATAACTTTGGTGATACCAGTCTGGTTAACTGCAGCGGAGCTATGGTCTTAAAATTAGCGGCTTGCGACCTGATCGCGGATGCCATCCCTCCCTTCGCTGACAAGCCCTACCGGGCCATGAACGACTTCTACGACTTCAACGATGGGCAAACCGATCCGAACGGCACCTGGGAGTTACTTATCTGTGATGATCTAGAAGATGATGTTGGCGTTTTGCAATATGTAGAGTTGGTCTTTGCTCCATTAAGCTGCTTACCCGTACAGGATTTGATTCTGCTTAATCAGGATACGACCTCAGCTACCTTTTCCTACGAACCTGAAGTACTTTGTGGCTCTGCCCTCGTAGAGATTGGACCACCGGGCTTTACCCCGGGCCTGGGTGAAACTCCAGGAGAAGATGGGGAAGTATTCTCAGTAGGTTGCCCGCCCTTCACCCTCACGGGACTTCCGGAGGATACCGACTTTGACATTTACATCAGAAGGCTGTGCAACGGTGGTACTACCTTCTCTGCCAATTCCTGCGGAAGCAGCTTCCAGACGGGTTGTGCACCAGCTAATACGAGTCAGCTCGAGACGTTTGATCAACAACTTACTTGTACTACGCAATGTGGAACTACCTGCACCACCACTGGGCAGTGGCGCAATGTGGAAGGCGACGACTTTGACTGGATTGTTCATACCGGATCAACACCTACCTTGGTTGGTACGGGCCCTGATGATGACATTACCGGAGGCGGTAATTATGTATACATCGAAGCTAACGGATCCCAATGCGCGCCAGGTGCCGAGGCTTATCTCCAGAGTAGCTGCATTTTACTAGATAAACAAGGAACCGACTCTTGCCACCTGTCCTTCTACTACCATATGTCCGGCCTAAACTCCGGTTCACTGCGAGTTGAAGCATCTGACGATGGCGGTCTTTCCTGGACCCCACAATGGCAGGTAGCTGGCCGCCAAGGCGCTGATTGGCAGAATGCCTACGTAAGTCTAGCCGACTATCCGGATGGTGCGGAGCTCCAATTACGACTCGTTGCCAGCAAAGGAGACGGCATATTTGGTGATATTGCTATTGATCACATTAGACTACATGGTAGCCAATTGCTTGACTTCCCAACCAATCTAATGTACGTTGATAGTGATGATGATGGCTTTGGCGCGCCAGGTGATTTTATTCTCACCTGTCTATCAGTTCCACCAGATGGTTTCGCCTTCGACAATACGGATTGTGATGATACTCGCCCCGAAGTGAACCCTACTGCCGAGGAAATCCCCTGTAACGGCATTGATGAAAACTGCAACCTAAGTGAACAGGATGATGATTTGATCCTACCCGTTCCTATGATGACGAGTGATACGGTCTGCTCAGGGATATTACCCAACATCAGCGCGGCCGCCGATCCCGAATTCCAGGTCTTCTGGTACACCGAAGCGGACCGCTCCAGCGGCATAGTTTGGGTAGGCAACACCTACCAACCACAGTTACCTGCCAATACCACCGCCTTCCCGCAGGAATATACTTTCTATGCTGAAGTCACCAACTTCGTCTGTACGACGCCTATTCTAGGTGAAGCTACTGTAGTTATTTTGCCGGAGCCCTTGGGCCAAGTAGAAGATACACCACAGGTGTGCCCGGGAGATGTGCTTGACTTGGCGTCGATTAACATTGTGGATACGCGCTTTACCGGGGCCAGCCTTAGTTTCCATACGGAGAGTCCAGCCAGTGGCGCCAATCAATTGGGTAGTACCGAGGTTCACCTGGTCAGTGATTCCAGTTTTGTGTACTTACTGACTAGCCCAGATGGCTGTTTATTTGAGGATGAACTAACGGTTTCTTTGCGAGACCTACCGGAAATATCCTTCCTACCTGCTGATTCTTTCTCACTCTGTAGAGATTTACAAGACACGATTATCGCTGAAGTTAGCGGTGGAGTCCCTCCCTACAACTATTCCTGGGAAAACGGTAGAACGACTTCATCGTTTCCAGTACAAGCTGCTACGCAAGCTGGGCTCTTGCAGGAATTTGCGCTGGCTGTGACTGATGCACAGGGGTGCATCATACGCGATACGGCGCTTTTACAAACAACCAATAGCATTGATTCTCTACGGGCCTTTACTACTCCGGTCACTACCTGTGAAGGCAGTGATGGTACCATTACTGTTGTGCCACTCAATGGCTTACCGCCCTTTTCCTACGTCTGGGAGGATGAAAGCGGCAACAGTGATTTCGGAAACGGAGTCTTGGATACCATCCGCATTCTTGACCTGCCCCAAAACACCTATCGCGTTACCATTACGGACTCATCCGCCGAAGGCTGTGAGGTCCAATTGCGGAGTTTGCGGATTCAGGGACCAGGATTCCAAGTTGGAGAAACGACCCTCTCCTCCCCTACTTGTGCTGGATTTGCGGATGGAGAAATCTGCCTGGACGTTTCCGGCAACGGAAATTTGAGCTATACCTGGTCAGATGCCCAAACCACCGCCTGCGCGGAAAATCTGGTAGCGGGCAGCTATTCTGTCACCATTACCAACGGGGAATGTACAACCATTGAATCCTACGAATTAACGGAACCAGACAGCCTAAAAGTGCTGGTACAAAGTTCCAGTCCGAGTTGTTCTGATGCCGATGATGGAGCCTTGATGGTCAGTGGTTTTGGTGGAACACCTGGCTATGAATACCTCTGGGAGAACGGATTCATTATTCCCCAGCGTTTGAACTTGACTGCCGGTGGATATCCGCTTACCATTACCGACAATAACAATTGCCAGCTCGTTGATGTCATTGAGTTAACTGCTCCCGAACCATTGACGATACAATTGGATTCTTTGGTTAATAGCTCTTGTCCCGGTGAAAAAGACGGCTTGATCCGCGTTTCGGGAGTTGGTGGAACGGCACCTTACCAGTTTGTTTGGGCGGATGGCAGCACGGCTCCCCTGCGTATTGGACTAGATGCAAATGACTACGAAGTCACCATTACTGACTTCAATGGTTGCACCAATGCTGCAAGCTTTACGGTGGCACCAGCCGTACCTTTGGAAATTGGCGTGGACAATCTGATACAGCCCTTATGCCGCGGAGATGAAACTGGTGCGATTAATCTCTTAGCAAGTGGCGGAAGCCCACCTTATCTCTTCAACTGGAGTGATGGTGTAGTGGGGAGCCAAGCCAATCGAAATAACTTGCCAGTTGACAATTATTGGGTCATCCTAGCGGATGCGAACGGCTGTCTGGCCGATACACTCTTTGTTGATCTGGAACCACAGTCCAACCTGATAATCAGTGCGGTACTGACCGAACCTTCTTGCGTTGGTCTAAGCGACGGAGCCATTTCCATCAGCGCCAGCGGTGTGGAACCGCAGCAATACGCCTGGTCAAACGGAGCCAATAATGCGCTGAATGACAACATTCCCGTGGGGAGTTACGATTTAATCGTTACCGATGCCCGCGGCTGCCTGGCTGATACCACCATACAGCTCGATGCAGAGCAAGTATTTTTGATTAACTCCACGGTAGTTCAGCCCTCTTGCTTTAGCGTAAATGACGGCATAATTGATCAAACGCTGATCCAACAAGGACAGCCTCCTTTCCAGTTCTTCTGGAATTTTGACAATTCGCAGCATGTTGATCAGATGTTCCTGGGACCGGGCGAATATCAGTTTACTGTAACCGATGCCGTAGGCTGTTCTTTTACCTCCGACACCTTCCGTCTTTCCTATCCCGAGCCATTAACCTTAGAGGTAGTCGACTTTTTGGATATCACTTGTAATGGCGACGAAAACGGTTATATCGAGACCCAGTTGCACGGTGGTACAGCACCTTATAACTTCAACTGGATTGGCACTGGCAATACCACCTCCACCCTCGCCGGTGTAGGTGCAGGTGAATACCGACTATCCGTAACGGATGCACGTGGCTGTGATTTTGACACCACTTTCGTCCTTACCGATCCAGACTTGATCAGTATTCAAGCGGAATTACAAGCTGGAAACGTTTGTGATCCGGATGATCCAGATGTTTTGGTGAGTCAAGTTCAAGGTGGTGTTGGCCCGTACCAATACCTATGGACTGGACGCATTGATGACCAGACGATTTTGGATCCAACTCCTGGAGATTACGTCTTGACCATAGTAGATGCCAACGGCTGTTTAGGGATCTCCGCCACCGTCAAAGTACCGGAACGAGACCCACCACTGGTCCTGGATAGTTTTGTGGTACAACAAGTGAGTTGTTTTGAAGGCGAAGACGCCACACTTAGCGCCTTTACCAGCGGTGGATCAGGGCGATTGCGTTATCATTTTACACCCACTTATATTGAAGAAACAGATACCAACCAGCTCACTATCACCGGCCTTGGCTTTGACCTCAGCTACAGCGTAACCATTACTGATTTAGAAACGGGCTGTGAGGTAAATTCGGTGGAGATCGCGGGTGAACAACCTGATCCCATCAGTATCCAACGCGATAGTTTCTCCGTGGTCAATTGCTTTGGAGGGGCAGATGGTAGCATCTATGTTTCTGTGATGGGAGGCACCCTACCCTACGCCTTTGAATGGACCAATGAGGAAGGTACAGTGGTGAGTACGATGGAGGATCATCGCTTTGCCCGAGCAGGTATTTTTGACTTGCTGGTCACTGACCTCAACGGCTGTGAAGCCACCTATAGTGATTCAAACGTGGTGTCCATCAATGAATTAATCGTCATTGCAGATACCCTAATTCATCCCGTAAGCTGCCGCGACGGTAATGATGGCGGAATCGAAATAGAAGTCGGCGGTGGTGTTCCACCTTTCAGCTATATCTGGTCGAATGACGAAATGACGCAAGACCTGGAAAACGTTCCTGCCGGAATATATACCCTTACGGTTACGGATAGTGATACCTGCCGCGCCATCTTTCCGGGCTTACGAATACCAGAGCCTAGCCTGGCCCTGGAAGTAGATGGAATGACAGATTCTGTGAGCTGCTTCGGTTTTGCTGATGGTGGTATCATGGCCAACGTTATGGGCGGGAGTATGCCCTACGAATTGCGTTGGCGACGCAATGGCAACTTAATCCCTTCCCTGCAAGGATTGACACTGGAAGACCTCATTGCCGCCAACTACGAGCTGGAGGTTACCGATAGCAATGGCTGCATAGTGAGCACGGAATTCGCCGTAGCTGGTCCCGAAGAAATTATCATTAACATCATCAATGACCCACTCGGCATTGATAGTCTGGTGGCCATGGTTAGTGGTGGCGTACCGCCTTATGAATATTTGTGGTCCAATGGTGACACGACGGCGGTCATCACGGAACTCATGAGTGCTAATTATCAAGTACTGGTGACGGATTCAACCGGCTGTATGGCAGAACAAAGCTTTGTTTTGACGAGCAGTGCAGCTCCACTTGGATATAATGGGCAAATTAGCTTGTTCCCCAACCCAAGCAATGGGCTGCTTCGACTACAACTAGAAGACTTTCCTCCTGAACTGCGTATAGAAGCTCAGTGGTACAATAATTTGGGGCAACCCATTGGCGGAACCAGGCCAGTTGAGCAACTCAACTCTACAGACTTTGATCTAAGTAACTGGCCAGTCGGAACCTATTGGCTACGCCTGTTTGATGTGAAAAGCGGGCAGTACTGGAGTACAAAAGTCATTCGTCTGTAAATAGGTCCGAGTGCTTACGGTAATGGTTTTGGATCGGGTGTTGCGAATGGCCGAAAGTCTGTAATTTGCCCTTTCAAATACCCTGACCAATGACCAGAGAAGGATATGAGTCGAATGAACTCATTGATCGGCTACCACCCCATTTGAAGCAATTCATCAAGCCACAGAATTACGAGGAATACACACCTATCAATCGTGCTGTTTGGCGTTACGTGATGCGCAAAAATATTCAGTACCTGGCTCAGGTTGCGCACCATTCCTACTTAGACGGTTTGAGCAAGACGGGGGTCCTTATCGACGACATTCCCAATATGTACGGCATGAACCGTATCCTTAAGGAAATCGGTTGGGCAGCCGTTGCTGTGGATGGTTTTATTCCCCCAAATGCCTTCATGGAATTCCAAGCCTACAAGGTACTGGTCATCGCTTCTGACATCCGTCAGCTGGAAAATATCGAATACACTCCTGCGCCAGACATCATTCACGAAGCAGCCGGTCACGCGCCGATTATCGCTAATCCGGACTATGCTGAATACCTGCGCCGACTGGGAGCCGTTGGTGCCAAAGCTATCCTTTCTAAATATGATCTGGATTTATACGAGGCGGCACGGAAACTCTCCATTCTAAAGGAAGCCGAGGGTGTGCCTGAGTCAGATATTGCCGCTGCCGAAGCAGAAATTGAGCGCCTCCAGGCCCTAGAGGTACCGCGATCAGAAATGGCCATGATCAGGAACCTGCAATGGTGGACGGTGGAGTACGGCCTGATTGGTCCGCTGGAAGATCCAAAAATCTACGGAGCGGGTTTGCTGTCCTCCATTGGTGAGAGTAAATCCTGTATGCGGCCAGAGGTAAAGAAGATCCCCTACAGCATCGCCGCTACCCAGCAGGACTTTGACATTACCCAACCACAGCCACAACTCTACGTTACGCCCGACTTCTCGCATTTGATGCAGGTTCTGGAGGAGTTTGCCAATACCATGAGTGTAAGAAAAGGTGGTTATCGCGGGCTACAATCCTTGATCGACTCCCGGATGGTGGGTACGATTGAAGTGAGTACCGGACTGCAAATTTCCGGAAGATTCGAGCGCATGATCCTTAATGAAGACCGAGAGATCATCTTTTTCAAAACAACTGGTCCGAGTGCATTAGCCTACCGGGAAAAAGAACTGATTGGCCACGGCGTAGCTGCTCATCAGGATGGATTCAGCTCCCCAATCGGGAAACTAAAAAACATTAGCCTGGCAATCGAAGATATGGGGCCTTATGATCTCAAGGCTTACAACTTCTACGATGGAGAGTGGCTATCCTTCGAATTTGAAAGTGGCATTAAAGTGGAGGGGCAAAACGTCACGGGTATTCGCAATGTACAGGGCAAACTAATGTTGATCCAGCTGACTAATTGCACCGTCACCTACGGTGAAGAGGTTCTCTTTCGCCCAGAATGCGGTGTATACGATCTCGCTATTGGCAAAGAAGTAGTTTCTGCTTTTGCTGGTGCGGCTGACTATCTCTCTTTCCCAAACCTATACGAGCCTTCGCAGACTTTGACGAAGAAGCCGGAGAAGTCCGCAGCAACTTTACAGCTAGAGGGCTTGTACGAGCGGGTCCGAACGCTCCGTGAAAGCGCTAGCGCCACGGATCAGGAACTTAAGACTACCTTAGACGTATTGCGTTCGAAACATCCTAGCGATTGGCTACTGGCTCTGGAATTAAGAGAACTAGCCGCTAGCACTGTTCTGCAGTCGGAAATAGACAATTATCTCCAGGCATTAGCAGCTCAGTATCCGCATAAACGCCACTTGATCACGGAAGGTCTGGAGCTTCTGCAAAGCACCGAACTGGCTTAACGCCGTTGCTCCCACCAGTCCGCTTGAGCAGGCGCTGGGGTATCCACTTGTTGATACTGTTTGGTCCACAGTTGTTTGGCTAGAGCAGCGGCAACGCGTGCCTCTTCTTGCATGGCCTCTTCCAACATCTCAGGCTGGTAATATTGCTTCACAAAGTGGGTGTCAAAATTACTGGAGCGGAAAGCTTCGTGCTGGCAAACAAACTTTCCGAACGGAAGCGTGGTCGCTACCCCTTCAACCTCATAGGCTTCGATCGCCTCCACCATGAGGCGCATGGCAGCTTCGCGATTGTCTCCGTAGGTTACTAGTTTCGACAGCATGGGATCATAGTAGATCGGAACGTCCATCCCTTCTGTAAAGCCTCCATCCACGCGAATTCCTTCCCCTTCTGGAATACGATAACGCTCTAACTTGCCTACGCTGGGCAAGAAGTTGTTCATAGGATCCTCCGCATATACACGTAGCTCTAAAGCATGGCCTTTGATCTGCAAGTCTTCCTGCGTAAATGGCATCGCTTCGCCGCGCGCAATCCGGATTTGCATTTCTACTAAATCAATTCCGGTGATGAGCTCGGTAACTGGATGCTCTACCTGCAGGCGAGTATTCATTTCCAGGAAATAGAAATTGTGATCGGCATCCAGCAAGAATTCTACTGTACCCGCACCTAGGTAGTCGCACGAACGAGCAACCTCCACGGCAGAGGCTCCCATGCGGCCCCGTAGCTCCGGAGTAAGTACAGAAGAAGGTGCCTCTTCTACCACCTTTTGGTGGCGGCGTTGAATACTGCACTCCCGTTCAAAGAGGTGTACAACATTACCGTGGCTATCCGCCAAGACCTGTACCTCGATATGACGAGGGGAGCTCACAAACTTTTCTATAAATACCTCTCCATTACCAAAAGCGGAAACAGCTTCGGAAACGGCGCGTTCCATCTGCTCTTCAAACTCCTCTACGTTCTCTACAATACGCATACCCTTACCCCCACCACCGGCGGAGGCCTTGATGAGAATCGGGAAGCCCACCTCTACGGCAATCTTTTTCGCTTCGGCTACATCCGTAATCGCATGATCGACACCGGGCACCATCGGCACATCGTAGTTCTTCACGGTATCCTTGGCCGTCAACTTATCGCCCATTACGCGGATCGCGTGCGATTTTGGCCCGATGAAATTCAGCCCGGCTTTTTCAACCGCTTCCGCGAAGGCGGCATTTTCACTTAAAAACCCATAACCCGGATGAATACCATCCACGCCCAATTCTAAAGCAGCCTCAATGATTTTATCGCCTAGCAGGTAAGATTCGCTGGAAGGCGGAGGGCCTAGCAGCACGGCCTCATCGGCAAATTGCACGTGCGGTGCGGTACGGTCTGCTTCGGAATACACGGCAACGGTAGAAATGCCCATTTTCCGGGCGGTACGCATTACCCGAAGGGCAATCTCTCCTCGGTTAGCCACCAAGATTTTTTGCATGCTAAAATTCTTTTGGGTTCTGTGAGCTGCAAAGGTAAGGTTTGAATTGGGAATTTAGTTCGGGAAGGGAAGTAGTTGAGTCAGTTGAGTTAGTCCTACTTTGCTACAGCTCCAGCGGAAAAAGTGAATTTGGTTAAACTAAAAGATGCAGCGATGCGATTCATCGCGTCGGGATAAGGTAAGACCAAATTTTTATTCAGACTCACCGAATATTAAATGCCTACGGCCGGGCAGAGATCATCATAAGGTGATCATTCTATACTTGTTGCGCATCCCTCTTGCTAATCTTCTATTGGGTTAGTACGATTAAGAAGACCCCAAAAGGAAATACCATTGAAAAGCCTTAATCGCGCTCTCTTCCATCTATTCCAAACATCACAATTAACATTACAAATGAAGCTTGTACCTCTTGTTACACTATTACTATTTTTTACTAGCGCTTATGGTCAAGTTATTAATCCAGGAGGACTGGGAGGACTTTATCCAGAACTAATCTGGGAATCTCGTCCACTGGGTGTAAGCACTTGGTACCCGGCCCAGGCTTGTGAAAATGCAGGTTCGGCCTTTTGGCTTGACTTTGAAACGGAATTACCAATGACGCGTGAATTCCGCATTAGAAATATTGGTGAAGCACCAGCGGTAATCAGGAATATTACCCTTACTCAAGGGAATCTTGATTTTGCGATTAGTGGAGAGGAATGCGATACTGAAGAGCCATTTATCCAGGGCTGTTTGTTGCTACCGGGAGGATCTAAAACCTTCTTAATCCACTTTGACCCTCAAGTAGTAACCCATGGATCAATAGAGATTATCGAATTTGAATATGGACGCTCAAATAGCTGTACCTATACATTTGGTAGCTATTGCCCCCCCTGCCGAGGATTTGACGAAAAAGATAAGGTGGCTTATCCACTACAGCTTTCAGATGAGTTAAGGGTCTACCCTACGGCTACCAATAATATTCTCAACGTAGAATTCCCTTCGGAAGCCCAGGCGACTTCCTTCCAGATTTTTGATCTAAATGGTCGTCCATTAGAAGCACTGACCATAAAACCAAGTGGCGCGCTGTATCGACTGGACGTGTCCAACTTAACAGCCGGAGCCTACTTTATTCGCGATAGCTATGGCCGAACTAAGCGCTTTGTGAAAACAAATTAAAGAAGTGTAATTGGTCGCCTTTTATACTGTTGTGCTTTGCAAAAGACAATCATCACTCCATGCAATTAGCGGAACAATTGAATTGGAGTTTTGAAGCGTCCCCTTCACCAGTTTCGCGGAGTTCATTCCGCTTTCAATCTATCTTCACGGCGGAATGAATTGCGTGAAACTAAGGTGTGGGACGTTTAATAATTAAAGTCATACGGCCTACGCCGGTAATAACTCATTCGGATTCTCTCCACCAGCAGCAAAACAGCTGAGGTTATCAATCGTAGCTTCCGCGATGTTGAGTAGTGCCGTATCCGTGAGAAAAGCTTGATGGCTGGTAATTAAGACATTCGGGAAGGTCATGAGTCGAGCAATGACATCGTCCTGGAGAATATCGTCCGAGTGATCCTGAAAGAACAGTCCCTCCTCTTCTTCGTATACATCAGTTCCAAAGGCACCAATATGGCGGATTTTTAATGCTTCAATCACCGCCTTCGTTTTTACAATTGCACCACGGCTGGTATTGATCAGCATCACCCCTGGCTTCATCAAAGCAATGGTTTTTTCATTGATTAAGTAATGGGTGTGCTTATTCAAAGGAACGAGTAGACAAATAATATCTGATGCTCGGCACAAGGTTTCTAGATCACAATATTGAAGCCCATATTGCTCCACCAGTTTTTCATCTTCATGGAGGTCCATTGCTAGTAGGCGACATCCAAAACCATGCAAGATCTTGATCAATACCGCCCCAATCTTTCCGGTCCCGACGACTCCCACTGTTTTGCCGTTCATATCAAAACCAGTCAGGCCATTCAAAGAAAAATTAGACTCCCGGATTCGCGAATGCGCACGAATCAGTTTTCGATTTAGCGCCAGAATCATGGCTACCGTATGTTCCGCAATGGCGTAAGGAGAGTATGACGGAACACGAGCTACACGCATGCCCAATTCACAAGCTTTGGCAAGATCAACATGGTTGTAGCCCGCAGTACGCAGTGCCAGGTAGCGAACCCCTTCTGCGTAGAGGGCTTCCAATACTTCGGCACTGGCATCATCGCTGGTAAAAAGCATTACCGCTTCGCAGTCGCGGGCCAAAATGGCGTTCTGCAAGTTGAGTTCTGCTTCGAGATAGACCAATTCGAAACGGCCTTCATTCGCAGCTTCTAGATACACTTGTTCAAACTGGTGAAAGCTGTAGATCGCTACTTTCATTGGTTCTTAAGCGTTTTGCGACTGCCACCAAGCTAGCAAAGCCTCCTTGTCCACCTTATGCTCGCCGGCGAAGGGAACTTTAGTAAAGGTTAATCCACTATCAGCGATGACTTTTTCCATGAAGGCTAAGCGCTTTGGCGTAATGAGAGGATCAGCATCGCCGTAGGCATAAAACAGCTCCTTATCTGCGAAGTACGCCAGATGTGGTTGATAGTCTAAATCTTCCGGTAGTTGCCCCGCCCAGAGAATCAGGCGATGGAACTTGGGAAAAGAACGCATAATCCAACGTACCTGGGTAGCGGTCCCTTGACTGAAGCCCAGGAGGTTTATCTCTACTTCAGGATGACAAAGCGGAACATACTGCTGATAGAGCTGCTCAATCATATTGCTAAAATCAGCGATCTCATCCAGGCGGTCTTCGCGCGTCATCCAGGAGGCCACCACCGGTCCATCGAAGCCGCCCCAATAAAAACGGGACAGTCCTTCCGGAGCGATAACCAGGGTTTGCTCATCGCAAATGGGTATAAACCGGCGGATGAAAGTCTTGGCCAATTGCCCGTAGCCGTGGGTCACAAACCAAAGTTGCTTTACGTGTGGGCCTGCTTGCCCCAGGCTAGCGTAATGTGCGGTGCGCGTAACCGCGGTAGCGTGCAATTGTACCTCCATTTAATCGAATTTCATATTCTTGACCATCATTGCGGCCCAGTCAGCACCAAGATCGGGGTGCTCATCCAAGACATCGTCTCTGCCCAGGGTATACCAAACCACATCTTGATTCAAAGGTGAGTAAGCCAATACCAAATCACAAAGTACATTGTAAGCCCCTCGCGTTTGGCCTTCCGACAAACCACCGTAGGAACGAGAAGCAAAGGCCCGACAATCAATGAGTTTATTATCCGAATTCAAGTAGCTTGACCCCGCAATCACCTGACATCCCTGACTAAAATTAGCTACACCGCTACCCGTCCAATGGACATTAATAGTGTTGTTGGGGCCCTGTAGACCTAGCTTGACATCATCGGAATCAAAGTCATCATCACCGTCTTTATCACGGAAAACCATCACCCCCTTTCCAGAGTGGGGTTTAAGTGCTTTGTACACTTTTTTGATATCACCAATCTTGTGCCAGGCCATCCGGTATTTATGCTGACCTTCTACCAAGTAGGCCTCATCCGAACGAGCTCCCTTTGGCCGTGGATCCGTTGAACCATAGAACTTGAAGACCATGCCTCGGATGAGTAGCAAAAAGAGATCATCATTGCCTCGCGTAAAGTCCCTTTTATCTTGATTTCTACGAATACCAATCAAGTGAATATCCTCGGGATTCCATGCCCAATCGTCAATCTTTCGGGTATCTCCCGTATTAGCGGCTGCGGAGACGGCCGTTATAACTTCGTGTGGATTGGCTTGGTTACTGGCCTTGGATTTTTCCATGATATCAATCCACATCTTATACTCTTTTGATGGCTCAGTACCATCAGCTCGCCACCAGCTGGCTACTTTGCCTTCTTTATCCCAGCGGTTGGCGTGCAAACGGGTATTACGACCAACGATACCGTCAGGCGTACCAATCTCAGCGATATCTTCTACGGTACGGATATATTCTTGAAAAAGCCGGGTAGCGGCTAAGGTCACGTAACCGAAAATTCCATTTTCTTGCTCGAAGGGTAAAAAACCAGCTCGTTCTAAGAACGCTTGCCAAGACTTGACAAAATCTGGACCATTTGTGGGTCGAAATGCATTCCAATCACTGGTCGCTTCGTCACGAAAGTGAGTGCGGGCTTTGCTAGAAAATTGGATAAAATCTTTGTGGTAACGCTCAAAAAAAGCACGCTCATTGCTGGGTCTAGCTCCATTATCAACAGAGCCAAGGCGCAGCGTCGGTACAGTTACCGTTCCGGCAATTGCGTCATCGAATATGGCCATAGGTCTAGGTTTTTGCTATTGGTATGGTGAGATTGGTTCAGAATTATTTACAAAACATTGTTAGTCCATCTCCACTTCCTGGTAGAGCGTAGAAGGTAGAAAGTAGAAGGAAATTAAATGTGTTCTTCTATACTGTTCTTTCTACAACCGGATATGTTAAAGCTCAGTATAATGACCGTTAACACAACTCCAACCTCAGGCTAAAAGTAAGCTTTTTGTCCGTTATGCCTGGTTAAATGAACACGTATCTTGACTGTAAATGTACCCTCCTATTCACCAATCAATTAGATCAACTAACTTTGGCCAACTTTTTAACCGACTCAGCCATTGCTAAACTTCTAAAATGGACCCAAAAGTTCTGGATTCGTTTTTCTCCACGCCTCCCTCGTTCTTGGAGTACATTAACGCTCGGGCACCAATAGAGCGAGATTTAAGAGCACAACTGGGCGACGTATTCCAAACAGACCAATTCGACAAAGCACAGCTTTTGGTAAGAGAAGGAATGGTGGCTCATCGCATTTACTTCATTCAAAGAGGCTCCGCTCGAACCTACTACCTTCAAGACGGTAAAGATGTGACCTCCTGGTTCTACCGAGAAGGGCAGCTGGTGACTTCGTGGAGTAGTTTTTATAAGCGTGTTCCCTCCTTCGAAAATGTAGAGCTAACGGAAGATTCGGTCGTCGTTTCCCTTTCCTTTGATCAACTCCAAACTTTTTATCGCGAACACCCTAAGATGCAGGAATTTGGACGGCTCATGGTGGAAGAACAGTTGATCTTTCTCGACTACTTCTATCGGGGCTTTATGTTCATGAGCGCAAAGGAAAAATATGAGTTGCTACTATCTATTTTTCCAGATGTGACCCAGCGGGTAAATCTGGGCCACATTGCATCTTTTCTTGGCATTTCACAGGAAACGCTTAGTCGAATTAGGAAAAGAGGATAGGCGTTGATGCTTTGAAAAGCAATTATCCTATTGCTTTACCACCATTTGCTGCCAAATTTGAGCTCCCGCTTTTATCTGGAGGATATAGGAACCAGGAAGAACATCCAGCAACGATATTTGCCCGTCAATAGTAGAAATGCGTTTTACCGGCCTGCCAAACATATCTAGTAGACGCACGCTTTGTACGGCATTCAAATCCGCCAACCGGTAGTTCAAGAAGTTGCTGGCAGGATTGGGGAAGACGACCAGTTTCGAATCCGCATTACTGGCTTCAAAGCGTAAGGCGACCATATCAGAGTACTCGTAGCTACCGTCAAAATCCATCTGCTTTAAGCGGTAGTAATTTATGCCAGCGCTTGGCGAATCGTCGAGAAAAGTATAGTCGTGGATTTGGGTACTGCTTTCGGCACCCGCCACAAAGCCAATCGCTTGCCAGGTTTTACTATCCGTACTATGTTCTATTGAAAAACCTTGGTTATTTTCTTCCGTAGCGGTTTGCCAAGTCAGAAGACTACCGCCGTCGGTATTGCGCCCCGTGAAATACAGCAATTCCACCGGTAAGAAAGCTACGTTCGCAGCACCAATATCATGTATTTCGCCTCTGGCAGTGCCGCATAAATCGTCTGTGGGGACATCTCCACCAGGAGGGGTTCCATTACTTGCTGCATCTGAGCCCGTGACATCATAGTAGGTGTGGAGACCACAGCTGGAAGGAGTAGTAGCAATGTTGGCGGCACTGGTGTAGGAAAAATTTGGGCAGTCACTTGGATCATCAGGTGCATTACAACCAGTTGCCAAGCTAGTAGTCTGAGTAATTCCAGCTATGTTCCTATCTATATAAATTTGCCTTCCAGAAGTACCTACGCCTTTTGTTGTATTATTTGCAACAATGGTGTTTACTAAGTTTGCCGTAGAGCCCGACAGAATAAAAATACCTCCCCCATAGCCATCACCCAAGCCAATCATCGAATTCTCCACAATGGTGCAATTGATAAACTCAACGGAACTGGCACTACCAACAAGGTAAACCCCAGCGCCGGAGGTCTCACTTTCGAATGCATCTACGCCAATTGTATTTTCGGCTATGGTACAATTGACAACAGCGACAGTGGACGACCCTTCACTATGGAAAAAACCTCCTCCTTCGTCACCAGCGTGATTATTGGTAATAGAGCATTGAGTTATGTTTAAAAAATCTGCGCCTCTATTACAAATGCCGCCACCACTGGCGAATTGACGCAAAGCATTCGCTTCATTATTCGTAATTATACAATCCGTCAATGTTAATGTGCCCTCATTCCCTATCGTATAAATGCCACCGCCATCATCTGCGGAATAATTATTAGTAATTGTAAGATTTGTGAGGTTAATATTTGAAGAGGCATTAAGGTCAATCCAGATACCACCGCCATCGCTCAGATCCGTACTGCCATTATCGGGATCCGTATTACCGTTTTGAACAGTCAAATTTTGAATAGTGACGGTGTAGCCTTCATTGATGAGGAATACCGCATCGGTAGCAGCGTCTCGGGTGGCTGCAGCTTGCACGATAGTGGAGCTTTGGCCCTGCCCTTGCACCGTAAGGTCTTTGTCAATGGTCAGCGCCGCTTCGGTGTAGGTGCCGGCTTGAATATCGATGATATCGCCACTCGCCGCTGCGGTAATAGCTGCCGCAATGGTGGTGTAATCACAGCCGGACGAGCATACAGTGAGTGTGGCACAATGGAGAGACAGACTACTAAGGAGTAAAGCACTGAATATTAAGACCTGTTTCATAAGCTTCATTGATTGTAATTGTTGCTGTAGATAGCGTGTGGACACCAGAGCATCCGCTGCTCCACAAAGAAGCAGTCAACAAGAACTGAAGCCAATATTTTGGAGGGTTACAATTGTTCGGAAGAGGAGGAGAATTATCCGGACCGGAGATTTTTTCAAGGCAACAAGCAGGTAAAGTCGCTCACTTTCAATTACTTACAAGTAAAACACACCTCAATTACGAACTTGCTTGAAAAAAGTGGATGGAAGCACACCAAAACGCTCCTTAAAGCGCCGCGAGAAGTATTTTGGGTCTTTGATACCCACCGCCTGTGCCACTTCCTTGACGGTCATCGCCTTTCCCTTGTCGAGGAGAGACTTAGCTTTGGTCAGTCGTAGTTCTACGATGTACTGGTTGGGCGTCATATCGGTGAGGGCCTTTACTTTTTCGTAGAAAACGGTCCGACTGATGTTCATCTCTTCGATGACATCCGGCAAGTAGAAAGTAGGATCCGCCAGTCGTTGATCAACAATATCCTGAAATTGCTTGAGCCAGGCTTCGTCTTGCTGATTGAGCAAGCTGCGCATGGATTGGATAATCTCTGCTTGATTGGCAATGGTCTGTTGTTTCTCTAAGACTTCCTGCGTTCGTTTTTCTACAAGCGCTTCCAATTTTATTTTTTGCCGCCGCAAATGAGCGGTACGCCAGCGCAGAAAGCCCCAAATGGACGTTGCTATTAGCAGTAACAACACAACCCAGAACGCCGGATGATGATAGATGGGCTGCCGGATATGGATAGACACAAAAAAATCATCTCCAACTTGCTTGCCGTTTTTACGAATGGCCCCTACACGCAGTTCGTAAGTCCCTGGTTGTAGATCAAGTAATTCGATACGACTGTCTGGATGTTCCCCCTCACGGACGATGATGGAATCATTGGGCGTCAGGCGTGTCAGGGTATAGTTCAAGCTAACCTGGTTGGCCCAGAAGACATTTGCACCTTCTATTTCTAAATTGATGATTTTGGTATCTGGCGGCAGCTGCTCCAAATTGATGGGGCTACCGTCGGCCCAATAGTCATTCCAAATGTCTTCGTCGACAACGGAGATATGTTTAATCGCAAAGCCAAAACTGGAAGCGTGTAAGGAATCCTGCAAGAAATTACGAGGATGAAAAGCGGTCACCCCGTTTTGACTCCCGAAATACAAGTGCCCGTCACTTGCCATGTAGTGGGAAATACGGTTAAACTCATTTTCACTAATACCATCCTCTTCAAAAAAAGTCTGAACGCGGCCCGTCTTCTTGCTAAACCGAACAATACCCTCGAAGCTGCTCATCCACAGATGTGCATAATCGTCTTCGTAAACGCAATAGATGTTATCGGTTGGTAGTCCCCAGCTTTTATCAAACTGTTGGAAGGTAGCGTTAGCCTTATCCCAACGTAGCAGGCCAGCGTCCTTAGTGGCCAGCCAATAGTCGCCGTCCTGGTCCTGATGCATGTGTTGAAAGTTGCCCGAAGGGAGATAGTGCGCATCAGATTGGTTCTTACCATAAGCTGCGACAATGCCTTGCTCCAAATCCAATTGGAAGAGTCCTTCCGTACTCCCAATCCAAATCGTACCGTCCTGATCTTCGTAGAAGAAAAGTACTAAGGCATCTTTCAGTGCTTGATACCCATTGTAATCCACAAAGTCCTGTACTTCCCCATCCCTGAGGAAAGCGATACCTCTTTGGGTTCCCAACCAAATCACTCCATTTCGGTCTTCAAAGAGGGACCAAATCCTGGTCCTATTCGCCTGATAGCGTTCTTCAACTACTGTTGCGGAAGTGTCCAATTTCAATACATCCCTACGCCCTAACCATAGTTGTTCTTGCCTATCCTTCAAAAAACTAAACCCCAAAGTATCGTACCTAGCCGGCGTATTTAGCTGATGATCGGCCAAATTGATCCGACGAACCCCTCGATAGGTTGCCACTAACAACTGCCCATCTTTTTCTATAATTCCCCGGCATCTGATCCTAGCAGGTCCTTTCTTGCCTTTGTTCCACAACAATCGCTCAAATCGCTTCGGCTGTAACTGTAGGATGTTAATTTGATTTTTGCCAAACCAATAATTGCCAGCGTCGTCTAGTATAATCTGACGAGCAGGTTTTGGGTAATGGTATTTCAGATTATTTTCCGCGTCTAACAAATAGACGTACTCACCATTTTTAATCCAAATTTCATGCTCCTGCGCATTATAGCACAGCAGAGCTGGGAAGACATAACTGAGTTCTGGTAAGGATACTAGTTCGCTTTGGTATTCATCTGTTCCTTCTACCCGGCGGTAAATCTTACAAGGTCCATCGAGCTGAAAAATCCAAAACTGCTCGGCATCCCCCAGGAAATCATAAGCACAATTCTGGAGTGGATAATCCAAAGTTTGGCGCACTTCACCGCCTGCCGTGAGTAGAACCAATTTTTCGTCTAAACGGCCAATGTAGCTGCCATCCGCGAAGATGTCGTGGGGAGTAAATCCTGGTGGCAGAGAAATGGGTTGAAATTGCTCTGCCTTTGTGTAACACCACAATTGCTGCTTGGCAAAGAAGTAGAGGCGGTCTTCCTCGTCCACAAAAAAATGCTGAATATCACTTGGTAAAAAAGGAGGACTCAGGTAACTACTACCGGTTAACTGGAAGACGCTATCCCGCTCAGGCGTAATCAGGTCAATAGAGGTTATCGTGCTCCGATCCTTAAAATCCCGAGCATGAAACACCCAAAGAAACCCGGCTTGGTCTTTCTCTAAAAAGCTGATGTTCTTTTCCGTGAGCGTGCCGCTTTCTCCCGGCCAGTATTGCCAGTGATACCCATCAAAAAAATCCAGCCCATCTTCTGTGCCGATCCACATCCCGTCCGTCTCCGCAAGGAGGGATAGTACTTTATAATGGGACAATCCGTCTTCCAGTCCGATCTTGCGGATACTACCGTGATAGGTTTGCCCAATGACTTGGTAAGCGAGGGACAACAAGAACAATAAACCAGCTACACGTGACAGACCCAGTGCTTTTTATTTGCGGCTAAAACTATTCATAATAAATGTATAAAAAAGCTGGAAATATCTAATGACTTCACATCGGCACTGCTGTGAATTCCAGGTAGTTTTCAGCGGAGGTATTTGGTAACCCATAAGTTAGCTTAACCCACCAATTCTCCTACTGCTCGCTTAGCCGAACGTGCCGCCGCGTGCACACTACTCCAATCATAACCAGTCGTATAAGCATCACCGGCAAAGTAGAGCTTATTGCTCACCGACTGGCCCAATATGGCTACTTCGCGACCATCTTCATAAGCCGTGACGTAGGCCCCATTCGCATAAGGCTCAGCGTTCCAGTTTTGGACAATATGGTCTAGATAGGCCGTAGTACCAACATTACTGCTTTATGAAACTCCTGATCACCATTTCTTGCTCCGCACCAATGACCCGGCTCCAATACAAGCCTGCTGGCAGACCAGAAAGGTCGATTTCGGAGTCCCTTTTCTGGCGCATAACTTCTCGGCCGGCAGCGTCCCAAAGTACGACTTCTTGAATAGCCAGATCTGTTTCAAGATATAAGACCTGGGAGGCCGGATTGGGGAATAGCGTAAGGTGATGGTCATCATTGGGTTCGTTTTCCAAAGACACCGTGCCCTCCAAATCAAACCGCACTTCCGATAGGCCAACACAATTACCACCCCAATTTTCGCGTACCGTAAATAAAACGTAGCGCGCTTCCGATTGCCCAAGGTACAGCCCTACCTCTCCCTCGTAATCCGCCGTACCCGTTGCTTGCTGTAAGAACGTAGTACCAACCTCCGTCCATACTGTTCCATCAAGTGAGACATCAATCACTAATTCTCGCATTCCATTAGCCGTTTCTCCCGCTACATTGTAGTTCCAAAAGTGAGTACTGCCCAGACTATAGACATAGCCTAGGTCGTACATCACCCAATGAGATGTTCCTCTATTCGGGTTTGGGCCCGGAGCTTCCTCACAAGACAGCCAGCTGTCGTTCTCATTCGTCGAATGCCCCGCTAAAAAACAGTCTTGCCCCGAGGCGGAATAGAAAGATAAAAGGGAAAGGAATACTAATATTTTTTTCACGATGCTGGGTTTAAAGATTCATAAATCCGATGGGTAAGCTGCTGCTAGACGGATCGTAGAAGTGATCAATATTGGGCAAAACGTAGCTCAAATCACCACTGGATACACCAAACCAGCGAGATAATTCTGCGAAGTACTCGTCAGTGGAGAGAGTCGGTAGCAAAATAGCACCACCCACATCATCAGCTCCACCCAAGGCCAATGACGGATATTCGCCGAAGATTTGTCCACCATTCACACTGTCACCCATGACCATGACATTGCCACCCCAGGCATGATCACTACCATTGCCGTTGGAAGTGAGGGTCCGGCCAAAGTCGGAAGCGGTGAAGGTCGTCACGCAATCGGCTACGCCCAATTCTTCCATGGCTGCCTGAAATTCGGCCAAGGCTTTACTTACCACACCGAGCATGGCCGTCTGATTGTCCAATACGCCATCGTGATGATCCCAGCCACCAAAGTTGACAAAGAAGGTTTGGCGGTTTACACCCAAGGTGTCCCTCACCGCAATCGTTTTGGCAATCATTTCCATATTAGCAGAAACGGGGTTGTTCGAGAATTGGGTAGTCAGGCCAGGAGCAGTAGAGATCGCCGCACTAAACTCTTCGTGATTGGCTTGCGAATCATTGATCTTATCCGCGAAGGTAGATTTGAATATATCCTGATACTGCTGTGCTAACAAACTTTCTGCTCCGCTGCGTAAGGCATTATTCAGCGGACTACTTCCTTCCAATACACGAATACCGACACTCCCACCGGCAGCTGCTCTAATGGCGTATTCTGTAGCGTTATTACCCACTTGGAAAATATTCGTTCCAGAGAGCGAAATATTCATGGAAATGTTCTGATTATCATTGCCCGCCTGCAAAATATCAGCCATTCTACCACCCCAACCTTTAGAAGACCGGGTTTGAGGTATAGAAGTTTGCCATTGCTGAATCTGATCAGCATGCGACAATAAACCAACGGGTACCGATACGCTACCATTGAGGTATTGTGATTTCGTAGTGGGTTCTACCAAGGTTCCAATATTGCAAATGAAGGACAGCTTGTTGCTATTGAAAAGCTGCTGCACCTCTGGCATAGAAGGGTGCAGGCCAAATTGCTTCCCGTTATTATCTATGAAATGGAGCGGCAGCAGATTCCCCTGGGGTAGTGCCAGGTTGGAGCGTGTACCCGCGTATTCTGCATAATGGCTGCTAGTACGAGGCACTAACATATTGAAGCTATCATTCCCTCCAGCTAAGAGAATGCAAACCAGTGCTTTATAGTCGCCACCTGAGGTAATACTTGGGCGGCTCATTCCCGCTAGCGAATTAGCCAATCCGAGGTTAAGCAAAGAAGTCAAAAAGGTGGTAGAGCCAATGGCCGCACAAGAAGCCGTACCCAAGAATTTACGGCGACTCATGCCGCTCTTATGATGATGTGATTTACTCATGATTACTTAGTTTAAATTGATATCTAATTCATCTATTCACTCTTCGCATCAAATATTCAGAACTAGCTGTACTAGTTACTTAGTAATTGGTACTTGGTATTGCCAGGATTTATCCTCATCAAATCCAAGTACTAAGTACCAAATACTTTGTACCGTGAGCTTCGGTCAGTAAAAACAGTAATTAGGCGAAAGCGACAACCCGAAGTTCACAAATGGCTATTTCTGAATACTGTATTCTGGGGCGATGAAGGATAGAAACAGCGCAATTCGTACCCGCTGAACGGGATCAGAAACCTGCTCCATGGCATTTATGATCGACGCCTTGGTCGCGTCAGAAAATAGCCCTCCTGTGAGAATCAAATCTAATCGATCAACCAAAGCTGGAGCGTTCCAGGCCATGGTATACTCTTCGTCCAGATCGAGATATAGGTAGTCAACGGGATCAAGGTCATTGACTTCGTAGCTGGGCGCATTATGTATACTGGCACCGGCGTGCGTAGCGATCTCTCCCAGATAATCATTGACAAACCAATCGTGCACCAAGTTGATATAATTGATGGACGTAGCCGAAGTGTGTATTTGGAATTCGGGAGCAAACAAATCTGCATCGGAGATCGGACCATTGGGCTGAAATTCTGGTAGGTAGAAGTTAAAGACACTCGGTGAAGCCAGAATACCCTGACTTACTGCCTCATCAAAACCATAGCCCCAGTTCCACAAGCGGCCAGATTCGTTGTATACGTTGAAGGCGCGCAGGGCTTGCGTGTAGCGCAATAAGGGTTCCTTGAGCTTTCCCGCCGCTGGTGCGTCGGCCCAGGAGCAATCCAGTGCTTCCGCATCGGTCAGGATGGCTCGAATCACCGCCTGCATATCTCCCCTAATTCCCTCCCCATTATCATTGAAGGCAGCCGTCACCCGAGCAACGTAAGCAGGGGTCGGATTAGATTTGACTAAACGTTGAATCAAGAGCTTGCCGATAAAAGGCCCCACATTCGGATGGTGAAAGAGATTATCAATAGCATCGTTGATATCTTCTAAAGTCGTCTGCCCCGCAGGCACTTGCTGTCCGCGCAGCAAATACTTTGGTCCGGGCTCGTGCCAGTTATCGAAAGCAACCATGGGCTCCCACGTCACCACGGTAGCAGGACTTTCGTTGTACTCACTCCCCCACTCTGGCGGGTACAAGCTGTAATCCTCCCAGGGCCACCAATAACCAGCTGGAGCTAAACCCGTGAAGATCTTCGCAAACTCCTTGATATCATCATTGTCGTAGGTCGGTATGGGGTTTCCTTCCTCATCTAACTGCCGCGTTCCATCGGGATTCAGCTCAAAGAGACCGATAGAGAACAACTGCATGATTTCGCGGGCGTAATTCTCGTCCGGATGAATGTTATTGGCTTCATCAGATTTTGGGTTGTTGATATGACTTAGATAGAAGCCCATCATGGGATGAAGTGAAACATCGTAGAGCAGGTCTCGAAAGTTTCCGAAAGCGTGTTGCTGCAGTAAGTCATAGTAGCTCGCCATTCCTGGGCCACTCAACTGCAAGTTGGACTTCTCAGAAATCACAAAGATTTGACTCAGTGCGTGGGTCACCCGCTGGCGAACGTGATCGTCTGATTTTAGGATGTTATTCCACCAGGCCATCTTCCAATAATACCAATAGGGTATCACCGCATCTCCGTGATTAACAATAAAATCATATCCCCAGATATCGATGTACTGTGGATAAAAGTGTTCCCAGATCATCCAAGTCGTATCAGTAAAGTTCTGTTGGACTGGCATCGCAAACTGATTATCCAGCCAGGTGGAGATGCCCTGTTCGGCCACCGATTGAATGGTTTCGTAATCAGCCCCCAGTGAAGCATAGTTGAGGAAACGAGCAGCTGCCGGGGCATCTATACCAAGGCCACTACCATCAACGGTATTTTGAGCGTTTCCGGCACCGTTACTTGAACTTGAAAAAACAGAAACGCCTTCGGTGTGCCCCGCCCCCACATAGTCGTCGTAGACTTGGGCCTTGAGGAGTGAAAATGAAAACATGAAAAATAAGAGATATCGACAATAGTGCATTCTAATTACCTTATGTCTGTGAGTGATGGCATAAAGGTGAGGGAATGTACAAGGATCTCTTTTGACTTAGGTCAAAAAAATAAGAGGTAGGAAATGAAAAGGTAGAAATTAGAAGTTCGGAAGTGGGCCGACTACGCTGAAGCTTCGACGGCCAAAGGAGGTGGGAAGTCGGAAATAGGTGTGCTACCTGCCCACATGGGCTGTAAAGACGCATTGAAATGCGTCTCTTCGTCACTACAATTACATCAAGACCATTCCTTTACGTTAGGAAACAGTTTAAAAGTCAATAAACCGCAGGATCCACTGGCGAATGGTTTCCCGGTGCACTTCCTTGGTCAAACTTTCTAAGCCGGCGTTCACTGTCTGTGCTCCAATTCGGTCAACACGGGCTTCCAATAAGAGCCGATCGTAGACTTTTGAGAACTCTGGATGGGCCTGAATCCCCAGCAACTTTTCGCCGATGCGCATGATCCCGTTGGGGCATTTTTCCGCCCGGCCGATCAGCGTCGCATCTGGTGGTAACTCCAGTACCTGATCCTGACACATCATCAAAAGGTTGATCTCCTTTTGGTAAGGTTGCATCCAATCTTCCTGTTTTAGCATTTCAAACTGATGAACGCCAACGCACCAGCCCACAGGCGATTTACGCACCCTACCGCCCATAGCCTCCCCCAATAACTGATGCCCAAAGCAAAACCCGACGAAATACTTATCCTTTTCGGCTATTGCTCTAACGGTAGCTTGTAATTGAATAATCCAATCTTCTTGATCATAAACAGATTTGTGAGAGCCCGTCGCGAAGTAAACATCACATTCATCCAAACTGGCGGGAAACTGCCCATTGCAAACATCGTAAAAACGCCATTCCAGCTCGGGAAACAGTTGGGCAAACATATCAGCATAGTCGCCGTGCGCTGTGCGATATGCCGCCTTGACATGATCACATTCAAATAAACCGGCTATCATATCCCAAACCTTAGGTGGTAAGATTTTGGACGCGTAAGTGCGGTATACCCCAGGGCGGATAAAGTGCATCCCCGGCCACTGTTTTTGACTCCGGTCCAAGCCAGGGCCGGATCGAGATAATCACAGCGATTCATGAATAGGGTACCCGTCTCAATTTGTTGACCAACTGCCTTAGCCTTATCTGTATCAGTTGTCCAGATGGAAGCAGTGAGACCGTAGCTGCTATCATTCATCAATTGGATCGCCTCAGCATCGCTTTTAACGGGCATGATGCCGACAACGGGTGCGAAGGTCTCTTCTTGCATAATGCTCATCCGATGATCTACATCAACGAGTACCTGTGGGGCCGTATACGGCGTCCCCTTCTGATGGCGATCGAAGCGACTAGTGTCGATCAATGCCCTAGCACCTTGTTGCAGGGCTTGGTCAATTTGAGTTTGGGCAGCAACTGCCGCAGCAGTTCTTACCATCGGTCCCAAAGTGGTCTCCGCTTGGAGTGGATCGCCCAGGACGTACTGTTTAGTGAGGTCAACAAAGCCTTCGACAAAAGGCTGGAACAACGCCTGATGAACGTAAATGCGCTCAATCCCACAACAGGACTGACCGGAATTGAAGAAAGAACCATCCACCAGGTTCTCGATCGCATGTTCCAAGTTCGCATCCGCACGTACGTAGGCCGGATCTTTACCACCCAACTCTAAGCCTGCCCCAATAAAGCGTTGGCCTACAGCCTGATGCACGGCATGACCACCAGCAACAGAACCGGTAAAGGCGACGAAGTCAATTCGTTGATCGTTGATGACCTTGGCTACCTGATCGTGGTTGATGTGCAGGTACTGGAAAACACCCGTTGGTGCATCTGCATATTCAAAGGCAGCAGCATAGCGCTCCGCACAGAGTGGCGTTTGCTCCGAGTGCTTGAGCACAACCGTATTACCCGCCATAATAGCTGGGATGATGGCATTGACGGAAGTCAGATACGGATAGTTCCAGGGAGCTAATACCAGCACGGTCCCGAGCGGTTCTCTACTGATATAGCGTTCGAACCCATCGAGCTCAGGGGCGGGAATATCAGCCAAGGATTGCTCCGCAATACGGATCATATGATTGGCTCGCTCCTGAAAACCGCTCGTAATTTCAAAAGGGGTATAGCGAAGTGGCCGCCCCATTTGCCAGGTGAGTTCTTCGGCCATGTCCTGCGCATTGGTCAGGAAGTACTCAAGAACCTTTTGACAAACTAGTGCTCGCTCAGCAATAGCCGTATTCCGCCAGCTTGCTTGGGCCTTAGCAGCATTTGCTAAAGCGTTTTCAATCGTGCTACTATCAGCGTATTCCCGTTCTAAGTAGACGCTGTTATCAATGGGGGATATGGTTTGAAAGAGATTGCTCATGGTTCTTCGGGAATGCATTATTCAGGAGTAACATAGGCTGCGGTGATCCCACCGTCCACCAGGAATTCGGTTCCCGTCATGTAGGAGGAATCATCCGAGGCAAGGAACAGAGCAGCCTTGGCCATTTCTTTGGCTTCACCAAAACGGCCCATGGGTACGTGCACCAGGCGGCGTTGCTTTTTCTCTTCGGTATTGAGAAATTTCATAAGTAATTCTGTGCGTAACGGACCGGGGCTGAGTGCATTTACCCGGATGCCTTCCCGCGCGTGGATCACGGCCAGTTCGCGTGACATGGCTAGTACAGCTCCTTTGCTTGCGGTATAGGCCAGCTGTGGCGTAGCAGCCCCTAGATGTGCTACAAAAGAAGCCGTATTGATGACAGCTCCCCCACCCGACTGACGAATGAGCGGGATACCGTATTTGCAGCCCAGAAATACACCCTTGACATTGACGTTCATCGTCAGGTCCCATACGGTTTCCTCAGTGGACTGACTATCGCCATCGTCGCTATGCATTATGCCAGCATTGTTGAACAAGATGTGCAGGCCACCATAGGCCTCTTCCGCTACTCTAACCATTGCCTCGCAATCGGCTGCATTAGACACATCCGCTTTGCAAAAAATGGCTTCACCACCAGCACGCTTGATCTCATCGACCGTGGCTTGCCCACCGGCTTCGTCAATATCGACAACGACGACTTTAGCGCCTTCCTCGGCGAAGAGCAGGCAACTCTCCTTACCAATCCCGTTGCTACCGCCCGTGATCAGTGCAACCTTTTTGTCTAACCGCATATTCAAAATAGATTATCCTGGAACACTTACCAAGTACGGTGAGGTTTGCCCGCCACTTCGTTGGCTTTGCAGGGACCTACAAGGCAAGGCTCACATTAAATTAGATTCGTTCGAAATATCGTTTGCGTTCCCAATCGGTTACCGCCTGATTGTAAGCATTTAACTCCTGGGTAAAATGATGGGTGTAATGTTCAACAACCGTTTCACCGAAGGCTTCTTTGGCAAACTCGCTTTTCGCGAAACGCTCGGTTGCTTCTGCTAGTGAACGTGGCACTGTTGGTAGGGTCTTCGCTTCGTACACATCACCAATGAATATTTCTGGCGGTTCAATTTGGTGTTTTATTCCATGCAAGCCACAAGCCAACGAAGCCGCAAAGGCCAGGTAAGGATTACAGTCCGCACCGGGAATTCGGCATTCAATACGCAGACTCTTCCCTTTGCCTACCACCCGAAAACCGGCGGTGCGGTTATCATAACTCCAAGCCAGGCGTGTGGGTGCCCAGGAACCATCTACGTAGCGCTTGTAGGAATTCACCGTAGGGGCATAAAACGGCATTACTTCCGGGGCGTACTTTATCCAACCGCCTAAAAACCACTGGAAAATATCGGAACCACTTACCGGACCGAAGGCTTGATTACCAACAAAGGCATTCTCCTCCCCCTTCCACAAACTGATGTGAATATGGCAACTGGAGCCCGCACGATCTTCGTGAAATTTAGCCATAAAAGTCACTGACAGTCCCATCTTATCTGCCAATTCCTTGAGACATTGCTTGTACACGCTATGCCGATCCGCCATTTCCAGTATCTCCGCATAACGGACATTCAACTCATGCTGGCCCAGGCCCCACTCTCCTTTCGAATTTTCAACCGGAACACCAGAATTCTTCAGGTGGCGGCGAGCAGCAGCATTGAAGGGCTCCGTGCGGGTGCCTTGCAAGATGTGGTAGTCCTCTAGATACCAACCTACCGATTTCAAATCCTGATAATGCTGGTCAAAAGCCTGACGGTAATTGTTTTCGAAGAGGTAGTACTCCAGTTCAGAAGCTGCAAAACAGCCATAGCCAGATTGTTGGGCTGCCTCCAGCTGCCTGCGCAAAATGGATCGCGGTGCTACATCCACCCAGGCGTGCGACTTTTCGTCCTGTACATCACAAATAACCAGGGCGGTTTTATCCAACCAATCGGCTACGCGCAGGGTATTTAGATCGGGTACCAGGTGAAAGTCGCCGTACCCCAATTCCCAGTTCGCAAATTTGTAACCTGGGATCGGTTCCATTTCCATGTCGGTCGTCAATAGGTAATCACAACCGTGGGTGCCGTCTTGCAGGGCTGATTCCAGGAAGAACGCTGCATCAAAGCGCTTCCCTACCAGTCGTCCGTAGTGATCGGTAAAAGCTACTATGACCGTTTCGATCGTCTCATCTGCTACTTTGTTCTGCAGGTCTTCAACCGATAATTTACCTCTAGTTTTCATTGGTCATGGATTTAGTGTAAACCTCCTCTTGAAGAGACGCATTGCAATGCGTCTTTACAGCAATCGCTATTGCTGTTGATTATTGCGCAATCGTATTTGTGTATCACTGTCATTAGTTCATGAAATTTCAGTCCTTATTCGTCAACTTAAACCAGGCGAATGCAACGGCCAATATGCCTAGATAGATGAGCGCCAAGGTGGGGTTGTACACTGTGATGGCTACCAGCGCTACACTCGCGATAATTAAAGCCACAATAGGAGTCAGCGGATAAAAAGGCACTTTAAACGGTCGCTCCAAATCGGGCTCCATTTGCCGTAGCTTGATTATCGACACCATGGAAACAATGTATAGCGTCAGGGCTCCGAAACAAGCAATGGTAATAATCTCTCCCGTTTTACCCGTAAACAAGGCGATGATACCGATCGCTGTGTTCACCAGCAGCGCATTGGCCGGGGTTTGAAATTTAGGATGAATATTACCTAATGCTTTTGGTGCAAAACCTACGCGTCCGAATTCGAAGGTAGCACGTCCTGCTGCGAGAATAATACCGTGGAAAGAAGCAATCAAGCCGAACAAGCCAATGGAAGTAACTAGCATATACAAGATGTGGCCTTCGCCATAAATCCTGGACAATGCCAGCGGCAAGGGTGAATCAGAAGCAGCTGCACCTTCCTCGGCAAAGACAATAGCCTCCCAGCCCGCTACACCTACGGAAGAGCAGAACGTTAAGATGCAGAGTACTACCAGCGTTAGGATAGCTGAGCCGAAGCCAATGAGCACATTGCGTTGTGGATTGATGGTTTCTTCCGCCACATTGGCTACTCCCTCAATGGCCAGGAAGAACCAGATGGCAAAGGGGATGGCGGCAAATACGCCGCCGTAGCCGTTCGGCAAAGCGTTCTTTTCTAAATCGGCCCATTCAAAAGAAGGTAAAGCAGCGCCAGCGAAGATTAAGAGTTCGATTACTGCCACGATAGTGATAATCAACTCAAAGGAGGCAGCCGCTTTAACGCCGTAGATATTCAATGCCGTAAAGATCAAATAAGCCACAATGGCGATAGCAATTACTGGTACCGAAGGCATAAATAGATTCAAATATGCCCCAATGGCAAAAGCAATTGCGGGCGGAGCAAAGATGAACTCTATGTTTTGCGCCATACCACCAATGAAGCCCCAGTTTTTGCCTAGGGCCCGCATGGAGTAGTCGAAGGCACCTCCCGCTTTGGGAATAGCACACGCGAGTTCCGTATAGCTGAACGTAAAGGCCAAGTACATAACAATGATGAAGCCAGTAGCGATTGCCAAACCTAGTGTTCCGCCTTTTTCCAAGCCCAGGTTCCAGCCAAAGTACATGCCAGAGATTACATAACCAACGCCCAAGCCCCATAGCATCAAGGGACCTAGCGTTCTTTTGAGTTTGGGTTCTTGCTCATTCATCTAGCTTGTTTTCTTTGCGAATGCCTGGAAATACTGCGAGCGAAGCAGAAATATAAACCACCTTTCGCGCAGATGACGTATGCAATAATAGGAAATCGTTTGCTGGCTGCTCTACCCTATTGCCTAGAAACTTCTTCAGCTTAAGGCGAATTACCCATGTGCTTTTCAAAAAAACCACCGCTTGCACTTACCTCTCGTAGCTTCAACTACATATACCACTATAATAGCTATTCGGGACCAAACAAACACGATAAGCACCAGCACACGTCATTTTTAACTCCAAAAGTGGTCACTCAGAACAAAGTTCTAGGAAAACAGTATGCGGTGCTATAGCTTAGGGAGTACGAAACAGATTCAATATTGGAAGTGCGCTCCGGTGGCGCATCCCGAAAAAGGGATTCCCGTCTTCCGTATTTGGCAGTCGTAGGGCTCCTCGTAAAACCTACCGCCTGCCTGTCCGAACAGCCGACACGCAAGTAGACCGACCAGTATTGAAATCAAATACTTCAACTTCAGGAGAAAGCCGAAAATCCTAAAAAGAGTAGGCAAATACAAAAAAACAGTCCAACATGAGTATTAATTATGCCAAGACGCTCCGATTCAGATCCCACAAGGGAAAGATCACTTTTACCATTGACAAGGATAAGTATCCTCTAAAATTCTATGCCATATTAGATATGTGGCGCCACATGCATATGCAGGATATCCTCCGCCTCCCTAATGCGAACGGGAAACAGTACTATATGGGCACATTTTCCCAGAATGTAAGCGGAGGGACGACCGGGGAAAACACTATTGTCAAAAAAGATGATGATCAGGAAGTAACGAATACGGGTGGGATGGTCTTCATAGCTGAATGTGACGAGGGAACAACCCAGGGAAGCGTGATTTGGGTAGATGTCTTACACAATGGACACCAGGCTGGTGGGATTAATCATCCTGGAGATATCAGATTGATCGAAAATGTAGCGGTAATTGCTGGCCAGAATTGGCCAACTGATGAGTTTGAACCGGGACTTAAAACTGCAATTAACGCATGGTACGCCACGCAACCCGAGACAAAGGTTAGGGCTTGGGTAGACGGAAAGCCAATTTATATTAGAAACCCAAATGACATACCAGACATTAAGGAATTAACCCAGGGGAATGGCGGTAATGCTGTCCTTTTTTACGATGTATCTAACCGGGCAGAGCCAAGATATATGGGCAAGTTGGATAGTTGTGAAAAAGATGGTACAACATACAAGATCGAAAATGACATTGACAAACTGCAGATCGAGAAGCGTAGAGATGGATACTATTACCTGTATACCAATGCTAAAACCAATGGCGATTGGTTGCTAAAATCACAAACCTTAAGCCCTGATGCCACATGGATACTGCACGGAGAGCCGACAAACATACCGTCCAGACCTTCCGTTCATTATTATGATGGAGCTACTCGTAATCATTGCTCGGCATACGCTAGAATTATAGAAGAAGGCAGAGAAACAGCTTGGCTGGAATACCAGACGCCTGATAAAGATTACCGACTTGACTTCGTACGCATTCCCAAGACTTCTTTTGGCGATGGTACGACCATGAACCTTACTACCAGGCCTAACGGGATTAGTGTCTTAGTATACGGCGATGTGGAATCGGATGATGAAATTGCAATTGAAGAAGGATACGGAATGGAGCACAATCGCCCAATAACGAATCTCTATATCTGCGACAAAACTGAAGGCGGGGACGTTCCAAATGGGTATGAAATGCTACCATTGGATCTCAATGCCGGAGCAGGAGGTAATGATATCTTCCTGTGTTACACTCGCGACCCAAACGAGGGAGATCCGATAACAGATATTGTAGTCAACGATGACAGTGATACCCCGGATGGATATAACAATATCAGCCACGATTCCTCTGATGATGGCCCTTACGATCTAAACAAAGGGGCCGGGGGCGCAACTGCTTATATCTACATGTTTTTTACGCGAGAAGGTTCTGGTGGTACTCCTATCTATGCAATTGATGTTATCGATGAAGGCGAGACATCCGTAGCGGATAAAGAAAGTCAAGGTTGGCATAAGGTAGGCACAAATTTAAACAAACGCTCATTTGGTAGCCCTGATTTGTTTCTTATCTACAATAAATTTGGCATAACACCCATTACATAAGTATGCCCAATATATTCCTACGACGGTAGTCGTTCATGAGTAAATCGGTATCGAAGTCTTTCGGTATCGATTTACTTCTCTGAAGGTTCCAGATCACTTTCTACTTCTTATAACCAAAAAATCGGGAACTGAAGTTGGCAAATCGCCATTAAAATAAATACCTTTGCGATCCTCTAAAGAAGGTCGTTTAGCTCAGTTGGTTTAGAGCGCCGCCTTGACAGGGCGGAGGTCACTGGTTCGAATCCAGTAACGACCACACCATAATATGGGTCAGCCCGAATTTCGAATGAGATCGAAATTCGGGCTGACTTTTTTGCTACGTGCCTAAACAGGCTACTCTCCTCCGATTTCGATGTATTCCAATGCCATTGCTGCCAGATCATTCATGACATTTTCAATATTATAGAATTTAGTGAGGCCATTGGATAAGAACAGAATACTTATATTATCAGCGGGAAAAATTCGATAGGCGGTAATCAAGGAACCCGAAAAGCCATAAGAAACATGATTGCCTACCAATCGCTTATCCCAACCGTAGGTAAAGACCTTGTCTGATTGAGTATAGTCGCACTCCTCCCACATTTGATCTCTGGTGGCTGGCTCCATCCAGCTGTTGTTGTGGAGTGCTTGATCCCATTTGATAAATTCGCTTAAAGTAATATTCAGACCATTCATGGCGTGGGCATAGGTTCCCTGCAAATAAGGATGGTCAATGGTAAGCGTACCTTTAGTAAATGGAAAATAGGGCGTAGTTCGGTGTAATACAACATCTCTTGAGTCGCTGGAAAAGAAGGCTGTGTCACAAGGAGATGGAAATTGGCGCTGACTTATCCAGCTTGCTAAGTCTGCATCTTCGATTCTTTCAATCACTTTCTTTAGCAACCAAAAGCCGGTTTGGTTATAGTCGTAGCGCTGCCCCGGTTTAAATTTGCACTCCTGGGCAAGCACTTTCTCCAAGGCCTCTTCCTCCGTCAAATCTTGGAATTCTGGAATTGGGGACATATCCGGTAAACCCGAAGTATGAGCAAGCAAATGTTTGATTTTAATGGATTGCCAAGCCTGGGGCAGATCAGGAACGTATTCGGACACTTCACTTTCAAGGCTGAGTTTTCCTTCCTCGATTAACTGAAATACACCAACCACCACAATTGGCTTCGTCAAAGAGTAAACCCGAAAAATAGACTGATTTGTGATAGGAACCTGGTGCTCTAAATTAGCATAGCCGTAATTCTTTTGGTGCAGCGCTTTACCATCTTGAATCACCGCTAAAGCTACCCCAGGAATACCATGTCTATTCATCAAGACTTCTATATAACCATCAATCTGGGCCTGGAAAGTAGTTTGAGTCTCTGCCCCCTGGGTTTGCCCAAGAGCCACGCTGGACAGCAATAGAGCAAGTACTGTAATTGTCTGATTCATGCTTAGGTTGGCGAAGTTTGGTTATCTCTAAGAGCAGAGAATTAGACCGAAAGGTTGTATCCTAGATAATTAGCGTGGGTAGAGGTGATATTGCTTGCTGCTAGAAATAATATCTTAATAAAACTGAGGACGGGGAACTAAATAAAGAAGATTGTTTTGCCTGATTATTTGGACAAGTCGTTTTTTATTGGGTTCTCCGCAAAGCCGCACACAGAATCCCTGTTGCCACCCCCACATTCAAGGACTCCGCTCCACTCCCGGCAGGTGCAGCAATGGAGATAACCTGCGTAGCCAGCTCTCGTACATTCGCCGAAAGGCCCTGCCCTTCATTACCCACTACCAGTACTCCACTTGAGGGGGCGGAGAGAGAGAATACGTCATCACCTCCCATATCTGCTACCCAACAAGCTAAGTCCGTAGTTTCGTCAAGAACAGTGCCTAATTCTGCTTCCACCCACTGGATTCTGAGAAAAGCGCCCATACTGGCTTGCAACACTTTGCTATTGTACAACTCCACCGTACCGGGTCCGGCAATAACCCTGGGAATGGCAAACCAATCGGCAATACGTAAGATGGTCCCGACATTTCCTGGGTCCTGTAAACCATCCAGATAGAGACTCCAATTGTTAGCCCAATCCACCTCCTTTGGTGGTGCGGGAATGTGTACAATTGCCAATACCTGATTTGGTGTGGTGAGTTGGGAAATAAGCCGGAGTTCCGCCTCGTTAACTATAGTACAAGAGGTACTGGTATTTTCGAGCACATCCTGATTAGCCCGCTGCCATTCGGCGGTAGCATAGACCCCTTCAATACGATAGTATCGCTGTCGCAATAATTCGCGCACGATCTTATCACCCTCGGCCATAAATTTGTTATACTTTTGCCGGAACTTCTTCCGGTGTAAAGCTTTAAGAGACTTGATCAGATTCTTAGAAAGTGGCATGCAAAAAACCGCGATTTGGGCGGTAAAATACGCAATTCCCTTCATCCTGTTGGGGGGCTTTCTCAGTGGCTGCAACAGCACCAAGTTTCTGAAGCAAGGTGAATACCTGCTGGACAAGAACCAAGTGGTCATTAAACAAAAGATGGAGGACCGTAGTGACTTGGCCTACGAACTCTCCACTTTTTACCGCCAGCAAGTAAACGGCAACTTCTTTTTCCTCTTCCCCAGAGAGTATAGTTATCTCAACAACTCTCAACCGGGCGATAGCACAGGCTGGAATCGCTTCAAACGCGAAACAATTGGCGAGCCACCCACTATTTACAGCGATAGCCTCACTACGCAAACTGCTCACGATATGCAGACTTATCTGCAGTACAAGGGATGGTTACAGGCTCAAGTGATACCACAACGGGCCCCCCGGAAAAAGAAAATGCGGGTAAGTTATTACGCCCTACCGGGAAAACGCTACTACATCGATAGTATCAATTACTATAGCCCTGACCCAAAGGTAGACCGACTACTCCAAGCTAATAAGGATGTAGGTCCATTTAGCCCCGGAGCCCCTTTAGACCTGAGCCGTTTTGCCGAAGAAAAAGGACGAATCACCAGCCTCATGCGTAATGAAGGTTACGCTGAGTTTTACCAGGCGCAAATTGGCGACTTGGAGTTAGACACCTTCCAGACAAGCAACAAAGCAAACTTATACATAACTGTTTTCCCGCCCTACGGCGAAGAGGAACACCAACAGTTTTACATTGGCGATATTGATGTCTACCAAGATTATACCATTGACAACAGCAATATTATTGGAGACACCATCATTGCCGGTATCCGATTCTTCTTATCCGATCGTGGCTTTATCGTTAATCCAACGACCTTCCGGAAAGCAATTTCTCTACGTCCTGGAGAACGCTTTAGCCAAGTCGAATACAGCCGCACCAACGAGCAGCTTGCCGAACTAGGTGTGTTCCGCTACGTTCGAATCAAACAGGAACGAGATCCAGACTACGACGACATCATACACCTGAGTATTCAATTGACGCCCAATTATTTCTTCCAGGTCAATGCTTCTTTGGAGCTCAACTACACGGACCGGAGTAACTCGATTAACAACAACCTCATTGGGATGTCGCTCAACCCCGGGGCCGTACACCGTAACTTCCTTGGAGGAGCAGAACTCTTCACGACTAACCTCTCCGCTGGTGTGGAAGTAGCCCCCGAACTACTTGGTACCGATGAGTTTTGGAACACGGTGGATTTACGCGCCGATTTTGATCTTACGCTACCGCAATTTGTCGACTACCTAGGACTGTATCGACTTTTATTCTACAAACTACAGGGGCCGAAAAAATCGGGTCTGGTAGGGAGCAACTTCTACCGCACCTTACGCAACCGAGCCACTACTCATATTGGTGCGGGTTATGAATACCTACTGATTTTCAACTGGTATTCCTACGACCTACTCAATATTTCCTACGGTTATGACATACCAATTGACCGTTACCAGCGACTCTCCATCGACAACTTTGCTATCAACTACCTTAATCCAAGTACGGAGATGGCTTTCGAGGAACAGCTCAAAACCAATGGGTTCCTGGAACGAAGTTTTGGTCAACAGGTATTTTTCAGTCTTCTATTAAGAGAGATTGACTATATACGTCGGACCAAAACGAGTTTACGGGGCCGTACGGGCTACCTCAACGCCAACTTTGAAATCGCCGGTCTGGAGCTTTACGGGATTAATCGGGCGTCCAATTGGCTGCTCAATGAACAAGATACTTTTCGCCTTGGGCAAGGTATTGACTTTAGTCAGTATGTCAAGGGCGAGATTGACCTGCGGTACCAAAAACAAACCGGCCCAGAGCAGGTGTTGGCCGCGCGCCTAAATATGGGAGCCGCAGTACCTTTTGGCTTCACCAGTGATGTGCCCTATGTGAAGCAGTTCTTTGTGGGTGGAGCCAATAGTATGCGCGCCTGGGCGCCCCGAGGACTTGGCCCCGGTGGTTATCAAGACCCACTGGCTTTTGATGCCACCAACAACTTCCGCCTTTTCCAAACCGGTGACTTCAAACTGGAAATGAATCTGGAATACCGCTTTCCAGTCTTCCTGCGCCTGAAGGGAGCACTATTTTTGGACGTAGGTAACATTTGGACCCTTCAGCCCGACGACAATAATGAACGACCAGGCTCACACATTTCACTACAAACCCAAAATTTAGGTACAGAACTGGATCCTTTCTATATCTACCCCTTCTACAAACAGATGGCCATTGCCGGAGGCATGGGCTTCCGCCTGGATTTATCCTACTTCATCTTTCGCTTTGATGTGGGTCTCAAACTGCGCAATAACTTCCCGAGCTTCCGCAACGCCTTAGCACCAGAATCAGCCTGGTGGAACGACTTCCAGGATGTGGACAGTAATGACTTTGGGTTTAACTTTGGCTTGGGGCTTCCGTTTTGATGGCTTCACAATCTCAACGGGCTTAAAGTCGGTTTAGCCGAATTCTTATAGGCAATTATTCGTATCTCTAATCGTTACATCAACGCCTTTATTTTGGACTATTAAGAGATAGAAATGCGTATTCTAGTTTCTCTCTGTGCTTTACTTTTACTTCAATGCTGTGGAGTGGACCAGACACCCGACAACTCAAATAATAGGGTGTCGTTGATTGAAGCGGAAACGATCCAAATCCCAATTGACTCCATCACCCCATACCGGAGTAAAATGATCCAGGTAGTGAAAGACTCGCTACTCGCCATCTTGAATCAGGAGCAGAATCAAATTCAAATCCACTCTCTTGAAACGCTAGGCCTGGTGAGCACCGTAAATTTAGCACGAAGTGGTCCCAATGGTGTAGGAGAATTATCCGCTTTCTACTACCACAATCAAGACAGTATCTTCATCATTTCAAGGTTTATCAGGGGAATGATGTTGGTGAATCAGCAAGGGGAAAAACTTGCTGATTACTATCCTCCAGACAGCCCCATACAGTTTGGGACTCTTGTAGGGGGAAGTAAATTTCCGCCCTTACTCCATAAGAACAAGCTTTACTACGCAGTGCTTCCTCATGGAGGGTTCGACGATCCTGGGCTAACAGGGCAGAGTGTAGAGATTTGTTATGATTTAAACACGGGTACTATTTCAGAAAGTCAATCGTATCCTAAAGAATACGAATCTGAGAAGAACATATTTCACGTGAACTTTAGCAGAACGTTAGGAGACGAACATGTCTTTGTATACACTTTTTCCTCTACTCCCTTTTTATTCGTCAAATCTAATACTACAAAGGATGTGAGCAGGTTTGCAATTCAATGTGATGATTGTAATTACTCAATATCAGATTGCACAGACCGTGATTTAAGAGATTACTCACAGGCAGAAGATGCTTATGTAGAAGATATTACGAACCTATCCGTCACCTTCGATTCCTACAGGAAAGTATATTATGTTTTTGTCGGTCATGCGGTCCCCAGTATAGACCCGACTATAGGAATCAGGCGAACGTTTGACGAAAAGTCTTTTTCTATCCTAATCTACAATCTGGCCTTTGAAAAGATCGGGGAATTCACTCCGGCAGAGCACCAGTATTTATACTCTGATTTCTTTGTCGATAACGCAGGATTGTGGTTGTCAAACAATTACAGATTTAATCCTGATCTTGTCGAAAATCAGCTCTCATTTACCTTGCTCAGATTAGAATAAGAAAGATAAAACAACTTTTCTCAGATGGGCCTGCTTTTTCAATCAAAAAAGTAGTGTTGGTTCTATTCAACATGCTTTAGCTCATAGAGTGTAAAGGTCTTATCCTCTTCTACAATTTTTACGCCATACTTCAGCAAATAAGCTGTAATGGTTTCAATGCTTGCATCTTCCAAATCCCAGGGAGTTAAGAAATCGTCCGTGGGTATGTATAAGTCCTGTTCTAGATTATCAACCGTCAAATATTCTCCTAGTTTCATTTCCAAGACGGAGGCAACTTCACGTAGGGTACGGTACGTTCTTTCAGCGCCAGCTGGTATTTCCGCTACCCTAATAACCATAGCACCTTCACTTCTTAGCACCCTAATCTTTTGCTTAAGCTGTATGCTATCTAAGCGAATATCTAGTCCATTATATAGCTCGGCGAGCACCTCCTCCTTAGCCATCTGTAGGCTAGCGCAGGGCTTCCAATAAACAATATCGAAACGGCCTTGGTGATTCGTTCCATTATTGACTCTTAGCTTGGATGGGAGACCTTTTAAGAAGGTAAAAATATCGACTAAACTTCCTCCACCAATTGTTATCCCAACGTGGGTTTTAGAGCTTTTGTACCCGTAGGCATCGATCTCATCCTCCAATGATGGACGAATAATGAATTGGTAAATCCGGTCATAGCTCATCAAATCTCCTTCACCAGACATCAATCTAACTGCATTGTATACGGGATCATCACCAGGTGTGTAACCACCACTGGTAATCAATTGAACGCTACCCGATTCAGTATTTACACCTATAGGTGGATGGTAAGTATCTGTTGCCAATACTTCCTCAATAATTTCCTCGCGAATATCAAGTCCTTCATATACGACAATCCCTAATCGATTGATCACAAAATACCTAGGGCGACCAACTACTGCATAGGCCTCAATTATGGATTTATCAGCATCTCTACCTACCCAGTAATCCACTTGCGTACTGGCAAGAAAGTTGCTTAGCCTGGCAGACGTTTCATCTGTGATAGACAAAAGATTCACTCCACGATCTTTGTACTTTGCATGGAGCTCATTCAGTTTTGGGATGGATGCTACACAGGGTGAGCACCAGGTGGCCCAAAAATCGAGGATGAGGATTTCATTTTGGAAGTCTTTTACGCTGGAGATGGTCCCATTTTCTTTGTTGATGACGCCTTCTAAACTAAAGTCAGGGGCTGCCGCGCCGATTTGTGGTTGAGCCTGAAAGGGGAGGCTTACGATTAGGCATAGAATGGTAAAAGCGATTTTCATATTGTTATTCTACTTTTAATTAAAGACTAAGACTTATCAACTACCTCAACAAAGTGACTTCTCCCGTTTCTAACTGAATCTTCCCTGCTTGGTCTTGCCATTGGATAAAATAAACATACACACCTTGCGGAGCTAATCGTCCTTCCACCTGTCCGTCCCAAGCTTTCATTCCACCGCTGCTATTAAATACTTGTGCTCCCCAACGGTCATAAACGCTAAAGTACAGGATGCCCGAGACACCACTATTTAACCCTGGTCTGAACAGATCGTTATTCCCATCTCCATTCGGAGAAAAAACATTTGGCAGATACAAACTAGGTTGTTCTACACGGACAAGTAAACTCCCTTCCCAATTACAGTCATTGGCGTCTACTAAATCGAGAAAATATCGAGTAGTCTCATTGGGGCTCGCTAATGGCGTCAGACAATCTGTGCAGTCTAAGTCTTCAGGAGGTGTCCAGGAAATAAATGCAGGAGAGAATGAAGTTAGGGTTGGAATCGTAATACTCTCACCTAGTTTGATGACAAGTTCTTCTGGTAAATCAACGAATAAGTCATTATCAGGGGCTATCTCGAAAGAAAGGGATGTACTACAGCCGCTATTATCCTGCAAACTGTAACTATAATTACCAATAGGTAAATCGGTAACTACATCGCCCGACATCACAACCTGACCTGTTTCCTCTATTTGGTAAGGGGGTAAACCACCACCGACAACAATCAATTCCAACTGTCCTGTACCACCGGGGCAAGCTGGCCCGGAAGCGACAAAATCGACTATTGGAGGTTCATCCGTGATGCTTATACTTGCCGAATTTGTGCAACCATTTACGCCTGTAGCGATAAGACTATAAGTCCCGGTACTGTTGACTAAGATACTGTTCTGAGCACTTCCTGTACTCCAGCTAATATTAGCGTATCCACTGCCAATATCCAGTATAACTTCCTCTCCGGCACATAGGTTACCTTGTTGCTCAATCTGGATATCGGGCAGCTCATTGACTTGTAAATTTAGCTCCAATAAACTATCACAGCCTGAGCTTGCCACCAGCGTATCATAATAAATCCCTGTAGCACTTAATTGTACTCCTGCAAAGTCGTAGTCCTCGCCCTCGCATATTTCTGCCGAAATTGGTGTAACTATCGGTGTAGAAAAAGAAACTGCGTAGTGCTCCGTTGAATCACAGCCTTCTTGTGTTTGAAGGATGATTGAAAAGCTGGTGTCTTGTGTAATCAATTGACTACCGATATCAATGCTCTCACCTGGGCATAGCTCGTAAGCGGAGACGGAATAAAAGGTATCTAAAAAGGTGAGTTGTACATTCAATAAGGAATCGCAGCCGTCAGAGCTAGTTAGCGTTTGCTGGAAAGTGGTATCCTGGGCATAGGTTTGTCCGTTAATTGTGAAAGCAGCTCCTAAGCAAGCTGTTTCCGATAGCGCCTCACTTATCGATTCCGACTCATAGAGAATATATTCTGCTATAGCAGGACAAACATTGACATCGGTTACTATTAAATCATAAGTCCCATCGGTTAGCCCACCAATTGTCTCACCCATTTCCCCATTGCTCCATTCGTAGGTGTATTCAGGTGTGCCTCCTTGCGGCATCGCAGTCAGTACTCCATTTGCACCACAGATAGAATCCTGTGCAGCAGTGATGGATAGGATCAATGTGTCGGGTTCTTCTAAAACTAACTCGTCAGTATAGATACAGCCTGCATTATCTGTAATCTCATAATTATATGAACCACTGCTAAGCCCTACATACGGAAGATCTTCGCTTCCATTCTCCCAAACCACATGAAAACTATCGCTACTGGCTAAATTCAGATCAATTAGGCCATCACTTTCTCCGAAACAACTAGGCTCTGTAAGCATTGGAATGACCATTTCTGTGCCATCATTGGTGACCTCAATTAAGATAGAAGACGAAGTAGTACCGTAATGCGGATGATAAGCAGTAACCTCAACAATACGCTGCCCCAATGTCGGATTTGCTGCATCATTGGTATAGCTTAAGCTCGCTAGTACTTCCAGTAATGGACCGGCTTTAGTAAAACCCGTACTTGCGAGTGTTATTTGAGTAGTGCTCAAAACGTTTAAAAGTACTTCTGGATGAGAAGCCGAGATATTGATGAGCTCGTTTGGATTATCGAGTGGGTTTTGTAGCGTAACTACCAACGAATCAAATTCCAGGTTGGGTGATAATTGCAGGTGTTCGTCTAAGGGGAAAATCGTGCCCGAGCAGATGGAATCATATTGATTGAGTGTAGTGGCATTCTGTAGACTAAGGTCAAGTTGTAGTGGATCGCAGGGTGGTAGGGTGTTCTCGCCTACGTGAGCCGCGGCGCTAGGCTTATAGGGTATAGTGCAGTGCTCCGTTAAACTTACGATCGGAACATCCAAATGATAAAGCGTACTACCTACATCAGGGTCGTGGTGAATCAGGTAAGTAGCTGTGCTATCACAAGTATGTGGAATAGAAAATATTCCACCATAATTAAGCGAATCTGGTAGGTTACCAAGAGATCTAATCCAATAACTGCTACCTGCAACCTTTAACTGAATCAATTCATCGCTGACTGAGGGGTAGTAGAAACTCCCTTCCCGATAGGTCATCTGTCCTTTGGGGCGCTGGTTTATGGGAAGCAAACCTAATGGGGTAACAATATCATCTACATCATTAATATGTGATAAATAATCTCCTACTAGATACGACTCAAAGTCATAATCTGTAGCAAGTCCTTTGGGAGCATTTTCTGGAGCAAAAGCTGGACCGACACCAGAGGTAGCAAAAGGAACCCAATAGCTATACGCAATAACGTCTTCTGGGAAACTGTTTACTGATTCATCATAATCAATCCACATCGATACCGGAATATTAATGCCGATCTCTCCCGTAGCTGTCATATCTATTGGCCTAAAAGGCAAAGTGGATAAGTTGAAATCTGAGGTAGTCGTTGACAGGTCACAAGTATTCAAATCTAGAATAATCCGCCTAGTCTCAATATAAAGAGGAGGGACAGATAGCGTATCCATGATGTAGAAATCCTGAGCTTGAGTTTTGTCAATAGGAACTACAATGATCAGGAGTACCAAGATTAGCAAGAGAAAACGCATAATACTGTTCTTAGATGGTTGTAACTTCATATAAGATTCTCGATGAAACAGACCATAATTAATCTTCATAAATTTAAAAAAGAAGTAGCTCAAGATTCGTTAAATCTATTGAACTACTTCTAATTTATATCTTGGGACTATACTCTGCCCCTTCTGTACTACATCTTAACTATGTTTTCAGAACCAATCAACTGGCCACTCTGATCAAAGACAAGCACAGTATACAAGCCAGCCTGTAAATGATCAATATCCTGCAACAGTACATTGTTCTCTCCTTCCACAAAACTATAAGCCCTGTTCATCACCTCAATTCCTTGACCATTTACTAACCGAATGGTTCCGTTAAATGGAGTGTTGACATTATTGAATACTAAGTTTATGTCTGAAGAAAATGGGTTGGGATACAATGTAATACTATCATTATCACCGCCTTCGCCTATAACTGGGCCTTGATCCTCACCAGGAGAATTACCTTCCCCACAAAAGGCACGCCAACTGGCAAAACTTGGTTCCTCAAACTCGCCACAGATATTATTCACCGCGACCGTAACAGTTACATCGCCTCCACTTGGGATATCAATTAGATATGTCTCGGCCCCTCCTCCATGTTCATTACTAGCCGTTACGCATCCATATGAATAGGTATTCTCAAACGAACTTCCAGAGACGGTAACACTTAATTGAGCACCATAATAGTGAACAAAAAATTCTAACCTCAATACTGAAGGTCCGCCAAAATCGTAAGTAAATGTACATGGGTTATCATAACCACACCTCACATAGGATTGTATGAATCTATTATTACATGCTTGTGCTGGTCCATTTTCGATACAATCTCCTGTATCTGGATCACAAGAATAACCTTCTCCACAATCACTATTTGTAACACAGCCATCTGTTTCTGTAACACAATCTCCGTCAGGACAATCATCTTCTGCGGGGGTATTTTCACCAGGTCCTTCCCCGATAACTACAACGGGCTCATATTCGCACGTTCCTAAATCAGCATACATAGCGCCAATTGGTTGACCATCAGGTGCTGGGATTCCGAGGATATCTTCGGTTTCAAAAAAGCACCAACCAGCGGTTTGACAGTTCATGATATAACCTTCAGGAATGCCTTCTAATGCCCAAACCGGGAAAGCTGCAGGTAAATTATAGTCTAAGGCAGTATTTGCTGGTATATGCACCGTCCTATCAACCGGATTTCCTCCCGAATCCATACCTTGATAAATTATCCAGCCGCTGGAGGTACATGGGTTAGCACCATAACTATCCGGGATAAAACGAAAATCCTCCCAAGGGGTGAAGGGTCCATCACAAAATGGCTGCACATCAAACACATAATAATTACCATCAGTGCAATGTGGACAAGGAATAGCTTGATCCTCTACTGGACAACTTTCACAATGGAGTGTTTCAGTATAAGGATAAGCATGCTCTGGTGGTAATTGTGATTCAAAGGTATATCGACGGTGAAAGTTTAGGAAAGATGCCCAATATTCTTCTCCATAATAGTCAACTGATATTTCATCCTCACAATCAATTCGTTCTGTACTTCCTGTTCCTGTATAAACAATCCTTATCGTATAAGGATTTGCTTCAGGAAGAAACCAATTATTATCAGAATCACTATTGATGCTCACTCGGACAGCGTCGTCATTGGACGGCTGAGCTTCGACCGTTAGCTGAACAATAGTAATAGGAGCTCCTGTACCTTCAACAATCACATCTATAACCCCCTCCCAACACGAATTTTCAATCCACCAAGAAGTAGGCTCACTACTCCCTGAGTGCAAAGCTCCAGGTCGCGTAACTACTATGTTAGACTCACCATTTTCATAGCAATCATCAACACCAACAGTATAAACACTCAAATATTGGAATCGAAATTCCCTACTTGATAGGCCGTTAACTTCTACTTCATCAGTTTCTACCAGTCCACAAGGAAAGCCTATACAACAATTATTGTGAACTGCACCAATTATAGTCCCTTGTTGACAATTGTTAAAAACCTCAAATTGAACCTCCCCAGAAGGAATGCCATCAATAACGAAAGGCGAACCTGGATATTCTATAACTCGCTCGAAGTTAGCATGAGTTGGATCAGTGGTAGAGGCCATAGTTACCCTTATGAAATAAGGTGGGCTAACGCCATTAATTAAGTTAACATCATAACTATGTGGCAAACCACTAGTACAAGCCCATTGCTCGTTACCTTGATGTTGTACCTCAAAATCAATGTTATCATCTGGAAACACACAAGTAGGAATTCGGTCAAATGTACCAGTATATGTGCAACCATCTTCCAAGCTAGTGTAAGAGAAGTAATAGGTCTCAGTGAGGCGATAAGCATAAGGGATATCGACACGTACTTCGACATCTTGCGGTACACCTACATTATCAAGGATAGGCGCTACTAAATCAGGGTTACTAGCTACTGTTAGCCTGCCTTGGTTTTGATTAAACACCTCGCTAACTAAATTCAATCTTGCTGGGCCCATATCCGTCGTAAATCCTTCTGAACCAAAATTTCTGACGATCTCAACATCATAATCCCAGTCATCGATGACGCCTGCTCCAACTTGAAAACTCCGAATTTCGGTACATCCTTCTGAGGTAACGGTGACGTGATATTCCCCTCCACAAAGGCCTAAAATATCTTGACTAATAGCTCCATTACTCCACGTGTAACTTACTGGTTCCGACGCATTAACGATTAAGTCAATAGACCCATTACAATCTTCACTTACGCCACATTCATGGTCTTTTATATTTGCACCTACTATTTCCAGGTCAATTTGACTAACATTAAAACACTCTGTAACGACGCAATCATCGTTATCTGTAACGGTTACACAATACTCTCCAGCAACAAGATCTCCAATATCTTCAGTAGACTGACCATTGCTCCAAGCAATCGTATGTGGTCTAAAGCCTCCCTCCAGAGTAAGATCAATATTACCCCCTTGTAAGCCACATGATGGTGTAACTTCAGCGGCGAGCGTCAAAACATCTCGATCCGACATCGTCAAACCATGTGTAGATGTGCAGCCGTTAACATCTGTAACTGTAACAGAATACACAATCCCAGGTGCTAGATCGTCAATCGTTTCGGTAGTTGCTCCATTAGACCATAGGATAGAATACGGCAGAGTCCCTTCATCGTCAGCCAGCACCACGGTCAACATTCCTGTTTCCCCTTCACACCGAATGAAACCATGATGTGCTATTCCAGCGATCAAATGTACATCTAAATCGGGAACTGGTTCCTCAAAGATGTGGAGCACGTTACGACAAAGGTCTAGGATTTCTACCGTGTACAATCCAGATGAGATTTGTTCAAAAAGAACCAAGTGCGGAACATTACCGGTAGGTTGGATAGTTTGAGAATATCTTACACCAGACTCATTTTCGGTTATCGTGACAATAACCGTAGCCGGAGAGTTTAAGTAAAACTGCAAGTGTGAAACGCAGGCTTCAACATCTGGGCCTGGCAATGCAATAGCAATATCATCGCTTACAATAGCTTCAATGACAGCTACACCTTCAACCGTTGCACCACAGGCATCGCTCAGAGTGTAATTATATTCACCTGGGCCCAATTGTTCCAAGCAGTTATCTATCGCCCCGTCAGACCAAATAATATTGTATGGAGGTGTTCCACCGTAAGCATAAATACATACCTCCCCAGTGCCTAAGCCTCCAGAACAGGATGGAGTAAGATTCTCGATAATGTTAAGAGCAGTATTATCTATCCCTACTTCTATATCATCGGTGTAAGGAAATCCTCTCATGAGATCACAGCCACCTCCAGGCAACACTGTATATTCATAGATACCAGCACCAATATTTTCAATACAACTCTCCATTTCTCCGGTTTCCCAAGAAATGAGCAACTGGGCATCTGCCGGGTGAATGTCCAAGCAAATAGCACCGTCATTGGCACCAGTACAACTTGGTGAAGTTAAATCCTCTGTTATGGTGAAATTTGTTGGCGGTGCACAGTAATCTGCACACAATTGTACAGCACAGTCTCCACTTTCCAATGTAACTTTGACGACAACACAATATTCGCCGTAAGCCTCCTCAGGTAATTGTAGGCAGCGGTCGTTATTGGGGGATGGGAACCAATTCCCATCCGGATCTCTCCAGCGTACGGATTGTACATCCTCCTCTGATACATCCCCGAGATCAACACAGAATGTTAAGTTGTCTATATCTCCGATTATGCTTGCTTCCAAGCAATTAAAAGAAAAGCGGTGGGTTGGATCAGTTCCGATATAAGCAGGATCAAGTGGAGGTTCATAAGCACAGCTTATGGGGTTCATGCTTGGGATATCGACACAACTGGTTAATGAACTACTATAGTCGTACATATTTAAAGTAGGGCCTCCTACTGGACTTACAGCAGTAGATTCAATTTCAAGATCAAAATTACCAGATGTCCCAATTATAGTCGCAACTTCATTGCTACTAAGCGTAAATAGCTGCTCATTGTCAGTTTCAAATATAAAATTAGGAGGTAAGCTACCCTCTTGAGATGTAAAAGCGATTGATCCAGAACTCACGACTTGATTATAGCTCGCAAAAACCTTCCAATTAACTTCCCCATTCCCCATAGCATCCACGAGAGCCTGATCCAAATTTTGGCTACCTCCTTGGAATTCTAAACAGCCCGCCGCCGATTCAATCCAATCACCTTTGTAGATCAAAATATCTGCCCCACTATAATTTGCAAATATGCTCAATGACTGTAAGTACGGAGCTTCCCCGCTATTTTCAGTTGGATGCGTTGAAAGGTCATGTTTTACAACCGAGCAACCTGATACATCGCCAGTTATCGTTACGGAATAAAAGCCTGCATCTAGGCCTGTTCGAATAAGCTCATCGATTACACCATCAGACCAAGCAATAGACACCTCTTCAGAAGTAGGACTATTGTTAGGAATCAATTCGATATGCCCATCACTAGCTGATACACAGGTCTCGGGGATTACAACATGATCAAGACTTGGAGCCCCGTAAATGGTAAAGGTTTCTGTACCAGAACACCCGTTGGCATCTGTAACGGTGACCGTGTAATTACCATTTGATAGGTCGCCAATGCGGTATTCTGTTTCACCAGGAATAGACCACCGAACGATATAGGGTTCTGCGACACCTGTCATATCAAGTACGATATAGCCATCGTTTCCATTGCAAGCATGGCCCAAATCATCTGCCAAAACAGTGAATGGAGGGTTTTCTGGAATGGGAACTTCTACCTCATCAGATATTGTACACCCATTGGCATCTGTAACTGTCAAGCCATACGTTCCTGCTTCGACATTATATAAATCTGCTACGCCAGTGGCTCCATTGGACCATTCGTACTGAAATGGAAGTTCGCCGCCTACAATAGAGGTAAGGATATTACCACCATCACTAGGACAGTTGGGTTCGACTTGGAAATCTAAAGATTCGATAGGCCTACAGGCCGGAATTTCTGCTTCTAGGACAGTTTCGCAGCCGTAGGCGTTGGTGACGGTTACGGTGTAGAGGCCGGGGGAAGGCAGCTGCGGTAAATCCTTTGCATAGAATTCACTGCCATCAGGTAAGTTCCAATAAAAACCAAAGGGACCGGCACTTCCTTCCGCTTCCACAATCAGGAAATCCTGATTCTCAGTAGGCCTACAGATACAGGTTAAATTAACAGTAATGTCTACCTGCCCACTTCCGATTATAGGACATAAGAGAAAAAAGAAAATAATTATTAGAGAGCGCATATCATTTAAATTTAGAATTAGTGTATATCTCTACAATGAGATTCATTGTAGAGAACTAACTACTAATTAATTCAGAGAGGTTACCACTATACACAACTCAAAATATCGAGGAGGTGTGGTTACGAGTAGGTATTATATCAGCATGGGAAATATGCAATATCTTACCTAAGGTACATCTACAAACAGCCTTTCGAACCTAAAATAGTTCTTTAAACTATTCACGAAGTCGATGGGTTATAACCCTTATCTCAAAGTCAAGACTTTCAATTAGGTTCTTATCATAGGCCACAAGTGCCTTTGATGCATGTAATGCTCTTAAGTACTTATCCCCGAAAACCGAAAAATACACCTTGGAGATACTTAGAAACATAAAGCCGATTCGGCTAAGCTTCTCAATGACTGAGTTCAACTCGATTCGTTCAAGGAGTGCAAGTTCTCCCCTAACGTACTCCAAACTATGCGTCAAGCTAATTACATTAACATTGACATTTTCGAGTACTTCAAGTACTATGGTATCAGCATCCCCTGGAGGTACCTCTTTTATTTTGCTAATGAAGCTATCCAATAAATTTATTTTGTCTTTTAATTGATCAAGACTTTTTGACTCGAAGGGCAGTGAATCAATTTTGTCGATTAACGCCAGTAAATCTTTCTTATCCATCATTGTACAAGTTTTTCTATTCTGGCATCCATGCAGAATAATTATCATCCAAAACTCTAGAACTGAAGAGAGATGAATTATTGACATCCGGAATTATCATTTGTTCTCCACCACCTGTTCGAGTAAAAGCACCTCCTGCTTGGTGTGTTGAAGCAATTGTGCTTTTGTACACTCTTGTATCTGCAACAGTCGTGACAGATACAATGTCATACTTTACAGAGTGATTTTGTCCAGGAAGTCCTAAAAAATCCTCTATTGCTAGAGTTGGATGAGTCTTAGCTATTTCAAATGCATCTCTAGTCATCCAATAAGCACTGGGACCTAAGTTAGGACTATTTGGAATATGCGGTGTAATCTTGATCAATTCTGTTCCAACTGGTAAATCCACTCCGACTAACAACCCTGAATTTGGTGTACCTCCTGCTTTGATAAACTCATCAACCTTCCTCCATTTACCATCTACATCTGGAGGATATGTAAGAGCATCAAAAATCTCTTGTCTCAAACTTTGAGGCGCATTGACTGGATTAAAGCCTTGAGTAACAAAATCGGCCCAAATAAAAGGTCCATGTTGTACTCTAATATCATCAAGATTTGAAGTACGATCTACAAAAAGTCCTCTCTGGGATGCAGGTAATACATTGAATTCCGACCTAAAGGCCGCTTCGCTACCCGAATTATTATCAAAATACCTTGCAACCTTCTCGAGACGATCAATATCTTTCCGCACTACCTCATCAACGGAACAAATTTCCCAAGCATCAAGCAATCTAGGATTTCCACTAATTCGTGCAAAGAAAGAACTATTGGAATTTTTTACATCATCAATAAACTTTCCCGCCTTCTCCATCCCATCCGGTGTATCTGGAAAGGTCGTTTTCAATTTATTGTAAAAATCAGAAGCAGGCGGTTCCGGTAATTGCCGAACAAAATCGGCAAAATTGATGCATTCCGTAACAAGTATTGTTAGAACCTCAGTCCATTGACTAAGTGTAGTTTCCTCCAATTTGTTATCTCCACCTAACCCCACAAACTGGTAAAAGGGTGGAACGGAGAAATCAACAGCACAAAAATCAAAGCTGCCAGCATCTTTAAACCGCTTCCACCATTTGGCCAAATAAGGATTGGCCATAATTTTACGGGCATGGCCGGGCTCATTTACAAAATTCGCCCCCATAAAGTCTTTCCAAAAAGCATCTACTTCTGCCGGTGTAAACCCATCGCTTTCATTAAGATCATTCTTCTTAAAAGCATCCACCATTTCCTGGTAGGAGCCCGAATCTATGTCTACATCATTCGCGTCAACAGGTAGGTCATCAGCTAGTTTTCTGGCAGCATCATCGGCTTTTTTCCCTAGATTCTTAATCTTATTGCTCAAGTTCGCGATAGCGGTTCCGCCCCCACTTGCAAAGAAGGCAAATATCCCTCCAACATCTGTACCAGCAGCCCAAAGCTTCTTTTCCTCGTTATCTCCGAAGTAAGCGTTTTTCTTATCCTCATACATGGCCCTGGCCAGTTTGGTAGGACTACTAAGTGCCTGAACCAAACCTTGCCTTAATTGCTTGTCCGTAAATACTGACCATCCAAAAGTTCCGAGCTGGTAGAAACCAACAACAGGATTAGCACTCGCGGCTGTATTTGCAAAACCAACCCCTACTTCCGGACCTTCCATAATAAAAGGAATCTCTTGTCCATTATCCAGGCTGGTCATCACAAAAGCTTCACTGATCATGCCGTCTTTCATGAAATCTGCGCCAATAGCCCCAAGCTCACCAGTTATATTGGCCAAGTTGAGTGGCGGAGTCCCTGGCCGTTTACCTATAAACCAGGGGCGGCGTTCCGTATCATCAGAGCACTCGTCTAAAAGGCTACAGCCATCCACAGTTTCGTCTAAACCTGCTGATGTAGCCTGTAAAAAGAGCGCTTGCTCCCAACGCTCAAAGGCTAAATTTTGCAGGATCAGGGGTTGATTCAGTTCTTGCGTGGACACATCTACCAGAATCGTCTCACCGTTTTCATCCAAGGCTTCGGTAAGAGTATAAAAGTCTTCAGCAAAGCGGAGTCCAACAATAGCCCCACCGTTAACCGTAAAGTGAACAAACAATTTCATATCCGGCTTATCGCCATTTGTTCCATCTACACGGCTCATTTCTCCGGTCAGAAAGTTGCGGGCAGCAGCCTCTCCATCAATATCAATCTCATCTTCAGTTTCTGGATCAATGAAGACTTTATCATCCGCAGAGATAATAAACTGCGTGTTGATTCTTGCCTCGCCCATGCCAAGGCCGCGTGCTGCTTCATCGGCAAAAATTTGGAGGTCAGCCATATTGGCAAAACCATAATTTGCTATTTGACTTGTAGGATCTATTTCCGACCCTATAACACTAGAGTTTGGGCTGTAGGTTAAGCCTAAAGCTCCTGCTTGCTCTGGTGACAGTTCCAGTAAGAAAGGACGTCCAAGTTCGACTTCGTTGTTTGCTACATCTTGCGTACTGAACTGATTGCCCATGGTATAACCCGACATTGTCTGTAGAAATACCGGAGAGATAACTGTTGAAGAAATCGGAAGGTCATAAGATCCGGAAAAACAGTTGTACAGCCGTAGCTCTAATTGGTCAAACTCATTAAAAAATGCTAATACAAAACTATACACTATGCTACCATCAGCTTCCTGATGTTTCAGACGAAATACGCTGGCGTCAGTTCCAGGATCTACTGCGACAACACCGGAAAACTTCACATCGGTAATCTCTGCAGTTGGTAGGGTTTGGTTAACACCTCCCCAAGGGTTATTCGGGTCCAGCAAGATACTGTCATCCCAATTATCTACAACTGTACTAGCTGACAATGGCGGACCAGCACCATCGGTAAAATGCCCCTGCGGAATGAGCATATTGTCAATAAAAGCTGGGATACGCGGAGAGCAAGCAAAAAACTCGATACTAGTAGGAAAAACGGGATTATTAGGAATTCCGGCAGAGAAAAACTCGATCTCCTCATACTCACCTACATCTGTTAGAACGATAGAATTGTAGATACCCTCTAAGTATAAATCTCTTCGCGTACCGTATCGTTGATAGCCCGTAAAGCGACTACGATTGAAAATTTCATCAGCTTCATCTAATTCTGGATCGTCAGGATTTAAAAGTAGTGGACGGCTAATTCTAGCTCCAAAGTATCTAGGTCTTGTTATTCCTCCTTCTTCTACCCAATCAGTGAATCCGGCCAATGTACCGGTGGGTGGAAGTGCACCTCTAGGAGGGGCATAAATCCAGCTCAGAGCAGTATAGGCCGGCATTCGCATTGGAATCCCACTAGGAGCAACCACCCAAGGGTTATTTTGCAATGCCCCATTACAGAGAATTGCATCATCCCCCGGAGCCACATGGCTAGCGTAGCCTAACCAATTATCTAGATTAGCATCGCAGACCGTAAATAATCTTTGTTTTCCCTCACTCCCAAGGCCACCATCATCTTCGTCTTCACTAACAACCTGTAAACTAAAGTCTACAAACTCTCGCTTATCTGGAGCAACCGGGTAATGTTCTTCACTAGCTGGTACATTTGCTAAAACACAAAGTCTTCCCGGTGAGTTAGGGGCACTATCCCCCGTAATTATGAACCAAAAAGCCAGTTCGTCCTCCTCGAAATCATCTTGGATAGTGGCTAGATAGTTACCGCCATCTGCACAAGCACAGGCATCGCCTTCATAAGTGATATATGCCCGGGCTGAAGGGTATTCATATTCAGAAGTAAAATAGGATAAGTAATCATTGACCAGCATCCCCAAATCCCCCACATCTTCACCGCTGACGGCAATACGTAATCTGGCATCATCCCTTACGCATACTACATCTTCATCTGCACAATCATCTTCCTCGCATAATGTTAGGCTATTACGTTGTTGGGGAGTATTTGGTCTTGCGGCTTCTGATAAAATTGTAATATCAATGCAATAGAATCCTATATCATCGATAAAAGAACCCACAGCATTATCGGCAAGCTCAGCATTATTGAAGGTAACCACATCACTTACTTCGCAACCATCTTCTAAGGTAACTGTTACCGTGACTGTCACAGATTCTTCATCGGCAGATGCGGTGTACAGCGCAGTCGAACCATCACCTTCTACTAATAGAGTGCCGATACTGCCAGTAGTTGTCCAATTGACTGAAACAAATGAGCCCTCCACAGCTAAATCAAAACTGTTATTGGGGCAAATGACTTGATTGTCAGGAAGTATTACTAAATCGTCAAGAGTATTCTCATTATCAGAGCTTGCGCCAAGCATTTCAACTACTGGTTCATAAGTTGAAATTTCGATTGCGGCATTCGCTTCGCACCCATTATTTCGGTCCGTAACTGTTAGTTCATATTCACCTGCTTGGTCGATAATCAGCGATGAAGAAATGCTCCCATTCGACCAGAGATAATCGAAAGGACCTGGACTTCCCTCTACCTGGGGCTGTAACAACAACTCTCCTTCTGGACAAATCTTATCAAACGCACTACTGATCACTGCCGTAAGCTCAGCATTTTCCACGACAACAGTAGTTTCAGCCTCGCAGCCCGTGTTGCTATCCGTTACTTGTAGGATATAACTTCCTGGCTGGTCAATGGTAACAGAGGGAGTACTTTCATTTATTGGGGACCAAAGGATGGTGTATCCCTCAAACCCTCCAGCAATCGAGCCGTACAAAGTGACTTGATCTGTTCCACAAATCCATGGAGTTGCAGGTGTGATGATCGGTACGGGGTTGGCAATAACCTCCACTAAAACCTCGTCACTTCCATAATAATGACCATCATTATCGGTGATGTGTATGGTATAGGAAGTCGTTTCAACTGGGGCAGCCATTGGGTTTAAAACATAAGGATTATCCAACCCTTGTTCAGGCTCCCACTTTACACAGTAATCCTCCCAGCATTCCATGTTCTCTGGCAAGTCTGCATCAAAACCAATTGCCACACCTTCATCACCTCGGCAAATACTCTGGTCAGCACCAGCCCAACTGCATATTTCATCCAAATCAAAGGTGTTAAGCGTAGCATTCCTCAGTTCACCTTTCTCACTGATTGGGTTTGAATTACTGGATACACCTGGTGATACTTCGTCGTAAGTTATTAATCTAACTAAATCTGTTGGCACATTCTTTTGGGAAGAACTCGTACCAGGACTTACTAAACCCTGAGCACTTAAATAAACTGATAAAACGACCAAAAGAAGAGAGATGAGAGATAACGCTTTAATTTTCATATTAGAATAAGTGGTTTATCAATTTTTATCCAAAAGGCTTTAAAAGCCGCACATACATATAAATCGCAAATCACCTAATAGATGAAAGCTGTCTTTTCAGGTAATTTGTTCAATAATGTTCAGCTATTGTTGCTTTCAAAATTAGTCCTACACAGTCTCAGAAATAGAGACCTCAAAAAATTAATTCAAAATCATCCTTATAGCAGTATAATTGGCGATTAGAACAATAGTAAAGAGGAGCCCCGTAAGATTTTAGAATATCCAGGTACCGAAATAGCGCAGCCCGTGAAATGGAAAGTCTCCTTGTCAATTCTAATGGAGTACCTGTAGCCTTACGGCGAATTAAATCATGAAGACGCCGTAGTAGTAGAAGCTTCTCCTGAAAAGTCATAAGCAAGCCTATTTTGATGAAAAGTTTTTATAATCGATCAAGGTCTTATTAGCCTTCTCAACCATTTACAATGTGCAATTCGGAAAACTTGTATAGCTCCTACATATAAGCAGCTAGCTCACAAAACGTGACCTACTTTTCAAGCACTTCGCTAAAAACAGTTCCAAAACAGTTAGAAACAATGCCCCCAGGCACTACTAATCAGCCTTAATAAGAAAAAGAGCTAAACGCTCGCATAGGCGTAGAATGCCGCGAAACGGCTGCTCTATACGAACTTGATTTTACATTAGTAAAGAGAGAAAGTACTTCTTCTAGTTCACCTACTTAAACATCGACTTCCGCCCATACTTGCTACAGATCGGGCAGGTATAAGGATCATGCCCACGGGCCGGGCAGTACTCCCGTCCAAAGAAGATAATTTGTAGATGCAGCTTATTCCACAGCTCGCGGGGAAATAGACGCTTAAGATCGTGTTCGGTTTTGACTACGTTTTTGCCGGTACTCAAGGTCCAGCGGTAAGCCAGGCGATGGATGTGGGTATCTACAGGAAAAGCGGGTACGCCGAAGGCCTGTGACATGACCACAGAGGCCGTCTTGTGGCCTACACCGGGAAGTGTTTCCAGAATATCCATGTCCTGTGGTACCTCGCCACTGTAATCCTTTATCAGAATCTGAGAGAGCTCAGAAATCGCTTTTGACTTACGGGGAGAAAGACCGCAAGGGCGAATGATGGCTTTGATATCTTCCACCGGCGCTTGGGCCATGTCGTACGGATTATCTGCCAATGCGAATAGGTCAGGAGTGACCTTATTGACGCGCTCATCCGTGCATTGGGCAGAGAGCAGAACGGCCACCAGCAGCGTGTACGGGTCCTGATGATCTAAGGGTATTGGAGTCTCCGGATAGAGGTCTTCCAGGATATCAACAATTGCGTTCGCTTTGGCTTGCTTGCTTATTCGCATCACACTCTATTCATTATACGTAAACACTCCGTGCGGACTTTGCACTTCTACCACAGCTTCTGGTGCTGCCTCTACCCTACCTACAATTTGCGTATCAATCCCGAATGACTTCCCAATAGCAATGGCTTCTGCTGCTTGTGCTTCCGGTAGGTAAACCTCGAGGCGGTGGCCCATATTGAAGACCTGATACATTTCCTTCCAGCCTGTACCTGACTCCTTTTGGATCAGTTCAAATAGCGGAGGAATCGGTAAGAAGTTGTCTTTGATCACCTTTACTTGATCAACGAATTTGATCACCTTGGTTTGTCCGCCGCCGGTACAGTGGATCATGCCGTGCATATAGGGCTGCAACTTTTGGAACAGCTGCTTGATAACCGGCAGGTAGGTACGTGTAGGCGAAAGCACTAGTTTTCCTACCGGAATAGCTTCCCCATCAATATCAATCGTCTCGGTTAGCTTTTTGCTACCAACGTAGACAACATCATCGGGCAAAGAAGGATCAAAGGATTCTGGATACTTGGCAGCGTAGCCATGATCAAATACATCGTGCCGGGCGGAGGTCAGGCCATTACTGCCCATACCGCCATTGTAACTGTTCTCGTAGGTGGCTTGGCCATAAGATGCAAAGCCCACAATGACATCACCCGGCTGGATCTGGTTGACCAGCAACTCATCTCGGCGTAAGCGTCCGAAGGCCGTGTAGCCCACATCAATGGTACGTACAATATCACCCACATCGGCAGTTTCTCCGCCAGCCAACTTCAGCTGGACGCCCAGTGCGGCCATTTCGTCAGCGAAACGTTGCGTGTATTGAATAATCGTCTTGATTACCTCTCCAGGTACGAGTCCTTTGTTCCGGCCGATAGTGGAAGAAATGATAATATCATCCACACAACCGACACAAGCCATATCATCAAGGTTCATCACCAGAGCGTCCTGAGCAATGCCCTCCCAGACCGACAGATCACCCGTCTCTTTCCAGTAGAGATAGGCCAGGCTTGGCTTAGTTCCCGCAGTATCAGCGTGCATGAGGTTGCAATAGGCGGGATCACCTGCGGCAAAATCGGGCAGGATTTTACAAAATGCCTTGGGGTACAAGCCCTGGTCCAGGCCTTGGATGGCCGCGTGTACTTCCGACTTGGTGGCCGATACGCCCCGACGTTCGTATTTGGAGGAATCCGACATTGCTGTGCTATTTCCCGCAAAGGTAATTAACCGGAGGATTAGTTCTGTATGTACTTAGAGATTTGATTGATGCGTCATTAGTTCGGACTAGAAAACCTAGTCTGTCAAGAGTCGACAATGCAAAACAGTGAATGCTGGCTCCTTTCTCTGTACCTTTTTTCTACAGCAAAAAAAGGTACCCAAAACCTGCCTGTACTGCCGTTTCGGCAGGCAGGAATGCCGATCTCAATCAGGACACGTGCTCGCACTTTGAGAAAACTGTTGCTTGAGCATATTTGAAACGCATTAAAATCGAAGATTGATGAACAGCTACTTTCGTGAAGGCAGGGCATTCCCGCTGCTATTTAGAGCGAACTATAAGTTTTCTTAAAAGCTCTAGGAATCTACATTGCAAGTAATCCCTACCTCCAAAGCCGTTGACGCTGTTCATCTCCTGGGGTGTCATTATCGAGATAAATCACTAGCCTAGTATTCGAAGGCACCTCCAAAACTCAAGCTACGTTTCGTAGTGTAAATTATACAGGCGGCCAACAGTCGTGCTATTTCCGCTCACTTATTGTGTCTGACTGTTCTACTTAGTCGGTCAGAGCGACTGTTTAGGCTACTTAATTGCGCAACCACACAATTGAACTTTCCTCTAGCCAGTCAAGCGCCTACATTTGAGTAATCCCTAGTGTTGTTTTAATCCGGAGAGACTTCGCCTTTACAGGCGGGGTCTTTTTTTCTTGTACCATTATTATCCACCGATGATACCCGAATACATGCTCTGCGCACCTAAAGCCCAAGGAGGCCAGGTATGCTTTATTTAGCGGCTTAGCTCATCAATTACTCTAATAAAACCTTGCTAATCCCCTAATAATCTGCACCTTGCAAACTCCATTCTTTACCATTGGATTCATTAATAGTGAACTCAGAAAGCATTAAACAGGGCCGAGAACAGGGCTAGAGCACCCATTTTAACAGGAAAAACAACCTAGCAATACCTAAGGCTGTTATATTTGTCCTTTATCAAGAGCGGTTCTGCCAATTTTGCGGCAAACCCCAGTATGGACTGAGCTTTGAGAAAACCTACTTTTTCACGACAGAACTTCGACTTGTGGACCTGAATGAGTTGTCTACCCGACTGCGCACGCGTGCGACCCGTACAAAACGCATTGCATCTATTCTTTGGTGGCGAAACCGACGCCTGCTGTCCTGGTTTGGCATTGCCATCATCGCACTGGCTACTTTAGGTGGCTTTTATTCTCAACAAGAAGAAGAGATCCAGCCGGGCATTGAGCTCGCTGCCTTTCCCATTACGATACCTACCATGGGCTGGGGATTTGCCTTAGACACCCTGCAGGTACAAGAAAACATCATCGAGGAAGGCCAATCGCTTTCCGACATCCTTAGCACTTACGAGTTAGCAGCAGACCGGGCCTACCAACTCATTACCAATGCCGACGAGGTATTTGATCTTCGCACCATGCGCGCCGGTAAACCACTGATTGCGTTAGCCAAGGATTCCACTCAGCGCACTGATTACATTGTGTACGAGCCTTCCGCTTATGAATATGTCGTTTTCGAACTCAAAGATGACCTTCGCGTTTGGAGGACTGAAAGAGAAGTTACCACTGACACCCAGGTGGCGGCTGGCATCATTGAAGGATCACTATGGAACGCCATGATCGACCGCGGCTACAGCTTTGAATTGACTGCTAAAATGGAGGATGCCCTCCAATGGTCGATCGACTTTCACCACTTGCAGAAAGACGAAGAGTTCCGCCTGGTTTATCAACAAGATTATATCGAGGGAGAGCCCGTTGCGGTTGGGCAAGTCATCGCCGCAGAATACCGAACGGCTGATACCGTCTTTCACAGCATCTATTTTGATAATGGGCCTACAGATGAAACCGGCTATTATGACCTAACGGGTAAGCCAATGAACTCTGGCTTTTTGAGAGCACCGGTTAAGTATGCCCGCATCTCCTCCTACTTCAATCTTAATCGTTTACATCCTGTACTGCGCTACCGCCGCCCGCACTTTGGCACGGACTACGCTGCTCCTTATGGCACTCCTATCATTGCCGTAGGTAACGGAGTAGTAACTCGTGCTGGCTACACCAAGGGGAACGGTAACTTCGTCAAAATTCGCCACAACGAGACCCACGAGACACAGTACTTGCACATGCAGAAATTCGCTGCGGGCATTAAGGTAGGCACCCAAGTACACCAAGGTCAAACCATTGGTTATGTGGGCTCTACTGGTCTTGCCACTGGCCCTCACGTGTGTTTCCGCTTCTGGCAAAATGGTAAGCAGGTCAATCACCTTAAGCTGAAATTTCCTCCCGCCAAACCACTGTCAGATACGCTCATGCCTAAATTCATAGCGGTACGTGATGCCCTGGTGCCACAGCTCAAAGCAGCAGTGCCCGTTAAAATTGAGCGAGATGAAGTGGCAGAGGAAATAATGGCTGAGGGAGAGTAAACGCAGGATGCTGGAGATAAGTAGGACGTGCTTGGTAAAGACTGATCCAGCGTTTAAAATTCTTGCTTAGAGCGTTGCCAAATCCAATGTCTGGCTCTAATTTCTTTCTTGTCAAGCAACTCAAGTAGTGGGTTATCCGCCGCCGCTAAAGGTTCCCAGGCCAAGGACTGTAGTAAATCCTCGTCTTTTTCTTTCGTCGTGATTGTATATACCTCTTCGGCATCCGCCCGATAACAGGCCTCGTGCAGCAGCACCGCAACTTCGTGGTGTCCAAGCTCCGCATTCTTCCAATAGCGCAACACCACTCTCTTTTTCCAATGAGCTAGATCGACCGCCGCCATCACTTCCTCTGTGGCTTGGTGGATCAGTGCCAATCGCTGTCGCTCTTCCTTTGTGTGTAGGATGGGCTGATCACTTGCCGGAAACTTCTTTAGTACGAGCTCTTGCCGGCGGACCAAATAAATATAGCTCAAGGCAGCCCACAAATCCGCCTGAGGGACCAACTTCCAATAGCCATCCCGACGATTCCAGGTCAGTTGACGTTTGGCGTAATTACGCGAGTTTTGCTGAATGAGCTCAATGGTACGGTCCATTGACTGCTCTCCAGCGAAGTAGGGCCACCATTCCTGATAACCTACAGTTTGCAGAGCAGACAATTCCCGGAAGCGTTCTAAGGACTTAGCTTCTTCTTCCAAGCCCGCAGCAATCATTGCGTGCACACGCCGGTTGATGCGATCGTACAAAGCTGCTCTGGGCCAATGTGGTTGTAGATATATGGGCTTAAAGCTTCTGCCTTGCCTGTGTTGCTGCCGGAAACTAGAATACGGCTGACCACTTTCGTAGAACACTTCAAGCGCTCGGCGTAAACGAGCAGGATTTTGCTGATCTACCTGAGCGAAGTAATCCGGATCAATAGCCGCTAGTTCACTTTGCAAGCCTTGTAGCCCCTGATTGGCAAAAAACTGGTCCACCTTAAGCCTGGTCGCCGCAGCGATGGTAGGGAACTCGTCTAAACCTTCGGTAAGTGCTCGTACGAATAGACCAGAACCGCCTACCAGTACTACAACATCCTTGTCCTGAAACTCTTGTTCCAACACTAGCAGCGCCTCTCGAGCAAAGCCCCCCGCACTCAGTGGTTCTTCCACACTGCGATCAGCAACAAAATAGTGCTTTGCTGCGGTCAGCTCGTCCGCACTGGGCCGGGCATTGCCAATCTCCAATTCGTGATAAAATTGCCGGCTATCCGCGGAAAGGATAATTGTAGAAAAATGCTGGGCTAGCGCAATGGCTAGTCCCGTTTTACCCGAAGCTGTCGGACCTCCTACTACCAATAGATATTTTTGCGTTGCCGACACTGCTTATCCTTCCTCTTTAATCTTCTTGAAAAACGATTGCAATTCTTGAGCTACCTCCACCCAAGCCCCATTAGGGTTCGATCGATTACCGATGAAGTCACCATCTTTCGGCAGGCCGGCGATTTCCCTGCGGAATGGGCTGCCCTCAAGGCCAACTTCTTCTACCCGGATGGGAATTAGCTTACCCGCCTCCAGCGCGCGCTCTGCTAGCGGAAAAATGGGTAATGACATGGTATTGGGAGTCACTAGCGTCAGTACCGTTCGCGCGGCGTCTATTAACCGCTCTTGATATCTCTCTGGTTCCTTCACTACTACGGGCACCGCTTGGTGAACATCTACAAATTGCAGCGCCTCATCCCGCATCGCCAGGAATAGATGTTTCTGCAATTCCTTCAATAAAGCTTCGTCATCTTTTGCGTACAGCAGCAAAACCTGTGGTTTACCGTCATAATCTGGCAAAGCCAAATCACCATCATTCTCAACAGGAGCAACTGCGGCACCAAGCAATTCGGTCTCGACTGCATCCTTAGTTTCCAGGAGAAACTGAGTTAAGCGTTTAGTGACTTGCGCACGCTCTACTCGAAAATCATCATCGGAGATTAAGCTTTCCAGCATCTTGCGCTCCACTGTATTCCAGCGTGATAATAACTGCAGAAGCAGTGCATCAGGATCTGGAAAGTCTTCGGCATCACGTGCTAAACGCAAGGCGCGTTCTACCTCCCCCTCTGCGACATGATGCTCCGCTTGTGAAATCATTTCCAGGACCTGTTTCAGGTGTTCTTGCATTACTGGTCATTTGTGATGATGAGTATTGTGAACTTCGGATTTGAGTGCTTTAAATTTAATCTAATTTCGGTCACAAGTTACCCTGCCTACATGGAAGTTTGGCAGGCAACTAAGTACCTAGTAGTGTGCGTTTACCGCCCAATTAAACAACGAAAGCAATTAGGTTAGTGGCAAAGCTCCCGTTTAATAACAAAGAAAAGAAAAAAACAATTTTCTTTGTGCAGAGAAAATCGTGACACCTGTATGCTTTATGCTGCTGTAAGACCCATTGCCACCATAGGTCTGAAATACTACTTCCGCCGCATTGACCTGGCCAATGCCGAGCGGATTCCTAAGAATGCAGCTGTAATTCTGGCCGCAAATCATCCTACCACTTTCATCGAACCTTGTGTCCTGGCCTGTTTTTTGGAAGAACCACTCAACTTCCTGGCCCGAGGTGATTTCTTTAAAAACAAGATTGCCGCCAAACTTTTAAAGGGAGTACACATTATTCCTGTCTTTAGAATGCGGGATGCCGGCTACAGTGGCATTAAGAACAACTACGAGTCTTTTAATCGCTCCTTTCGGGTACTTTCCGCCAAGAAACACTTGATGATCCTCGCCGAAGGCCGATGTATCCACGAAAAACGCCTGCGCCCGATCCGAAAAGGAACCGCCCGCATTGCGCTGGGGGCGTTGGATGCCGCTGATCTGGAAGAAGTATACATTGTACCAGTTGGCGTCAACTACACCTACGCCGACCGCCTGAGATCTGATATCATGATCAATTGCGGAGAACCTATTCTGGCCAGTACCTACCTGGAGCACTACAAGGATGCACCTAGTCAAGCGATCAATAAATTGACGGACGAGGTTCGTCAACGGCTGAGTCAGGAAGTGATTATTATTGAGCAGATCGAGGATGAACCTTTGGTAGAAAATCTCCTGCGCTTGTATCGCACGCAATCTGGCTATCCGCCCCAGGCAGAAATTGGCACCTCCGAAACGCAACTACGCGGTGAAAAAGCCATTGCGGATGCGATCAACCAAATGCCTACAGAGCAGAAAAAGGAGTTAAGTCTTGCTACGCACGATTACTTCAGCCGCTTGGAGCGAATGCGGATTACTGATGAAGCGCTAATGGGCAAGTACAAGATAAGCCAGAAGAAGACCAGTTCAGTGCTCTGGGGCATTTTCCCAGCCCTGTTGGCTTTGCTGTTTCTACTCCCCCCTCTCCTATTCAGTCAGTGGTTTTCTGGCGTTAAGATGAAGACCTTAGAATTCGGAGGGCCGGTACGCTGGGCCTCATTGATGGTGAGTTACTTGCTTTATGCCTTGTTCTGGATTGTTCTAGCCGCCGTTCTATGGTCTTGGCTACCATTGGTTTTGCTGCTACTAGGTAGTGTAGCGGTTCCTTGGCTGATCCGCTACGGAGAAACAGCTCATCAATGGCTATTAGCTTGGCGGACAAGGCGCCAAAACGAAAATGAGATCAAATATGTACGGGAATTACGCAAGAGTCTAATTGCGCAGATTGAAGGAATTTGGCAGTAATAGAAGCACCCCATTGCTCACCCCTGGCGATCTTCCACTCCGTGTACATTATCCTACAGAAGTATCCACCGGCATAGGCTTGATAACCAATTCGTTTAGGTTTTCCAGCACCTTCAAGACACTATTCCGTAAAATCTTTTTGACGAATAGACGGAGCATAACTTTCTTTACCGGTGAGCGTGCTCTCCAATAGGTCTCCAACTCCAGTCGGCAACTATCGGTCGAAAGCGGTGTAATAATGAAGAACTGATACAGTTGATCAACCGGGGGTGGATTTTCGGTCATTTCTCCATAAATGAGCTGTCCTTCTTCCACCGGTTTGGTAACGGTAACAAAATTGATATCACTACCGTTAATGACGCAGACGTGTGGAGAACCTAGTTTAGTCACCTCATTTTCATTGAAGTCAAAGCGATCGGCATCCTGATTCCAGAGGTGGCGGTAACGGAAGTTGGAAATGTACTCGTACAAAACTTCGGCTGCCACCGGATATTCCCGGCACTCCTTGATGTTTGGTGGCTCAGTGAAAGTTACCTCATAATTGCCGTTGGGCTCCTCAAGGGTTAGTTTTGTAGGATCAATTTTTGAATACAGGTAATGTACATCGCGTCCATCGTAACGATTCTGACCGGGAGCAAAGTCATACTGTTCGCTATACGTCCCGGCACTGAGGCCTAGATCAGTAGCCAAACTATCGCTGATGAGTAGGTAATTATCGCTGGGCACATTATTTTTCATCAAGCGGTGGGCTTCAATCACCTGGGTGCCAAAGGGTTTCCTACTATTATGAACATTAATAAACTGAATCTCGCCACTGTGAGCAATGATCTTTAGCTCTAATTCCGGTGCTTTGGCACAAGCATTACACGGACAAATCCGGTGCTTTTCAAGGAGTTTAAGGTGACTATAGAAGGCCGTGTACATAAGCTCCACCTGCTCCAGAAATTCTTCAAGCGTAGGGACCTGTTCTTCTTTGTAAAAAAACAAAGCATCTCCCTCAATCTCCGCCAGCTCTAACCCAATCGTATTGGCATCAATAAGAATTTCCAGCAGTTCAGCAATTACGTGCTGACTGTGTTCCACTTCCGTGTTCTGGACAAACTCGGTGAAACCAGAGATATCTGGTAAAAATAGTAGCGATTTCTTCATAGTATCAAACAGGTGGAAACAGGATTAGCAATTGCAAGCAAAATGGCAAGTACAGTATCAATAGAGATACTGCAATTACTATTTCAACTGGTATTTTTAATGATTATCCTGCTTTCCGTTACAACAACTGGCGCATCCTACAGGTTGAGTAATCGGGTTAATCCCCCCTCAATTGCAGTGAATGCTCGAGCAAACACCGGTTTCAGCCAAAATAGCAAGGGTAATTTCGATAAGCAAGTCGGAATAAATCCCCACTTCTATCGAAACTACCGTTGCGATATGCCATTTTGCCGCATCTCTTTGTGCGCTTAACTTTGACCAGTTTCTGCTAGCGGCGCGTTACTTTCATGACGCCTCCATTAGCCATAATATCGGAGCGACGTTGAAAAGCGCGATCTGCACTCTTAGGATGGTCAGCGTGGTAAGCGTCCCAGCTTTCGTATCCTTTTTCAAGAGCAATAACCTCCTTCAAGACAGACCAGAAGTGGCGAGGTTCGGAATAGGTACGACTCTCTCCTTTTGCAAATGATTCTGCCTCTTGGCGTCCTGCGCTCACCTCTTCTACCGCTAGTGCAGCTGGTTTTTTAATTGTCGGTAGTGCATACTTAATCCGTACGTCCTCACGATCAGCATAATCATTGTAGGCTTCCGCCAAATCCCGATTGCGCTCGTTGCGATCCAAGGCCAAGCTCGTCACCTCGGCGGCACGCTCTGGTTGCTCAATACGGCGCTCCACGTGACGGCTGTACATTTCCTTGTCATAAGCACGAAGTTGGTAATGCTTAAACACCTGGGCAATCTGCTGGCCATCAAAGCCCGCCATGCTTAGTCCTTCAATCCACTGTTCGCTGTTGGCGATATACTTCATGTGTGCTTTAGCACGGCTAGAAGCTTGGTCGCGGATTTCCGTCAGGTAAGCGGCCACTTCCGCGGCATTCATACGGGCATCGGCTTGGCCTTGTTCCAGGAAATAGATACCAGTAGCTAAAATAACTCCTGGAGAGATCGTTCCGCGCTCTGCTTCCAGATAAGATTGAGCAGCATTCGTCTGGACCCATTCTTCAATTTCGTAGGCGGTGACCGCACGACGATTTGCGCTAGCTGAGCTACGGCGATCCGCACGCTCGTTGGTGGCTGGGCGCAAGCTCTCAGCTGTGGCACCCGTTCCGGGCCGAAAAACCATCTCAGAAGGGGAATCGTTGGCATCTAAACTGACTACCGTCCCTGGTTCACCACTCAGCATTCCAGCGGCGGACATGGTACTGGTTTCGGGATTCTCGGCGTGTAAAAAGCTGGCCTTATCTCCACTAGAGAGATAACCAACACAAAGAACGATCGCGACAAGGGCTCCGAAGAATTTTGATAGTTGTACAAAGAAATTCATGGCATGTTTGTTTTAAGGTATGTTGAATTGTTATTAAGAATCAGAATAGGTCGCTCGGGCGGCTAGTACCAATGCGGCATCGATACGCCAGAGCTCGTATGTTTCAATTAGGTAAACTAATTTTCGATGATAGGTTTTAGAGGTCGCATAGCCCGCCATCTTTAGGGCAGCAGCTTGTGCCGCATAATAGGGAACAGTAGTATCCCCGAAAAAGTCAGCTGGACCGTAGCCGGAAATGAGTTCGTATTTGCGAGCAATAGCGGAAATATCAATGGGCTCCTGTTGCACGGGAAAAGTGGCCCAAATCCAACCATAACAGCCTTTTCGGGCCTTTTTGCAAGTATTGAGCAACAAAGCGCTGTGCCGCCGATAGCTGTCCCCTACATTGCGGTAGCTCTCAAAACGATCATACTTATGATCATCATGATGTTGACTGACTCCAATAGCTGGTGAACGATAGGCAAAATCGGAATCCCGCAACTCGCGGTACCGCTTGGCCTTGATTTTCCGACGCCCTTCTTTAGTCGGCAATGCCTTTATCCCAAAATGATTATTGGTGGTTAACGCTAGATTAGAGCGCCCGGCACCACTTTCCAGAATCCCTTGCGCCAAGGTGATACTGGCAGAGACTCCCGTGGCGTACATATCCCGAACCGCTACCGCCAAATATTGATCAATATAATCGAGATACCTCCCCGCTGCTTTTCGCTTTCCGGAAGACCAATTCTGCTCTTCCAGTTTCCGCTCTACGATAACTCGATGCCAGGGAATGCTAAGATTACTTAAAGATGCTTTTGAGGATTGTGGGTATTCTGTGTTGATACTGGCGTATTCGCCGGCGCGGTAGAGGCTATCGAAGGTGACAATTCTTTGGCGAAGATCCTCACCAAAAGCCCAGGTGGTCTCCCAGCCTAGGCGATATTTATCAGTAATTTCTTGGATAAGGGGTAATCCAGCAAAATCATCAGAAGTAGCGTTCCAGGCATACCAAGCCAGGCCGACCCCGGCGACTAGCCCGAATACCGGTAGAAAGCCTTCCATAAAGGCATTCAATAACCGAAAGAACCACTTCATGTAGTGTTAATTGCTTTACCATTAACTCGTGTAAGTTTCCTCCTTTGAAATGGGTGGATGAAGTTGCTATTAAAGAGATACGGATTGGTTTGATGTACCGTATCCGAATTGCAAAACCTATGGTGTAATCATGCTCAACTGGCATGATCGCAAATACCGACCTAATGAGTCAGTGCACAGTATTCACAATTGAAGTTGGATAGCGCTCTTACTACCAATGGAAGTGCCTCTTGCCATTGATATTGAGCTGGTTATTGCAATTGCTTCAGTCACTAAGGTACACAAATCAGAAGAATAAATATCCGACCCGAACAAACATACCGAATCGGCTCTGATTGCGGTTACGTACACGAGTGATATCTAAGCCATATTCTGCGCCCAGCATAAACTTCAATCGCAGGCCATTAAAAGGTGTGGTGTACAACTGTCCCTTTAATAAGGCTAACATAAACCATTCAGAACCACCGGTATTACGTGGAGCCTCGTAACGAATACTAGCGTGTAACTCCCGTTCAATATTCTTAAACTCTTCGAAGGTCAAATTGCCTGCTGCGACATCCTGAATCAAGTGATCAGAGACGATCTGTAGAATACCCGATTCTTCCAACGACACGCTAAAGCCACTGTCAAAACCGCCTTCTAAACCACCATAAAAAGAGGCGAAGACACCGCGCTCCGTAACAATGGCCGGTACAATTTCAATCACCCGATCCTTAGGAAGTAAACTAAAGTCATGCCGCAAGGACACGGATAAGCCACCATCCTGAAAACGAGAGCCACCAAAGTTCAGCGTAGTGGTTTGTTCCCGGTCTAGTGCCTCGTATTGCAGGCCCGCAAAGAAGCGGAAGGTGTTTTGAGTAAACGGTCCACCTACGATGGTATCCAAATCAATCTGAATTTCTTCCAGGCTGTCGTCCTCTAAGATCTCAGCTGCGTAGCCGATACCTAAGTTGAAAAGCTCAATCTGACGAGTAGCATGATCAAACTCCCGCAGGTTTGCCTGATTGTTGATAAAGCTGACTTCATTGCCCAACCCAATCATCAAGAAATTTTCGGCGCTATTGGGACTCTGCCCGCCGAACGTACGCCCAAAGAAATCCGTTTGAGCGGTAAGGGATACTGTTGCTAAGAGCAGCAGTACAATTGTGAAAGTAGAAATCCTCATAAAGCAAATATTTCCGCTGCAACAATCTTACTGATCGAAAATCGAACCATCCGATTGTGCTTTATTAAATACCCATTTGACGTTTATCGCTGGAATCCAGCGGACAACATTTAAGACTGGAGCGGAGGGGTGCTCATTACTTAGTTGCTGTCTTTGGTACGTAAAACCAAGGCGGGCGTCACCCGACCAGGTCGAATTTGACCAATGATAACCCAGCCATCCTTCCCATTCCATCGTCCGACCAGTAGCTATTGGCAGACCAAAACCATAGAGGGGTAAACGGCTTTCCACTGCCGTCAATAACAAGTCGCCCGCCTCATCGGTATTAATTAAGTTTTCCAAAGGATCGGGAAGGATATCTCTAATCTCCTGCCCCATATCAACGTCTCCCAGTAACTCTCGTCCTTGCCGGAAGGTGAGGTCCGTAGATTTCACCCAACCGAAGGAGAAGTCTCCCAAGAGGTAAAAACCACTTCTCATATTCCACTCCAGGCGTCGAAAACCGGTTAGTAGCAATAAAGGGTGCAGGTTTATTTCCAGGGAAACCGCATTATTAAGTGCAGAGGTAGAGGCTACCTCCCGAGCCGCAAGCCCGATAAACTCATCAGCATCAAAGAGGGCACCAAAATCTCCTGGTTGGGGAAACTGACGAGGCGCCAGCGCGCCAGACCAATAGGTAGCGCGGAGGCGAACCCCCGCCAAATTGAGTTCTTGTTGCGCCATGCTCGTCCACCCCCTTGTTTCTCTTTGCAAAAAGCCAGTAGGCAATTCTATCCGAGTAGCGCGCAGACGATTCTCAATAATACCGGGAAAGTCCACTGCGTTGAGCAGATCATCATCAATCACTATCTCCCCGCCCAGTACTGTTTCGTCGGCCTGGTACCCCAAAGTGCTGGTCTGAAAAACGTAGCGTACCCCCGGGCGAAACTCAAAACTCTCCAGCAGTCTGCGCTCAATCCCGTTGAACCACCAGCCGAAATAGTCAGTGCGGGCAGCTTGCCAAGGCCACTGAAAACTAGGCGCTTTACGGCGAGCGTCCTCTTCAGCCAGCGCAGCAGACAAAGAGGGGACGGCAGGCATCCAGTCTTGCCCCTGGAGGAAGCAAATACTGAGTAAGAATATTAAAAAACTGAGGTAGCCTTGTTTCATATTTTCTTGTTAACGACTGAGGGTTAAATCTCCGGAGAACAGCCGCCACTCGCCACGGATTGCCCGGTACCATAATTGAAATGCAAAAACCTGAGGGTCCATTCGTCGGCCCCGAAATTCCCCGTTCCAGGCCGGCCAACGCAAGCTATTTGACAGCGGTTCGGGTTCCAAAAGGATTTGGTCGTAGACCATTCCGCCATTGCGAGAGAAGATCTGTAAGCGCATCTCTTCTACATTGGGGGAAGTAAATATTTCGTATTGATCGTTGTTTCCGTCATCATTGGGGCTAAAGGCCGTTGGCGCAAAGAACTGGATAGGCTTCACTTCGACAAATACGCTATCGATAGCAAAACAGCCCAGGGAATCAATTACGCCCACCTTAAAAAAGTCAGTTTCTGTGGCCACGTAATTAAAAGTAGAATCATCGCCAATCTGAGGGCCACCATTCCACACTACTTCATAGCTGTGCGGGGTGCCACTTACTTCCAAATCCATTTGGATAGCGGCGCCTTCCCAAACTTGGAGCGGATTATTCGATAAAACTAGAGGGCCCGCAATAGAAGGAATAAGTGTAATGCCAATTTCACTAAATTCTACATTAGCAGAAGCTACATTGACACAGCCTTCACTATCCACTGTCGTCACCGAGTATACTCCTGGTTCTTGTATTTCTATACTCTCCCCTACTTCACCCGTACTCCAGGAATAGGTTGGATCACCATCCTGAAAAGCCCAGAGTAGGGCCGTCTCTCCGGCACAAGCCAGTTGATCTTCAATAAAGAGTTCGTTTGGTTCGATGTACTGCGTGGTCTGAATAACAACACTGTCACATCCGGTGCTGGCAAGCAGCTCTACCACCTCTACCCCAACATCATCTGGGTTACAACTAAACTGATCCACATAGGTGGTATCTGCCCCACCGAGGTTAAAGTAGTTTACTAATAAGCTATCGCAACCACAGCTACTAGTCAGCATAACTGAAGTAGACTCTAGTGCAAAGAAGGAGGCACAGTCTAAGCCTTGCGTAGTGGTATCCGGAACGCTAAATAGCTGATAGATTAGCTTGCGGTCGCAGGATGCCGTGCCACTTCCACTGGGGGTTTCGGTAAGGCCATCAACGGTGATATCAGGAAAATCGCAACGATCAACAATGATAAAAATAGCCGCAGAGTCCTGGCCGCTTCCAGGAAAAGACTGTACGCCATCTGGAATCATCCAAGTATTACAAAGCTCCTGCGTGGCCGGGAGGAATACGGTATCACCGCAGCTCACCTCAATTTCCAATTCAAACTGCTGAGGGTTCGAAGAGGTACAATCTCCACTGGGATCAAAACAATCCTGTGCGTGCACGGCTATCGACAAAAGGCAACAGAATAGCAAGGCAGCAGTATGGCGAGTGAGATACTGTAATTGACCACCCCAGGGCGAACGGAACATTATCCGGGACGCTTGGGTGAGTGAATCAGCAGCTAAAACAAGAACGGTTTTTACCAACACTAAAGCAGCGTTTAATGATTATTGATCAATAAAGTGGCATGAAACTTCTGAAACCACTTCGATCCTGCTGTGTCACTTGCATGCTGCAAGCACGGTCAGCCTAGCTTAAGAAAGCAACCAGCTAAAGGGCTTGCATACTTTTTGGCGATGCAATGACGCACTGGTTTTCAAGCGACTGTTGATGGGATAAAATGTGTAGTGTAGTTGCTATAGGTATTATTCGCGCACCTCGACCAGCTTTGCCTGGAAGACCAGGGCACGCATATCGTGATAGTCCTGCACCTGGGTCGCGTAGGCCTTTGCTTCGGTGTAAGTGGCAAAAGGGGCCGCAATAACGCGATTTAAGGTAGGCTCTCCCGGGCGTTCTTCCTGAAGCATAAAGACATTGTCAAAACCAGCATCAATCAGGCGCTTGACGTGGCGTTCGGCGTTAGCTCGCTTGGTGTAGGCACCAAACTGCACGGAGAATGGAGAGAATGGCAAGTCAATTACAGTAATCCCGTTCTCCGTCCTTCCGAGTGCACCTTTTGCGTAGTACTCATCCGTGATGATACAGGGTTGATCCTTTTCCTCCTCGTAGGAAGGAGGCACCTCCTCCAGTTTTACCTGAGGGGTGGCAATACGACTTTGGCTAGTCGGTTCATAGGCATTGGGCGTAGGCGGTACAGCACGACGCTGCTGCGTTTGATCTACGCCACGTACCTGAAACCGGCCTTCGTCTTCATCACTGATGGAAGCCATAGTAGGGCCGGCATTCTTGCGCTCACCTAATACTCTTAGTCGGACTTCGATCTGACGTTCACCAATCATACCCAGTTGACTAGCAGCTGCTTTGGTGATATCGATAATACAGCCATCGCAATAGGCACCACGGTCATTGATACGCACCTGAACGGACATACCATTATCCAAGCGAGTTAACTGTACGACCGTTCCTAATGGCAGTTTCTTGTGAGCACCAGTCAGTTCATTTTGACTAAAGACCTCTCCTAAGGCAGTAGGACTACCCTCGTAATAATCGGGATAAATCATAGCTGTACCGGCCTCGGTGGAAGCGGTAGGAGTTTCCTCGGTCTGATGGGGCTTTTCGCTGTCCCATCGGAAGGTTTGTGCAGAAACACAAAAAGTAGAAAGAAAGGCTACTGCAAGTAGAACAACTTTCATAGAGCTTGCTTTATGAAGTTCGGATTATAAATTTTCCAAAAGTGTTCTTCAGTGCTGGTCAAATACCAGGAAGACCTATTAGGTCGCTTCCTTTTTTCAGCAATGGGCTTGCAGATGAGATAGATTTGCTATCCCTAAAGGTAGGTATAATGAGAAAAGTCCGAGCAAAAAACAGTAAAAACGGACATATATTTAACATTTTTTCTTTTATATGGCCGCACCGTCTAGCTTTCACAACGGCCATTTAGCCATCCCACTTAGAAGAGTCCATCTAGTATGACTAAGCAACCAAAGATGAGGCTAGCTATGCCATTAGTTGTAAAAAAGGCCAAATTCACGCGGCGTAAGTCGTTGGGTTTCACCAAGGTGTGTTGGTAGAACAACAGTACCAGAAAAATACCGGCGGCCAGGTAATGCAAGCCAGTAAAAGCGGTATAGTCCTGCCCTTGTAAGTAGACTGCTGTGACTAAGAATCCCGCGCAGAGAAAATGTAGAAAATTAGATAAACGAAGGGCTCCAGCCTTGCCCAGAGCGACTGGAATGGACTGCAAGCCCAAACCTTCATCAAAGTCGCGGTCTTGCAGGGCATAAATAATATCGAAGCCGGCTACCCAAAGTAAGACCACCACTCCGTACAAAACGCTAATTAAACTGAAGTGACCAGTGACTGCCAAAAAAGCCCCTACCGGAGCTAACGCTAAACCCAAACCCAGCACAAAGTGACACCAGGCAGTGAAACGCTTGGTATAGCTATAACCCAGAATGATGAGCAAAGCCACGGGAGCCAAAGCAAAACAGAGTGGGTTGATAAACCAAGTTACCAACCAAAAGGCCAGGCTATTGATGATCACAAAAGCGAGCGCCGAACGGGCAGAAATGACCCCTGCTGGAATTTCGCGCACTTTAGTCCGGGGGTTCTGCTCGTCGATGTCTCGATCCAGGTAACGATTGAAGGCCATGGCCGCCGAACGGGCAAATACCATGCAGAGCACGACCAAAAGCAGAATCTGGGCGCTAAACTGTTGTTCACTCAAGCTGCCCAGAACGTAGCCCACCAGAGCAAAAGGCAAGGCAAAGATAGTGTGACTAAATTTGATTAATGACAGGTAATTCTTCAGCTGTTGAGCCATGGACACAATGAAATTAGAAGTTAGAAACTAGTAAAATGGGAGGTTTATAAGGCCAACCATCTCCTAGCTCCAAGCTGATTCTTTCAACAAGTAACAAAAAATGGGCCATCCTGTTAGACAGAATGGCCCAAATTTCTCTTATAAAGCTTGGCTTACTGCGTTACAGCAGGAGCAGCAGTACCTTCCGCAGCCATAACTTCACCAGTTAGGTAGATGAAAGTCTGTGGAGGATTGGTGTTAGCCGTCAAAGTTACCTTCTGGTTACGCTTACCTTTCTTGTTCTTAGAGTTGAACTCTACAACAATCTCACTAGAAGCACCAGGAGCGATTGGCTCACGTGGCCACTTTGGTACCGTACAACCGCAGCTACCCTTAGCATCGCTGAGGACTAGGGTCTCGTTACCAGTGTTGGTGAAAGTGTAAGTGTGAGATACCAACTCACCTTCAGTTACAGTACCGAAGTCGAAAGTAGTTTCTGAGAAAGAAACACTAGTGGTAGGACCAGCAGGAACAGCTGGCTGAGCTTGCTGTGGGTTAGCTTGTGGCTGAGCAGCAGGCTGGATAGACTGGTTCTCAACATTTTCACGAGCAGCTTCACGAACATCGTTATTTCCGCTTTGGCAGCTTACTGCAAAAGCAGCGATAATTGCTACGCATACAAAAGTCTGAATATACTTCAGCATCTTTCTAAATGGTTTGGTTTGAAAAATGGATTATTTGTTTTGCTGGAACAAAATTAACTAATCACCACCAAGGCTTTGTTAAGCGGTCGGCAAAAATTGTTAATCGGTTGTTAAGAGGACTTTTGGTGTTCGTATGAGCCGTCAGGAATTACCTATTCGACTATCGTTAAGCCTTTTTGAGGGCCGCCAGGAATTCATCCGCCGAGCGGGCGTTTAGGCAATGTTCGGCGCTAAGCCCGCCTTTTCGGGCCGCTAAGGTACCAAAATATATATCCGCGATACCAGCTGTGCTGTGCGCATCGGGATTGATACTAATGAGCACTCCCTTTTCCAGGGCATAAGGAATCCAAGTCCAATCGAGATCCAGCCGATAAGGACTTGCATTGAGCTCGATCGCAACTTGATTAGCCGCACAGGCATCGATGATTTTCTTATGATCAATTGGATATCCAGGACGAGACAAAAGGAGGCGTCCCGTTGGGTGGCCCAGGATATGGGTGTAAGGATTTTCGATAGCGTTCAGCAAACGCCTAGTAGCCTTATCTTCATCCATCCGCAAATTGGAATGGACACTGGCAATCACGAAGTCAAATTGCCGGAGGATATCTTCTTCGTAATCCAATGATCCGTCGGCCAGGATATCGCTCTCTATTCCTTTTAGTATCCGGAAATCATCCCAGCGGGCGTTGAGTTCGTCAATCTCTGTCATTTGCTGGAGAACGCGTTCAGCAGAAAGGCCATTAGCATAAAAGGCCGCTTTACTGTGGTCGGTAATGCCGATGTAATCATAACCTGCGGTGCGTGCAGCCTCCGCCATTTCCGTTAGGGAATTAATACCATCACTGTAAGTCGTATGGCTATGAATGACGCCGCGAACTTGCTCCGGTTGCAGAAGCACCGGTAGCTCTTTCTGCTGCGCTAGCGAAAGGCCCCACTCTTCCTCTCTTAATTCAGCTGGAATTAAAGGAAGACCAACTTTGGCAAATACTTCTTCTTCGGTCGCCAGTTCCTTAAAATCTACACCAGGATAAGCCGATAAAAAAGCTTGCATGAAGTCTTCAGAAGCAGTATGCCGGAACAGCTTGGATCCAAACTCTGACACCCAACAACGAAAGATGCCTACGGGCGTATCCTCGGGAGTGCGCATCTCCAAATACTGATCACTTTCTTGTACTACGGTATAGTCCAGGGCCTTGGCAACTTCTGCTAGGGTTGGGCCAGCAATAAGTAGCTCTATTTTTTCTAGTGTAGGGCAGGCTCTCCGCAGCGCTCCCACCCAGCTTGCTTTGATGTCCGGAAATTGTTCTTGCAGGGTCGCTAGTATTTCCCTGGCCGTTGGCTCCAAAGCAGCATAGAGGAATTTGCCTTGACTTAGCTGAAAATAAGCCAATTTATTCTTGAGGTCTTCCTGTGTCTTTTGACCAAAACCCTTGAGTTCCAAGAGCCGATTTTCATTGACGGCGTAGAGTAGTTCCCCTACACTTTCAATGCCCATTTCTTGCCACACCAAACGCACCTTCTTTGGTCCGAAACCGGAGATACCCAGCATATCTCGTACCCCAGTGGGCGTCATAGCCCGAAACTTCTCCAGCGCTTCCATCTTACCATGTTCCACCAACTCACGAATCCTTCCGCTAATGGCCTTACCTATCCCCTTAATTTCCTGCAAATCGGCCTCGCTCAGCTCAGTAACGGGCTGGTCCAACTTACGCAAGGTCATGTAGGCATTCTGGTACGAACGAATACGAAAAGACTTCTCTTCGTGTAGCTCCATCAAGCGTGCGAGTTCTCGAAAAGCAGTACCGATTTCTTTATTGGTCATGAACAGGAAATTTGCGGGCAAAGGTAAGGATTTCCCCAACGAAAAAAGCAGCTCCGAACGAGTTCGGAACTGCTTGTGGAGCGGATGACCAGATTCGAACTGGCGACTTCAACCTTGGCAAGGTTGCGCTCTACCAACTGAGCTACATCCGCGTCTGCTGGCTGCTCAGCCTTTGCTTTATTTCTAAAGCGATGCAAATATACGTCGCTTATGAAGGAGTATGCAAGTATTTTCAACAAAAAATTCAGAAAAAAACAACACCTCTCCAACAATACATTGACAATCAAGACACTAAGTCGAGAGAATTCTTCCGCGCTCTTCCGTTTGCCGTTTTACGGTGTAGTAGGTCTCAATTTGGGAGCGAATTGCGAGGTCATTCCCGGATTGGTAGTACTGGTTACTAAGGTCCTCATCCAATACGCGCGCCTTGACATTATCCGCCAACTGTAGTTGTAGGCTTTCCATGATTTCCACCTTAATGTTCTCATCGTAGATGGGAAAAGTAGTCTCTACCCGATAGCTCAAGTTGCGAACCATCCAGTCAGCAGAGGAAAGGTACATCTGATCTTCGCCACCGTGGTGAAACACAAAGACCCGGGCGTGCTCTAAGTAGCGATCCACTATACTCACTGCGTGAATATTTTCACTCCACCCTTTCTTACCGGGTACCAGGCAGCAAATACCGCGAATGATCATCTGTATCTTCACACCAGCTTCGCTAGCCTCGTACAGTTTTTTAATCATGCGGTTGTCTTGCAGACTATTCATTTTCAAGATCATCCAAGCTTCCTTCCCGGCCTTCGCCTGACGGATCTCATAATCGATCTTGTTTTCTAATTCCTCGCGCAGATTAAACTGTCCCACCAATAAGTGTTCGAATTGTTGCTCTGGCAGCTTTACTGTCTCGAGATAAGAAAAGACCCGGGCCACCTCATTAGCAATGCGAGGATCAGCGGTAAACAAACCGAAGTCGGCGTACACTTTAGCCGTATCTTCGTGAAAGTTACCCGTGGATAAATAAGTATAGAGCTTAGCTTGTGCACCTTCCAAGCGGCGTACCAGGGCCAGCTTTGAATGTACCTTTACTCCCGGGAAACTATAGTGTACTGTTACACCCGCCTTTTCTAGTTTTTCACCCCAACGTAGGTTCGCCGCTTCGTCAAAACGTGCTTTGACTTCAATGAAAACAGATACTTGCTTTCCCGCCTCTACCGCCCGCATCAGCGCCTGCATAATCCGCGACTTCTTAGCTACCCGATACTGAACAATCTTGATGTGAGTAACATTAGGGTCAGCCGCAGCCTCTTCAAAAAACCGCACGGCCGACTCATAGCTCTGGTAAGGAACATGTATGAGGTGGTCGCGTTGGGCAATGGCGCCAAAATAGTCTGGAGTCTTCTCTAAAGGTTGATATGGTAGCGGGGGCAACTCGGGGTTCTTCAAGCTCTTCATACCGAAGTCTGGGAACTGGAAGAAATCGAAGTTATTGTGGTAACGCCCCTCCTTTAAGGTATCAAAGGTTTCCAATTCGAAGACGTCCTTAAGAAACTCCAGGAATGCTTTCGGCATTTCGGCATCGTACACAAAGCGGGAAGCCGGACCTACATGGCGTTTGGTCAGGCTATGCCTGATTTTCGCGATGAGATCTCCTGAGAATTCATCGTCGATGTACAGTTCCGCATCACGTGTCAATTTGACGGAGAAGGTATCCTGAATATCATAGCCAGGGAACATCCAACTCACACTATGCCGGACAATGTCGTCCAGAATGATAATGTGATATTCCCCACTGGGGCTAGGTAGTTGAATAAAGCGCGGGAGGTGATCTGAAGGAATCTTAACCAAGGCAAACTCTTGCTCAGCATTCGGTTCGCCTTTTGGCTTTAGAAGGATGGATAAGTAGAGCTGGGCATTATTGAGAAATGGACGAATTTTGTCCTTTACCAACAGTACTGGCTGCACGAAGGGCAACATGTGGTCGCGGAAATAATTTTCCACAAACTCGCGCTCCTCCTCATTCAACGCCAGGCGACGTTTGATATTGATATGGTGCTTCCGCAACTCTGGAATAATTTGCTTCGCGAATATTTCCGCAAATTCTTCTTGTTGCTCATCTACTATCTTCTGAATCGTCCGCACCGTTTGTTTCGGACTAATGTGTAGCTCACGTTTGGTCTTTTTACCGATCCGAATAAGATTGCGGTGGTTCGCCATCCGTACCCGAAAGAACTCATCCAAATTTGAGCTGTAAATTGCTAAGAACTTAATGCGTTCGAATAGTGGTACAGAAGGATCCTTAGCCTCTTGGAGGACACGATAATTGAAAGACAACCAACTGATGTCTCGGGCGATAAAGGGAATGTCATTGTCCAATATATCCATACGGCTAGAAAAGTGAGATCTGTTCTCCTCCTTCGGTTTGAGAAGGGATTGGAACAGGTCCGCGAGTTTTGATAGTTGTGGTCTCAAGTAAGTGCTTTACTAAAAATTCTGTCATATCTGGTGCCAAAAGATTATCCGGTTGATGTGGAAAAAAGTAAACGGTCTGTAAACCTTGCTCACGCCATTCAACCAGTTGGCGGCCCCACTCCCGAATACGGTCATAATCGCTGGGGTGCAGCCCGTTCCCAACAAATCTAATCATTGTTAGCTTATTGGTCAACCGCTGGTGCAGTACATCCCGTCGGCCAGACACATCTGTGATAACCGTAGCAATGCCATGTGCTGCGAATAGAGCCGACCACTCATCCTCTACCTCCGCATTCGCAAACCAGCTTTCATGTCGCATTTCCATGGCCAATGGAAACGCCTCAGGCCAGGTCATCAGAAATCGTTCCAGTTCTGCTAAACGATCAAAGCCGAAATAAGGAGGCAACTGCATGAAGCACGCACCGAGCGAGGTACTAAAGTGTTCCAGTGCTTCCCAAAACAAGGGCAGCTGATCAGTACCTAGTCCAAGATTACGGCTATGGCTGATCCGTTGGGGAATTTTGGGACAGAAGCGAAAATCATCTGGTACTTGCTCGCACCACTTCTGGACTTGCTCCAGGCTGGGTATGCGGTAGTGCGTAGTATTAAACTCGATGGTATTGAACTGCCGCGAATAGTGGTAGAGAAAATCCTTGCTTTTAGTGCCTTTCGGATACCAGCGCCCAACCCATTCGGTCATACTCCAACCAGTGCAGCCAGCATAAAAAGTAAAATCAGCGTGTTCTGCCCGAAAAGGTTCAAGTAAGGCTTGGTTTACCTCAGGGTTAGCTGGTAGGCTAAAATCTACACCACTGATATCCGAAAGTTTACCAAATTTCATACCTCCACTTAGCTCAGCTGTTAATTAATCCATCAAGGCCATTGCATCATCGGCAGATTGCACTGGCAGCTTACAAATTTTGTTGCGGCACACGTAGATAAAGGTCTCTCCTTCAACTAACTTATTCTCCAGCAACGAAAGACTGCCTTCACTAGAGCCCCCAAGGAAAATGGCGTTCGGCAAATAGTGAGCTTGTAGCTCCGAATTTACTTGCTGCCAGTCGTCGCCAACCACTGCTACTTCGTAAGGTGGGTAAACACGGCGCAGTAAGAGTTGTCCCCAATTGGCGTAGAAATTCGGCGCACTCATAAATTCATCAGCCCGCATTACCGCACTCAGCATTTGATCGCTCTTGGTACTGAAGTCTTCCTGATCCAGATAGAGGCCAAGCTGCCAGAGTGCTTCCGCGAAGGCGCTATTTGAACCTGCTATCACGTTGTCTTTCACCTCCATCCGTCGGCTTACCAAGGGTGGATCTAAGTCCGATGTATAGAATAGCAAGTTACTTTCGGGATTATCAAAATGCTCCAACGCATAATTCGCCAGGGTCTCTCCTTCGCGTAGCCATTGTTCGTCAAAAGTCAACTCGTAGAGGCGTACAAAGGCCTGAATGGTTTGGGCATAATCATCTAGAAAAGCGTTGATCGAAGACTTTCCATCTTTATGATTACGCCAAAGCCCGCCGTCGTCTCGGCGGGCATTCTCCTGTAAGAATTGAGCTGCTTTAAGCGCCCGTTCTAAGTATTCTGGATTGCGTAAAGCGGCCGCTGCATCGGCATAACCTTTAATCATGAGCGCATTCCAAGAAGTCAGTAATTTATCATCCAGGCCGGGACGTACTCGCTTATTACGCGCTTGCAAGAGTTTTTCCTGTGCACCAACAAGCATCGCTTTTTCACCACTTTGAAGCGGTTCCGCATTCGGGTCACGATGGAGGATGTTCTTCCTTTCTTCCCAGTTGCCGGCTTTCTTAATTTGGTAGTAAGACTTCACCAGGTCCGCTTCGTCGGCACTGAGCAAAGTGTCAATTTCTGCGGCATGCCACACGTAGAACTTTCCCTCTTCTCCTTCACTATCTGCGTCCAGACTGGAATAAAATCCGCCACTTGGCCCCGTGAGTTCTGCTTCGATAAAACCGATGGTCTCTTCCACTACCTCACGGTAGCGTTCATCTCCGTATTGTGCGTAAGCGGAGGCATACAAACTTACCAGTTGCGAGTTGTCGTAAAGCATTTTCTCAAAGTGTGGCACTAGCCATTCCGGATCGGTGGAATAACGCGCAAAGCCACCCCGTAGCTGATCATAAATCCCACCGGCAGCCATTTGATCAAGTGTGAGGCGAAGCGCCTGCGTAGCTTGCTCGTCACCGGTAAAGAAAGCATACTGTTGTAACCACAAGAAGTTATCGGGCATCGGAAATTTCTGTACCGCCTGTCGTCCACCACGCACCAAATCTAAGCCCGTGATCATAGCGGCACCGAAAGCATCCGCGCTTTCTGTTTCGAAAGGACTTACTTCGCTTACTGGCGCCAGGGTGCTGAGGGTATTGATCGTTTCAGTTAACTGGTCGGCGTAGCCTTCCATTTGATCCCCGCGCTCATTCTTTTCCTTAATGAAGTACTCTAGAACCTCGGTCCACTGCTTCTTAGGAAAGTAGGTCCCTGCCCAAATAGGGCGGCCATCTGGCAAGGCAATTGCGTTTAAGGGCCAACCGCAGCCATCCTTGGTTGCGAGTTGACAGGCTGTCATGTAGACATCATCCACATCTGGTCGTTCTTCTCGGTCTACCTTGATAGATACAAAGTTTTCATTCATGATCCGCGCCACCGTGGTGTCTTCGAAACTTTCGTGTTCCATGACGTGGCACCAGTGGCAGGCCGCATACCCGACGCTTATGATCAGCAGCTTATCTTCAGCTTGAGCTTTTTCCAGGGCAGCTTCTCCCCAAGGATACCAGTTGACCGGGTTATGGGCGTGCTGTAGCAGATAGGGACTGCTCTCGTCGATCAGGGCGTTGGTGTAAGTATGGTCATCCTGCATACTTGATTTACAGCCCGTGTAAAAGAGTATCGCCAGAACGGCAAGGCCCGACAGATAACGAAAATGCTTCATAAAATTCCTCAATCTTCATTTTGCACTGATGCATCACTCCGGCGGATAAAGCTCAGGTGATGCGGATTAGTCGGATAGTAGGTGCAATAATCACCGCTTGCGATGAGCGGGAAGGCTCGGCCAGCCGGCATACACTGATATACCCAACACAAATGACCGGCACTGGTGCCAGACCGAATACGTTCATATTCTGGGTAAGCCAAACCAATACCCTCGTAGGCGTCTAGATAGGATAAACCAGCTTCCAGTTGATAAAGTTGGTGAACCTCCCCTTTTACTAAGTGTCGTGAGGCATTATCTACCACTAGACCTGGATACTGGCCCAGGTCGTACAAGAAGCCACGAATAGTATCAACTGCAAGCAATTGGGCATGCTCCTTCAGCCACAAGCTGGCCGCCGAAGGCACATCCCTCATTAAGGAGCCATAGACGAAGATCAGATCGCTCATCTATACTTTAGTGTAAGTTCAAAATAGGGCTTCGTCCTTACTTAATTCGTGACTCAACCGAAACCCTATTTTCACACTTACTTTAGGAAATACCGAGGAAGAAGACGGTACCTTTCAGTCGGTAACTCGTCATGCCTTCCGGTACCTCCTCATCGATACTAATTTTCTGGCGGATCAGGCGGTAGATACCGTAGTAGGTATTTCCATCCATTTCCAGGGTTCCCTGTTTGCCTCCTACAGAGTCATTTACACAGAATACGAGCAGGAAACCTACCGTTCCGAACTTCGGTCGTACGGTAAACGCACCAGCTTGGATAGCATCAACCATTCCCAACGAACGAATAGGGTCTGTATAGCGGGCATCACCCGGGGCCCTCTGCGGACTGTGTTGGGAGTCGTAGGTACCATCGGTTACAATAATGGTAATTCCACTTTTTTCCATTTGAGCAAACTGTGCACTAGCCATAAATGGTAGCGTCAGTAGCACCATAATCAGTAAGTTTTTCATGTACATGCTATAAGGTTTTTCAAGATGATGTATTGACTTTGAGTAAAGCGCAAAGCTTCCAATAGGGTACCCAAAGCAGAAGTGCAAGATAGGCAAAAAATAGCTTTGAGGTGTTGTTGGAAAGTAATGCTAACAGCTTGAGATTAGTGCAGGCGGAGCAATTAAAAATAGGGAAGAACTAAAGGAAAACGGATGGGAACTGACACATCACCCACGATGTGGGTGGGTTACCCACCCTACCGACCAGCACACCGGAGGCCTCCTCATTCATCTAGTACATAGCTTCCCCCACCCTAGCAGAAGCCATAGATAGTGAGAAATGCACCTTAGGCTGCTACCGGAAAGCATCCAAATGAATGAACCTGTCTTTTGACAGTTATATAATAAATGGAAACTGCTCAGGACTAGTGCGGATTGTTTCATACAGTATTCAGCTGTGATTTACCCGAACAGTATTAGGTAGTTGTACAACGGTATTAAAACGAAATATAACACAAATAAAATTAAAAATATAGATTTAACCACAAAAAAATTTCCTTTTCTAAAGGCTAACTAAAAAGTTGGGCAGGCTGCTTTTTACAGCCTGCCCAAAGCTAGTCTACTATGCCTCCTGGCGATTCATCACCTTCTCCTGACGATCTATAGACTCCTGGTGTATTGCCCGCAGAAGGGTATTCGTAAAGCCCTTGCTTAACCCTTGTGCTCCAGCCTTCGCTACCACTTGGTCCAGTATTTCATTCCAGCGTGAAGTCTGAAGAATAGCAATATTATTGCGCTTCTTGTACTCCCCAATTTTTTCGGCGACCTGCATCCGACTCCCCAACAATTTGAGCAATTCGTCGTCCAATTCGTCAATGCGTTGACGTAGATCGTCGATATGAGTCAAGTACTCAATATCATCAGTGGTTTCTTCACGAAGTACCAGACTGTCGACCAGATTTTTGAAGGTATCCGGTGTAATCTGTTGCTTCGCATCACTCCAGGCTTCGTCTGGACGTGGATGCACCTCCGTCATAATACCATCATAGTTGAGGTCCATTGCTTCTTGCGCTACTCCTTGTAGCAGATCACGGCGGCCACAGATGTGACTATTGTCACAAATCATCATCAAGTCTGGGAACTTACGTTTTAGTTCAATGGCGATTTGCCAACGTGGTACGTTGCGATATTTGGTATCTCCGTGGAAAGAAAAACCACGGTGGATCACCCCAATCTTACGGATACCGGCCTTGTAAATTCGTTCGATAGCCCCCATCCAAAGCGGCAGATCCGGATTAATTGGGTTCTTTATCAAAACCGGAATATCCATACCGCTAATCGCATCAGCCACCTCTTGCACCGAGAATGGGTTGACTGTAGTGCGCGCACCAATCCACAGTACATCAATACCATACTTCAAGGCTTCGTAAACGTGCTCTGCCTTCGCTACCTCAGTGGTCACCTTAAGTCCCGTCTCTTCCTTCACTCGTTTCAACCAGCCTAAGCCCTCTTTCCCCACTCCCTCAAATGAACCAGGACGGGTACGGGGTTTCCAGATTCCCGCTCGAAAAAGATCAATATTCTGTTCCGCTAGAGCTTTGGCCGTAGCCATCACCTGCCCCTCCGTTTCTGCACTACACGGACCCGCAATGACGAATGGACGTTCACTTTTGGGACTAATCGGTTCAAATAGCATTTCCATTTTATGTTTGTTTTAATTTTTCTAATTACTCTCCTCTTGCAAAAAGAGGCTTATGATAAAATCCGCTTAATCTCATTGGCCGCTTCAATCTGTTCATAAAAGCGGTCGAAATCTTGCTTGATAAGTAGGCTCCGAAAGCGGGCCAATTGGTTAATGTGCTCATCGAGTACATCGAGTACATTATCGCGGTTTTGCCGAAAAATGGGCACCCACATATCTGGCGAACTCTTAGCCAAACGCACCGTGCTACTAAAACCACCACTCGCTAGCTGAAAAATTCGATTCTCGTTTCGTTCTTTTTCCAACACAGTCAGTGCCAAGGCGAAGGAACTGATGTGCGAGATATGCGAGACGTAGGCAGTATGCAAGTCGTGCTCTTCACTATCTAAGTAAACAATCCGCATGGGAATACTATCGAAAAGACTCCTCACTAGCTCAAGGGCATCGGCATCACTTTGCTCTACATCACACAAGACGCTGCACTTACCATCGTACAGATTTGGAATAGCGGCTTCCGGTCCACTAAATTCCGTACCGGCCATGGGGTGCGCTGCCACAAAGCGGCCCCGTTTAGGGTGATTAGCAATGGTCGCCAAGAGGGTCTTTTTGGTTGATCCCATATCCATGACTACTTGTTGATCTACCTGATCAAGGATAGCTGGCAGCAACTGCAGCATAGTATCCACCGGCGTGCAAACAATGATGATATCCGATTGTGTAATGGCTTCTGACATCGGTAAATCTTCATCAATCAAGCGACGACGCACGGCCTTATCGAGGTTTTCTTGGCTTACGTCCACCCCGATTATCTTACTGGCGAAACCGTTTTCCTTCAGTGTAATGGCCATCGAGCCACCAATCAATCCTACTCCTACAATCGTAACTACCACTATACACTGAATTTAAAATCGGTTAAACGATCAATAGCTTCCTCAAAAACTTCAATTGGGCTGCAAAGTGATGCTCGCAGATACTGTTCTCCGGCACTACCAAATATCCCACCTGGGGTGATAAAGACGTGCGTAGCAGCAAGCACCTGATCCGAGAGGGCGTAGGCATCCCCTACCCCATTCGGCACCCTGCCCCAGACAAACATACCTACCTGACCATCGGCAATTTCGCAGCCGAGCGATTCCAGTAAGGCTATCGCCTTTTGCTTACGTTTTGCATAAATAGCATTCTGAGATTCGTACCAGGAAGCCGGCAACTGTAATGCCGTAACCGCAGCCAATTGCAGTGGCTTGAACATGCCAGAATCCATGTTGCTCTTGAAACGCAGGACGATCTGCAGATAGTCTGCTGCTCCAACCAAGGCACCTACGCGCCAGCCTGCCATATTGTGAGCCTTACTTAGCGAGTTAAGCTCCAAGGCTACTGCCCTTGATCCGGGAATGGAATGAATGCTGAGCGGCTCATCATTTAAGATAAAGGCGTAGGGATTATCGTTGATAATCAGGATTTGGTGTTGGGTCGCAAAGCGAATCAGTTCTTCAAAAAAAGATCGCGTTGCGGCCGTTCCCGTGGGCATATGCGGATAGTTAATCCACATCAACTTCACCTTACTTAGATCCTGTTGCGCAAGCGCTTCTAGGTCTGGTAACCAGCCATTGGTGGCTTTTAGGGTGTAACTTCTAGTTACTCCACCCGCTAGTTCAGTAGCGGAGCGATAGGTTGGGTAACCTGGATTGGGCACCAGCACTTCATCTCCAGGATTCAGGAAGGCCATGCTGATATGCATTATACCTTCCTTTGAGCCAATTAGCGGTAGCACTTCCGTTTGGGCGTGCAGGCTAACGGAGAAAAAGCGATCGTACCAATCAGCAAAAGCGTCCCGTAATGCCGGTAGGCCTTGATACGACTGGTAGCCATGATGATCGTGTAAGGCACTGGTCTGGTGCAGTTGCTGAATCACCGCCGGGTGTGGTGGTAAATCAGGACTACCAATACCGAGGTTCAATACATTTGCTCCACCGGCCCGCAGCTGAGCAATCTCACGGAGCTTACGAGAGAAGTAGTACTCCTTCACTTGCCCTAAGCGTGAGGCTGCGGGTATTACTGTTCTTACTTGGATATCACTTGTCATCTTCTAGTTCTTTACGCCTTGTACATAAGCCCCCAAAAGGTGCAATTCGTGGGTAATCGGGCGGATAGCATCCAAGGCCTGTTCCCACCCCATGTTGCCTTCCGCCATAAAGTCGATGAAGAAGAGGTATTCCCAGGGTTTACCAATGATTGGCGCCGACTGAATCTTGGTCAAATTCACATTGTAAGCAGACAGCACCGCCAACACTTTATAGAGGCTTCCTACGGTATGGTCTACCGTAAAGCTTACAGATACCTTGTTGGCTTTAGCTGATGGCTGCTGACCGCGATCCCTTTCCAGTACCAGGAAACGAGTATGGTTTTGTTTATTCGTCTCGATACCAGCGGCTAGGGTTTCCAAATCGTAGACATCAGCTGCCAAATTTGACGCAATTGCTCCAACGTGCCGCCAACTATTCTCTTGGACCTCTCGTGCACTCAGCGCGGTATCCACCGTTTCCACTAGCTGAATATGAGGGTACTGACGGAAAAACTCACGGCACTGTGCTATCGCAACCGGATGGGAGTGTACTTCCTGTAGCTCTTCTATCTTCACTCCAGGCAATACCAGCAAATTCTGTTCGATACGCAGAAAAACTTCACCAACAATTCGAACCGCATTCTCCAGCAATAGGCGATAGTTTGCCATCAAACTTCCAGCCAAGGTATTCTCAATGGCCATCAGGCCAATATCCATCTCACTCCCATCAAGTAGGCTAGTGATGAGCTCGGGAAAAGTATGTGCGGGCACAATATTCAATGGTCGATCTGGGAAAAATCGCCGGGTAGCTATTTCGTGAAACGCGCCAGTGTATCCTTGAATGCCCACCCTTAACGGGGTGAGCGGTTCCGAGGAGTCGGTAGTGGATGAAGTTTCGGTGGAGGTCGTTTGCATTTTAATTTAATTGTTCATGGCATATACATGACGCGTAGTGGTCTGAGCGGAGCTCATTCCGCTACGGTCAGCATATGCTGTACTTGAATACGGTTTGGACTGCCAAACCTTTTCAACGTCAGCATAAAAAAAGCCCCGATTTACGGGGCCTCCAGACAGCAACAATACTATACCAAAAGTCCCCTTTACGATTGATCGTAAAAGAAATAAAAGCTAAAGAAGAAATAGCCTGTGGTGGTGTATGTTGGCATGGCTGTAAATAAAAATGGTCCCGTTAAGAACGGAACCACTGTTTTTTATTTAATCCTGATGACAAAGCAATAACAGCAGCTCCTATTCGGAAACAAAAAAATAAAAACTGCTAAAATAAAAGTTCGAATGCGATGTCATCGAGTTAATTTCTTTTCCTTGACTTCGACAAACCTAGGTAATAATTCCTTGCGGCGCAAAACTTTTTGGAGAAATATCCAAAAAACGAATAAGTGTTCGTTCGTATCAGCATTACATTACTTAGCATTAGCGGTAGCTAAAGTTTGCAGGATATCCAGCAGGGTTTTATTCAAACTCGCGATGGCTTCCTCCAGTTTCCAATTGGCACGTTCACGTCGTTCCACGTAATTACTAATGGATCGCAATTGCATGGCGGGAATGCCGTGCTGAAGTGCCGCGTAACTAAAGGCCGCACCTTCCATACTTTCAACTTGGGCAAATGGATACTTCCCAGCGAAGCGCTTAATACTATCCTCCTCACCGTGCACGGTACTCACACTTACCCCATGTACCGACGGCAAGAAGTCCGGTGTTGAATCTTCGCTCAACCAGAGGCGCCCTTCCCGAAAAGGAAATTCATCGCCCGGGATCAAGCCCATTTCGTGCATACTGGTGAATGCACCATCCGCTTCCTCGACTCCGAGATCCGCAAAGCAATCCGATACCACTTGCACTACGCTGCCCAAGGCCAGGGAGCGATCTAAGGCCCCTCCTACCCCGGCCTGGACGAGCCAATCATAACGACGATTTGCCAGGCGGTGTCCCAGCGAAAAAGCGGTTAGAGGAAGTCCAACTCCAGTGATGAGGATTTCGATACTTAAACCACCAAGTGAGTAATGGTAAGGTTGACGCTCATTCTCCTTTAATGCTTCTATGAGCGGAGCAATTTCAAAGGTAGTAGCAGCTACTAAAAGTATTTTCATTTACAGCTTATTTAGTATCAGATCATAAGCATAGATCTGGCCATCTAGTAGTGTAAGCAATACATAGGTATTGTCGCCGGTTGGTACCAGTTTTGCACCACCGCTACCAGCTAGTGGAAAAGCCGATGGAATATTTCCCGACTCATCAATCAGCCAGATTTTTTGCTCTGACTCACTCATAACGAGCGTACCCACAGGTGGGGCAGCTAGCAGCGTATCGGGGGGCACCGGAAACCGCTGTTGCCAACGTTCAGCAAAAGCCTGACCCTCAAAGGCAAATAAATGCACTAGAGAGCCCCGTTGGGCCATATAATCCGGCCGCGGATCACCCCAACAATCTTGGTATAACCAGCGGTCTAGCGGTCCTCTTCCCAAGGGTACAGGTATGATATTTCCCTCCAAATCCCAAACGTTGATTTTGCCGCTGGCCGCAGCTCCCAGCAGTCGGCTTTGCTCGGGCTGCAAGGCATTAAAATCGTAGGCTGGTGCTCCTAGCATCTCCTCCGGTACAGTTGGTAAGCTATATTGATAGCTCCCTGTACGATTAAAGATTTGCCAGCCCTCTTTTTGCGTATTCGCAATGATAAAGTCTTCATTATCGGTCTGCCAGTGGACCAGTGGGAAGTCGACTTTAGCCGGACCAGAAAGTGCGGCGGGCCAACCATCCAATAACTGCCCCTTACTGTTTCGCAATTCAAGCTCGTGATTATGATTGGGATACGCCAACACAGGAGTAGCCCGGGAATCAAAACTAAACACACTCAAACCAGCGGTTGGGCTGGAGCTCATTTCCGGCAAGGGTATATTTTGCCCTTGTGCATCCCAAATGTACAGCCCTTGTAAAGAAGTAGCCCCCCAACGCAGACTCCCGCCTAGTTCCCGCCAGTGCCAAACTGGTCCAAGTAGAGGAGGCAGTGTTGTTTGTTCCCAAAGAATAGTTCCTTCCAAATCAATCAACCAGACTTTCCCACTTTGAGATTGGATTAGGAAATGGGCAGCGGAAGCCTCTCCGTGTACGATGACCGGAAACAATTGTAAATCCTCCTCGCTCATTAATGGAAGGGTCCAGCGAATGCTAGCCGGAAGGGCTTGCGGAGGCACTGTACCAATATGAGCCAAGCCCTTTTGTACGCCACTTGCTAAAGGCGCACTTATAAATGCCGCTCCTCCTTCTGTGGCCCAGTTTTTTCCCGGAAATAGTAGATGTAAAAAGTTTGTTTCTTGATCTGCTAGTGGTCCCCAACGCAGGAACCCTTGATGAGTATTCCTCATACTGGACTGAAGGTGCTGGAATAAATCCAGAAAAAAGGGCTGTTGCATCAGTGTTCCGCCCACCAATTGATAATCGAGAAAACGTTCCAGGTCTTCGCGATATACACTGACAACCAGGGCCCCAGGAATCTCCACAAACCACGGTTGCCAATGCCGCCGAGCGGTGAGAAATTCCAAGCCATCAGGACGCTGTAATTGCTGTAACTGAAACAGTTGGTAATTGTGCTGATCGGTGATCTGTTCTGGTGCTAAATATTCCTCGCGGAAAGAACGATAGGCAGTGGTATCGCCCTGTGGTAGGATCCAGATTTCTCCCCCTTGCTCACCACCAGGACTAGAAAGGCGGAGATTCCAAGCGCCCTCTCCTAACCACCTTCGGGCAATAGGCAGCTTATTGGTAATAGTATCTGCAGTTCCGCCTAGCACGGGAAAAGCCAACTCACTAATCTCAGGCACCCATTTCCAGCCAGCTCGTGTTGTATTGGGGATCCAGTCCTGCTGATTTGGGGTGCAGTAAGTGGTAACTAGGCAGGTTGAGTCATAGAGCTGAAAATCAAAAGCCCACCAGTCGGCATAGTTTTGCCAAAAACGCAGATCTGTGTCATCGTACCAGAGGGTGGGTAGACTGCTGGCTACACTGGCGGTATTGAGCACCAATTGGAGCTGATCATCCTTTTTTAGCATGGCATCTATTGCCTTACGCAATTGTTGAAAGCGTTCATCATCTGTCCAAGCAGGTATATCACCTTTGGCCGCGGCTAGAACACTCTCCACTTGAAAGGGGAAGTTTCCGGCAATAAACAGGTTATGGTGGCGAGCGAAATATAGTGGATCAGAACTCGAAGCTTGATCCACAAAAACATGGCCAGCAGAGGTAGCGGTACTTGGACCAAAATTGATAGGATCCCAAGCTGAAGCTAAACCACTTTGCGCCACCCCGATAAAAGTATAGGTAGCAGATAAGGGGCTATCCCCTTGCACTGGAATCAACCACCAACTTTCCCACAGCAGCGGATCGCCAAGACCAATATTATCAAGACGGCTAGCAACCTTTTTTGCATCTAAATGCCAAAGCGCCGCCTCTTCTTTACTAAGTGTATCGGTGCGTAAAGTAGGGAGGTGTAGCAACACCGCCGCATTTTTTGGAATCGCCGCAAAGACTTCCAGGCGATCAAAAGGTAAGCGATAGTAGGGCCGTAAGAAGTAATAGGTGACTAGCAAAAGCCCTAGGATGCTAGCAATTGCCAGAATTCTTTTCCACATGAAATATAGCTTAACATCAAAACATGGTACAACAAGAACGGGAAGAGATTTGCCGCCGTGTACCTAAGACCGTGGTAAAGATGACCAAGATTATTATTTCCGCCAATTTTTTAAGACATTTAGCCCGTCAAAGCCGAAAGGCTTTAATGGTACCCTTCCCCCAACTCCCCTACTTGTTCGCTGAAAGATAAAGGCGGACCCAGCTTCAACAACCGTGCTTAGCTTTTTTGAACGCATTAAATCCATTGTAATGCGAAAGAACTTTCTTCGTTTGGGAGCTATATTAATGGCCTTGGGAGTAATTCTCGGGGCATTCGGCGCTCATGGTCTTAAGGATATCGTTACGCCTGACCGACTAGAAATTTTCGAAACGGGTGTACGCTACCAGGTTTATCACGCCCTTGGTGTACTGCTAATTGGTGTGTTATTGTATTTCCGCAAAACCAGTTTAATGCCCTGGGCCGGCTGGCTATTCATTGCGGGAATTGCCTTTTTTAGCGGCTCACTTTACCTGCTGACATTTGCAGAAGTAGCCAACCTCCCCACTAGTCTGATCGGTCCTATAACTCCAATTGGAGGACTGCTCTTTGTGGCGGCCTGGGTAGTTCTAGCAATTAGCACTTTCCAAGACAACGAAAAGCGCTACAGTAAGTCGCTAGAGGCTTAAGCTAAGAAGTAGCTTCTTCTACTTCAAACTCGTCTTCCTTGCGGCGGTTGCGCCACCAGACATAGCCAATTACCCCAATGAGAATATAGGGGGTGGCTAACATGTACATGATTCCATTATTGAGCCCCTGCCCTTCGGTCCCACCATTGGCCAGGTTACTCTCTGCTGTCATCCGACACATTGGGCACTGAGCATCTGCTACTTCTGGTAACAATAGCATCAAAACCATTAGGAGTAATGGTAGTGCTTTAATTACGACTTGACTCATCTTCCTCATTCTTCCAAAGGATTTTTATTCTCGCTCAGAGATGCATTGCAATGCCTCTCTCCACAGCGTTTATATTTTCCAACTAGGAGTGCTCCCCTATTGCATTGATTTTATCGCAGGATTACTGATAATACGGCTGCAACATCAAATAACAAACTGGTCCCGTAACACAGACGTAGAACCAAACCGGCCACACCCAGCGAGCAAACTTACGATGTGCCTCAAACTGCTCGGTATACGCCTTTATAAAGGTAAGTAGAATAAAGGGTAAACTGACTGCAGCCAACACAATATGACTCAGTAACAACACCAAGTAGACCGGGCGAATATCCGCAACCGCAGCAGCTTCTGCCGCATCTAAAACACCGCTACCATCCAAGTCACCGAAAATGGTCTCTGGGGTGGTAAAGTGATACATCACATAGCACAGCAAGAACAGAATCGACAGGCCTAGCGCGGTAAAGTTTGCGGCACGGTGTGCCTTGATATTCTTCTGCTTAATGAAATACAATGAAAACAGCAAAGCCACTGCTGCCAATCCGTTAAGGACAGAGTAGAATGGCGGCAAAAAAGAGAAGTCCATTCCTTCCGGTAGCGGAATTTTCACCCTTCTCATCAATCCTACCAACACCAACACCAGTCCGGTTACGAACCAGGTCAATATTTTTAATCGTTTTTCTGTAATTGCGACAGAACTCATATTGTGATCTAAATTCTTCTGTAAAAATAGACAATGGAAACGCCCTTACTTGCACAGACACATTTCCATTAAAGCTCAGGGCTACGGCGTAATTCGGGCTTCGGCTTGGAGCGTTCGGGAAGCAGAATAGCCGTGCGTTCTACTAACTGTTGTAGCGCAACCTCCTCCTGATAAGGAAAAGCACGGCGCACATACAATGAATCATCTACGAGTAGAATGAGTCCATCATTTAGGCGTTCTGCTTCATCTGGCAAGAGACGCAAGTCTTCTACAAAAGCCGAAAACTGAGCAGGTGCTGCCGACCAGTACAGTAACTGACTGGTATCTTGGGGGAGCTCCGTTTCCGCGTGAAAACGAGTCACCATCGCTGAGTCCGCCCCTTCAAAAACGGTCCAAAGCAGTAGGTTCTCCGGTGCATCGAACTGTTCGTGAAGACGTTGAAGTACTTTGGTGTATTCTGTGGTAGAAGCACCCTCTGGCAATAAGCCAATAAGGTGGTAATACTCTTCTAAATTGATTTCAGTACTACCCCACAATTGTGCTAAAGCAGGAGGAACCGTCATTTGGTGTTCCTTACGCAGATCTTTTCTAGCTGCCTTCTGGTAGTCATAGCCCTTCTTCAAATAGATATAGCTTCCAATTGGCATACCAACCAAAAAGAATAAAAGGGCAATAGTTGTAATGATCCGCCCAATTCGGCGGCCGCCTTGCTCCTGTTCGCTCATCAAGAACTAATTTTCTTATGCCTATAAAACGCAATCCAGGATAAGCAGTTCAGCCTAAATACCTACTCTGAATTATTTTTTACACTACCAACACACTTGGGGAAAAGCCCTCCTTAGAAACACACTAGTCATCCCGGACAAATCGGAATGACTAGCGTAGTGGCAGTGCCTGGGTCACTTCACCTTGAAGGGGAAAGCGTCCCGCAATCTTGTGATGGCTTCGGATTCGCTTATCCTAATTTTAATAGGTAAGTATCCTCAGGAATCACATAACCTTCTTGCGTACTAGAAGGAGCATTAGGATCTACATTTTCCCGCTGCTTCACATCGTCACGACGCTTCTTCCAACTATCTCCTTCTTGGAAAAAGGCAATTACAGCCCATACCAATAAGAGCGTAGGCAACAATACACTCATCGCCAGCCCTTTCACCTCGTAGCGCATGTGCATGAACTCGTAGATGATGAAGTATGCCTTATATAATGACAGCACAATCAATCCCAGACCTATAAGCACCAGGATCCAAGTGTAACCGCTTACATCAATACCAAGATGACCTTTACCCAGTAGAGAAATTGCTACTTCTACAAGGGTTACAACTGCTAGCAGAACTAAGCCTTTGTATACATCCTTAATTGATTCTTCGTATGTTTTATGTCCAGCCATTTCGGTCGATAATTATCTTCTGTTGTAATTGTTCGGATTTCGCTTTAGAGCAGGTAGAATACTAGGAATACAAACACCCAGACCAAGTCTACAAAGTGCCAGTACAATCCAATCTTCTCCACCATTTCGTATCCGTTCTTACGCTCTACATATACACCACTAGCCGCGTTGATGAGGATAATCAACAAGAACGCCACACCAGATAGTACGTGAAAACCGTGGAAACCGGTGATAAAGAAGAACAAACCACCAAATGCTTTAGGACCAAAAGCTTCCATGCCTTTGCTGCCGGCATTGTCTCCTTCGCTTACGACGAACTTACGCAACATGAAACCATCTGCGTCTACGTACATAAAGCCGTAATCCTTATCGTAGGCATTTACCGCGTGCGCTGCACCGTGGCCATCATCTTCACCATGGTCAGCAAAACCGGCAACCACTTCTTCATCCGTCAGGCTCGCGTTAAGATCGGCCTTGTGGAGAAGGTAGCTATCACCAGCAACGAATGTTTCCTCGCTAGGCTCACCGTCATATCCGATGTATACACCATCTTCGGTATGTGTACCAAATGGATTACGGGTAACGGTCATGTGCTCGGTACCGATCAAGTTGGTCCATTCCCAAGCCTGACAGCCCAGGAAGCCAGCACCACCAAGAACAGTGAGCAGCATCCAGAAGACAACTCCTCGTTTGTTTTCGCGATGGCCTTCTTGTACCGCACGTACCATGGTCACGGAGCTGATGATCAGCAAGAATGACATGATGGTCACGAAAATCAGTGGTGCATCATGAATACCAAATGGTGCAGTTGAAAACACAAAGTCTGGTACCGGCCAAGTGGAACTACTAAAACGCAGTGTACCATAGGCGATAAGGAAACCAGCGAAAGTAAAGGCATCTGATAAGAGGAAGTACCACATCATCAGTTTGCCGTAACTGGCTTTGAATGGCTGTTTCGCACCATCCCAGGCTCCTCCCTGATCAGTTTGAACGTCGTGTTCGATTACTTGTTCTGCCATTGCGCAGCGTTTATTTTTGTCTTGTCTTTTGTTTTCTGACCATTGCTAAGCAAGGTCGTATCTGCCAAAGCAAGATGCCTAATTACTTAGGGCCTGCTTTTCGTTTTGTCTCAATTATCGGTTTGGCCTATCCTTAGCGTTGCATGATCCAGAACAACATGAGGTAGATCCACAAACCATCTACAAAGTGCCAGTATGTCAAAGTCATCTCCAAGCGCAATTGTCGAGCTGGAGTTTTCTTAAACTTCTTAGTCCAAGCAACCAGTACTGCCACAACGATTGCCGCAATACCGCCTAATAAGTGAGCTAAGTGAATCCACGACAGCGCATAAACAAAATCACCACTAGGATTCAACTTCAATGGCACACCCATAGCCGCTAATGCATCCCAGCCCTGAAACTGGAGTACAACAAAGGCTATGCCGAGTATTAAACTCAAAATCAAGAGGGCTTTGTAGGCCCCTTCTCGTTCTCTTTTGAACGAAATATAAGCAGCGTGCAAAGTTACGCTACTAAGGATTATCACCGCCGTATTGACGAAGAAAATATTTGGTAGCGGGAATTCCAACCAATTGCCTGAGGCCTGCCGTACCATATAGGCACTTGTTAAAGCAGCGAATAGCATGGACATACTTGCACACGCTACCCAGAGGGCAAATTTTTTGGGATGTATTTTATTCCGCCTACCTAATTGATCCGCCATAATGGAGTCAGTCATTTCACTATACTATTTTATCCGCCCAGTACAATAGTAAAGACAGGGGGATATAACCAAAGGAAAAAAACATGAGCTGCAACGCGGTCTTTCGTTCTGGTCGTTGTAAAAAACGCCACGCAAATACACTGTACGATAGCCCCAGCACAACAACAATACCTGCTGAAATCCATCCCGTTTCGCCAAGGTAGGCAGGGAGAAGAGCCAGCGGTACGAGGGCAAGCGCATACAGTAGTGCCTGACGTCCCAACTTTTTCAAATTAATATCGCCTTCCGCTTCCGGAACCAGCTTATAACCAGCTTTAGAATAATCTTCGTATCCGAGGTAAGCAATTGACCAAAAGTGAGGAAATTGCCAACAAAACTGGATCGCGAAGAGGGTTAATCCAAGCCAGGTTAATTCTCCTTGTGCTGCCACACAACCAATTAAGGTTGGCAAAGCACCCGGCACCGCACCAATCGTCACCGCCCCGGGGGACACGCGCTTCATGGGGGTGTATACGAAAGCGTAACTTACTAATGCAAAAGTCCCAAAGAAAGCCGTCCAGGGATTGAATACTGCCAAGAGGCTAATCCCAAAAAGGCTCATAAATCCTGCCGCTAAAACTGCGTCGGAGATAGTCATCCGCCCAGCAGCTAAAGGGCGCTCAGCCGTCCGTTTCATGAGACGGTCAAAATCCTTCTCCAATACCTGGTTCAAGGTATTGGCTGCTCCAGTTGTCAGAAAGCCGCCCGCGGCTAGAATAAGCAGGGCAGTTAAACTGATTTCTCCATTCGCCGCAATTAAATAGGCAATAACAGAAGAAAAAACAACTGTAGCCGACAGTCGGAACTTTACCAACTGGAAGAGGTCCTGAATTCGCAGCCTAAGGGACGCGAATGGCACATCGGTATTCACCTTAGTGGCCACAGAACTCAGTACCTCACCTTTATGATCTACAAATGAATCTTGCTTCATTTCACTTAGTGACCACCGTCGTGCTCACCTTCTTTTAATGGCATAATCTGTGGGATGAACTCCTCACCATCCTTACCATAATCGTAAGCCCAGCGTTGTACTGCAGGGATCTTACCTGGCCAGTTACCGTGTCCTGGGTTGATTGGTGTAGTCCATTCCAGTGTAGTTGCACCGTATGGGTTCTGCGTCTCCACTTTCTTACCCTTCCAAATGCTATAGAAGAAGTTGATTACGAACAGAATCTGGAATGCGAATACCAAAATCGCTGCTACGGTGATAAACTTGTTCATTTCAGCAAAGTGGCCGAAGGCCTGGAATGTATCGAAAGAGTAGTAACGACGTGGTACACCCGCCATACCAATGTAGTGCATTGGCCAGAAGATCGCGTAAGCACCTACCATAGTACCCCAGAAGTGAATCTTACCGAGGGTAGCATTCATGAAACGACCGTACATTTTCGGGAACCAGTGGTACACACCGGCATACATACCGAAGAAGGCCGCAACACCCATCACAATGTGGAAGTGAGCTACTACAAAGTAGGTATCGTGCATTTGAATATCAATGGCAGAGTTACCGAGGAAAATACCGGTCAAACCACCAGAGATGAACATCGATACGAAACCGATAGCAAATAACATCGCCGGATTAAAGCGAATATTACCGCCGTATAAAGTCGCGATCCAGTTGAACACCTTCACCGCAGATGGTACCGCAATGATCAAGGTGAAGATCACGAAGAAATTAGAGATAAATGGATTCACACCAGACATAAACATGTGGTGCGCCCATACGATGAAGGACAAGAAGGCAATAGCCAAAATCGAGTACACCATCGCTTTGTAACCAAAGACGGGCTTACGGGCGTGTACAGAAAGTACTTCTGAAACGATACCCATCGCCGGCAAGATGATGATATATACCTCAGGGTGCCCCAAGAACCAGAACAAGTGCTGGTAAAGTACCGGGCTACCACCGACGTGGTCAAGGGCTTGTCCGCCAATAAAGATTTCACTCAAGTAGAAACTCGTACCCAACTCACGGTCAAACATTACCAGGAAGAAGGCAGAAGCCAATACTGGGAATGACAACAGACCAATGATAGCCGTGATAAAGAATGCCCAGATCGGCAATGGCAAACGCCACATGGTCATACCCTTGGTACGAAGATTCAATACGGTAGTGATATAGTTAATACCACCTAGTAGTACTGACACTACGAATAGTACCAAACTCAAAGTCCACATGGTCATACCGGCACCAGAACCCGCTGATGCCTCTGGTAAGAGACTCAAGGGAGGGTAAGCTGTCCAACCACCGGAGAAAGGACCAGTACTGAGGAACAAAGAGAAGAACATTACCAAACCGGCCAAGAAGAAGAACCAGTAAGACATCATGTTCAATAATGGTGAAGCCATATCTCGAGCTCCGACCATCAACGGAATAAGTAGGTTACTAAATGTACCACTTAATCCCGCGGTCAATACAAAGAATACCAAAATGGTGCCGTGCATTGTCACAAGGGCGTAGTAGAACTCTTGTGATAATGTACCTACACCTTCAGCATTAATCTCGATCCACTTGCCGAGAACAGGCTGAAGCCACGCCAGACTCTCCTCTGGAAAACCGAGTTGTAAACGGAATACCAAAGACATTAAACCACCGATGATTGCCCAAAACATACCTGTGATCAGGAACTGCTTAGCAATGATCTTGTGATCCTGGCTAAAAACATACGTGGTAATGAAGTTAGACTGGAACTTGTCGCCGTGGTGGTGATCATGGAAATGATCATCATACCCCAGCTCCTGGATCAGTTTTTCTTCTACCGTACTTGGTTGAATTACTGCGGTTGCCATTCGCTAATTAATTTAAATTCGTTTCGAAAGTTATACTAATACTATGATTCAGTTGTAGATTCTTCAGTAGTGGTGGTGTCCGCTTCAGCAGTAAAACCTCCAGCCAGAACTGTAAATTCTGTACGGCGGTTTTGCATGCGGCCTTTTTCAGTTGCGTTGTCGCCAATTGGGTTCGCATCTCCGTAACCAGTAGCTACCAAACGATCGCCAGAAACACCCTGCTCTACCAGGTAGTTCCGTACAGCTTCCGCTCTTTGTTGTGATAACTCTAGGTTGAGTGCAGCATCACCGGTATTGTCGGTGTAGCCATCCAAACCAACAACCAGGTCAGGATACTCGTCCATTGACTCAACTACATTTGCTAATGCATATTTCTTAGAAAGATCAGTTAATTCAGCAGAGCCAGTTTCGAAGGTAACGTAGTTTAACACAAAACTGCGCTCTTCTGCGGTGGCAGCATTCATCGCACCATCTAGCAAGTCTGTATACTCTTGCTGACGTGCATCTTCTACAATAGCTGGCAGCTCACCATCAATTGGCCACGGATCATTGTCAGTGCCATAGATAGTTGACATATAGTAAGGCTGCTGCTTGTCCAACCAGTCCTCATATTCATCTTGAGAAACGATTCTCACCAAACGACGCATAGACCAGTGGCCCGTACCGCACAGCTCAGCACATGCCAGCTCGTACTCGAAGGTTTCCCAAAGCTGCTTCTCCGGATCATTTGGATCTGGAACCTGGTACTCAGCATACTCACGAAGTGACTGACGATACTCTTCAGTCGTCTTCTCTGGTGTGAAAACAAAGTAAGTAGGCATACCTGGTACAGCATCCATCTTTACACGGAAGTGTGGTAGGTAGAAATCGTGTAATACATCACGAGCCAGAATACGTACACGAACTTGCTTTCCTACCGGTAGTACGATCTCACCTGGGTGGATATCATCCAAGTTAGCTTCGTCCGTCCAGTCCTGACCAATTGGGTTAGTACCATCAGTCAAACGGAAATCACGTGAACCAAGCTTACCGTCCGGTCCTGGGTAACGCAACTGCCAAGCAAACTGGTAACCCATCGCTTCGATTTCAATTACTTCCTCATCGGTACCCACATCGGCCATTACATCGTTCCAGGCATCCAAGCCACCGACAACAAGGAAAGTCATCACAACAGCTGGAATCACAGTCCATACCACCTCCAGGGTGTTGTTGTGTGGCATAAAGATAGCTTTACCTCCTTTACGCTGACGGTACTTATAAGAGAACCAGAACAGAGCGATCTGTGTAATGAAGAATACGATAGCAGTTACAACTACCGTAATATTAAACATGCGGTCAAGGCTTCTTCCGTGAGTGGAAGCAGCTTCGTGCGGGCCGTAACCCAGCATGTAGTTTTTGTAGTAATAAGCTGATACAACACAGAATACCAGGAACAACACCATAAAGATTAACAACCAACGACTTGTGGTACGGTTACTTCTCTCCTGCGTATCTTCCTCTCCACGAATCTTCGAAGCCAGCTCGGTTACCTTACCGATCTGCACTGCGATCACCGCTATCAGGATAATGCATAATGTGGCCAATAAAGCAGTCATTTGCTAATATTTATAGAATTCGTAAGAATATTGTTGTCAAAATTACTAAGCCTCAACAAAGACTTATAAATAATTGCTCACCACAAGGCCTTATTTAGACAGAGTCTAAATAAATCTAAGTGTGATGATGCTCGCTCTCCCGCACAAAGGGGTGATTCTGTGGTACCAGTTTGGCTTGCGCTAAGGAAGACAGTGCAACGTACAAGAACAAGGCTAAGAAGCCTAACATTGTGCCAAGTTCCAGTAAACCAGGAATAGTCATACCCATCTGGAACGCGCTATGTCCGTGGTGTCCTTCGTCTCCGTGTCCGCCAGCAGCGTGCTCATCTCCGTGTCCAGCGGCGGCGTGATCATCACCGTGGTGATCATCAGCAGCGTGGTCATCGTGTCCAGCTTCTCCGTGACTGGCATCCAAAGTTGTAGTCTCAGCATCGTGGTGACCCGCATCAGCGTGCAAAGCGTGGATTTCGTGTGCCGTGTGCGCAACACCAGGCTTGATCATCTGGAAGTAGTCGAACCAGTGGCCCAGAAATACGATCAAGGATACGAAGAACAGGGTACCAAACTTACGCTTGGTGTCATTACGCATCAAGATCAGGAACGGCAAAATGAAGTTGAGAATCAAGTTACCCCAGTATAGCACTGGGTATTCAGTCATCCGGGTCTGGAAGTATACTGTTTCTTCACCGTTGTTGGCGTACCAGATCAACATATACTGGCTAAACCATAGGTAAGTCCAAAATACACTAAAGGCAAACAAGTACTTACCTAAATCGTGGAAGTGCTCGTTGGTTACATTCTCGTAGTAACCGCGCGACTTCAACCAGATCAATAGCATAATAGTCAGGGCCATCGCAGCTACAAACCAGGATGCAGTTGAGTACCACGCATACAAAGTACTGTACCAGTGTGCATCGACACTCATTACCCATTGCCAGATCATCGCCGCACTTGAGAAACCGGCAATTGGCAAGAAGATCGCAGACAGCATCTTAGTCCGCTTGTACTGGTCATACTCCTCGGTACCTTTTTCGTCCTCTTCACGGGACAAAGTGCGGTAGCGATAAGCGAAGTACGCCCAAGTACTCACTACGAGTAGCGTACCTAAGCCATACCAGGTATTATTTAAGAAACCGGATTTTCCTTGCATGATGGTATCTGTAGCCACTGAAGCTTCATCGGCCCAGTGATACAGGTGGTTCCAATCCAATACAACACCAGCTACTACAATCAGCATTAGGACTAGCCCAGGAACCAAAAAGGATGAAAATGCCTCCCATACCCGCTGCAGCATCAAGTGCCAGCCAGCGTAAGCGGTAGTAAAAGCCGTTAGAACAAAAATAGACACAAAGCCAATGCCCAGGAAGAACACGGAATTGTGCAGATAATTTGACCAGGTGCGGGTAAGATATTCATCATCCCCGAGGGCTGTCAAGACCAAGCATAAGGCTCCAAGCCCCATGAACCCAAGGAGTACACTCTTGTGTCTGGCCTCAAACGTAAATTGGTTCATCGCGTATTATTTGTGCGTCTGCGAATTTTTTTCTCTAATCTGGGGTTGCACCCTAGTGCTCACCGCCATGGTCATCGGAACTGTGCTCACCTCCGTGGCTGTCCGAATCGTGTTCACCACTAGCAGCTTCCATTGCTTCGGTAGCTGCCTCTTCCATCATCATAGCGGTCTGATCCGTATTAGAAGGAAGTGATGCCGCTGGGACACCAAAGGCTGCGTTATAGGTATTCTCATCCTCGCTGTAAGTAGCCCCCGCAGCCTTAGCTTGTAGGGAACGGATATAGTGAATCACCTGCCAGCGCTCTTCGTAGCTAATCTTATCGGAGTAGCCCCCCATCACGTTCTTACCGTACATGATAGCGTGGTAGAAACGACCATTACTAGCTGCAGAAAACTCCTCATTAATCAAGTTAGCTGGTGCAGCGAGGTACTTGGCATTTGGATTTTGCTCCGTATCGTAGAGATACCCCAAACCGTTGGCCTCCGCGCCGTGACAAATACCACAGAAGATGTTGTACAAGTCTTCACCACGCTCTAATCCATCAGCAGAAATAGGAAATGGGTTATCCAGGATTTCCGCGGTAGCTAAAGCACGAGAAGAATCGCTGTCCTCGTAGTAATACGGTACAGAACCGTTTACGGGTACGCGAATGTGTGATACTCCGCTAGCTCCGGTGTGATCGGCATCGCTTTCCAGGAATGAGCCTGCGTAACCGCGTGGCACCGTACCCTGCACCGGCAGGTCTGGATTCTTCAGCAACTCCTTAAGCTGAACAGTACTGGCCTCATCCCACGTATTATAGTAGTAATAGTTGTAGGTATTAGCCTCCACTGCCACCGAGTGCCCCATATCAGGCATATACTCAGAACCGGCAAACTCGCCCTCCGCTGGTGCACAAGCGTACATCAGTACAGAAACTGTTAGGGCTAAAATGATGGCTTTAATATTATTCATCTGAATATCTTCTTAGTAGCAGTTTATAATTAGATCACCTTGGTGTTCACCTCAGAGGCACCAGTTGAAGAGAAAAAGCTACGTAGCTTCTCTACTTCTGACTCTGGAGCATCATTGGTCTCAAAGGCAATGCAAAACTTATCGTCCGTTATGCGGTCATCCAAAGTAGGGACCACCTTGCCCGGAGCCATACCACACACCACGTAGAAACTCACTACCATGCCAATAGAAGCAAAGAGTACCGTAAGCTCAAAAGTGATTGGAATGAAGGCCGGAACTGACCAATAAGGCTTACCACCGAAAATGATAGGCCAGTCGCGGGTGAATACCCACGTCATAAATAAAAAGGCAGTCAAAGTACCAATGGCACCATATATAAAGCCTGCAATGTGCAAACGACTTTCTGAAAGCCCTAGCAATGGATCCAAACCGTGCACCGGGAACGGTGTGAACACATCCATGATATCCAGGTGCTCTTCGTTGGCCTGCTTGACCGCTTGGAGGAGGATTTCCTCATCGTCGTACAAACCAAACAATACTTCTTTATGCGTTGCGCCCATGATAAGCTAATTATTCGCGTTATTGATTTTGATCAAGTCTAGTGATGGTCCGCGTGAGCGTGAGACTTCTTAGCATTTTCACCAGCGTACTGGTCACCAGCAGCTTTGAGGATACTCTTAATTTCCGCTACCGCAACTACCGGTGCAACCCGTACGAAGATGAGGTAGAGCGTGAAGAATAGTCCAAGAGAACCGATGAATAAGCCAATTTCCACCCAAGTTGGCACGTAGTAACTCCAGCTTGAAGGCAAGTAGTCACGCGCCAAGGTAGTAGCGATGATCACGAAGCGCTCAAACCACATACCAATGTTGATGAAAATAGACATGAAGAAGGTCACGAAGATGTTGCGTCGTAATTTCTTACTCCAGAACAACTGCGGCGACAGTACGTTACAGGACATCATCCCGACATATGACCACCAATAAGGTCCCAATACCCGGTTATAGAAAGCAAATTGCTCGTAGATATAACCTGAATACCAGGCAATGAACAGCTCGGTGAGGTAGGCAATACCTACAATGGTTCCCGTTAGGAGAATCACCTTGTTCATACTTTCAATGTGCCCGATCGTAATATAGTCTTCCAACTTGAGCACCTTCCGGGTAATGATCATTAGTGTCAATACCATCGCAAAGCCCGAGAAGATAGCACCCGCCACGAAGTAAGGTGGGAAGATCGTGGTGTGCCAGCCCGGAATCACAGAAGTGGCGAAGTCAAAAGATACAATGGTGTGTACAGAAAGTACCAGTGGCGTAGCCAAACCAGCCAAAACCAGTGATAAGCTTTCCCAACGCTGCCAGTGCTTAGCTGAACCCGTCCAACCAAACGACAAGAAGTTGTAAATCTTGCGGCGCAGTCCTTTCGCACGGTCACGTACAGTGGCGAAATCCGGTACTAGACCTGTATACCAGAATAAGAGGGATACGGTAAAGTAAGTGGAAATCGCAAATACGTCCCATAGAAGTGGAGAGTTAAAGTTCACCCACAATGGACCCCGCGTATTCGGATAAGGGAAAATGAAAATGGCTAACCAGAGACGTCCCATGTGGATCAGCGGGAACTGTCCCGCACAAATTACCGCAAAGATCGTCATGGCCTCTGCCGCACGGTTTACCCCGGTCCGCCAACGCTGACGGAATAGTAGGAGAATCGCGGAGATCAGCGTACCGGCGTGACCAATACCTACCCACCATACAAAGTTGGTAATATCCCAACTCCAACCGATGGTCCGGTTCAAATCCCAAGAACCAATCCCTTCCCAGATGGTCCAAGCTACACAAAATACATAGAGGGCGAGCCCCGTTACTGCCACCAAGAAAGCAATAACCCAAGCCGTACTTGGCGTACGCTCCGTTGGTGAAACGAGGTCTTCGGTAATCTGGTGATAGGTCTTCCCGCCTTGCACCAAAGGTTCCCGAATGTGAGATACAACTGCGCTCATATTACTCTTATTGAATCGTTAGGGAGGGCCTCCCCTCCCCGACTTTTAAATTTTATGCTTCTAATTCTTCGATACTGTTGTTCACGCGTGCTGCGTAGTATACGCTGGACTGAACGTTGATTTCTTCCAAAACCAGGTAGTTCAATGGATTCTCCAGGCGCTCTGCCAACTCCTCTGAAGGATTGTTACGGTCACCGAAGGCAATCGCACCGGTTGAACAAGCCGTCTGACAAGCAGGGCGTACATCAGCATCCTCCAAACGACGATTTTCGCGCTTAGCGGTCAGCTTACCTTCCTGAATACGCTGTACACAGAAGCTACACTTCTCGATCACACCACGTGAACGAACGGTAACGTCTGGGTTCAAGACCATACGAGTCAGGTTATCTGCACCGAATGGTAGTTCCTCACCACTTACCGTTGGCTCGTTCGCAGCGAACAAGTCAGCAGTGGTATAATCTAACCAGTTGAAACGACGTACTTTGAAAGGACAGTTGTTAGCACAGTAACGTGTACCGATACAACGGTTGTAGGTCATTTGGTTCAGACCTTCACCACTGTGGTTGGTTGCAGCTACTGGGCAAACGTTCTCACAAGGAGCGTTATCACAGTGTTGGCACATCATTGGCTGGTAAACCACCTTTGGATTCTCGTAGTCACCGTAGTAGTAACGGTCAATACGCAACCAAGTCATTTCGTGGTGACGGTGTACTTCCAACTTACCTACAACAGGTACATTGTTCTCTGCCAAACAGGCTACCTGACATGCACCACAACCCGTACAAGAGTTAAGATCAACGTGCATCACCCAGTGGTGACCCTGGCTATAAACCTCCTCCGTATATTCTTCGAAAGGATAAATTGTATTCTCATTGAGGTGAGCAGCTTCCGCACGCTTTTCTGCGATATGCTCTTCTAACTCAGAGAGTTCCTCTAGTTTACCTTGATAAATGATCGAACGGTTGGTCAAACCTCCCTGGTAACCTTCACCAAGGGTCATTACCGTCTTTTCATCAACATTCAATGGCTTACCGGTAGCCTCGTCCAGAACAACTTCGCCATCTTCACGTGCCTGTACTCCCATGGTGTGGTGATACTGCACACAAGCGAATTCGTCCTCAACAGCAACTACATTTGAGATAGATGCTGCGGTAGAGTGGTACTGCACATTTCCGTCACCGTCGGTCTTCAACCACTCGAAGACGTTAGTACCGATTTCGTTACCCAGCGCACGACCCGCAATACCCGTAACGGTCCGGCCATATCCTAGAGCGATAGCAGTAGTACCGGTTGGCTGACCAAATTGGCGTACACAAGTTACTTTCTGCTCTGTACCGCCAACGTTCAACATTACCTGGTCGGCTTTACCTTTGAATTCCCACTCGTTCAAGCCGTTCATGGCTGACCAGGAATTACCGCCGTCCCAGGTTACTGGAATAGCGAGGTAGTTGCCCCAAACACAGCGAGTGATCGGATCTGGCATCTCTTGTAACCATGGATTGTTAGCGTACTCGCCACCACCCATGTTAACCGTCTCGTAGAAGGTAATCTCCATTTCCGTATTCGCTGGCTTGGCAATCTTAGCAGCAGCAGCGCTTACGTCGACAGTAAGAGGTGTAGACTCTCCCACAACAGCTGGCATCTCATACACACCATCGTGTAGAATCGCATCCCAGAATTTCTGGAAGGTTAGATATTGACTTTGCGACGGGAATACGTTCGTTTCCCAGTTAGCTTTCAAGTAATCTAGATATGGCTGATCCGCACTTGCATCGAAAGCGGCACTATCTGACCAACGCAGCAAGCTCTCACCGGCTTGGCGAGTACCTTCCCGTCCAACAGAAGCAAAGATCGGCTGAATGGTAGGCTGAATCATGGAGTAGATACCACGCTTAGGCTCTGCGTCACCCCAGCTTTCTAAGTAGTGGTGATCAGGAGCTACATAGTTACTCAATGCAGTAGTCTCATTAGGAATACCGTTCAGGCTAATCCGCACATCAACTTTGCTCATAGCAGTGCGGAAAGCTGCGGCATTCGGAAAGTTGTAGGCTGGGTTAGCACCATCAAATACAATGATAGCATCCACCTTACCACCCGACATTTCCTTAATCAGATCAAGTGCGCGCTTGTCATCACCTTGGCGCACCATTACACCGCGCTCACGGGTGATGGTTTGACCAAAATTGCCTAGTGCATTGTTGATCGCATTGACGAGCAATTGCTCGCCCTGGTTATTTGAACCGCTCACCACAAGACTCTTTCCACGAGCCGCCTTCAATTCGCGAGCGATGATCTTTACCTTATCTTGCTTATCAGCAGAAAGTGAGAAACCGCTGATGCTGCCACCAGCAACCTCATTGTACAAGGCTACAGTGAAAGCGCCAATTTCAGATGGCTTCAATGGTACACGGTTATCCGCATTTGAACCCGTCAAACTCATGTAACTCTCCACCTGGATGTGGCGAGACATTTTTGGATTCTTCGTATTCACCTTACGGTTTTTCACGTAACGGTTACCGTACTCCGTTGGGGAAATCCAAGTACCAAGGAAATCACAATCGATACCAACGATAACGTCAGACTTATCGAAGTGGTAGTCAGAAATGGCGCGATCGCCAAAGCTGATTTCGTTAGCTTGCAAAAGCGCCGAAGAAGAGACACTATCGTAAGTAACTACTTCTGTGTTTGGGTAAGCTTGCTTAAAGTCTTCAATTGACTTCAGTACAGTTGGGCTAATGATTGTATTCGCAATAATGCGGATCACTGACTTCTCACCCAACTTGCTTTTGATCACTTCGTCGAGTTCAGCCCAAGTAGTAGCGTCTAGGGCACCATCTTGTCCCATTTGTGGTGCATCATAACGGCTAGTATCGTACAAGCTAAGTACACTCGCCTGGGTGCGTGCGCAAGTACCACCGCTAGTTACACTTGACAGACCATTACCCTCAATCTTAATTGGGCGTCCTTCGCGTGTCTTTACCAATACAGGGCTGTAATCACCACCTCTTACGTAGGTAGAAGCGTAGTAAGTTGCAACACCTGGAACGATGCTGTCTGGCTTCACTACATATGGAATGGCCTTACGTACTGGAATGTCACAAGCTGCAATTGTAGCTGCACCAATACCAAAACCAAGATATTTCAGGAAGTCCCGGCGGTTAGACTCAAGGCGCGTCTCAATGCTGTTAGCCGCGCCAGCCACCGGTAGTTCTACAAATTCAGACTTCTCCGCCTGGGCCAGCTCAGGATTGTTGTTGAGCTGCTCCGTACCGATCCAGACGTTATTCTTATGATTCTTCATTTATGCTGAGTTGTCGGTCTGTTTTCTGCTGTTTCGTTTAATAGTGGCACTTCTGACACTCCAAACCACCAATATCTTCTACGGTTACCTTCGTGCGGCTACCAGACTGGATTTGTTCGTGATAGTTTTCGTAGGCCTGGTAGTATTCGTTACCAGCGAACTGTACTTCCGTCTGACGGTGACAGTTAATACACCAACCCATAGAAAGGGGTGAATACTGGTATACTACTTCCATTTCTTCCACTGGTCCGTGGCAAGTCTGACATTCTACTTGACCGACACTTACGTGCTGAGCGTGATTGAAGTAGGCGTGATCAGGCAGGTTGTGGATGCGTACCCACTCGATTGGGCCAGCAATCTTAGTGTCGCCGGTTTCGTCATTAGTCAATGACTCCACAATACCTTCCCACTGCTCCTCGATCAGGGCTTCACCCTCATCGTCCATACCACCAGTGTTCTGTACGTACTGATCAGCAAACCATTTCTGGAAGATGCTTCTGATGTCGTCGCGCTCTAACTGATCGTAGTTTTCGATGTACTTATCCGTATTTGGATTGTACCCAGTAGAGGCGTAGATTTTTGACAATTCTGCTGTTCCGTACTGTGAACCATACTTGATGGCCTTGTGGCAATTCATACAAGTATTGGCAGCAGGAATTACTGAGTGCTTGGAACGGCGAGCGCCGTCGTGGCAATATTGACACTCAATCTGCTGAATACCAGCGTGCGTCTCGTGTGAGAATTTGATCGGCTGCGTTGGCTCATAGCCCTGCTGACGACCCAACGCAATGGCGTTGTTTACGGTAGTATATCCACCGAGTACAATCAAGGCAAACACAACAAAGGCAATGACTCCGCGGCTGGTCAATACTTCCACCAAAGTGCGGCGTTGTACTGCTTCACCTGTTTCTTTCACCTTAATCATGTAGTTCAGGTTAGAAACTACACGAGCAAGTACAAGCGCCAATAACGCCAATACTCCGGCCAAGCCTATAAACAACCAAGTGTTATCGGATTCAACAGTCGCTGATGTACCCGCAGGATCAGTTGGACCAGCGGTAGGCAGACCATTAACGTAGATATCGTCGATATAAGCCAGGGTGTTGGCTATCTCGTCATCCGTCAGGTTCAAGAAAGAATTCATAACGGTTGGGCCCCACTCATTCCAAAGCTGGCTTGCCCGTTCGTTATCACCAGAGGCAATCATGGCCTGGGAATTACGAATCCAGGAATAGAGCGCTTCGTCGCCACCGTAATCTGCCCAACGTTCTTGAGAACCACCAAGAGCTGGTCCAGTAAGATTGGTTTTCATGTCGCCGGCATGGCAGGCCGCACAGTTGTTGCGGAAAATAGTCTTACCGTTATCAAGGTCCTGCGCATACAGGCCAAGGGCCCCAAGCACGAGACCGAAAACGAATAAGGAACGCAATATCAAAGACTTATGTGTCATCAGTTGTGACCTTTATTACTTTTTCTGTTCAACACAAAAATTTCAGTACCCTGAAACAGGGGCAAAGATAATTTTGTGACAATTTTCTAACAAACTTCTTGCAATATGCCACCCTTATTTAGACTCGATCTAAACAAGGGTTTATTTTTGGGGATTAAACAGCCACTGGCGCCTTGATGGCTGCTTGTGGATCATAGCCCTTTATCACAATATCCTCGTAACTAAAGGAGAAAATATCCTTTACCTCTGGATTGAGTACCAATTGTGGAAGCGGACCGGGTGTTCGGCTCAATTGTAGCTTGGTTTGCTCCATATGATTATTATACAGGTGTGCATCCCCAAAAGTGTGAACGAAGTCACCTACTTCCAGATCGCAGACCTGAGCAACTAAATGCGTAAGCAAGGCATAACTTGCTATATTAAAAGGTACTCCCAAAAACACGTCGGCAGAACGTTGGTACAACTGGCAAGACAATTCTCCATCTGCTACGTAAAATTGGAAGAGGGTATGACACGGTGGAAGCCCGGCTTTGGCCATGCCAGGAATGTCTGGCGGATTCCACGCAGATACGATATGGCGACGAGAATCTGGATTGCGTTTAATGTTAGCAATCACATCTGCGATCTGATCTACCCCATCAAAATCACGCCACTGCTTACCGTAAACTGGTCCAAGTTCGCCCCACTCTTGGGCAAAACTATCATCCTCCTTAAGCTGAGCCACAAATTTCTTGAGCGCTGCTTTCCATTCGGCGCTGTAACGGGGAAACCGAGTACCAAGTCCATTCGCCTCCAAGTAATGCGTAAAAGGCCACTCGTTCCAAATGTTTACACCATTGCGAACGAGGTAGGCAATATTGGTATCACCACGCAAAAACCAGAGCAGTTCATGTACGATGCTCTTAAAATGAACCTTCTTAGTAGTAAGGAGAGGGAAGCCGTCGCGGAGATTACAACGCAGTTGGTAGCCAAATACGCTTTTAGTACCCGTGCCCGTTCGATCGGACTTTTCAGTACCATTTTCCAGGATGTGCTCTAGCAGACGGTGGTATGCTTCCATGTACGACTAACAGCCGGTGGGCTGCTTTGTGCGGCGGCGAAGGTAAATATTTTTTTAGTTTTTATAAAAAATGAAACCACGTGATTTTCCACAGTTTCGTGCCGACCAAACGGGCCTAGTAAGCCTACCGTATAGATAGGATATCATCACAGTCTATTTGAGGGTAGCTGCTTCAGACATTCTAGCAATAAAAAGTCCTACTTTACAAATAAGAAATGTAAAGTAGGACTGCCGGCAATTTATTGTTCCTCTACCTTAATTATACGATAACGCGCTGGAAGACGGAAGGACTTGAACTATTCCTGCCCAAATACCTCCGCAAACAAAGCAGTCATCGCTGCCCAGGATTGCTCATCCGCCTCTTGGTTGTAAGCAAGAGGGAGGTCAAACTTCTCGCCATTTGCATCAGCTGCTTTATTGGTAAAGGAATGTTTTGCCCCAGGGTAGTTAATAAACTCATACTGGGCACCAGCCTCATCCATGGCGGCAGTATAGGCATCTATTTGTTCAGCCGAGATAAAGGGATCGTCAGCACCATTACAAACTAATACTCGAGGATTGACTTTACCCGCTTCGGGCATCACTGCTAGTCCCAAGCCCCCGTGAAAAGACACTACCGCATCCAGATCCTCCAGTCCGGTATTAGCCATCGATAGCACTACTCCACCACCGAAACAATAACCAATTGCAGCAAGCGACTCCGCGTCCACTTGAGGATTGGCCTTTAAAGTTTCTATTGCCGCCAGAAAGCGGGCCTCTGCCGTGGAGAAATTTCTTACAACACTCATGGCAAATTTACCGGCATCATCTGGATGATCCGCCTGTTGGCCATCTCCGTACATATCTACCGCCAAAGCAACATACCCCATCTCTGCCAGCATGTCTACCCGTTGGCGCGCATAGTCATTGTGCCCCCACCACTCGTGCACTACCAATACGCCTAGACGCTTTTCTGTCAAGTTCTTTAAAACACTCAAAAGCTTGTCTGGAAGTAGGGTAAAATGAGCTTTACTCGTCTTAGGTACAGAAACTTCAAAACCAAATCCTTAGACATGACCCATCGGCTTTTTTTCTACTTACTTCTCCCGTTCCTCTTCATCAGTTGTACACCCGAAGAAGAACCTACGGAAAATAACACCCCCAGCACCTCCGCCAACAAAATTATGCCTTTGGGGGCATCGCGCGTGGAAGGAGCTCGTCCGGCATTTGAAAGTTACCGCTACGAGCTCTGGAAATTAATGGTGGACGGCGGCTGGGATTTTGATTATGTGGGTACCGTTGATGATCCCTTCTCCTACCCTAGCTATTTGGGATTCAATTTCGATAATGACCATGAAGGTCGAGGCGGTTGGACTTCCGGCCAAATACTAGAGGGAATTGAAGGTTGGTTGAATCAAACGGATACGCCCGATATCGTCTTATTTAGCTCTCCTGGAGGTAATGACGCCCTACAAGGACTTTCTTACGACCAAGCAGTTAGTAACATCAATGAGATTATTGATATCATCCAAGTCGCGAATCCCAATGTGACCATTCTCATTGAGCAGTTGGCCCCAGCACTTTCTACCGAAATGACTGCAGAGTTGACGAGCTATTTCAATCGCATGCAGGAAGATGTCGTTACTATTGCCGCTGAACAGTCTACCTCCACTTCTGCCGTGTTAACGGTGGATATGTCCACTGGCTTTGGAGACTCCCTCTTAGCCGATGCGGTGCACTACAATGAAGCAGGTGCCAGATTTATCGCCGATCGCTACTACTCCGTACTGACCAACGTTTTAGAACAATAAAGGAGCGTTTCTAATTACATCATCGCCGGCCAGTCCATTTGTTTTGTAAGAATGGACTGGCTTTTTAGCCTAGCAATAGAAAATTAAGTATCAAACAGACGAACAGCCCAGTGAGTCCCATCAGAAGCGTCATAATGGAATAAGAACGGTAGGCGTCCTTTAACGAAAGATTACTAAACTGTGTAACCACCCAGAAGTAACTATCATTGGCATGACTAACCGCCATGGCACCACTACCAATTGTGGTCACCAGTAGTGACAATGCCAATGGATCTGTGAAGCCAACCGCAACAACCACGGGGGCGAGCACTGCCGAAGAAACCACCAATGCTGAGGTAGACGAGCCTTGGGCCGTTTTGAGTAGTGCCGCCAAGAAAAAGGCAGCAAGCAAAAGCACGGCACCGGAGCCTCCTACATCTGAAAACAAATCACGAACTAATCCCTCCACTCCGGAGGCAACTAAGACGGCACCAAAACTTCCACCAAGTCCGGTGATGAACAGAATTGGCCCCGCAAGTTGTATACCGTGAGCGGTCCAGGAGGTCCAATCTTGGCGTTGCGGCCAGGCCAACAAGACGAATCCGGCTAGTACGCCTAGCAACAGGGCGATGGGGGCCTGCCCCAGTACTTGCCACAGTCGCTCATCTTTCCAAACCGTACCCAAAGCCAGCAAAACAATTGGGATCAGCAAGCTTGGTAAAACTCGCCATAATGGCGGAGGGTCAAAAGTTAGTTCTGCAACGGGCGAGGCTTCCGCTTCCAGCACAATCCTTCCCCCTTGGCGTCGGCTCCACCACCAGGCCACAATTAGAATAGGGATACTTACCAAAAGTCCAAGTAGCATAATACTGCCTAGATGTGCACTGGCAGAAAGATTTGCGGCTGCAGTGACCGGACCAGGAGTAGGCGGCACCAGATTGTGCGTAAGGTATAAGCCAGCAGCAAGGGATAAGAAAAGACTGGCCGGAGCAATGCCGGTACGATTGGCCAGACGACGGTTCAATCGGGAAAGAATAATAAAGCCACTATCGCAAAATACGGGTATACTGACGATGGCTCCGACCACCGCCATGGTCAAGGCAGGGAAACGCTTACCAAGTGTGTTGATCAGGGCATCAGCTAGGGTGACAGCACCGCCCGTTTTCTCGAGAATCACGCCTAAAATCGCCCCGAGTGCTATAATCAATCCAATCTTTCCTAGTAAGTTTCCAAAACCGGCACCGATGGTCCCAAATAATAGTGTAATATCCTGTCCACTCCCCCAGCCTACTACCAGGCAGGCCATGAGTAAAGCCCATGCCGGATGCCAGTTGAGGTAAACGGTGGCAATAATGATCAGAAGAATGGACAGGCCAATAAGAAGCAAAAGCATGCGGTGATCACTTAGTTACACCAATGATACGCTTTTCTACTTAGGTTCCTTAAGGTGCAGCCCGTACAATCTGTTCTTGACTGATACGCGCACGCAGGTCTTCGCCGCTGAGGTAATTGTATTGAACCGACAAGAACGGACGGAAACTATCCTTTGGTCTTTGGCGCTCGATGTCTTCGCGCAGGAGCAAGCCATCTGCCGAATAATATCGTGTGGTTCGATAATTTTTAAAGGTAGCATCGCTCCATTCCCGGCTGGTAATACGACCATCCTCATCGTAAGTTATATCCATCACGATCTTCTCAAATCGTCCCTCTAGCGTACTTACTTCTAGGTTCGCTACCTGCCCGCCATTACGATAGTTGACCTTAGTTTTAGCGATCGTATTATTAGCCCGTGAAAGTTTGCGACGGACAATAGATTCTTGGTACCCAAAGGAGGGAATGACAGCGGTATATTCCCAACCTGGCTTGGCGTCCACCAAATATTCCAATGAATGATGATACACGAAAAGGGCCCAATTATTCATCCTTTTTTCATTAAGCACTCCGGTGTCATTGAAATCAACCGTCGTCTCCGGTATGGAGGCTAACTCTCCTCCTGGGATAATTGTCATGTGCGTAAGCACATTTTCGGCGTCCTCCAAGTTATCAACATAACGAATGGCTAAGCCCCACATTCGCTCCCGCGGAATAGAGGCTGCTTCACTCGAAAAGGGTAAAGCCTCGGTATCTTGAGCTCCCATGATAATGATGGCATCGGCCCCTACCTGCTGAGCCCTCTTTTTCATACCCTCCAATAAACGCCCTGGGGCGGTCGTACGAGAGATATGGGAAGCTTTGATGATGGACAAACGGATGTAGTCTTCCTGGGGAATAGATTCTCCGGCAAAGAACAGCTCAACTTCTTCCTCATGGGCTGGAAAAGATAATTCGGTCAAGGCGTTGCGACTTTCATCTTGATATGATTGATAAACTTGACAAGAATGCAACAGAAATGTAATAGAGATCAAAAGAATTGTTAAGCGCATAACTTCCTGGTTTAGTGTTTATAAAGTCAACATTTACCAGGTGAATTAGGTCGTGATTTTTGAGGTTTAATTTAGTTTTTCGGACAATCTTTTTACGGCCCTTTAAATCTAAGGTTCAACCCGAATAATTTGCTCCTTATCCAGACTCGCCAATAGTTCTTCCTCTGTAAAATAGTGATACTCTACCGAAAGAAAAGCTCGAAGGTCCTCACCTTTGCGTTGCCGCTGAATGTCCTCCCGCACAAGTTTGTTATCGGTATCAAAAATGCATTGGGTCACAAAGCGCTGTTTTCGATAATCTACCCATTCTCGTCCTACTATGCGCCCCTGATCATCATATTGTAGGGTCATCTTGATGCCTACGTAATCTCCTCGGATTTTCTGTACAACTAAGCTTTCGACCCGCTTCTGTGGCGAATAGTTAACCTTCAGGCGAGTCCCCTCGGAAGAACCATATTTGTGACGGCGCAGTACGGTAGATGCATAACCATCATTTGGTAATACGGACGTATATACCCAGCCTTTTTTGTGGTCTAGGAGATATTCTAGTGAATGATGATAAACGAATTTAGTCCAGTCACCTGGTGGTTTTTGATCCACTCCTCCCAGCGGATTAACATCTACGACTCCACCGCTGTCACTAGCAATATCACCACTGGTGGTGACAGTCCAGTGTGAGATCACCGCTTCGCCGGAAGTTAAATTGTCTAGATACCGAATAGCGACACCCCAAGTATATTCGTAATTAACTGTATAGGAGTCATAATAATCTTCATCTGTCAAACACTCCTCAATTTCTTCAATATTCTCTACCCCTAGGACAATTAAGGCATCTGCACCTACTTCCTGGGCCCGTTTTTCCAATGCAGGCAGTGAATGTCTAGACGCAGACGAGGAAGCCAAGCGTTTTTCTTCTAAAATTGCCAAACGGACATAATCCCTTTCGGGAGAAGTTTCATCAGCAAAGAACAACTCAACATCATTGTCGTGAGCCGGGAAGATGACTGCCGCCAGATAATCCGCCTCTTGGTAGGCATGTGTTCGATAAGACCGACAAGACTGTAAAATAAACGTGCTTATGATCAGAATGAGAATAGAGCGCATAATACCTGTTTTAGGACGAACGAATTTAGCACTAAAATGTCTGAGCTTTCCGTAAGCTAAGGCTACTGGCCTTTAATCACCTGTGCTTCCTTTAGCTTCTGAGATAAGTCTGCAGGGCTTAGGTATTCGTATTTCACGCTTAGAAATGGTTGTAGTTCTTCTCCCGGTCTTTGCCGTTGATAATTTTCTTGCAGAAGCTGGCCCGCAGCGCTGTACGTCCGGCTAGTCAAATAACGAATGTTGGAACTATCAATCCATTCTCGGTTAGCAATCTGGCCCTCCTCATTGTAGCGGATTGCCATATTTGTTCGAACCCCTAAACCACCCAAGTAGGTAATACCTAGGTTTGCTACACGACCATCTAACTGATAATCTACAGCTACTTTAGTTTCAATAGGCCCTCTGGCTGGTAGGCGACGCAGGCGTCTCCACCCAAATTCATTACTTGGTGGTCTTCCAACTACGCCCCAATCCCGGCGCCCCTCAACCAAGTATTCATAGGAATGCAGGTACACAAACTTAGACCATTTATCGGTGGGCATGGTATTGAGCTCGCCATTGCTATCCACATCAATCCGGCCGCCATCCATAGTGGCAATGTCACCTTGGGTTTCTATCGTTATATGAGACAGTACGTTGAGGCCTTCCTCCAGATTATCCGTATACCGAATAGCAATGCCCCACATATGATTACGCGGAATACTGCGGATTCTGTCGGTAGTAATATCTTCAAATACTTTTACGCTTTCCGTTGTCCCCATCACAATTAGCGCATCCGCTCCGGCTTGTTGAGCCTTGGCTTGCAAGGATCTCAATAGCCGGCTAGGCGGCGCAGAATAACCGGTCCGAACTTCTTTTAATAGCGCAACCCGAATGTAGTCTTTTTCCGGCTCCGTTTCTCCGGAGAAAAAGAGTTCTACTTCCTCATTGTGAGGAATAAATTTAAGGCTGGTTAGATTACTCAACCGTAGGTCAGGATATGCCTGATAGACCGTACAAGAATGGAAAACTAAAGAGAGAGATACTAGTAAGAGTAGACGCATGTTTTGGTGTTTTTTTGCTTTATTAAGTTCGTCTTTTAGTATTGATCGAGGTAATTTAACAAGGTGTTTAACAGCGATTTAACCAAGCGATTAATTTATTAAAATGACCTTAACGTCAAGTACCTGAACTAATAACTTCTCTTGATTGTGTGCTTGCCGTTATAAGTCCCACTAGCGAATAAAGTCAAGTGCATCCAGCAGGCTTTATTATCTTCGCACCTTTGCAAAGGAATCCGAATCAATGAATAGAAAAGAGCAGATCGCAGCGGTCTTTAACGGGCAAGTCAAGCTAGGTGTTTTGGGAGGTGGCCAGCTAGGTAAAATGATGGCCTTGCCCGCCGCAAATTGGCAACTGCCCTATTGGGTCCTTGACAAAGACGAGAGTATGTCCGCCGCACCTTACGCTACGCAATTTGAGCACGGGAGCTTTCGCAAGGAGGAGGATGTGCTGGCCTTTGGCCGCCAGGTAGACGTCTTAACCATTGAAATCGAACACGTACACACGGGCGCGCTCCAGCAACTTGTAGCCGAAGGAAAGACGGTCCACCCCCACCCCGATGTACTCGAAATCATTAAGGATAAAGGCCGTCAAAAACAGTTTTACACCGAGCATAAACTACCGACCTCGGCCTACCGACTATTTACAGATGAGCAAGCCGTCCGGCAAGCGGTAGCGCAAGGTGAGTTAACGCTCCCTTTCGTGCAAAAATCCAGAACTGGAGGTTATGACGGACAAGGCGTAGCGGTAATTACTTCATCAGCGGCGCTGGAAAGCAAGCTTCTACCGGGAGCCTGCCTCATTGAAGAATTAGTCGATATTGATAAAGAGTTAGCGGTGGTGGTAGCCCGAAATGCGGCTGGCGAAATGAAGTCCTTTCCTGTAGTTGAAATGGTCTTCGATCCCGTAGCCAATCTGGTCGATTACCTCCTTGCTCCGGCAGACATTGAAGAGGCTATTGCAACGGCAGCTATTACCCTAGCGGAGCAGACCGCAAAAGCCTTTGGTCTCAGCGGTTTGCTAGCGGTAGAGTTATTCCTGACTAAAAGTGGCGAGATACTAATCAACGAAGTGGCCCCTCGCCCGCACAACAGCGGACACCACACCATCGAGAGCTGTTACACCAGTCAGTTTGAACAACACTTGCGTGGCGTCCTGAATTTACCCTTGGGTTCTACCGAGTTACTTCAGCCCGCGCTCATGCTTAACATATTGGGTGCAGAAGGCTATCAGGGCGCTACTCGCTACGAAGGCATGGATGAAGTATTGGCTATGCCGGGTGTATTTGTGCACTTGTACGGAAAACAGACGATGCGTCCCTACCGGAAAATGGGGCACGTCACCATCATGGGTAAGGACCGAGCAGAATTGCTCAGAAAGGCGGATAAAGTGAAGAAGACCTTGAGGTGTTTCGGGGCGGAGGAATTTGGTTGAATTAGTTGGGTTAGTGGATTTAGTTGGTTACTTGAATTAGTTGGGTATGCCTTATGTGGTTTGAAACTTAGTTTTGGTGTACTTAGGTGCCTTGGGTGGTTTAAAAGTTAAAGTTAGAAGTAACAGTCAAAAGGAGGAAGCACTCATAACTTTCACTTGAACTGTCACTTTCACTCTAAATGCCCTCTTCTTACCGGCAACAGCTAGATCGGTTGAGTTAGTGAATTTGGTTGAATTAGTTGGGTTGGTGGATTTAGTTCGGCCTCCTGTGTCGGCCTCAGTTAGTTGAATTAGTTGAGCCTGCGGCTCTGATTAGTTGAATTGGTAAATTTAGTTGAATCGGTTCAGCCTTAGTTGGTTTGAATGTTAGTTTTTGAGAAATACCAGAAATCGAAATCATTAAAAATGCTGATTCTTACTCTAACACTAATTCAGCTGACTTTGATTGTCACTTTCATTCTACACTCCACCCTTCTTACCAGACGAAGCTCAGTACGCGAGAGGGATATTTACAATGTTCAAAGAAAAAGACTAGAACAAATATGATTAGCATCATCATGGGGTCCGATTCGGACCTACCGATTATGAAACAAGCAGCAGAAGTGCTGGAAGAGCTACAGTTAGAATTTGAGCTAACCATTGTCTCTGCCCACCGGACGCCGGAGCGGATGTTTGAATTCGCCAAAGGAGCACACGGTCGAGGAATACGGGTTGTAATTGCGGGTGCTGGTGGCGCTGCACACCTGCCCGGGATGGTAGCCTCCCTCTCTCCGCTGCCGGTAATTGGAGTCCCCATTAAGTCCTCTAATTCCATTGATGGCTGGGATTCCATGCTTTCTATCCTACAGATGCCCAATGGCGTACCGGTAGCTACCGTGGCCGTGAACGCCGCCAAAAATGCGGGTATCCTAGCAGCGCAAATCATTGGTGCCAGTGACGCAGCGGTACAAGGACGAATAGTAGAATACAAAAGCAAGTTACAAGCTGGTGTAGCCGTTAAATACGAAAAGCTGGAAGCCACAGGCTACAAGGCTTATCTAGCGCAAAAAGAAAAATAGAAGTTCATGGCGCGTTTTTCCGTTCTCTTCCTGCTCATCGCACCCCTGATGTTAGTTGCTTGCCAAGCAGATCAACCTGATGCCGGATCAGCTGAACCTGAGTCATTACCAGAAATTTCTGAAGACTACGAGGAAAATCCCTATCCCTGGGGATTTATTGATAGCACGGGCCGCATGGTGATCAGCGGCCAATACGATGAGGTCCGGGCCTTTTCAGATGGCTTGGCGCTGGTACGCACTAAAGGTCGTTGGGGCTATATTGACCAAGGTGGGAAAGTCGCTATTGCTGCCCGTTACCGCGCGGCTTGGCCTTTTGCAAATGGACGTGCTCGTGCTCAAACCGATGCAGGAAAGTTCGGTTACATTGATCGGGCGGGCAACTGGTTAATCGACGCCAAATTTGCGGAGCTGAGCGAATTTTCGGAGGGCCTGGCTGCCTTTCGGCAAGAAGAATTTTACGGTTATTTGGACACTACTGGCCAAGTCGTGATCAATGCGGAATACAGCAAAGCCAGTCCCTTTCAAAACGGACAATCGGTGGTGGCTAAGGGTGACAAATATGGAATCATTGACCTACAAGGAAAAGAACTAATTCCTTTTGAGCATGAACGTCTCAAACCTTTTGCTGGCACGTTAGCCCGAGCTCGGGCGCAAGGGGTATATGGCTACCTCAATACTGCTGGTGAATTTACCATTGAACCTGCCTACCGGCAAGCTACAGACTTTGTATCCGGAGTGGCAGCTGTGGCGGAAGAAAGCACCTGGGGCCTAATTAACGAAGCAGGCGAATGGGTACTCGAGCCCCTGTACGATCAACTCTTTCCCGCAGGAGAGGAACGCTGGATCGCTGCCCTAGGCCGACAATATTATCTGCTCGATAAAGCAGGCACCCGCATTAGCAACCGCCCTTACCAGGAGATTCAACCCTTCTGCGAAGGCTATGCCGCTTACCAACAAGATGAATTATGGGGCTATTTGCGACCAGATGGCAGCAGCATGGCCGTACCACAGTACTACCTAGCTTGGCCCTTCAAAAATGGGCTGGCCCGTGTAGCGACCCGCTACGGGCTTACCTTCATCAATACCAGTGGTCGTCCTCTTTTTCAAGCGCGCCGTGCGTTTTTTGAGCTGCGGGATTTTAGTGAAGGTTTAGCACCGGCAGAAATACAATAGCAAGTTAGAAATAGGAAAGTAGAAATAGGAAATATCAAGCTTGTAGCGACGCGATTAATCGCGTCGAGATGCAAATCAATTACAATTAAACCCAAAAAATATTACAGGGACGGAACTATTCCGTCACGCAAAGCATTTATCCTGACAAATACCATAATCATGTTTTCTAATTTGTCCAACCAGCAAGCTTACTTCCTCTACGACCAGACCGGCACGTAAGGAGTAGCGCATTGTTGCAAGGAACAACAAAAAGCCTCTACGATTCTGACGGTCGTAGAGGCTTTTTGCATTTTGACCCCTGGTATAACTGGTTAGTACACGAGCCTTTGAATCTCGTAGTCCGGGTTCGAGTCCCGGGGGGTCAGCTAGCGTGTTTTCACAATTCGTTGACTGTGGAAGATTTCCTGCTCCAAGATGACTCGAATTTGGTAAACACCATTTTCCCAATCCGTTGTGGAGAGCACTCCATTTTCGTTAGTGACCTCACCGCTTCTGATCAAGCGCCCATTCACATCATAAAGCGACCACTGGGCTCCGGCTGGTAAATGCTCGTAACGTAATTGGTCCGCTACTGGGTTAGGCCAAAATTGGGGTGTATCCAGCGGCTGACGAATAGTCCGAATCGGTGAGAATTCTTCGGAGCCATCCATATCCACCATCGCCAGGCGGTAATAAATGCGCGTACTTCCTTTCGGCAAACTGGCATCTAAGAAGCTATAAGTAGCTCCTGCACTAGCACTTCCTTTTCCATTTGCTGTACCCAGTGTTTCAAATTTGGTTCCATCAATGGAACGCTCAATGCGGAAGTGTCGGAAATCTTCTTCTGTAGCAGTGGACCACTTTAAATCGGCATTTCCGTTGTTGTATTGAGCGGTGAAGTCAATCAATTCTACGGGGACGGCTACACTGGTATTGTGAACCCAAACGGAGTAGGACCGCGGAGGTAAGCTGATGTATATATTATTGGGTACTCCGCCGCTGTTATTCACTACCGCAAAAGGAAATTCTGAATTGCCCAACACATCGTCGATCTGTGCGCCAAGAGGCACATTCGTTAAGTCAATTTCCTGGTTCACCTTTAAGTCTTCATCGTCAAAATTGATCGCGACAATCACGTCCTTTCCGCCAACACCACCACTAATCTGGTAGATCAAACACTGGTTGGCGTTACCTGATATGTAGTTGCTGGCGTAGCTTGTACCAAAGGCATTTAAATAATAATGATCTGTTGCACCGAAGATGTGCTGCTGGTGAATATCCATCAGCTCCGTAATCTCCGTTTGCAAATCCGTAACCGGATAGTTGGGCGGGGTCTCGTTGAAGAAATCTGGATAGAACACACAAGGCAGCCCAATCTTGTTGTTGGTCAGAATATATGCGTAGGCCAGTTCTGGATCATCCTGAACCGGCTCGTTCGGCCCACGAAAATCATGGTTATTAACGAAAGTAACTACGCTGAAGGGGTCTGCTCCCGCAGCTTCCATACCGGCATTAAATACGTTGCGGGCATCATAAAAGAAATTGAAGAAATGCTGGTCACAAGCATCTTTCAGCGCCAATCGTAGATTGAAATCAAAGGCTCGCACATCCACATTTGCCGTAAGGCCATTATTTACGTCATTTACCCAGCCGTTGAGTTTACTGGTACTGGCATCAAAAATTTCACCCACAATCATTCCGGGCTCAATCCCTTGGCTACTTAAATAATTGAGCAGATCCGTCACCATGGCTGGATCAAAATGCTTAACTGCATCCATCCGTAATCCCCCAGTGAAGCCCGCGTCCTCAATCAACCATTCACTCCATGCTTCGTATACGTCGCTGGTGGTGCTTTCGCGTTGTTCCACATCAAAGAAGAAGAAGGGAAAATCCCAGTCACCTTCCAGGCAAGTAGGGTCAATTCCATTGGGCTTGAAGTTGAGATAATTCATTGGCCCTTGGCCGCTGGGTAAGTTGGTAAAATCGGTACGTGTCTGCAGGTCCAACTCAGCAATAATACTCGCGCTACGGGGAGCAGCGTACAGATCATAGGGACGTACATCAATACCCGTACCATCGCCTCCCGTTTGCTCGATATAGATTTCCAGGAAGTCGCCAGCGGCAGCAAAGTCACCGACTTGCAAGTCCACCAAAAACTCATCAACGCCGCACTCACCAATATTCGGGTTATCAATAGTAGCCAGCATATTCCGCCCAAGCGTAATGGAGGTTTGATCATTGGGCGTACCACAATCACCACCACCGTTGGGCTCTGTTTCCGATTCATCTGACAAGCCCTGCCAACCTACCTGTGAGGTTTGAAAATAGAGCTTATAGCCACGTCCGTAGAAGCCCGAACCGCCAGAGGCAGAGGAAAACTTAAAGTAATATTGGCCAGCCGTGTTACCCGTGCTTCCGCCTAGCGGTAAACGCCACCGAACCTTACCGTTCACTGGATAAGGTGTCACCCCATTATTACAGGCGTTACCCACATTGGGGTAGTCATTCATATAATTTTCCACGGCTGGATTATTCTCCCAATCACCACCATCGCGATGGTTGTACACGACATCTGCTACCGCCAACATGCCATTGCTTTCCAAAGCGCTAACTAGGCTATTGAGTTGTGCACGGGAGCCCAAGCGAGTAGCGCCAAAGTCGCCCAAATCGTACAAATCTTTGGGGTCGTAGCCTACACTACACTCACTGCCCCCCTTAGCTGGTGGAGGGAGCCAAACGTAGGTAAAACCGGCACTGCCTAAGTCCGACGCTTTGGCCTGAAGATGCGGTGCCCATTTCGTACTGAGACCGCCACAGTTTTGGCTTGGATAATCCCAATACCAGCCTTGTAGCATAAAATCCTGGCCGAATAAATGGCCCACAAAAAAGAGGAGGAATGGTAGTAACAGTAGACGCATGTCCTATTCGTTTATCATTGAGTACATTCGGTTTTAATAGGACTTACGAGTAAAAATAATAAGAAGCCATTATCTTTACTTAACATTGAGAAAACAATTTGTAAATCTGGCAGTTCACGGACGCTTTCGTTGCCCAGGTTTACAACTGCACGTTCCACTACCTATTATTAGCCGACACCTACCATGTTCTTAGTCTGGTCTTAACTCATACAGCAACTGGCGTATAAGTTAAGGCAGTCCTTCAATTCCTATTAAGACCTAGGTATTTTATTGCTAAAACTTCTTAAAACTAAAAACCGAGGTATGAGATTATTAGTACTTCTTTGCCTAGCATTCAGCTACGTGAGCAGCTTTGCTGGTGCTGGATTTTACGATTCTTTTGCTATCGCGAACGGAACATTTTATGACCTGAGTGCGGCGACCGGGCTCGACGACCTTGATGGTGCAGATCTAGGCACATTAGACCTAACTACCGGCACCTTATTTTTAGGAGGCCAATCCAAAACCTTCAAGAATAATGGTTCTGACGTAACTGGTGTGGCCATCTTCTACCGCTTTTATCAGGGGGCGGCAAGCGGTGCCTTTACCCAGATTAATTACAGCTTCCAGTGGAACCAGGGAGATTCCGGAGCACCCGGAGGTTTAAATAATTCTGGCGACCAGCAATGGGGTACTGACGTCCAAGGGGCAAATGGTAGCGATGGGGCAATTGATATCCTAAATGGTGCCACACTCAGTACTGGCACCTATTCATTGGAGGTATACATGAGAGTTACCACAAACGGTGTGGACGCTGCTACAGAGATTTTTGATAACAATAGTAGCATGAACTATATCGCCACCTTTGAAGTCACCAGTGCAATGCCAGTGCGCTTTGCTACGGTACTAGCAAGTACCGTGAAAGATGGAAATCAATTGAGTTTTTCCACTTCTTCAGAAACCAACAACTCCCACTTCGAAATCGAACGCATTACAGATAGCCGTCAATGGCACAAATTAGGTAGTATTACGGGAGCAGGTTCAACACAAACCAAGCAAGACTACACTTTCTTCGATGCACAACCGGCACTAGGCCTCAATTACTACCGCATCAAGCAAGTTGATTTCGATGGTACCTTTAGCTATTCGCAAATCGTCTCCGCCAATTGGGCCGATAAGCCGATCATTACATTTTATCCAAACCCTGTATACGACCAGATACAGATTAACGGTTTGGGGAGTACTGAGGAAGAAATCATGGTGGAAGTTTTAGACCTGAGCGGCAAAATCATGTTGCGCCAGGTATGGCACCAAACGAACATCGACTTGCAGAACGTACCGGCAGGCTTGTACATCCTGCAATTATCAACGGCTAGTGGCCTTTTGACGCAAGAGCGAATCATTGTCCAGTAAGCAGTCCAGTTCTCGGAGAAGTTCGAACTTCTCCGAGAACTTATTCTTGATCTAAAGTGGCAAGCGCAGCCCCGTTTGCGCTAAAGAAAACCCCAAATCGTGAACCTCTTGCCTGGCCAAACTACCTTCCTGCAAAAGTGGATTGGTGTGATTAAGATGAATGAAGTGTACCTTTTCTTTTTCAGCCTGAGTCAGGTCAGCTAATAGGCTCATCGTTTCTGCCACGAAGGGATGCGGAATTTTACTCATATCCCGGTTGGGTAACTCACCGTCCGCATAGAAGGTCGCATCTAGGAAAGCATAATCGACCAAGGCGAGTTCATCTTCCAAACGGCGATCCCAGCGTTCCCATTTATCGATATCGGGAATAAAAAGCAAACTGGCTTTGGGGCCTTCTACCCGGTAGCCGACGGTCTCGGAATATTCATCTCGATGGGGAACCAGTAAAGGCGTCACTTGCAAGCGTTCATTTAGCACAAAAGCACTATCATGCTGGATAGGCATCAACTGGATATTTTCTAAGTCTACCAGCTGTGACCAGGGGCCGTTCCTACGCACAAAGTACCGCATCCGCGCCATCGTATACACTGGAACTTTCTTGCCGCCCATTACCTCCCGCCCTAATTGCATGAGGCCGGTATAATGCCCAATATGAGCGTGGGTTATGAGCACTCCAGTGGGCTGTACTGGTGGGGCTTTGAGTTCTGCTTGCAAGTACTGCCATTGTTCTCGAAAATCAGGCGTCGCATCCAGTAACCAAAGCTCGTTGGAAACCGGATCGATCAGCCCCAGGCAACTCACCAACTGCTCTTCGGCGCCTCCCTTCCAAACTGCCTGGCAACAACTTTTCTGGCAGGCAGCCTGCGGGTAGCCTGCATCTTGAGCAATACCCAGAACCATCAAGTACGGCTGGTCCCCTGCACCCAATTCGATAGAAGCCGAGGTGCTCGTTTCTTTTGCCGTACAGCTAAAGAACAGCGGCAGCAGCAATAGCAACACATTCGGGTATAAAGTCTGGCGGAGCATAAGCGATCTCTTCGTTTTCCGATAAATGTATCTATCTTCCAGCGTAAATCCACCTTATTCTAGCTTCCATTATGGCTCAACGACCGCCCTTTTCCCAATTAGTTATTTATACGCTTGGACAATTTGGCTGGTCACTGGCCGGCTTTGGTGCGGCGAACCTTTTGGTCTATTTCTACTTGCCGCCAGAATCAGAGGGAGCGGCCGTTTTTCCGGCCTTCATTTATCAGGGCGCTATCCTAGGAGTGGCTACACTCATTGGTTTTATCAATTTTGGAGGTCGCATTTTTGATGCGATTACTGACCCTTGGATTGCGGCTTGGTCGGATAATCGTCCAGCCAAGGGTGGCAAGCGCAAGAAGGTACTACGCATAGCGGCTATTCCGTTTGCGGTTTTTTCCTTCCTTCTGTTTTTCCCACCAGTAGCGGGCCTCAGTGTGTACAATGCGATTTGGCTAGTGGTAGTCGTGTTCTTATTTTATCTGTTTTTTACCCTCTATCTCGTTCCTTACAATGCCCTAATCAGCGAATTGGGTCACCATCCGCCGGATCGCATGCGGATTAGTACGATGATCTCCATCACCTGGGCACTGGGTTTTGTGATTGGAGGGATGGCTTATGGTATACAAGGTTACTTTGAGAATTTCAGCGATTCAGTGAGCGCCTTTCAGTGGACCATCGGATTGTTTGCGATAGTGTCTTTAATTCTAATGCTCATTCCTGCTTTTTTCCTCGACGAAGAAACTTACGCCGAGCAGGGAGAAGTGGAAGATGTGCCCATAAGCAAGGCACTCAGCTCCGTTTTTAAGCAGCGAGACTTCCGCATTTTCATCGGCTCCGATCTATTGTATTGGGTGGCACTCACCTTTATTCAACAAGGAGTAAGCTATTACGTCACTGCGCTATTTGGATGGCCAAAAGAACAGGCCAGTGCTTTCCTTGCCGTTAGCTTCGTAGCCAGCTTTCTATTGTACTATCCCGTAAACCTAGGGGTAAATCGCTACGGTAAGAGACCCTTACTGCTTAGTGCATTTCTTGTCTTCAGTTCGGTTTTTGCCTTAACGGCCCTCGTACCTATTTTACCACCAGCGGATAAAACGGTGTGGTTCTATGTGCTTGCAGTCTTATCGGCCTATCCGCTAGCCGCCTTTGGCATTATTCCCAATGCCCTGATTGCCGATTTTGTGCACACCCACGAGGAAGAAACCGGACAACAGCAAGCGGGAATGTTCTACGCAGTGAGGAATTTCATGATGAAAGTAGGGATTAGCCTGGCACTCCTGCTATTTCCGTCCTTCTTGCTTTTGGGCAAAACGCAAGCGGAACCAAGCGGCGTAACCGCCAGTGCCTGGGCAGCTTGTGCCTTCTGTATTTTAGGATTTCTGATTTATAGACGGACGAATAAAACGTCGATTAAAGCCTCCTAATAGTCACCGAAGTAGCGGCGCAAGAACCATTCTAAGCTTAGTAAGGTAAGAATCAAAAAGAAGATACCTTTCAAGTTGATGAGGGAACGAGTCGTAGTCGTACTGTAGAGTACCGGCTTCACAGTACCACGCTCTTCCAACAGCTGCGGGAGGCCAGCCAGGCCTGCTTGATCCAGCAATTCGCCACCGTAACGCTCACTCAAAAGGCGTAGCAAATCATGGTCAGCGGTAGTCTCAAAGCGTTCTAATTGTACCGCTTGTACGCTGAACTGCCCACTGTAATTCAAGTTCTCTGTACCAGTATTGACATTCGCCTGGTAGCGATAATTTCCCACTGGTAGGATGCCGGCATTCAAACGATAGGCACGCCCCGTAGGATTAAAAGTATAGCTAAACTCGCGGCCATCCTCATCCGTGATGACCATTTGAGCGGAGGGCTCATTGATGAGCTCATAATTATCGTTGTACAGCTCCGCATCAAAGATGAGCTGCTCGTTTTCGTCAAAGATATTTTTGGGGATGCTTACGCGGAAGCGACGCTTATCATTCTTGACACTTAGATATTGGATAACCTGACTAATGAGCTCGTCAAAACGCTCGTGGTTTTTGCGATCCAGGTAGTCGAATAGACGCCATTTCCAAATTCCGGTACCGGTCATAATAGCCATCCGGCGGCCTTCTTCTTCACCCAGGGCCAGCAAAGGGTATTCCGTATCGATACGCCCGATACGTTGATACAGCAGTACAGAAGCATTGGCTCCTGCCGCATATTCTCCGAAGGGAGAAATAACGGGTGGCAGCACCGGGAGGAAATCACGAACCTCATCCGCTACCTTAAACAGGCTAAAGTTGGTGGCCATCCGTGGCTCTACTGCATTGGTATTACGACCATTGACCCGCACATCCACCAATTGTTGGCTCTCATTTACCGTGGAGAAACCAGACTGATCACCAACGAAGAACCAGGTAGGAATCTTGGCCGTACTTAGCGTACTTAGTAGCTCCTGTACATTATTTGCACGACTCGGCAATTGGTGCAGTATCACCATATCGTAATCGCGGATGTTGCCAGAAAAACTGTTGATATATTCTACTTCAATTTCGTTGTTCTGTCCCGCACTGATACTTTGCTTTAGCGCTGATAAATCAGGATGTGGTGAGTGAGCCAGGATCAAAACTTTTTGACGAGCTTCCAGTACATCCACGTAGATATCACGGCTGTTGTTTACGGTAGTAACCTCACCATTTACCGTACCAACGGAAATACGATAACGGTTTACACCGGAACGGTCTGCGTCCAGGACAAACTCACGTGTGCGGAAGAAGTCGTTGCGATCAATATTGACGGATTCGTTAATCAACTCGCGGCGGTTGCCGTTTTCGATACGAGCGACTCGCAGCGGGACTGTGGTACCAGCTGCATTCTGGGCAGTGATATCCACCTGAATGGAAAAGCGATCGCCCAGGTAAGCAATTTTGTTATGGAAAACACGCTTGATCAGGATGTCTTTACGACGAGTGGTGTCACCCAGACCAAAGGTGTACACCGGGGCATTTAATTTGGCATCCGTATAGACCGGATTGGCCCCTTCATTGTAGATTCCATCTGAACTTATCACTACTGCTCCCAAATTCTGGTTGCTGTACACATCGTATACCTCCCGTAGGAGATTTGAAAGATTGGTCCGCTTATCACCAAAGGAAAGGTCCAACGTATCACGCACATCGGCTCCAAAGGTGTAATTGACCAAGTCGTATTTCTCCGCAAGGGAGTTCTGTAAGGTTTGAATATCTTGAATGTAAGCCGTGCTGTCCGCAGAGGACCAAGCAGCCGTAACCGATTCTGAGCCATCTTGGGCAAAGACAATCACTGGCTTCTGTGAGCGGTTTTCGATGCTCCGCAAAATGGGAGAAAGCAGAAGAATAGCAATCGTAGAGACGGCCAGGAACCTAAAAATCCCCAGAACGGTGGTGAGCCAGGAAGGTGCTTCCTTGAAGCGGCGGTCCCGAAAGTACAATACGAGCGCGTACGCCAAGCCTGCTAACAAGCAAACAATCAAAAGCCAGGTCGGATAAGCAAAACTAATTCCCTGCATCTATCTATTTATTCTCAGAGCACAATCGGATGTCCGGATTTGCGCGGCCAACAAAGGTAGCAGATTCTACGACAATTTGTTGGTCGGGTTACAGCAGCTAAGAAGTACCTGACTGCATCAAGCCTTCCATTTGTTAGCATTTTGTTAAACACCTAATTTCTGACATCCTTTTTTGCCCAAAATTCATATCCCTTTTTGTATTTAGTGCGTTTAAAGAACAGATTGGAGGTATTTCAATCTGAACGGGCTAACAGCTCATATTGTTGGCCGATGACCTACGCAAAAGTTTATACCATGTTACGTCGTATACTAGTTTTTAGTGTTTTTGTCCTCTTGTGCACACAGGTGCGGGCCGCTTATATGTTGATCCCCATGGACGAGGAGCAGCGCAATCACCTCAAAGCCTACGGGATGACTTATTTCATCTTAGAGAATGGCCTGGAAGCCTGGTGGTTGTTGAATTACCGCGGTGGTTCTTTTGCTTTCCCGCATAGCCGCGCCTTCGAAAGAGAGTGCCTGACCCGGGATATCAGCTTTGAAATCATTCCTGATGCCAAGTTCAACAGCATCATCGAAGAGATCTCTAACCCTGAGGTCAATATGGATGCGATGAAACTAGAAAAAGCACCAAAAATTGCGGTTTATACCCCCGATGTAAATTTCCGTACGGGAAGTAAGATTCAGCCTTGGGACGATGCCGTGACCCTGGTGCTCACCTACGCAGAAATTCCCTACGACGTCATATACGATACTGATGTTCTGAATAACAAACTGGTGGAATACGACTGGCTGCACTTGCACCACGAGGATTTTACGGGCCAGTACGGGCGCTTCTACCGTGGCTACCACAATCAACCCTGGTACCGGGAAATGGTGCGCTACCAGGAATCCTTGGCGGCGGAAAATGGCTTTGCCAAAGTATCGCAACTAAAGCTGGCGGTGGTGAAGAAAATTCGAGAATACGTCTTTGGCGGCGGCTTTATGTTTGCCATGTGTTCCGCTACCGACTCCTACGATATTGCGCTAGCGGCGGAGGGCTTGGACATTTGTGCGCCTATGTACGACGGTGACCCTGTTGACCCGACTGCCCAGCAAAAACTAGACTTTAGCCAAACTTTTGCTTTTGAAAACTTCTCGCTTACCCGCGATCCACTAGAGTACGAATTCTCTTCTATCGATAGTGGTACCAAACGGAATGTAAATCCTAAGCAAGACTATTTCTCCCTCTTTGATTTTTCGGCTAAATGGGACCCCGTTCCTACTATGCTTACGCAAAATCACACCCGTACCGTGAAAGGATTTATGGGACAAACCACGGCCTTTTACAACCGCCACCTCAAATCGGACGTCCTTATTCTGGGGGAAAATAAGCCTTCCGGCGAAACCCGTTATATCCACAACAACTTTGGCAAAGGATTTTGGACCTTCTACGGTGGTCATGACCCGGAAGATTACCGCCACTACGTGAATGACCCAGAAACGGATTTGAACTTGCATCCTAACAGCCCTGGCTACCGACTCATTTTAAATAATGTATTGTTCCCAGCCGCACGCAAAAAGGAGCGCAAGACGTAGAAAAGGCAACATTTATTTACCCCGACATATGAGTATTTGGACTTAAATCTCTACCTGCTATTTCGCGTGTCACTAGCGAAAATGGCGAGTGGAAGATTTTCAACGTCCCCTTATCATCAAAAAAACCAAAACATTATGCGTGTAGTACTCTGGATTTTACTCGTGGTGGCCAGCTTTCTGGCCGGGATGTTCTTAATGAAACAACAAACACCAGAAACAGCCGCTGAAACAGACTCTTCCGCCTTGCTAGTCAACAACACAGAGGAGGCAGACACGGAAGACGAAGAAACACTAGCCCTATCGACAGATGAGCCCATGCCTTTGGGTATGACTGCCCAAGAGCAGCATACTATTCGCTTGTTCGAACAGGCGGCTCCTTCGGTATGCTTTATTACCACTTCTAAGTTGCGCCGCTCTTACTACAGCCGCAACGAGCAAGAAATTCCCAGCGGTTCTGGATCTGGCTTCGTCTGGGACAAGGAGGGCCACATTGTGACTAATTACCACGTTATCCAAAACTCCGACCGCGCTACGGTCACCCTGAGTGATGGTACAACCTACGAGGCGACCAAGGTAGGACAGGAACCCGCCAAGGATCTGGCGATCCTGAAAATTGACGCTCCACGCGGCAAGCTAATTCCTATTCCGGTAGGTACCTCAAGTAACTTACGGGTCGGTCAAAATGTCTACGCTATTGGCAATCCCTTTGGTTTAGACCAGACGCTAACGACCGGTGTTGTGAGTGCACTGGGTCGGGAGATCAATTCTGTAGCGGGCATCCCTATCCGCGACGTTATTCAGTCTGATGCGGCTATTAATCCTGGTAATTCAGGCGGTCCGCTATTGAACTCGTCCGGGGAACTGATCGGCGTTAATACAGCTATCTACAGTCCTTCCGGCGCATCCGCAGGCATTGGTTTCTCCATCCCTGTAGATGTAGTCACCTGGGTAGTGCCAGATCTGATTCAGTACGGCCGGGTAAATCGTCCACTGATTGGTGTTGAACTAGCTCGCCCATTGCGTGATGTAAAGGGAGCCGTAGTATTAAACGTGGTAGAAGATAGCCCAGCAGAAGCAGCTGGTTTGCAAGGCGTGGTCCTTGACAATGATGGGAATCTGGTATTAGGAGACGTAATCGTAGCCGTTAATCGTGAACCGATAACGACCAATGGTGACCTTTACTTGGCACTGGAAAATTACCGCGCGGGTGAAGAAGTGACCGTGAGTATCCAACGCGATGACAAAGTATATGATGTACCCATTATTTTGAAGGCGTCTGAGCAATAAGTTGTCCTAAATTAGGAGCAAAAAAGCCAGCAGGAAGGTCTCAAAACAACTTCCCTGCTGGCTTTTCTCGTTTTTAGATCAGGTCTAATACTCGTAAAAACCTAAAACCAATTAGGGTACGAGCCACTCCCCTTTCCAGCCTTGGCTACTTTTTTCCCAGAAAAACTGCGCCCGCCGGTGCCCCTGGCGATGCAACTGCAAGAATTCCATTTCTTCGACGACGCAATCAAGAACGCCAAAATTCTGCCTTGCGGCCTCTTCTAGGGCGCTTTGATCCTGCGCTGGATAATATCCTTCGGGTGTACCTTGGGGCGTTCCCGGGGCAGAGATAGAGGCGTAATCTTTAAAAGTGTAGGGATTGACCGTAGTCCATATTTCAGCCGCCTCATCACCTGTAATCAGCCGAGCGCGAGTCTGTGCTCGAAGCTGGATTTGCTTGCGCTCATCATAAAAAAGCCAACTAAAGGCATCATTTTTCGGAAGAGGTTGTATCTTTGTAGATCGAGTATCTGTATAAAATCTAAGTAATCGACTACTTGCACTAGCTTTACGTAAAACAACAGTGCGCTGTAATACCCTCTGCCCATTCACAAGATTAGCGATTACTGCCGTCCGCCAGGAATGACGTTTTTGGTGTGGTGCTTTACCCAATTGTTGCCAAATATATTCCTGGATAGATTCTAAATGCCCAAAAACTTCCATTGGCCGTAGTAATTATTTCATTTTTTCTGAGAAAGAATGATATTTCAGATAGCATTCTGGAAAAAAAATAATGATTGTCGAGTCAGTTATGTAGGCAAAAGAATTGCAAGTCTTTTGTCAAAATCAACAAACCAACACCTTAACCTTTTGTTTCGATTTTTGTTCGTCACCTGTTAATGATCCTTTAAAAAATAACTAACAAAGGTGACTTAAGCGCTAATTCTGCGTATAAAAAGTGAACATCACAGAAACAGAAGTGTTTCGATAAAAAGCTCCTAAGAGCTTGACACTATGGATAATAACCAGTGTGGTTTTTAAAATATGAATATGGGTTTTAGGTGTTTTTCAGGAGGAATCTTTAGTGGTTCCTCCCTTTTCAAACCCTCCTTACTTTAGAAGCCAGCTGATCAAGATATGAATATGGGTTTTAGGTGTTTTTAGGAGGAACCCATGTGGTTCCTCCCTTTTTATGCCTCCATATTGACCAGATAGAAGGTTTTCATGATATGAATATGGGTTTTAGGTGTTTTGAGAGGAGTCGTTAAATCGACTCCTCTTTTTTATTGCGCCTGAGTCAATATCAGACTAGTGTTAACTGTTATCCAGCCTACTTCTTCAGCGGAATAGAAAATGATACCTTTGCGCACAAAAGGCTAGCATGTTTATTCTTCTTGCTTCTGTGGTGATTGGCCTGTTCGTGGCTATGCTTTTCCTCAACGTCTATTTTCGTGTTCGGGTGTTACGATCATATAAGACCATGGTCCAAAACGAAGTAGAATTCAATGCGCGCCACGTTTTCAATAACGAGAAAATGGAAACTGAGGTTCTTCCCAAATACCCTCATCTCCAGGAGGAAATTCGCACCTTCGCGCGCCATTTACAGTACTCTATAAAAATGGCTACAGTGCTTCTAGCCCTGATCACCTTGTTTGGCGCCCTTCTCATGCAATATGGCCGTACATAAGCGGGAAAATTAGCTACTTTTGCAGCCGGAATTAATAAACCGTTCTGCGGTTAGGCAGCTGTAGCGTTTGCTGTGCGTTTAAGCATTTGAGATGCGCCATTCGTTAATAGAAGGTACGACCGTAGGCACCCACCCTCAAAAAGCAACTTCTCCATGTTGAAAATCGGTGTATTAGGGACAGGCCACTTAGGCAAAATTCACCTTAAATGTATTGGCTTGGCCAATGAGAGTTACGAACTGGTCGGGTTCTTTGACCCAAACCCAGAGGTAGCGCAAGCCGTAGCGGAAGCATATAACACCACGGCCTTCCCCAGCGCAGAAGCTTTGATCGAGGCAGTGGATGTGGTGGACATTGTCACTCCTACTACCACACACTTCGTTCTTGCCAAGCAGGTTATTGAGGCCGGTAAGCATTTGTTTATAGAGAAGCCGATTACCCATACGCTCGAAGAAGCAAAAGAGCTCGTAGATCTGGCCAAAGAGAAAGGAGTAAAAGTACAAGTGGGGCACGTGGAGCGGTTTAATCCAGCCTTACTGGCACTAGGGAATACTCCCGTAAACCCGATGTTTATTGAGGCGCACCGCCTGGCGGTTTTTAACCCGCGTGGTACGGATGTCTCAGTGGTCTTGGACTTGATGATCCACGACTTGGACATTATCCTGAGTCTGGTGCAAAGCGAGGTAAAAGAGGTACACGCCAGCGGAGTAGCGGTGGTGAGTGACACCGTAGATATTGCCAACGCCCGGATTGCTTTTACGAATGGCTGTATTGCCAACCTAACGGCTAGCAGAATATCCTTAAAGCAAATGCGCAAAGTGCGTTTCTTCCAGCCTGATGCCTACATCAGCTTAGACTTTTTGGACAAACAGGCGCAATTGATCCGACTGTACGATCATAACGAAACGCCCCCGGAAAATGGTCAGCAGTTTGAGCTTGAAACCAATAAAGGCAAGAAAACCATTCACATGGATATGCCGGAGATTGAGCCGGTAAATGCCATCAAGATGGAATTGGAGACCTTTGCGCAGAGTATTGAGCAGGATCTCCGCCCTAAGGTAAATGCGGAAGACGGTTACCGCGCGTTGGCTTTAGCCTATCAGATCACGGCGGCCATTGAAGAAAGTCTCACTTCCACTGTTTCCTAATCAAAACGTACCCCAATGAAAGCCATTCTCCCGACTATCAGTTTACTCGTCTTTCTTCTTAGTTACTCGGCTTGTGATATTATTAATCCAGAAGAGCAAGTACCCGCTTACCTAGAAATCGAGCCCTTTACTTTGAATACGGTTGCCGGAGCCCAGGGGTCCGCCAACGCTAGAATTGTTGAGGCCTGGGTCTTTATTGATGGTGCATTTCTTGGAGTGTACGACTTGCCAGCCACCGTGCCTGTTCTGGCAGTCGGCCCAACTGATATTCGGATCGATGCCGGCATAAAGGAAAATGGCGTCAATGATCGACCAGAGCCCTACCCTTTCTATGAGTCCTACGAAGTACGCTTAAATTTGGAAGCGAACAAGACGGAGGTCATTCAACCAACCACTCGTTACACCACCAACACTAAGTTTGCTTTTATCGAAGATTTTGAAGACATCCGTCCGCGTATTTTCACAGAAACCATATTTGGTCAAACGGAACTCACCCGAACCCAGTCCGAGGTATTTGAAGGCAACTTTAGTGGACAATTTTCGGTAACCAGAGAAGAGCGTCCGCTAGTGGAAATTTCTAGTTCCGTTGACTTTAGCGGCTTACAGGACGAAGGTATCTTCGTTTACCTGGAAGTCGACTATAAATCGGATGCAGCAGTGGCTTGGGGCATAGCGGGTGAACAAAATGCAGGCTCTGGACAACTACAGTTTTACGACCCGGGTTTCAACCCGAGTCTCGAATGGAATAAAATCTACTTTCATCTGAGTCCTCTAATTTTCGATGCAGGCATTGAAGACTACAAAATTGCCTTTCAAGCCTTTCTTACCGAAAGTAGTCCAGACTCAGCCAACGTTTTCCTGGATAACATTAAATTGGTGCATTTCTAGGGCGTACCGGGCAGATTAGGCATGAATAGACAGCGGCAACTAGATACTTTTATTTACCGAATAGCAGACTACCTGACTGCCTTACTGGCGTGGGTCTGCTTCTTCGTGTACCGCAAGCAGCTGGAAGGAGACCCAATGACCTTTTGGGAAATTACCGGCGATCAAAACTTCATCCTGGGCTCGCTTCTCATACCGCTCGGCTGGATATCTTTCTACGCCATCTTTGATCAGTATCAGGATGTTTATCGACTATCGCGTTTAGCTACCCTAGCCCGCACCCTGTTTCTTAGTTTCTTTGGTGTACTATTTCTGTTCTTCACGCTGATTCTGGATGATTTTGTCACCAATTACAAGACCTATTACACTTCTTTTTTAACTCTGTTCCTACTTCATTTTTCCTTTACGGCCATCATCAGGATGATTTTACTAACGCGGGCCAGCTGGAAACTCAAGGCCGGTAAGGTGAAATTCAATACCCTGATTATCGGCGGCAATGAAAATGCGGTAGACTTATTCCAGGAAATTACGGCTGAGGAAAAGAGCTTAGGCTACCATTTCATTGGCTTTATTGATGCTAATGGCAACAGCACCAACGAGCTAAGTAGCCAATTACCCGTACTGGGGAAAATTGAGAATATGGCGCAAGTCATTGAGGAGCAAAACGTAGAGGAGGTAATCATAGCCATTGAAACCTCTGAGCACAACCGCCTGCGCGAAATTCTTAATGTACTCTTCGATTTTGACCGGACACTTCTGGTCAAAATCATCCCCGACATGTACGACATCATGCTGGGCACCGTAAAAATGAACCACGTTTTCGGTGCCGTACTCATCGAAATCAGCCGCGAATTGATGCCACGTTGGCAACGCCTAATCAAACGCACGATTGATGTGGTGGCCTCAGGGATTATGTTGATTCTACTATCACCCGTCTACGCCTACGTAGCCTTACGGGTAAAGCTGTCCTCCCAAGGCCCCATTATTTACAAGCAAGAGCGGATAGGTTTGAACAAGCAGCCCTTCAACATCCTCAAATTCCGCTCCATGTATACGGATGCCGAGTCGGCTGGCCCGAAACTTAGTTTCGATGGTGATAATCGCTGTACGCCCTGGGGGGCAGTCATGCGGAAATGGCGCCTGGATGAGCTTCCTCAGTTCTGGAACGTGCTCAAGGGAGATATGTCGTTGGTAGGTCCAAGGCCGGAACGGCAATACTATATTGATCTCATTGTGGAACGTGCTCCACACTACAAACACCTTCTCAAGGTGCGCCCCGGTATCACTTCCTGGGGCCAGGTCAAATATGGCTACGCCAGTAATGTTGACCAGATGATTCAGCGGCTCAAGTTTGACATCCTCTACATCGAGAACATGTCGCTGGCACTGGACTTTAAGATTATGTTCTATACCCTACTGGTGTTGCTGCAGGGGAAGGGGAAGTAGAATTAGAGTTAGAGTTAGAATGAGAATTAGGGTTAGAATGGGCGTTAGAAATAGAATTTGGCCTATGGTGGTTTAGATTTACCTCTGTGAAATTTATGAAGATTATTTTTAGCTGCCCTTGTGTGCCTTCGGCATTCAAAAAGGACTTAAAGTTCAATAACGCTCCCCATTTTCGACATACTCCTACCCCACCGCCATTGTCGCAGTGCTCACTGCTATTTTGATTGAAATTGTCATTTTGATTGAAAATTCCTTTAATTAGTGTCAGCAGAACACAAACGAACCACCAATGCTTGACATTCAAAAGCGACTCACCGGCTCCTTTTACACGCTTCTAAGCCTACCCGCCACTGCCATGGGCTTTGCGCTCTGTGTGCAAATTGCAGCCCTCAGCTGGATCTTGAATACCAAATATGGTTTTGATCCGCACGAAGTAGGAATTGTCTGGGCAGCAGGTCCACTAGCGGGCATTATTGGTCAGGTGCTAATTGGGGTAATTAGTGATAACGTTTGGTTTTGGAATGGTCGGCGACGGCCATTTATTCTGATCGGTGGCACCATTGCCGCATTGATGTTATTGGCCCTACCCAACTTGGATATCATCAATGATGCCTTGGGTTTAGACAGCATCCTGGGCATTGCCATTACCGTAGCCTTGAGCCTTGACTTAGCCATTAACATCAGCTTTAATCCTACTCGATCTATCATTGCCGATGTTACCCCAGCTGGAGAATTGCGGACTAAGGGTTATACCTGGATGCAAACCATTTCGGGCTTCTTCGGGGTTTTGGCTTATTTGATTGGTGCGTTTATCAGCAACTATACCCTCATCTATACAGGTGCCGCTTTGGTGTTGGTTTTTTCTATCCTGCCTACATTCTACATTACAGAACCTCGGGAGTTGAGTGGTGAAGAGTCCGAAGATCACGAAGCTCCTACGGAAGGAGAAATCAGAAAAGCGGATGAATACGTGGAAAGCAGCAGCCTAAGCCGCAGCAATGAAACAGACCTACCGGAATTTCTCAAGGTTTGTTTTGCGCACGCTTTCACCTGGCTCGGAGTCCAAACCATGTTTGTTTACTCCTTTTTCTACATCAAGGAGATCATCATGGGTTTCGATACCGCAACAGAATTATCTAGTGAACAAAACGATGAGATAGGATTTATCACTGGCGTTGCTTTTGCGGTACTGAATACGATAGGATTCATTCTTCCAGCCACGGTTTTACAGCCCCTGACCCAACGTATAGGTCGCGTCAAAACTCACATGTTATGCATTGCCTTAATGGCCGTTGGTTACCTCCTCCTCCTCTTGTTTGGGGCTAGCATGACGGGCTTCTTCTTATGCATGGCCGTAGTTGGCATTGGCTGGGCAGCTGTGGTAAGTTTACCCTTCGCCATAATGTCGGAGACCGTAGACCAAAGGCGAATGGGTTTCTATATGGGTTTATTCAACTTGTCAGTAGTGCTACCCCAATTAGTAGCCTCCACCCTAGGCGGTTTCATTGGCAGTCAGGATAAAACGATGATCTACATTATCAGTGCAGTGGCCCTGGGTATTAGTGCAGTACTATGGCTATTAGTACGTGAGCAAACCGTGTCTTCGGATGCAGAACTTGGTGCTGGCGGAGGTGGGCATTAGCGCATTTCCAATACCTGTAATTATAGGATTTCGGCAAAAAAAGGCTTCGCTTAAATTTATCTGAGCAACTACCTTTGTCCAAAAAGTGCAATGCAACTTAGAAATCGGACTATCCTCATCACTGGTGGAAGCTCAGGAATTGGTTTAGAATTAGCCCGGCAATTACTTGGTCAAAACAATACCGTTTTAATCTGTGGCCGCTCGCTGGAGAAACTACAAAAGGCCCAACAAGAACTTCCTAATCTTCATATTTTTCAATGCGATCTCGCGGAAGCGCAAGCACGGCAGCGGCTGATCTCCTGGCTCAAGCGGGAACATTCGGAGATTAGAGTGGGTTTAACAAAAGTCCTATGGGTGATCAGTCGGTTATCTCCAAATTTGGGTTTGAAGTTGATCAACCGTTAGGGACCAGAATCCGCTGATAGAAAGCAAGTAAGATCTGTTCTTCTGCGCCCCAGTTAAGCTTCGCAGCAGCCCTTTGACAGTTTCGCGCTAGCTGCTGATAAGTGGCCTCTGCGCCATCCGCTTGTAGGATCAACTGGGCCAAAGCTTCAGCAGACAGGTGTTCCAAAAGCAAGAAACAATTGTACGTTTCTTGCAAGGCGCGATACTCCGGAAAATCCATCTGTATGGACGGAACCCCAGCTTGGATATAATCAAAGGCCTTATTGGCCAAACTGTAGTAATAGCTCAAACCTGTATTCTCCAAAAGATTCAGCCCCAACCAGGCTTGATTGGTGAAGCTGGGCAAGTCGTCTGGGCTCACAAAGCCGGTAAATTGAATGCGTCCTTCTAACTTATATTCTTTGGCCATATCGCGTAACTGAGGTTCCACATCCCCCGACCCTACCAGCACCAGACAATATTGCTCTGGCAATAAAGGCATGGCAGCAATCATCGTTTCAAGACCTCGTCCCTCATTCAGCATACCCTGGTAGAGGATGGTCCGCACCGCTCCTATTTGCCGCTCAACAGGCTTGCGTCGAAGCGAGACGTTCCTAACCACTTCAAAAGGAGTACCGTAACGCTCCGTAAATAGCTTTGCCAAAGCAGGACCTACAGTGTAAGCATACCCCAGCTGTGGGATAATCCAATCTGCCAAAAAGGACCAAATCCGCTGTACAGCCGGTCGTCGAGTCACTTCCGGCACTTCCGTAAAGTACTCGTGGGCATCGTACACACAAGTCGTCCCCTGGCGTAAACGACTAATAAGGTAGCCCGGTAAGAGGGTATCCAAATCAACTGAGTTGATGACGTCCGCCGAATGGCGCCACAGAAACCATAGTAAACGAAGGTTATACTCGAGATAGAAAAATTTGCCACGATCAAACCAACAGCTAAGTCGTCTTTGACCAAATGAACGCTCTACCAGCGGCCGAGAGTTCTTCCGCAGACGTCCCACTAAAGTCACCTCGTAACCTGCCGCTTGTAAGCTGCTGCAGATGCGAATCATGCGCTGATCCTGAGCCAGATCGTTGGTGACGGTGCAAATGATGGAGGACATGGGGCGAAGGTAGGTGATTTGTATTTATGAATTAATGGCTAGAAAAGGGATGATCCATACTAAGCAGTATTCACCCCAGCCAGTGGGCTGGGTTAACCCACCCTCGACACCGACCAACCGGGCACCTATCCATTTAACAGGACATAGCCTCCCCCACCCTAGATTATTAAGTGCAATGCATAAAATTCGCGTTGCAGCCAACAATCCGGAGGCCTCTAATAAATGGAAATATGTAATTCGGAATGCCGATTGTTTTGGACGTATAACTAAGTTAAATCTTCTGCTTGTTAATCGGCTGTTTACGCAAGTATAGCGCTTACTTGGGGTGAAGATACACCCTAAGGTTAAAACAATCAAATTATTTAATGATTAATTTACTCCAAACAATAAATTGACTAACTAGAACAAATTTCTTTTGCAAAGAACCATCCTCTCCCAATATCCGTTTAAATTAGCATTAGAAACTTGGCAGTGCGTACAAGCTAGAGCTGTACTTGCGCCGAGCAGCAAAATTGTGGCAAATGATTGGATGGCGATTTAAGCATTTCGTACCAGGTGAGGAAATTGGAAGTCCCTTTGAGCGCTTGCTCAAACTCTTCCAAGAGTTGTTGGTATACACCTCTGGTGATGTCTCGGAAGCTTTGTCTTGGCTGACCCAGCTAGACAAGCAGTACAACCTGACGACGAACGAGTACGGAATGGCAGATTTCATACAAGACTTGATTGATAAAGGGTACATCCAGCAACAGGATGCGGAAAATCCAAACTTTGTACCCTCCGCCAAGATGGAAGGAGAACTTCGCAAAAAGGCCCTGACTGATATCTTTGGCGATCTGAAAAAGACCAAGCGTGGTAATCATAACACCCGTTACGGTGGTGGTGGCGACGAGCCAACATCAGAGTTGCGCCCCTATGAGTTTGGCGATAAGCTAGACCACTTGGCGGTAAGTGAAAGCCTGCGTAATGCTCAAATCAATCACGGCATTGATGACTTTAAACTCACCAATGACGACCTGGAAGTACGGGAGACCTACTACCAGAGTCAGATGAGTACAGTTCTGATGATTGATATCTCACACTCGATGATTCTCTACGGAGAGGACCGTATTACGCCCGCCAAGAAGGTCGCTATGGCCCTGAGTGAGTACATCACTACACGCTTTCCTAAGGACACATTGGATATCATTGTGTTCGGCAACGATGCGTGGCCGATTGAAATCAAGGACTTGCCTTATTTGCAAGTAGGTCCTTATCATACTAATACCGTTGCCGGCCTAGAGCTGGCCATGGATATCTTGCGCCGCCGCCGCAACCCCAACAAGCAGATCTTTATGATCACAGACGGAAAGCCTACCTGCTTGAAGCGCGGTAAAAAGTATTACAAAAACAGCTTCGGACTGGATCGGAAGATCGTCAACCGGACGCTTAACCTAGCGGCTCGTTTGCGAAAGCTTGATGTGCCTGTAACCACATTCATGATTGCTCAAGACCCTTATTTAGTAGACTTTGTAGACCAGTTTACCCGCACCAATAATGGTAAAGCGTTTTACAGTAGCTTGCAGGGATTGGGAGAATTCATCTTCCGAGATTACAAGAATAATAAGATGAAGCGCTAGAGAAGCAATTATTGCAACTCGAATGCGTTACAACAGCAAGAAAATCTGTAAAAGGTGAAATACGTCTTGTTCAGCTGGTGCCTGCTCGGTGCCTTGCTTATTAACGGAAATATTCAGGCTCAATCTACCCCACTAGTGCCAGAAGTGCTGGAAAAATTAGAAGCCGTTGAGGATACACTCGGTATGCTAGCGTATGCGATGGTGAATGACAGCATTGAAGAGAATCGCTTTGGGGCCGTTCGGGCCTTTATTCCAACCCTTGTGCAGGCCCTGAAAACGCCGAACAGCTTTCAGTTTCCGTTCGAGCAGCTACAAATGGTATCCATTCAGTACCCAGCTGATAGCACTTTCCGAGTCTTTACCTGGCAAGTCTATGTTGATAAGGACAACTACCGCTACTACGGCGCTATTCAAATGGACCAAGAGGAGCTTCAGCTAACTCCCTTACGTGACCGTTCTTTTGAGGTCACAGAGGATCTGGAACAAACAGTACTTAGCCCGGATCAGTGGTACGGTAGTCTCTACTATAATATTCAGACTGTTGGAACTGGTGAACAAGCCTATCACCTTCTATTTGGTTTTGATGGCTATGAGTTTTTCCGCAAACGCAAAATTGTGGATGTTCTCCGTTTCGTAGACGGAGAGCCTACTTTCGGCGCACCGGTCTTTATCAAAGCCAGCCCTGACGGTATGAGTAGTAGTAGCAAGAACCGCTTGGTCTTTGAATATTCTGCCACCGCCAGCATGCGTTGCAACTATGATCCCGCCCTGGATTTGCTCATTTTTGATCACCTCACCACTATCGGTGGGCAATACGATGAGGGTCCAGTCAATATTCCTGACGGTACCTACGAAGCCTATCAACTCACCAACGGTCGTTGGGAGTACGTAGAAAAGGTGTTTAACACCTGGTTGGACGAACCACCACGTCCGGAGCCCGTCTTAGATGGCCGTAACGGAAAAGATATTATGGGGCGTGATGGGGGTAAGTAAGTCTACACCAAAGAGCTTGCTTGCACAAACTGGCTAAAAGCCTGCGCATGTTCCTGCATCACCTTGAGCGTTTCCTCATCAATAATCTGATCATTCTCATTCAGCAGATTACCGATCTGGGAGATGGGCAATTGATTCGGCATTGTGGTGGTTCCCAGGTAGTGAAGTACGCCTGCCAAATGGCTCATACCTCGTAGATTACCGGCTCGACCGGATGCAACGCCCAGCAAGGCCGCTTTCTTGCCCTTAAAATTCTGCGCATATTTGCGAACAGAGCAGCCGTCTATGAACAACTTTAAGACGCCGGGAAAGCTACCATTATACTCAGGACTTACGAAGACAAAACCGCTGGCGGGTAAGATGTATTCATCTTGTACGGCTGTCAATTCCGCATTTTGACCTTCTGCACTGTACATATCTGCGCTCAGCCATTCCTGTGGAATATCCTCTAGCGCCAGGAACTTCACTTCCTCCTCTCCCATTTGTTCGCGCAAAAACTTGAAATACTGCTGCGCAAACACCTTACATCTACTACCTTTACGATTGGTTCCAGATATGACCGTGATCATTTATTCTTTTTATTAGTTGAGAATTGCGGTCTTGTAACATTCTGCTTGAGCAAAAGGTTCTCGTTAACCGCAAGCATCGGAATTGGTATTCCACTGGAAAGATCGAGGAAAACACTTAATTAACATAAGCAAATCATGAAAATCACCTTTTACGGCCACGCTTGTATCGCTACTGAAACAAAGGGGAAACGCCTAATTTTCGACCCTTTCATTAGCCCTAATGAGATGGCAGCACATATCGACGTAGACAGTATTGAGGCGGACTATGTGCTTCTAACCCATGCTCATGGTGACCATATAGCAGATGCAGAATCCATCGCCAAGCGCAATGATAGCACGATTATCAGCAATTTTGAGATCGTCACCCACTACGGCAACAAAGGATTCAAGGGGCATCCTTTGGCGCACGGCGGCAAGGCACAGTTTGATTTTGGTACGGCCAAATATGTCAACGCTATTCATACCAGTAGTTTCCCCGACGGCAGCTACGGTGGTCAGCCCGGAGGTTTTGTGGTTTGGAACGAGGAGACTTGCTTCTATCACGCCGGAGACACGGCACTGACTATGGACATGAAATTGATTCCTCAGACCTGCCCAGCGCTCCAATTTGCCATCCTTCCTATTGGGGATAACTTCACTATGGGCTACGAAGATGCAGTGATTGCAGCCGAGTTCCTACAGGTGGATAAAGTCATTGGTATCCATTATGATACCTTTGGATATATTAAACTTGACCACGAAGCCGCAAAAAAGGCTTTTGCGGATAGCGGAAAAGAATTAATTTTGCTGTCAATCGGAGAGAGTATCGATCTATAGGAGCCTGCCTCCTGCTCTCCACTTTTCAAAGCAGCTTACAGGATACCATTACACTACAATCAAATAACTCCTCTCAGCATATGGGAAAAGTCATTGCTATTGCTAATCAGAAAGGTGGCGTCGGCAAAACAACAACAGCAATTAACTTGGCAGCAAGCCTGGCTATCCTGGAGAAAAAAGTCCTCCTGGTGGATTCCGATCCGCAAGCCAACGCTTCTTCCGGAGTTGGTGCACTGGAGGAAGATATCGACACCAGCCTCTACGACTGCCTGATCAACGATCTTGATCCGGAGGAGGCTATCTATGAAACCGACACTCCGAATCTGCACTTGATGCCTTCTCATATCAACTTGGTTGGTGCAGAACTGGAGTTGGCTACACGAGAGAATCGGGCCTATGTGATGAAGGGAGTAATCGACAAGGTGAGGGATGACTACGACTACGTTTTCATCGACTGTCTACCGTCCCTGGGTATTGTGACGATCAACGCTCTCACGGCGGCAGATACGGTACTCGTACCGGTGCAGTGTGAGTTCTTCGCTTTGGAGGGTCTATCTAAGCTGCAGAACAGTATCAACCTGGTGCAGTCCAACTACAATCCAGCACTGCAACTGGAGGGCATCTTACTCAGTATGTACGATAGCCGTTTGCGTCTGGCTAATCTAGTCGTGGGTAAGGTGCGGGAAATTTTTGGTGAACAGGTATTTGACACCATCATTCACCGGAACTCACGCATTGGTGAGGCTCCCAATATGCACATGCCAGTAGTATTGATTAATGCAGGCAGCCGGGGTGCAGTGAACTTCTTGAATTTGGCGCAAGAATTTCTGAGAAAGAATAAAGACGTTTTGGTATAACCCGAAGGAGAACACCTTCAACTTTGAGAAATAAGCGGGAAAAGATATGGCTAGAAAATTAGGATCAAAAGCTTCAAAAAAACAACTGGGTTCCGGTATTGACGCCCTCTTTGGCAGTGCCGGCAGTAAGAAAACCGTTGAGAAAGCAATTGCGGAAAACCCCGCGGAAGTAGTACGAGAGTTGGCCAAAAATTTTGCGACCATTTCCCTGGCGGAAATTGAGCGTAATCCGGATCAGCCCCGCTACGACTTTGACGAAGACGCTCTCAAAGAACTTTCCGATAGTATCAAAGTCCACGGTATCATTCAACCGCTAACGGTGCGCTATCTCGAGCCTAAACGCTATCAGATCATCTCTGGTGAACGCCGCTGGCGGGCATCAAAGCTAGCGGGGCTGAAAGAAGTACCTGCTTACATTCGGGTAGCCAATGACCAGACGCTTCTGGAAATGGCGATCATTGAAAACATCCAGCGGGAAGATCTTAACCCCATGGAAATTGCCAATTCCTACAAACGCTTAAAAACGGAGTGTGACTTATTAGACGAAGAACTCGCACAACGGGTAGGTAAAAAGCGCAGCACCATCACCAATTACCTGGGGCTTTTAGATGCTCATATCGCGGTACAAGATGCGCTGAAGAAAGGTTTGGTAAGTATGGGTCACGCCAAGGCTATTAAGGGCATGGACCTACTATTACAAGAAGGTTTTCTGCAAGAAGTACTCGCCAAAAAATGGTCGGTACGCCAAACCGAAGCCCAAGCCAAGGCCTACCAAAAGCCTAAGAAAGCGGCGGCCAAGCCAAAGGCTAAAGCCAAAAACCCACACCAGGCAGAGTACGAGAAAATACTACAGGACTTCAAAGCCTTCTTTGGCAATGGTCGAGTAAAGATTCAAATTGAAGATAAGGATAGCGGCAAGGGCCAGCTTGTAATCCCGTTTGACAGCCATGATCAATTGACTGAGTTGTTCAAATGTGTTGAGCAATAGTTAAGGCTAATAGCTAGACGCAACGTAATGACTATTCACCACGTTAAGAGGAAACGACCATTCGCAAAAAAACAGACGTTTATGTCTATCCGCTTATTGGCTTTTTTGTTGTTTCTTTTTGGTGGATTGACCCTGCATGCCCAAATACCAGACTCACTCCTGCCTGCCCCGGCTCGAAAGCCAGCGCCAATTCCAAAGCCGGTTCCGGCTCCAGAAGTATTAACTCCAACACCAGACTTAAAGCTCCCCACCCCTAAGGTGCGCACCTACGTGCCGCGCACCGCACTCATGTGGGCCATCATTCCTGGTGGTGGGCAGGTCTACAACCGGCGTTGGTGGAAAGTACCACTAGTGCTTAGTGCCTTTACCGGAGTAGTGGCCACTATTGACTTTAACCAAGGTAATTATGAGCGTTTCCGTGATGCTTACGTGCTAGAACTGGCCGGTGAACCCCAGGAGTTTGAAGATCGCTTTACGGCCGACGCGCTACGCAGTTTACGTGATGGTTTCAACAAAAATCGCCAAACTGCTTATTTCGCCCTTGTTGCCGTCTACCTCCTACAAGGTGTGGAAGCCTACGTGGATACTCATTTGCGGAACTTTGACATGGATGAAGATCTCAGTCAATGGCAAATCTCTCCGCAACTGATACCGGATCCTACTGGGCAAACGCTGGGGCGCCTGGCCTTGAGCCTCAATTATTCCTTCTAAACCTCCTAATTCGTCGCATTACCGTCATGAAGCCGATTTTTTCGGTACGTCTTGCAGCATATTAAGCGTTGAAATCATCTTATGAATAGCATTGTTACCCCAAATACTAACTTCATGACGCGCTTTGTAATTATGCTGATCTTGATGATCAGTGCGGGCACTACTTTGGTAGCCCAACAATACTCCGGTATTGGTATTAATCTATTCCCCAATTATTCCCACCGCCGCCTGGTTAACTTTGATATTTCACTCCAGAACGAGGCGGATTCCCTGGAGCTGAACGAAATTTCTCGCCCCTCCTACGCCACGGGATTTTTCTTGAGCTACCGTGGACGTAAAGCTGGCGTGCAAGTGGGTCTCAACTACAGCCAAACTGGTTATCGCGGCACTCGCCAACAGATTCCCTTTGGCGATCCAAACCGCGTAAATTTCAACGAACAGCAGTACCAATTCCGCGCTCAGAACATTGAACTGCCTTTTGCGGTGCAGTTCTATCAAACGCTATCCGATACGGACGACTTCTTCTTCATGCTAGGTAGTGGTATTAGCTACAATCTGAGCAATCAGAATATCATCACCCGCTTTAACGGGGAGACCAGTGCCCGCGAAGTACTAGACGATGAAGATGATGATTTCCGCCGGGTCAACTATTCCTTCCAGACCGCTATGGGCTGGGAACACAAATTCAGCGACCGCTTTGTGATGAGCCTCGCCCCCACTTTCCGACTCTGGCTGGCAGGTGTAAAACGAGATGCTCTGCTGAATCGGAATTTATATCAATTTGGTATTCGTCTGACCATGCGTTGGGAGCGGGAGATAGAGGTGTATTAGACCTTAGCTATTCTGCGGCTCCAAGCAAAGAAGGGTATACAGTTCAGAGGGTAAAATCTGGCTTTGCTCCAAACCTTTGTCTTGGATCCACTGTAGAAACTGCTTCATCTTAGCTTCTTCCATCCTTCCCCAACTGTCTTCGTCGCCGAAGTAAGTCACCGACTGTTCCAACGCTTGCGCTAGATCGATATGCTGATCATGTTGGGGTACAAATTGACGCAAAATTTCCACGGCTTCACTCGGATGGTCTTTGCCGTAGAGATACCCCTTTTTAGTAGCACTCAAAAAGCGCCGGTAGTAGAGAAGTTTCGTTTCTACTAAATCAGCGTTCGCGGCAATAACGGGAGAATAAGAATAAGGAATATGGTAGTCTCGCAGCTTGAAGTAGGTGAGTTCGTGTTGGGACTGTGCGGCTTCTACTCCTTCCCAATTAAGAAAAATCCAGGTAGCGTCTGCTTCACCACTGAGGAGTGTATTCCAAATACCCAACTTAGCAGGATAAGTAATATTCAGGTTTCCAGCACCTCCGTCGTTCTTGATCATTTCCCGGACGATGCCATCTTCGTAGCGGGCCTGATAGGAGCTGTAGATTTTGCCATCCAGGTCCTTTGGCCTCTTAATTCCCTTATCGCTTAGGACAGTTATAGCGCTAAGGTCTTCTTGCAATAGAGCTGCTACCGCAATGAGGGGAAAAGGCTGAATCTTGGTCCGATAGCTGATCATACTCTCGGTAGGACAAAGGGCAAAATCAGCCAGGCCTAACTCTACTTTTTTAGCCGGAGTAGTCTGGTAATTATCCACTGCCGGATCGAGTAATTCTACTGCTAAGTCTAACGCTTGGTAGAATCCCTTTTCCTGGGCCACAAAAAAGCCGATGTGGTTAATGTTTGGCGTCCAGTCCAGAGCAAGCTTAAGGTTGGTCATCTTGAGAATGGTTGGAAAGATTGTTCTATAATTGAGGGCCATTGCGTTCTCTTGAGAGAAACACAGTTTTAAGCTCCTCAGTTTATGATTAGCCTGATGCGCCACGAATTTGGTGCATTGTGCCGATCATTTTCATTTCCGCTTTTCAAGCTCCTAACTTGTATCTTGATCAAGCCTCATCACAAATGGTAGGCTATGCCCAAACCAAGGGATAAAGTACCAACTACTTTTTGGTAATCTATGCTCCGCCGGATACGCTCCTCGGTGTAGGTATCTCTGATTTCTTCCTCGTAATCGAAACGAGTTTTGAAAAAGTAGGTCTGTAAATTGAGGTCAAGGCTAATGGTTGGTGATAAGTTGAATTCGGAAAGTAAGCCCGCCAACAAGGTGAAATTATCCTGAGGCCTACGCAGGGTACTAAAATCATAAACCACCTGCAAACGATTATTGGTGTTACGCTCCTTGAGGTACACGTTCAAAGTATTGGCAAAAAAGGAGGTAAATCCCAGCTGTACTTTAGGAATCAGCGAAAATCGGCGGAACCGTTTGGCGTAAGCCACTCCCAAATATAGGTTAGCATTCATATTGAGCCGGTCCCCGAAGCTGTACGGGGAGGTAGAAATGAAATAATCATCACCGAATCGTTCCCGCAAAACTGCATCCATCCGTTTTCCCCTTTCTTTCGGATCAGTGAAGCTGTGTCCCTGTAGCATTAAGCACACGGCTAGATTATTCTTAAAGTAGTACTCCAGGGCCGCAAATTGCCAGTAGAAATACTGATCATCATAATCAATTAATTGATCAGTAATCGCCCCCGATTTTAGTTTAGCCAATGGAAAAGCAGTACCCGCGTTCGACCGAAAAGACCAACGAGGACTTCCTGCCTGTCCCCTAAGCGGAATCGTAAGTAGACACAGGAGTACTAAGTAAAGGCCTTCTTTCAAAATCATAATAGCTCTATTTCTTCAGATATCCTGCTCAACACTCTACCATCCGATAAAGCCAAGCGCACCTCAAACTGATAAAGTCCCCTTTCTGGAGGCGGTACCATTAACATAAGATCAAAACTGAAGATCTCATCTTCTAAGTTGTATATGTCATAAAACTGGCTATTGAGAAATTCTTCAATCGACAGGAATTCAGTAAAGCTCAGGATGCTAAAGTTGGCAGTGATATCATCACCGTTACCATTACCCGGATCAAAATCAGTTAGGCTAATCACCTCAATCGTCACAATACTATCCAGGGGTTGGTATAGTTGTGCCGGCGGACAGTCACAACTAATGGCATAGGCCGAGGAAATGAACAGCGGAGCAAAGGTATTTTGACACAAATCTTCTCGGCGATCCACGGTAACTCGAAGCCCAAAGGCTTCCTTTTGCACAACGTTCGATACACTTATTAAGGGTTCCGGACCCGCGTTATCGAGGCTTTGCAGGGAAATATCGCAGTTGGTGTAGTTAAAAAAGATCGTTTCTAAACAATCACAACAACCGATAATGACATTGGCCAAAATGGGTAATAGAAGTACAAGCAGCACTTTTTGGTAATTCATAAGCAGTTGATTCTACTAGTGGTCAGATAAAGGCTTCCTTTTTTACTTACAATTGCCGTGGATGATAAATAATCGGTGGTAGCCGCTTAGGGTTGCGTGGTCGATTGCTTTTTTTACGTTTCCAGAAGTAAGCAATATTGAGGGCCAGGTAGCTTCCATTATCGCGATAAGGTACGCTTTCGGTAAATTGCCCGTTCGCCAGCTCGTAGGTAATGTCTCCTTCAGTAGCCCTAAACAAACCAAAGTTAGCACTGACTTCAAAGAGCATCACTCGGCCATTACGCATGCGACGCATTAGCCCAACACTGTAGGATCCTACTAAATTGAACGGTCTCACCCGCAGATTCGCCCGGACCAGCTCGTTATCCTGTATGATCAATTGTTCATGCGACCTGCGACTTGCGTAAGTCGCCTTAAATCCCGCCCGAACAAACGTATTAACACCTTTGCGTAACTGTCGCAGCGGCATGAATACGTTGCGTTCATCATATAGATGGAGCAGTAAGGGAAACTCGAAATTGACTTGCTCACCGGACGAATTGATATTACCAAAACGATAGTCAAAACCATTCCACACTACATTCAAACCATAATCCAGTTCGATCACTCCTTTGCGCAGTGGTGTGATAAACCTGCCTTTTAAATTATCAGCGATACGTGTTCTGGCAAGAAAACCAATCGAATTGCGGAGTAAAACGCGATCATCAAAGAATTCAGCATCCGTTCCTCGCGGCAGGGAAAGTGTATTGCCCGCTTGAATACCCCATAGTTGTTGGGCTGCACCTTTGGATAAAGCGAAGCCAATAATGAGCATTATCCACCCCAATTTGAGGTAACCGTAACAGTGCTTGTGTAAAAATAGGGAGAGCCGTTTCATCGATCAGGAGTTTGGCGTTATTAATGCCAACGATCAGATTAGACTTTACTCAACAATTATTGCGTCTTTTAACGCTTACACCTCCAATTCTGCCAACTTCTGTTCTAACCACACACGATTGAAGATGGGACTTGTTGCTTCCAGATCGGTCTCAATTTTTCGCAGTCTTTGCGGCACCTGATCTTCTGGCAAGTAGGGTATCTGGGCACGTAGCTTGGCTAAGCGGCGCGTAAGTCTGAAAAGATGGTAGTAGCCGCCACGGCGAAAATCGGCCAGCAGGCGATTGCGCTGCAGGTATTGCCGGAAGGACTCCACCAGGGCGTGCAGCGCCTCAAACTCTCCCAACTCATAGTAGGTCCGCAGCAGTAGTGCCTTAGCACCCAGACTATATCGGATATTATGGTATTCAACTTGAGTCAGCAGTTCCAGCACCTTGCCGTAGCCACCTACGGCGTGCCAATATGCCGCCTTGTTGAACCGATACGCATTCTCTCGTGCCTCCGGTGCTAATTCCCCCTTATGATCCTCAATGAATTGATCAGCCCACTGAACTTCCCCCAGGCGCAGGGCGGTGGTTACGATATTTTTGTAGTGCCATTCCACCAAAAATCCATCATCGTGTAATAGGCGGCGAGAAAGCTGTGCCTGGTAAAGCCCAAACAGCTCGCGCAGAAAGGGCTGTTGGTTACGGTTGATCTGGGCAATGCAGAAGTTTTGCAGATAGATATACAGGTGCATAACCTCCTGCTGCTGCAAGCGCTCTTCATTGTGTTGAAAGATCTGCAAAGTCCGCTGGTAAGCTTCTAACGAAGCAGCTTCCATCATTTGGTACAAATTGAAGTAGACCTGGATAGCTGGCGCGTCTCCGTAGGCTTCTGAATTGGAACGCAGCTCTTCTAGCACCCCTTCGAGCAAGCGCGCGGAATAATCTCCTTTCAAAATTTGTCGCCGAACTTGTAGCGATACGGCATCCCTCAATTTTTCCAGTACGTAGTATTGATCCAGAGCGTACTCCTTCTCTAGTAGACTTTGGTTCTCCTGCTTGGGCGCTCGGACTCCGTAGAACTCTACAGCCTCCCCGGCCATCGCAATCACCTGCCGATAGTATTGAGCATCCCGTAAACCCAGCTGTTGTAAAGATCTTTTACTCTTTTTCAACTGCCGTTCAAACAACTGCTTTTGCCCTTTTTCCCGTAAGGCCGCTAGCAGTAAGGTTTGACTGATAGGCGTACTCCGCAACTGTTCCTGCACTAAAAAATCTTCCGCCAGTCGCCAAGCATAAGTAAACAGTACGGATAGTTTAGCACCATCAAATGCCTGTTTCTTGAAGAGCTTTCGCCAAATTACATCCCGTGCACAGGTCTGCTCCGTAAAATTGGGGAAAATGTCATTCAAATAAGCCGTCAGCCGTTGGGTATCCTGGTGCTTATGATGATAGGGAGACAGCGAAAAGGCATGGAAACGAGTCATCTCTTTACGGGAAAACGTATTCAACAAATCGAATAAATGATGGCCCTGCATATTTTTAACCAATAATTTTTACATCTTAAAATCTGAAAATGAATGAATTACAGTATTATTCAGTCATTTTTTTTCCAAAAATAGAGATACAAAATACTTAAAACTCGGATATACATCCACCACATTTGTAATGTCACCAGTCTAAAATGATGCCAACATGGACAGAATCCCACGAAACTTTTACACTTTTTTGCTTGCCCTTCTTAGCTGGACCGTCATTGCTCAGCCTACCAACTGCATCACTTTTGACGAACCAGAAGTTGGTACGGTCTTTAATGCGGATAATACCGAGCCCAATACCGTCATCCACCAATATGAGGGCGTCAACCTCATTATGGACAACTTTACGGATGCGGGTGGCCAAACGTGGTTTGATCAAATTCGGATAATTGAGGAGACTCTTAGTGGTTCCACAGCTCCTTCACTTTTTGTAAACTACGCCAACGCCACCTTCGAATTCCTTTCCCCAAGTCCTGTGGTTTGCTTTACATCCTATTTGAGCGGCCACGAGATTAATTTTGGCGTCAATGGAGAGGTAGGTATATTTGAAAACTGGTTGGACCCCAGTATCCAAAACGAATTTCCGGATTATGACATCACCGTTACTGCCAATGGAAATGATCCTGGTAGCACGGTCAATATCTGCGTATTTGGCGTCTTTGATATCCTTACAATAGGCGGAATTGAGCTTTTAATTGATGACTTCTGCTCTTCAGAAGTTGGTCTCTGTTCTTTTGAAGAACCAAATATTTTCTCTTTCTGCGAAGACCCGTCAATAGGACCAGTTATCCGAATCGACTTTGGTTCCATTAATGGTAACGACGAGTTCGTAGACGTCTTTGTTGACAACCAATTCCAAGGCTTCTTTTCCATTGAAGAATTCCCAATCACGCTCCAGAATGCTGTTGCTCCTGGGCAACAAGAAGCACTGGTTACCATCTGTGTTAATGATGACCCTAACTGCTGTTACGAAGAGGTCATTGGTATTGAAAACTGTTCTAACACTACCTGCGCCTTCAACGACCCTTCTTTAGAAGCGTTCTGTACCGTGAGTGGCGCTACCAATGTAAGTATTGACTTCAGCTCTATCATTGGCAACAATGAATTTGTCGATGTTTACGTCGGAGATGAATTATTCGGGTTCTATCCCATCGATGCTTTCCCAATTACTTTAGAGAACATAAATGCTACCAACCCTTCACAAACTGTAGCGGTTATTACCGTCTGCATTAACGACAATCCCAATTGCTGTTACATTGAGGATGTCCCCCTTCCCGACTGTACCAACGAAAATTGCATCACTTTTAGCGAACCAGAAGTTGGTACTGTTTTCAGTACGGAAACCGGCTTTGCTCCTGGAGACATTGTCTACCAGTACCCGCAGGCCAACATGATCATTGGTGATTTCACAACCGCCAATGGTAACACCGAGTTTGACCAGATTCAGGTGGTAGAGGGTTGGATTAACACATTGGATGCGCCCAGTCTTTACATCAACTACTCTACTGCCACCTTTGACTATCACATTCCCGTGCAAGAGCTTTGTTTCACGGGCTCTATAAGTGGCCACGAAATCAACTTTGGCATTAATGGGCAGGTAGGGATTTTTGAAAGCCTGTTGGATCCTGCTCTTCCAGAACAATTCCCTGATTTTGACATCAGTATTTCTTCCGTTGACCCAAATTCAGAAGGCATTGTAAATGTCTGCATTACGGGACTCATCGAAGAGTTAACGGTTGGCGGAATTGAATTCTTGTTAGATGATGTATGCGCAGGCGATCCCATTTGCGCAATACGAGATTTACAGGTAGCCCAGTATCCTTGTGATGACAACACCTTGCCATCCAGGTTCTACTTGAACTTTCAGCACTTCCAAAACGACTTGGATTCCTTCCAGTTATTCGTCAATAACAACTTGTACGGCACCTTTGCCTACAGCGATTTGCCAATTACCGACATTGAAGTGTTGGCAAGCAGTCCAGTTATTCAATTCCTTGTCTCAGACTTGAATACAGAAGGATGTGCCGAAGAGCTTCAGGTGGAGCTTAATCTTTGCGAAGAGGTCTGCGAAAACTTCTTCGCCACCAGCGTAGAATTAGTTTGTGACAATCCATTTACTTCTCGGATTTTGATCGGACTCAGCACCCCACCAACCGGACAAACGGTGACCCTCATCGGTTTGAGCAACAATCAAGTGCTCAGCACTGCTACCTACAATGACTGGGATGGCGTGCTTTTCAACTTCCCCTTAGATGTTGATCCGGAAGGTTACTTGATCGTAGATGAACTCACTGGTTGTTCCACTACTATTCCTCCTTTTGATTTCGACCTTGGGGATTGCCAGGAATGTGAAGTCACCATTACGGCTCTTGAGCCAACAGATTGTAATCCCAACGGCGTGTTCAGTGTAACCGTCGACATAGAAACCAGCGCTCCCTGGCAACTTTTCAACGTCTTAATTGATGGCAATCAAGTCTTCGGACCATTTGGCATCGATGAATTCCCAGTCACGGTAGGCTCCATCGTTGGTGTACCGGGAACTTCAACTAGCGTGCGAGTAAGTTCCATCCTGGGTACTTGTGTAGCAGAAGGAGCAGTAGCACAAGACTGCTTCAATAACTGTGATGATTTCGCCGCCACTTTAAACGGTGTTGAATGCACAGGCACCAACAATATTCTGATTTCCTTCAACCTCAGTGGCGTGGAGATTGGCGAGCCTATCCGCATTAGTGGTCCTAACGGCAATATCATTGAGGAGTTGGTCTTTGAAGGTAATCCCGTGCTAGTGGACCTACCACCATCTAGCGGCATTGTAAACCAACTGCTAATTGAAGCGCTAGAGATTAACTGTGAAACGGAACTGGTGTACGAAATCCCACCCGGTTGTGGCGGCTGTGCCAACTTTGGCATGGAAATCCTAGAAGTAGGATGTACACTTAATGGACAGTACACCATTGCACTGGAATTGTTCGGTGTAGAACCAGGTGACTTGATCCGATTTACAGTAGATAACGACCCTAGCTTTGCTGTCGAAGTAGATTTCACCGAGAACCCGGTAATCATTACTGTTCCACCAAGTAACAATCAATTCTTCACCCTCTTTGCACAATTGACTAACACCAATTGTCTCACCGGTTTAGATATTCAAACACCGGATTGTAATCCCGCCTGCGGAGAGTATGATATCACCGGCATTTTCTGCGAAAGTGTGACAGTTTTGACCTTCGTTGCCTTCGGTCCTGAAGGTGATGTGTTCACAGTAGAAATCGCTAACCAGGTCTTCGAGTTTACCTTTGGTGATGGAGAATACGAACTGTTTTTCAACAGCACGAATATTGATCCGTATACCGTAGTTTTTGCCCAGCCGGGTTCAAACTGCGTCACTACAATGTCCATTGACAACCCATGCGAAACCAACCCCTGTGAGAACTTCGCAGTGGAGGTGGTTGAACTTGGTTGTACCGCAGACACCCTACGCTTATATCTGGCTTTTGCTGGCATTGAGCAGGGTGAACCGCTGCGCCTCACCATCAATGAAGTTCCAGGTTTTGTTTGGGAAGGCCTTTACAGTGGGAACCCACAAGAAGTATTGGTGCCACTCACCAATAACCCAAGCTACACCATACTAGTTGAAGCTCAAGGTATCGAGTGTGAACAAGAAATAAGCCTCTCGATTCCTAGTGATTGTCTAGCTACATGTGGTGAGTATGACATTACGGGAGTCTTCTGCGAAGGTGATGTTACCGTTTTAACTTTCGTTGCGGAAGGCCCAGCGGGAGACGTATTCTTGGTACGAGTTGGTAACGAAATCTTTGAATTTGAATTCGGCGCTGAGGAGTACGAAGTGGTATTTAACAGCACTAATATGACTAGCTACGATGTAGTCTTCGTGCAGTCTAATGCCAATTGTCTCACTACTCTGCAAATCGACAACCCCTGTCATGATCCTTGTGAAGGGCGCTTTGATGTGGTAGAGTACTTCTGTAACGATGGTCAGGTGATCATTTTATTCACTGCTGAGGGCGAGCCAGGAGGTGTTTTCTCCGTTCAGATTGAGAACCAGGTGTTTACTTACGAATACGGTCAAAACATTTATGAACTCATTATCCCAGGCAACCCGAACCAGGAGGAAGTAGAGCTTTTATTCTTCGACGAAGAAGCCGGCTGTGAGGTAGAAATCCGTTTTGAAAACCCATGTGGTATCAATCCATGTAACACCTTCTTGGTAGAGGCCGAAATTGTAGAGTGCTTGCAGGACTCGCTAGTCATATCGGTATCCATTGGCGGTATTGAGATAGGCGAACCGCTGCGTTTCACACTTAGCAACGATCCTAACTTCGTTTTGGAAACCACTTTCGTGGGGAATCCTTATCAATTCGGTATCCCATTCGGCAACTCCATCGAATTTGATCTACTCGCACAGGCACAAGGAATTGATTGCGAACAGGAGGTAACACTCACCGTTCCATCAGACTGCTTCCCGAACTGTGATGAGCGTTTTGAAGTCATTGATGTCGTTTGCATCGACGGTGGTCTTCCTTTGATTTTCTTCAATGCAATTGGACCAACCGGATCTACTTTCTTCGTTGAAGTAGATGGCGTTTCCTACGAGTACACCTACGGTGAAGCCATTTATGAACTCCTCATTGAAAATGTTGGGCCCAATACTGGTGGTTACGCACTGCTCTACCGTGATGCCCTCACTAACTGTGTAGTGGATGTCTTTGTGGATAATCCGTGCTTCTGTTTTATAGAAATTAATTCAATAGCGGCCACTGAGTGTGATGCCAACGGCAACTTTTTTGTGGAACTGAATGTGACGGGTGGCACAAGTTGGGGAAATGGTGTTTTCATTGTCTCGGCAGACGGCTTTACTCAGACCTTTACGGAGGGTACCTCTAGCTTTACGATAGGCCCATTCTCTACACCAACTGTAGATATTTTTATCAATGAGGCGACTAGCGGACTTTGTAGTGAGTTTGTAACAGTCCAGCAAGAGTGTGAGCCATCTTGCGAGATTTTCGACCTATTCATCGAAGGTTCGGATTGTGACCAGGCAGGCAACTACTTCCTAGATATAACCTTTGAGTCAAATATTAATGGGCCTTTCGTGGTCCTTAATCAAGCTACTGCAGAAAGTCAGATTGTCACCATCGACGAGCTTCCAGTAACCTTCGGACCTTACAATATTGACGAGATTCAAACCTCTCTGATCATTGTTTACGAAGCTACCAGCAACTCTTGCTTAACAGAAGAGCTTTACGTACAGGAGTGTGAGCAGAGCGGAGAATGTGGCTTTAGCAATATCTTCGCCGAGCCTTACGAATGTGTGGACGGCGAGTTCCTGGTGGATCTTGAATTCGATAACCCTGGCGGTGGGCCACTAGGCTTCTACATCTTTGGCGACGGCATGATCTTCGGACCCTACCAATACGGAGAGCCTTTCTACACCTTTGGTCCACTGGACGGTAGCGAACAAACGCATGACATCCTGATTTTAGACATCGCTGACCCAGCTTGCTTTGGCACTTATGAGTTTGACTACGTGTGTAGCGATGAGTGTAACATTACAGAAGTAGTTGCTGAGGTTACCGAATGTGATGGCGAGGTGTTTGGTATAGCGTTGAATGTAATTGGTTCCAATCTCGGCGAACAGTTTATTGTAGTCGGGAACGGCAACAATTACGGCACCTTTAGCTACAATGACTTACCCATATTCCTAGGCCCATTTGAGGGGGATAACGAGACGGTTTATGAGTTTGGTGTTATCGATCTAAGTGATCCTACCTGCACCAACTTTACTGAGGTAGGTCCAGTCAACTGCCAGCCTTGTAATATCAGCAACTTAGCCTACGAAGTAGGATGTAGTGATGACAGTTACCAATTAACCTTCGAGTTCACCATTGAGAATGCTGATAGCGATCTCTTCCGACTCCTAATTGGAGGTGAGCAGGTTGAAACCTTCGCGTACAATGCTAGTGGCGTGTATACGATTGATTTACCGTACAGCGTGAACGGAAACTCGATCCGCGTGGAAGATTTCTTAAATGAGCTCTGCGGTGAAACAATTGACTTTGAGATTCCGTGCTGTAGTCTTGGGGACATCCTCGAAGAATTTGCGGTAGGTGATTGCCAACCTAACGGTGAATACTATTTCGTGCTTAACGAATTTAGTGGCGGAAATCTAAGTGACTCCATCGTCATCAACTATGCACCAGCAGGTAGCAGTATCATCGCTACAGAAGTAGTCGCATACGGAGACCTTCCAGCAGAAATCGGACCATTGAGTGGTGATGGTGAAACGTCCTACCTAGTCGTTCTTACCGACCAGGAAAATGGCTGTGCAGAAACGACGACGATCGAACCAGTATACTGTGACAATAACGATTGCGTAGAGTTTGAAGATGCCGGTGGTGTCTACGGTCCACTATTTGGTCATCCGAGCGGTACGGTCGTTGCCGAGGAAAATGGTGTGGCGATTAGTTACGAGGAGAACCCAAGTACGGGTTGTAACACCTGTAACCTGTTCGTTACGGATGGCATTCCTGGCGTAGCCTTTGGCAGCGGCATGATTGCCGTAACGCAGAACTCTGGCATAGGGCTGAACTTCAGTGCCACAACAAGTCTCTTCAACACAGTCAATATTGACTTCTATTACACCGGAGGTGAAATTGGCTTTGGAGCTAACGGAAATACCCCGGTCATTCTAGGTCCGCCTACTAATACCACTATCGATGTTGCTCCAGGTGTAGAGCTACAAATTACGATAACCTCCTCTACAGGTACGGAAACAATTGGCATGTTGACCTTTAGTGGAGAGAACATCGAGTCACTCTTGTTCTTCTCCGACCAGACCGCAGCCTTTGATAACGTTTGTCGTAGCCTCGATGATAACGTTTGGCCTGGTGACACCAATAGTGACAATGTCGCCAGCCACATCGACTTACTAAGTATTGGTCTCACCTATGAGCTTACTGGTCCTACCCGCATGGGCACCAACAGTGAATGGAGTGGATTTATCAGTCCCAACTGGGGTGGCTCATTCGCTAACGGCCTGAACCACAAGCACGCAGATGCCAATGGTGATGGTATAGTAGACGCAATTGACGAAGATGTACTGGAACAAAACTATGGCCTGGTACACGGTCCGATTGAGCCCTTCGAAGCACTACCGCATACCGACCTTGATCCTCCTGTATTCATGGACATTGACGATCTGGATGAGCTTTCCGCTGGCAGTACTGTAGAAATTCCAATCGTAGCCGGTACCGCAGATCAAATCATTGAAGACATCTATGGTTTGGCCTTCACCCTGGATTTAGATCCGGAAATCTTCACCATGGGCGCGGTAGAGATTGTTTACCCAACCTCGTGGTTCGGTGAGCCGGGAATCAACACCACGCACATCCACCGAGTGTATCCTGATGGTCAGCTGGAAGTGGCGCTGACGCGCACCGACCACAATAATGTATCAGGCTTTGGGCCGATCATGTACTTGCGCATCATCATTGACGACATTGCCGGAGTGAACGAAATACCCACTACCCTACTCGTCAATGACATCATGGCCATTAATCACGATGAAGAGCGTTTGATACTGCGCCCTGGCATCACAACCGCACTGATTACTAGCGTAAAAGAAGAAATGGATCGTGACATCCTAGCGTCTACTTTCGGTATCTACCCAAATCCAACGCAGGACATCGTCTACTTCAAGAATGCGTACAGTATGCCACCCAACCGTCTGGACCTGTTTACCGCAACAGGACAACGACTGACGAGCGTGAAGAACCCAGGAATGGAGTTTGACTTCAGCGCTTATCCAGCGGGTGTGTACATGATACAATTCCATATCGAAGGAAAAATCTTTAGCAAGCGATTGGTAAAGATCGAATAAGAACAGATTCCAAAACGTAGATTAGGGCGAGGCACTGCTGTAACAGGGAGTGCCTCCTTTTTTTGCTTATGCGCGAACGATTACTGTATCTTAGCTGGCAAATAATCAGTTAGAACTATGATTAGAAGCCTATTGAAGCTTGGATTGATCTTAGTAGTCGGAATTCTCGGCTACAATTACTTTTTTGGTACTGCTGAGGAAAAGGCGCAGTCTAAAGAAATCTTTGGTAAAGTACGGGATGTCGGTAAAGACGCCTGGGCACTACTCAAGACCGAAAAGGACAAATTCGAAGAAGGAAAGTACAATGGTGCTGTCGAAAAGGTGGGGGACTCTGTGGAAGGTCTAGGAGAGCTACTCGGCAAACTTACTAAAACAGCGAGTGACCTCAACGATTCTGGTGCATTGGATCAACTCAGTGAGCTCCAGGCCAAACAAAAGGAACTGCAAGCGCAAATTGAAGCAGAGACTCCGGAATCCTACGACGACGCTGAACAAGAACGAGTCACCGGCGAGGTGCAGGATTTAATTCGACAAACAGAGGACCTGATGCGCAGTATGGATCAACAATAATTTCTGTCACGAAAACACCCTTTTTTAATGACTAAACCAACCCTATTTCTCGCGCTCTTTACTATGACAATCCTAAGTAGTTGTGGCACCACCTACGATCTCACTTTTCGGGTTCCCGATCAGATGAAGAACACCTACGTCATGGAAAGCACCACCACTTCCGAAAGCCAGGTGATGGGCATGAACGTAGAGAACGTGATGATTAACAACACGACTTATAGCATGAAGCATATGGGTCAAGACGCCGAGGGCAATCCGCGCCTACAAATGACCTATGATGCCATCCGATATGAGCAGAGCACCATGGGACAGGAAGTCAAATACGACTCCAGCAACCCTGCGGAGACCAACAGCCCTGAAATAGCTAATATGTACGATAAGCTACTAGGCCGTCCTATAGATTTAACCTACAATTCGAGGGGACAACTTATAGATGCACAGGGACTCACCGGTACCATGGATGATATGTTTGAATCTTTACCCGAAGAGTCACGGGAGACGATGAAACAACAGTTCGGTGAAGATGCAATCCTTCAGGCTATGAAAGCTATGACCCACTATTTCCCGGAAGAGAACAAAGTAAAAATAGGTGATAGCTGGACCGTCAACAATGAGATGGCGGTTGGTGGTATGGAATTGATCATTGACAGTGAGTTCACCTTGCTAGAAGTAAAGGACGGCATGGCTAAGATCAAAATGGAAAGTGAACTTAGTACCGATCCAGACGCCCCTGGCCTTGACTTGATGGGAATGCAAATGAAGTTTGATCTACAAGGCACCCAGTCTGGTATCCTATTTGTCAATGAGGCCACCTCTTGGCTCGACCGCATGGAACTCGACCAAGAGATGAACGGGGTCATGAACATGAACTCGGAGCAGATGGGAGATATGGCGGTTGATATGAAGGTTATTTCCCAACAGTTGATTCAGCAGCAGTAGGGGTGGTAGAGAGTAAAAGGTAGAAGGTAGAGAGTAGAGAGTAGAAGGTAAAGGGACTTTCTTTTCCCTTGAATAAAGCGCTTCTGAGCAATCAGGGGCGCTTTGTTTTTTCGTTGCACTATGCTAGTTTGGTGGAATTCATTCCGCCGTGAAAATTGTACACGGAATAAATTCCGCGAAACCATAAATGGGACGAACTAAAAAACAAAGTCAATATTTCCGCGAAACGCAAAAAGCGCCACTGATCGCTCAGTGACGCTTCGTAGTGCTGACGAAATTTGCTCCACAAATTTATCAGCCCCCTGACTTCCCTGCGGGAACGTCAGGGCCCGTTTGACTAGGTCCTTTCATTCCTCAGGGTGTTTTCCTCTTCCAGGATAGTGTTTGTCATACTTTTCCATTAGCTGAATCAATCGAATCCTGCTCAAGTTTTTCAGCTTACGTTCAAATTGAAGGGCAGAACTACGATCAGGTTTTTCAGCGTACCATATTAGTATCCAAGGAATGCCAGGCGCGGTAGCATTTTCCTGGGCCGAGTTATGTCGATTCAAGCGATCTGAAAGATCTTGCGTTTGATCCCGATAAAATTGATCCAGCTTTGGAGAGTAAAGAATGTAAACCTGGTACATCAGCGCGTATTAAAAGCAAAAGCGCCACTGATTGCTCAGTGACGCTTCGTAGCCCGTACGGGATTCGAACCCGTGTTACCAGGATGAAAACCTGGCGTCCTAACCCCTAGACGAACGGGCCAGTTATTTCTTAAAGCTTTAGTGTTACATGAACCCTCATTAGGATTCGAATGCTGACGAAATTTGCCAAGCAAATTTATCAGCATCCTGACTTCCCTCCGGGAACGTCAGGGCCCGTGTTACCAGGATGAAAACCTGGCGTCCTAAACCCTAGACGAACGGGCCATAGTTCTTCTGTGGGAGTAGTTTGTTCGTAGTAGCCCGTACGGGATTCGAACCCGTGTTACCAGGATGAAAACCTGGCGTCCTAACCCCTAGACGAACGGGCCAACTTTGTCAGTAGTTTGTAAGACTCTTATCATTTGCTGGTCTCTACAAACCGGAACGGAAAAACTGCTTTTTCCGAAAGCGTTGCAAATATACAAGCCTTCTTCATTAATACGCAAATTTACAGCAAACTTTTCCTAGTATTTTTTCACAGCACCTACTTCTCTTTTTAATTATTGTATATTTTACACTAAGCTTATTGACTATTGTAAAAGAAGATGCTATTTTTGCGATCTTAAAGGCGCAGCCAACTTTACGGAAAACCACCGAGTGCGCCTTGTATTAATCCATCAAACCTCGCACACGACATGGCAAAGAAAATTGCTATCAACGGTTTCGGACGTATTGGTCGCCTGACCTTCCGTAACCTACTGCAAAAAGAAGGAGTTGAAGTAGTTGCTATCAATGACCTAACCGATAACGCCACACTAGCTCATTTATTGAAGTACGATTCTGCTCAAGGCCCATTTGAAGGTACAGTAGAAGCTACCGACGATGCACTAATCGTTAATGGCAGCAAAATTGTTGCTACTTCTGAGCGCAACCCAGAAAACCTACCTTGGAGCGATCTAGGTGTAGATATTGTACTTGAATGTACTGGTATCTTCCGTACCAAGGAAGCTGCCTCAAAGCATATTACCGCTGGTGCCAAGGATGTTGTCATCTCTGCACCTGCCAAGGGAGCTGATGTTCAGACCATCGTTCTTGGCGTAAACGACGGTGAATTGGATCGTCGCGCTAATGTTTTCTCTAATGCTTCTTGTACTACTAACTGCCTGGCTCCGGTGGTGAAGATCTTGAACGACAACTGGGGAATCAGTGGCGGTTCTATGACTACCATTCACGCCTACACCGCAGACCAGCGTATTCAGGATGCTCCTCACAGTGACCTACGCCGCGCTCGTGCTGCAGCTTATAACATTGTACCTACAAGTACTGGTGCAGCTAAAGCTGTAAACTTGGTATACAAGGGCATTGAAGGTAAGCTGATGGCTATTGCCGTTCGTGTACCGGTGATCACTGGTTCTATGATTGAATTGAACGTGGTGATGGATAAGGCCGTAACAGTTGAGGAAGTGAACGCCAAGTTCAAGGCCGAAGCGGAAGGCGCCCTGAAAGGTATCCTACAGTATACGGAGGATCCAATCGTTAGTAGCGACATCGTACGCAACACTCACTCTTCTATCTTCGATGCTGGCATGACAGATGTCAATGGCAAGATGTTGAAGGTTGTGAGCTGGTACGACAACGAAGCAGGTTACTCTGCTCGTTTGGCCGACTTGGCCCACCTGATCGCAACGAAGTAATCGCACATAAATATTAACGGGGAACGCTAATCACAGCTGTTCCCCGTTTCTTTTCCCACCTCTTATTCCCTTCTGCCATGATCAACACCCAAGGCAAAAAGGCCCTGATCCGGGTCGACTTCAACGTTCCACTCGACGAAAACTTCAACATCACTGATGATACGCGCATTCGCGCTGCCGCGCCTACCATCAAGCAAGTTCTAGCGGATGGTGGTGCCGCTATTTTGATGTCTCACCTGGGGCGTCCACAAAAGAAAAAGAAAGACGATGGTAGCATCAATGTCGAAAAATTCACCTTGCGGCACATCGTAGCGCACGTATCTACGGTATTGGGTGTTCCCGTGCAATTCGCAACGGACACAGTTGGCCCTGACGCCCAAGCCAAGGCGGCGGCGCTACAAGCTGGTGAAGTACTATTGGTAGAAAACACGCGCTTCAGCGCCGGCGAAAGCAAAGGCGATGAAACACTGGCTGCCGATATGGCCAAGCTTGGTGATGTATACATCAACGATGCCTTCGGTACAGCACACCGTGCCCACGCTTCCACAGCGGTAGTGGCTAAGTACTTTAGCGCCGAGCAAAAGTCTTTTGGGTTCTTAATGGAGAAAGAAATCGTTAGTGCTAACAAAGTACTCAACGAGCCCGAAAAACCACTGACAGCTATTGTAGGTGGAGCTAAGGTATCAGATAAGATCCTACTCCTAGACCGTCTGCTGGATAGTGTTGACAACCTCATCATCGGTGGTGGTATGGCCTATACTTTTGCTAAAGCGCAAGGCGGTAGCATTGGTAACTCTATTTGTGAAGAAGATAAGACTGAGCTCGCGCTAGCGTTGCTGGAGAAGGGTCGCACCAAAGGCGTACGTATCCTACTTCCGACGGATAATAAAATTGCCGACGGATTCTCCAATGATGCCAATTCTGACTTTGCGGCTACCGGTGCAATTCCGGTTGGTTGGGAAGGTTTAGACATTGGTCCAGAAAGTATCAAGGCCTTTGGTGCCGTTGTTTTGGAGTCTAAAACTATCCTTTGGAATGGTCCAATGGGGGTGTTCGAATTTGAAAACTTTGCCCTTGGCACCAAGTCTATTGCGGAATATGTAGCCGAAGCCACTAAGCAAGGTGCCTACTCGCTTATCGGCGGTGGTGATAGTGTGGCCGCGGTGAATCAAATGGGCTTGGCTGACGATGTGAGTCATGCCTCAACCGGAGGTGGTGCCATGCTAGAATTCTTGGAAGGAAAGACGCTTCCGGGCATTGCAGGTATTGCTGGGTAAGAACTATTTAGCCCTTTGAAAAACCCGGAGTTGTTCTGTCAGCTCTGGGTTTTCCTATTCCCTAGAAGCGGCCGTTCGTTGGTAGATTCCTTGCTTTTGTCGAAAACTTTGTGAACCAGTCATAGGCAGCTCTTGTCATAGTGTTACCTTTAGGCTACTTAAAAGTCAAAACGCCAAAGGACCGGGATACACTTGGTGGTACTTTACCGCAACAAATACTACTAAAGTGAGTATAGCAGTAGAAGCTGGACCGGCGTTTTCACACAATATCGCAATATGCTACTTTGGGGCATTTTCATCATATTCATTCTTCTCTTACTGGCGCTAGATTTGGGCGTTTTCAATCGAGAGAATCACGTTCCCACTACGCGCGAAGCACTGCGCTGGACAAGTCTTTGGGCCACCGTAGGACTGAGCTTCGGCTTCGTTGTTTATTACCTCTACAGTCACCACTGGGGCGATCGTGATCTTACGGGAGGAGATGCGGTGATGAAATACCTAACGGGCTATTTGGTGGAACTGTCCCTAAGTATGGACAACGTCTTTGTCATGGCGCTCATCTTCAAATACTTCCGCATTCCCGCCCAGTTTCAACACCGGGTGCTCTTCTGGGGTATTTTAGGGGCTCTGGTATTTCGAGCGGGAATGATCTTCGCAGGAGTTTGGCTATTAGAGCAGTTTCAATGGATGATGTACTTGTTTGGCGCAATTTTGATCTACAGCGCCTGGAAAATGCTGACGAGCGACGAAGATGTCGATCCCAATCGGAATCCGATTATTCGTTACGCGAAAAAGCTATTCCCAGTCAGTAATAAAATAGAGGGCGAACGATTTTTTGTCCGTCGGCGTCATATTCTGGCCGCTACGCCCCTATTCATCGCCTTACTAATGATTGAAACCACAGACGTATTATTTGCCTTTGATTCTATCCCAGCCATCCTGGCCATAACTACTGACCCCTTCTTGGTATTCTCCTCCAACGTTTTTGCCATCCTAGGGCTCCGGAGTCTCTATTTCGTCTTGGCATCCATGATGGATCGTTTCGAGTATCTCAAATATAGTCTGGCTATTATCCTCTTCTTTGTGGCCGCTAAAATGCTATTGCACACCGTCTGGCACCCCGCAGAATGGCTCAACCTCGTCGTTATCTTTGTGATGTTGGCGGGAGGAGTAGTGGTATCACTATATCAGACGCGGAAGGAGGAGAAGTTGGAGTTAGAATAAATAGTGAAAGTGACAGTAACAGTTAAAATGAAAATGAAAGTATTGGTGAGGCAGCTTCAATAGCAATAGCAATGGCAATCAAAACCTCAATGGGGACGCAGTACTCCGATTTTGATTGTGATTGAGATTGGAGTTGCCATTTTGATTGCATCTACTTATCCGTGAGTTAGAATAAGAGTGATAGTGACAGTTAAAATGGAAGTGAAAGTATTGGTGAGGCAGCACTAGCAATGGCAATCAAAACTTCAATGGGAAAGCAGCACTCCGATTTTGATTGTAATTGTAATCGCCATTTTGATTGCATCCACTTGTCCCTGAGTTAGAATAAGAGTGATAGTGACAGTTAAAATGGAAGTGAAAGTATTGGTGATGTAGCTTCAATTACAATAGCAATCAAAATTTCAATGATGGAACAGTCCAGCTATTGTAATTGCCACCTTAATTGCCCGCTCTTAGTAACGGCCCAAACTTTCACTTAAACTTACATTTCCACTTTAACTTCTTTCACTTTCACCCCCTAGTTATCCAGAAGAACAGTGCTACTGCTACCGCAATTACTAGCAATTCCAATAGATTTACGTTGTGTTCGCCTTTTACACGTAGGTGTATTAAGGATATGAGAGAAGCCACCAGTCCACCGGCTGCGTAAAAGCCGATGATACTGTAGGCAGGTAGGCTGGCGCCGTGATTACCTAGTTCATTCCATACTCGTAAAGCCACTAAGAAGAGGAAGATCCCGATCGCAGCACTAGCCACGCCGATAATAATAAGCCAGAAAAAAGCAACGCCTTCACGGATATTCTCGTACGTCCGTATCGTACTGGTGATAACCACCCAAAAGGCAAGGAGGCTAAGACCGGTGCGGCTGGCATTCAACCATCCTGGATTATCAGGGAATACCTTTTCGAGCAAAATGTACAAGACGGTCAATATCGCACCTAGTACCAGACTCGAGACCATCACTGTACGCCACAGTGCACGTTTATCTTCTTGATCAAGCCCTACTTCCATTGCTCGATCCGGATTCTTTTTTCGTTTAGCCATGACTCTTAAACCTACTTATTTTGGAAAAATCTTTGCTTCGACCAATTCGCAAATAATGTGACCAATCAGCATGTGGCACTCTTGAATTCGCGGGGTGTCGGTAGATGGAATAGCCAGTAGATGATCACTCAACTCACTCAGCTTACCACCACTCTCCCCCGTGAAGCCCACTACGATCATATCTTGTCCACGAGCGGCCTCGGCAGCTTTAAGCACATTCGGTGAATTACCCGAAGTACTCATCGCAATCAGGATATCCCCGCTTCGTCCCATAGCACGGACCATACGAGCATAGACTTCATCGTAACCGTAGTCGTTCCCTACCGCAGTAAGGTAGCTCGTATTAACATGGAGTGCTTCTGAGAACAAGGGCGGGCGATCATAGTAAAAGCGACCAGAGAATTCCGCCGCCAAATGTTGAGCATCAGCTGCGCTACCACCATTGCCACACCACAGTAGTTTACCATCTTGCTGAAAGCAGTTGATACAAAGCTCCGATAATTGTTCAGTCAGAGCTATAATAGAGGGATCCGCCAGGACACGCTGCTTGAGTTCAATGCTATTGGTGATAACTTGCCGAATGCGGTCTTCCATGTTTGCAAATTGAAGCGGCAAGATACAATATCAAGCGGGAAAGAGCTCTTCTAGGACCTGGACAAATCCAGACCAGGAAAAGCGTTTTTTTTGTTCGCTTAAGCCCGCTCGAAAATCTGCTTCTCGCTTGTTGCTGTAGAAATCCAGCACGGCATCTGCCAGTTGGGTAGGGTCTTGATCAATCACATATCCGGCTTTGCCGTGGGGAACGATTTCGGGTAGCCCCCCTACCCTAGTGACGATCATTGGTTTATCAAAGTGGTACGCCAATTGTGAAATGCCACTTTGGGTAGCCGTGCGATAGGGTTGGACGACCAAGTCAGCAGCTCCGAAGAAATAGCGAACTTCTTCGTTGGAGACAAATCGGGTATGAGATACGACCCAGTCGCGGATGCCGAGCCGGTCAATCATATCTTCATATTTGGCTTCGTTACCATAATACTCCCCAGCCAGGATCAATTTGACTTGCTTTTCCTGCAGGCGCTCATCGGCTAAGGCTTCCAACAGTAAATCCAGGCCTTTGTACTCGCGAATAAAGCCAAAGAAGAGCAGATACTTGGCACCAGCTTCTAAGTCTAGTTTGTCCCGAGCCTCTATCTTACCTACCGGGTCTCCATAACTATCGTAAATAGGATGTGGTGAAGTACGAACTGGTGCTTGGGAAAAGTCGGCCAATTCCGTGGCAACGGAGCTAGAAAGGGTCATAAAAGCATCATTCGAGGCGGTAAAATAGCGGGCAAAAAAGCGATCACCGAACCGCCTCTCGTGGGGAATGATATTGTGAACAAGGCCAATTTTACGGACCTCAGCGCCACTGATAAAACGTAGAATAGTACCCAAACTTGGCCCCATAAAGGGTAACCAAAAGGCAGTTATTATCACATCTGCCTGGCGTTGACCTAATTCCCATCCTACCTTCAACCAGTTGAGGGGGTTCACACTACTGATCTTGCGCTGAATCACTAAACCTGCAGGTGCGGGATCTTCCGAAAATTGTGTTTTACCGGGAAAAAAAACACTAGGATACTGCAGTGTAAAGGTGATCAATTCCACCTGATAACCAGCAGCTTGCAAAGCATAAGCCAAGCTTTCATTGAAGGCAGCTAGACCTCCTCGGTAGGGATAGGCCGGACCAATTAATAATACCCTTTTGCTACTGGTCATGCTGCTCGCCGATCCGTTGCTCAATGAGGTAATTGTTGCGATCAGAACCACTACGAACAGTGAGCTCCGCCAGAAAGCCCGTTAAGAATAGCTGTGAACCAATGACCAAAGAAACCAAGCCCAGGTAGAACAGAGGGCGTTCGGTGATACCGTATTCCAAGTAAACCAACTTCGCGACACTCAGATACCCTAAAATTAAGAAACCCAGGAGAAACACTACCGCTCCCATCATTCCGAAAAAGTGCATGGGTCGTTTGCGGAAGCGCGAAATAAAAATAACGGATAGTAAATCCAGCGGTCCTCGGATGAAGCGCTCTATCCCAAATTTGGTGACGCCGTATTTTCGCTCTTGGTGCTGTACCACCTTCTCGGTAATCTTCTTGAAGCCCGCCCACTTGGCCAAGACGGGAATATAGCGGTGCATCTCACCGTACACCTCAATGCTTTTTACCACCTGTTTCCGGTAGGCCTTCAGTCCACAGTTAAAATCGTGTAGCTGAATTCCGGTCATGCTGCGTACGGTCCAATTATAGAGTTTGCTCGGCAGGTTCTTAGTCAAGACTGGGTCGTAGCGCTTTTTCTTCCAACCAGACACCAGATCATACCCGTCTTCCCGAATCATCTTCATCAATTCAGGAATCTCATCCGGACTATCTTGGAGGTCGGCGTCCATGGTGATCACCACATCGCCTTGTGCAGCGGCAAAGCCAACGAAGAGGCCAGCTGACTTACCGTAGTTGCGCTGGAACTTGATGCCCCGCACATCACCTTCTTGCGAAAGCTGCTCAATCACCGACCAAGAGGTATCAGTACTTCCATCATCAACCATGACGATCTCGTAAGTGTACTGCTGTTCTGCCACGACTCGCCTGATCCAGGCAACCAGCTCTGGCAATGATTCTTCTTCGTTATAAAGGGGTATGATGACGGATAAATCCATGTATGTGTTACTCGTTTGAGGGTTGACGCCGCGACAAAATGAACCCAATTGCTGCGGCTAAGGCGAACCCGAAGATCAAGCTCTGCGCGTAAGCAAAGAAGGTACTTTTAATGGTTGGAGCTATAGCGTCTGCTGGATCCTGCCCATTTTCCCGCAATAATTCTGCCTGTAGATCAACCAGCTCAGGATCAAAAACGGCAAAAAGGAAATAATAGTACAGATAGAATAACGCGTTAGCGATCACAAAGGTCAAAAAGCCCGGTTGGATATACGATCTAAGTTCATCATCCTCTACTGTTTTCTGCGCTTGCCACATGCCCAGGGCGTAGATCAGACCTGTACCGAGCCATAGGCCACGGCTCAGAACCAGCGGTCGGTTGAGGAAATAAATGCCGGCGAACAAAGTCACAACAATACCTCCGGCCATGATGCCCCAACGTATACCCTCTCTGCGCCAACTTTCATCAGCTGTCTCCTGTGTACTCATGTTGCTTTATTTACTTATTCTGCTGATAAAAGCGTTCGCCGTTCAAAACGGCAATTGGCCGCCCCGTAAGCTTGCGGCCAATCAGTGGACTGTTAGCTGACTTAGAACGAATGTCAGCGGCTTGAACGGTCCAATCTTCAGCAAAACGGTAGAAGGTTAAACTTGCGGGAGCATTTTCATTGATGATATGCTCTGGCAGTCCCAGTACTCGCCTGGGCCCGCTGGTAAATTTGCTTAGCAGCACTTCTTCGCTCAGATTCTTAGCACCAGTCCGAGCAGTAGCGAAAGCCGTAGACAAGGTAGCTGCGCCAAAATCAGCGTAGGCAAACTCCAATAGTTTCCGTTCCAATTCGCGTGGGCAGTGATTAGAAGCAATGCAATCAATAGTACCGTCTTCCAGGCCTTCTAAAAGGGCTCGGCGATCTGGTTCCGCACGTAATGGCGGTAATACCTTGCAGTGGCTATCAAACTCGCTTAGATCTTCATCCGTGAGCAGTAGATTGAGCGTGGCAACCGATGCCGTCACCTTTAGTCCTTTTGCTTTTGCAGCTCGAATGAGTTCAACGCCAACTGCAGTAGAAACGTGACTGATATGCAAACGTGACTCGGCATACTCGAGCAAACTCAGGTCTCGTTCAATCATCATTTGTTCCGCCAGAGCGGGAATACCTCGCATGCCCAGGCGCGTACTCATGCTCCCTTCGTGCATTTGACCGTTACCGGCGATAGATTGCTCCAGTGGTTGATTCAACACCAGGCCGTCAAAAGACTTGGCGTATTGCAGAGCGCGTAGCATGAGCCCTCCCAGTTGTACGGGATGGCTGCCATCTGAAAAAGCGACCGCGCCGGCCGCTTGCATATCCAGCATTTCGGTGATATCCGCTCCGGCAATAGAGCGGCTAATGGCTCCGATAGGCAGAATGGAAGTAACACTTCCGTTGGCCTGCTGAAGCAGATAATGCACCCCACTTTTATCATGAATGGGTGGTTCTGCCTGTGGGCGTAAACCTATATGCGCATAACCTCCAGCAGCAGCAGCACGCAAAAGGCTGGCGGTATCTTCCCTTTGCTCCAAGCCCGGATCACCACCTTCGGCTTCCAGGTCAATCCAACCAGAAGAAACATGAGCGTCGGGAAGTTCAATCACTTCTGCACCTTCACTCGATAAATCTGTACCAATTTTTGTAATCGTGCCTTGATCGACCAAAATGTCTCGTACCTGCCCGTGATGTACGCTACCCGGACTGACGATTTTCACCGCGCGAAAAAGTCTTTGCATAAAGGGGTGCTGCTTTGGTGCGCAAATTTAGGGATTTTGGTCCAGAGCACCTAAGGCTGCACTTAAGCTTCTGTATCGCTTAATGTTTGGTCGAAATAATCGATTACCTCTTCTAGCTTCACGCGGGTTGGATGGCCGGGCGTATGATCATAGTCACCGGTCAGAATGGAGTGTTTTGGCCAAATCCCATTCTTAATGATTTCCATTTGAATACGTTTCTCATCCTGGTTAAAGGTTTGATCAAGCGCTTTAAACTTACCACCGGTACACGCCAGATAATCGCTGCTGAAACGCGCACACTTCATTGGGCCTTTAGCTGACAGCCCCGCTTTGATGTCTTCTACCTCTTGTGGGGAAAACGGCAACCGTCGTCCGAAACTAAAGAAAGGTAGAGAAGGCTGACTGGCGTAAGCCGCTAAAACTGCATCATTGGCCATGAGGCTAATGGCAAAATCACCCGTAAGACACATACCAATAGCCGCCACACCTGACACACCATGCTCCACCCTAAGTTCTTCACACAGCGCCGCTAACCAGTCCACGATGGGACTTGATTCCCCGTGGGCCCAAGTATGAAACTCCATGCTGATACAAACCTTACGCATATTGCGCAGGGGCTCTTGCTTACCAATCGGTCCTACCAGATGCGGCAAAATCACCCGAAAACCTCGACCTACTAGTCGATTCGCCAACTTAACAGTAGCCTCATCAATACCCGGCAGCTCTTGCATGAGCAGAACGATCTTACGGCCTTCGCCTAACTGGTACACATCATGCGTCACCGTTTCACCGGAGCGGATGGGGGCGGAGAATTGCACGGGGCCTTGAAAAGCTGCTAGTAATGGCGGTTTTGGGTTGGACATTATAGGTAGTTTTAGTGCAGAGAAATGGTGTAGCAGATCTTGACAATCGTGATCTCGAAGCTGCAAAATAGGGGCAATTTGTAAGATGGGCAAGGGGACCCACCCCGGCCCTCCCTGGCCAGGGAGGGGGAAACTTGGGAGGTGCAATGACCCGAGTTCTCTTTGTATCCTGTAAAGCTCTACTAGAACTTCCCAAGGATTTCGGTTGTGCGGGGCACGTCTCAAATGAATGCTCACTCTGACAATCGGACAGGTTCTGAGGAATCAAATAGTCTAAGTCGCAGTTTTCTTTGTATAACCAAAATGGAATGAAAGCCGCGAAACTATAGAGGAATAACTCTGCTAAGTCTTCAATAAGAAAAAGCCAACGTTTGCAACGTTGACCTTCATTTTCTTAGGTGATCCGGCTGGGGCACTGACGAATGCGCTAGCGCGAATTGTCAGCATCAAAATCTGCGGGGCACATTTTGACTCCCCTATCGGGAAAGACTTTCACTGGCTGCCAAAGCAAGGCGAAGGCATGATCGCCCCAGCTAATGCTTTATTTATCCAAAAGAAAAAGGCCAACATCTTGCAATGTTGACCTTCATTTTCTTAGGTGATCCGGCTGGGGCTCGAACCCAGGACCCATACATTAAAAGTGTATTGCTCTACCAGCTGAGCTACCGGATCATCCACCTTATTTGCTAAGGCGACGCAAATATACGACTATCCGGCGTTCAAAAGCAAGGGAAAAAGCAACATTTTTTACGAAAATTCGTAAACACCTCATTTTCAGTAAAAACAGCGATCTGGCCTAGCGGATACTGCCGCGTTGGCGGCGTTGATCGGAAGCGGCACCGCGTTCAAAACGGTATTGTAGGCTTAGGCTCGTACGCCAGGTCGTCCAAGCGAAATAGTCGTCTTGGGTGAAGGTGGGCCGAAAGAGTTCGCTGCGGCGCCAGCGAGGACTCATGGTGTTGAGCGTGATCGTTAGTTTTTTATTCCACTGCTTACTAATACCAAGATTGCCATCGTAGCGCGCACGACGGATACTCTGTACATCTTTATACCGAGCCTCATAGTAGAAGCTGCCTTGCAGCTTCAAATCACCGGGCAAGGTGGTTTGTAGACGCAGGCGACCAGACCAAGTAGCAAATTGAAAATCGAAGTTGCGATCCTCAAATTGGCCTTCTTGCTCGTAGCCGTAGTAATGCCATTCTCCCGAAATCGTCCATACATCATTAGGGCGGTAAGTGGTTAGTACCTCCAAGCCGTAGCGGTATTCGAGTCCCAAATTGATTGGGCGGGTAAGGATGGTACCGGTAGTTAAGCCTAGCGGATTATTGGCTTCTTGTTCTACAACAAACTGGAAGATGTCCGTAGCTCGTGAACCATAGATAGCAGGATTCAAAGTGAACTTGGGCCAGCGTTGAACGAAGTTCAGTTCCACACGATCCGTGTAAGTTGGATCAAGATCTGGGTCACCTATAAAGAGGGTATTAGGATCGCCTAGGCCGCGGAAGGGATTGAGCTGCCAGAAAGAGGGCCGCCGAATGCGGCGACTAGTGGTGAGTTGCATGCTACTCGTTTCCGACATAGTGTAGGCCAGCGAAAAGGATGGAAAGAGCCGATTGTAGGTCTTACGCACATCAGCAATGGACTCTGCTTTACTTTCCACTTTCACCAAGGTATACTCATTTCGTAAACCCAACTGCAAAGCCCATTGGTCATTTTTGTACTGATACTGAGCGTAGGCCGAACCAATGCGTTCAAAGTAATCTAGCTCATTGTTGAAGCCCGCCAGCGTAGTCCAGGTTCCAGAAATGGCGTCTTCTACCAAGTAATCACTGCTAATGATACGCGTCTCACCACGTAGGCCCATTTCCAAACCGGCGCGTTCACCGATGGGAAACTCGTAATCCGCTTGCAGGAGGTGATCTCGACTACTTTCAATCGTCTGCGTGCGGTAGTTTAGCAGTTGCTCCGCCTCCGGAAATGTCCTTAGGATATTGACTTTCTCCGTCTCCGTTTCTTCCCAGAGATCGTTCTTCAAATAAAGGGTAAGCTTCTCCCCTGCCCTAGCCAGTTCTTTGGTGTAGGTCAAATCCAATTGCTGATAGGTTCCAGGTTCCAGATAATCCAGAACTTGATTCCAGTTGTCTGTCAGTTCTTGCTGGGCATCCATATACTCAAACCCACGGTCCATTATATCGTCGTTCACCACGTAGTAAATGGAGTACGAGCCGCTTAGTGTGCTCTTCGGGTTAAAGTTGTAATCAAGGCCGGTAAAAGCATGCACTACCCGATCATTCCGATCCTGATCTGCGATTTGTAACAGATTGCTTTCCGTACCGTCTAGTGACGAATTTCTAGTAAGGTCTCCCGTGCCACGAAAATTTGCGTAGCGGGCTCCCGCATTGACAAAGGCGGTGTATTTGGGGCGAGTAAAGTTTAGATTAACGGCTGCTCGATGATTAGCCGGATAGCCAACGCTCAAGTTTACTGTCCCACCATAGCCTTGACTTTCATCTTTTTTAAGAATGATATTAATTATGCCGGCTGTACCCGCCGCCTCGTAACGAGCAGATGGGTTAGTGATAATTTCCACGCGATCAATTCGATCGGCCGAAATAGCGGCTAGGCCGTTGTTCTCCGCTAATGCCGAAGGCCGACCGTTGACCAATATCCGCACACCATCGTTTCCGCGTAAGCTGATCTGACCTTCCGCATTTACGGCTACCGAAGGTAATTGTCCTAGTACGTCTTCGGCAGAACCGCTGGTGGAAAGTAAATCGGATCCGACATTGAAGACTTTTTTGTCAAGCAACAGATTCATTTGGGTTTTCTCTGCCCGTACCTCTGCTGTTTCCAAAGTAGCGGCATCCGCTTGCATAGCAATTGTGCCTAAGTCCTTGTGGGTGTCAAAGTCAACATTAAGTTCCTGGCTCTGAAATCCTAGAAACTCTACCCTTAAGAGATACCTCCCAGGGTTTAAGCGCAGGCTAAATTGGCCAGCTTCATCACTAACTGTACCTTCCAACAATTCCTCCTCAATATTAAAAACGGAGATGGTGGCGTACTCCAAGGCTTGTTCATTGAGCGCCGAAACAATTGTACCTCTGAGCTCAAACTCGGCAGTAGGAACAGCACGCCCCAGGAGTGGGCTAGCCAAAGCTAGCACTCCCAACAATAGTAATAGTCGCATAACAGTCGGGTATAATTTATGAGCGCATACTTCTAAGCTTTGCTGCGCTGGGAACTCTGACATTCATCGTGAAGGAGTCCCGTACGGAATAGGCACTGGATACGATGCCTACCCCAAGCACAGGCAAGAACTTGGCACTCGGTAGTTAGTAGTTATTCGGTAAAAATGAATAAGGGTAAATCTCCTGCTGAAGAGACGCATTGCAATGCATCTTGACATCAAATAGCCGGAGCTACTGGTTTTACCCCGGAGTATTTATATCGGTAGTTGATTCATGAGGTATGATTAGGAGGTTTCAGCTTCATCACTAGCAGGTGTATTATCTAGCGGAGACGTTCCACAATTGCGGTATGCCCCATATTCTGGGCAACATCTAGCGCTGTTTTACCATCACTATTTTGCCTGTTAGGGTCAGCCCCCGCTTCCAAGAGCAGGTTGATGGATACCAGATCCCCAGCTTCGGCTGCTTCCATGAGTGGAGTCCAGTCGGTTAGGTCATAACGTAAGTAGTTTTGCTCTTCCGCCGTTTGTTCGTTCAGGGCTCTCAGCTCACGCCAGGACTGCTTACCATCAATGTCGAACATTTTCTTGCGGATGGTAACATTAGGACCGGCACCTTTATCCAATAAGACTCGTACCGTCTTTTGATCGCTTTCTTCTATCGCAACAAACAATGGCGTTGCTGCTTTATAAATCATTAAGTGATCCGCCTGGCTGGCCTCATTGATGTTAATGGACTGGAAGGTATGACGATACTCGATATTGGCTCCTCGATCAATTAGCAAAGCGACAACTCTGGGTGATGATTCTCCTGCTGCTAAAAATAGTGCAGAGGGTGCCTGCGCACTACGGTCAGGGTCTACTTTAGCCCCATTATCCAGCAAGTAGGTAACTACTCTGAATTCGCCTTCGCTAGCTGCCTCTGCCAGTGCTGTTTGGCCATTTTCATCCGTAGCGTTTACGTCAGCTCCGGCTTCCACTAATTCTGAGACAATTGCCATTTCGCCTTCACCAGCCGCCATAATCAGGGTTTCGGGCCGCAAGGCTTCTTTTTTCATTGCACTGCTGCTATTCATCAATTGAGATAGCACCTCACCCGCACCTTCCTCAGCGGCATAGTCAATGGCGCTACGACCTTCTTCGTCACGAAGATCCGCACGAGCACCAGCATCCAATAGCATGCCAACCATAGTCGATTGATCTTCCTCCGCAGCGTACATCAAGGCGGTCCGTCCCTCCTCGTCTACCGCATCTAAGTCAGCGCCATTCTCAATCAAAAAGCGAGCTTCAGCGTGCTGCCCTTCTTCAGCTGCGTGCATCAGGGCAGTACGGCCGTGTTCATCCTTGACATTCAAGTCAGCACCTTCTTTCACTAACATTTCTAAGACCGCTATTTGACCTTCCTCGGCCGCCAAATGCAAAGGAGTTTGTGAACCAAGGCCACCATTCCAGGAAGCGCCATTATCCAACAACAATTGTAAGATTTGCGGGTGCCCTTCCGAAGCAGCCATAGCAGCGGCCGAGCGCGCATTGGACGCGCCTTTGAGATTGACATCGGCGCCGGCATTTATTAATACTTTTGCAGTAGCGTAAGCTCCTTCATCTGCCGCTTCGATTAGTGCGGTCCATCCGTCATCGTTTACATAGTTGACTTCGGCTCCAGCCTCAATCAATACGCGGGCAATTTCTGAATGGTTTTCATTTGCCGCCAACATTAAGGGTGTAAAGCCCCAATCATTCGTCTGGTTGACATCAATTCCTTGCTCCAGAAAGTACTTGACAAGTCGAAGATTACCATCGTTAACGGCTTCCATCAGCAATTCAAAATCGGTAAGTGGAGCGCGGGTATTAGGAATATCAAACTCTATGTCGTCTGGCATAAAGCCGGCCCTACTTATACCGTCTGAATCATAATCCACGTCCACTTCCCGACCCGCATCTACATCTTGCAGGTCTAAAGGTGTTGCTACATTAGGAGGCGTCACCTCAGGTGGCGTTGCGTTGACCTCTGAGATTGTGTCCGGATTATTAGTTGCTAAGGAAGAAGCATTGTACTGCGAAGCAAAAACGGCAGTTCCCATCATAAGAATCAGGATAAAGGCCGTAATAACGCCCTCTCCGTAGGTGGCAGACCGGAAATAACCGGATACCAGTCGGGTGATGCGCTGCTTAAAGCCTTGTGGTTTGTTCCCTACAAAGGCCACTGCAGCGGCTTGGGTGATTTTCATTTCTTTCTCTTTCAGGTGAATTAATGTTTTGGCGTAGCCAAGTGGTTTTTGGGTCAATTGTATGGCGAGATCATCACAACAGTGCTCTCTTTCATCCTTGATGCGCGCGGACATCCACCACACACCGGGATGATAGAAAAAGAGGATACAAAGCATTGTTTGAATGAGGTTTACCAGAAAATCGTTGCGCTTAATATGAGCCAGTTCGTGCGCTAGGATAGCGACAACCTGGCTGTTTTCAAGTTCTTGTAAAAGTGTCTTTGGAAATAATACGGCAGGTCGCAGCCAACCGGTAGTCATGGGTGAGTCGATGCGGAAAGAGCTCAGGTATTGGACAGACTTTCGAATATTGAGTTGCTCTTCCAGCGTCTGAATACGGGCCGCCCATTCAGTCGGAAAACGCTCTGCACCATAGTTCTTCAATCGCTGCACATAGGCCAATTGCCCTAGGAAACGCAATTGTAATACCAATACTCCCATGAGCCAGAGCGTGACAATGAGAGGTAGGTGTTGATCAAAATACTGAATCGTCTTTTCTTGAAAAGATTGGGATGTGGAAACTACAATCTCCTGTTGGTCAAGAACAGGCTCCACCAATCCAGTTTGATCTAACGGCACTACATCTTGATTTGCCACGGCCTGCTCCCCTTCTCCTACACCTACATTTTGGCTGAGGTAACTGGGCTTATCATATTGCTGAAAGAAGGTAAAGAATACCGTCAGCATAAATATGGCTAACATGCCTACCGTCACCACATAACGTGCCTGGGCACTGAATTTTCGTAAAGCCAATAGGAGGATTCCCGTCATCAAGGCAAACAAAGCACCTTGCCAAAGCGTGTGCACTAAAGTCCAACCCAAGGCCTGAATGACCTGAGGAGAAAAAAGCTGCTCAATCATTGCTCGTCATTTTCAAGTTTATCAATCATAGCTTTTAACTCTTCCAGCTCCGATTTAGAGGCCTTGTAGTTTCCTAGTGCGCGCAGGACCAACTGCTTGGCCGACCCACCAAAAGTGCGGTTGAGAAAGGTATCCAGCAATTGATTTTGCGTGGCCTCTTTGGCAATGGCCGCACTGTAGATATGCTTACGCCCCACCGATTCGCGCTCTAGAAAACCGCGATCGAGCATGACCTGCATGGTTTTCAATACGGTGGTATAGACCACCTCCTTCTCGGTAGAAAGGGCCTCGTGAATTTCCCGAACCGACAATGGGCCATGGTCCCAAAGCAGTTGTAAAACCGCTAATTCGGAGGTAGTAGGTTGTGAAGATTTTGCTTTTGACATCTCAACTACGATTAGACTCGTAGCAAATGTACGATAAGAATCGTAGTTAAGCAACAGGAAGTACGATTTTTATCGTAAAAAAGATGGAGAGGTCGGAAATGGGAAATGGGAAATGGGAAATGGGAAATGGGAGGTCGGAGTTATTAAGTTAGAAATTAGAAATAGGAAATAGGAAGTATGAAATGATAAGGTCGGAAATAACAAAATAGGAGGCAGAAAAATAGAAGTACTTGCTCCCCTACTTCCGACCTCCCCCTTCCCAACTCCGACTTTGTCGCTATTCTTCTTCGTCCGGAAAATCGATGAGTAGCTGGATGCCTTCTGCTTCCTGTTCGCGCTCCAGGTTGGAGACCGAAACGCCGAGTAAACGGACGGGGCCTACTTCCTCTATATTCTCCTCAAGTAAGGCAAAGACGATTTCCTCCATCTCCTTGAGCTTCCTGATTTCACTGTTGAAGGAACGAGAACGGGTGAATATTTGAAAGTCCGGCGTTTTCATTTTGATGGTGAGCGTACGACCGAAGTTGTGGCTCTGCTCCATGTAGGTGAAGACGCGTTCACAGAGGTAGGCCAACTTCTCCTTCATTTCTTTCACCTCCGAGACATCATCAAAATAGGTCCGTTCGGCACCGATGGATTTGCGAATGCGGTTGGGGTTAACGGGGCGTTCATCGATACCGCGCACGATCCGATAATAATACCGCCCGGCTTTGCCAAAGCGTTTGACCAGGGCAATTTCATTGAGCTCTCGGATATCACCACCATTGCGGATGCCCATGCGGCGTAGCTTGTTGGCGGTTACTTTACCGATACCATGAAATTTTTCTACCGGTAATTCCCCCAAAAAATCCCAAGCTTCTTCTGGTAGGATCACTTTCATTCCATTGGGCTTATTAATATCGGATGCTACTTTGGCCAGGAACTTACAGTAGGATATTCCGGCGGAGGCCGTTAATTGCGTTTCCGCAAATATTTTCTCGCGGATAGCCTTGGCAATGAGCGTTGCAGATTTGGGGCCTAGCTTGGGGTCGGTGACATCTAAGTAGGCTTCATCTAAAGAAAGGGGCTCCACCAAATCGGTATAAGAATGAAAGATTTCACGAATCTGCGATGATACCTCCCGGTACACATCAAAGCGATGTTTTACAAAAATGAGCTGTGGGCACAAGCGCTGAGCCGTGACACTGGGCATCGCAGAACGCACCCCAAATTTTCGCGCCTCGTAGCTGGCGGCTGCCACTACTCCACGCAGTCCTCCCCCACCTACAGCAATGGGCTTGCCCCGAAGCTCAGGATGATCGCGCTGTTCTACTGAGGCGTAGAAAGCGTCCATATCGATGTGGATTATTTTGCGCGAGGTGTCCACGGGGATGGTTGGGGGATTAGAGAATTAGAATTAGAGTGAGAATTAGAATTAGAGTTAGGGTGAGAATTAGAATTTGAATGGGGGGTTACGGTTATGGTGAAAGTGACAATTAAAGTAAAAGTTGTGGCGGAGAATGTACTCGTATGGAGTTCCTGCTAAGATAAGGCAACTACTCTAGTACTAATTCATATCGTGAATGTTCAATCACCTTCTCTCTCGAAATCCAATAGGGAATCCAGGTTCCTTCTTGCCAGGTTTTCAACTGAGACTTGTAGTACGGGTGAAGGATCCTAGCAGAGCTTCCTCCAGACAGCGCGCCCATGAGCTTATCTGGGTCATCCATATCCGCAACCATACGGAAAGAACTGAACCAACTGACATCAAATCTGCGTTCTTTGTTTTTCACAAAGCCTCCCCTATTCAAAGTTTGATTTGAGCCCGCTTTAGGCAACAGTTCTGCGCCAAGCCATTCGCTACCAAAGCCTTTAGAACGGATTGGACTATAGAAATACACCGTATGGATTCCACCCCATGTCCATCCTGCCGGATCATCTCCCAATCTTTCGGTCAACAAGGCTTCTGTTTTAAGGCCTGCTTCGATGATTAGGTTAGAAAGTGTCTCTTCCTCACTGGTGTTGATATTGTCGATAAAAACGTGATTTGATAATATCATACTATCCACCCGCTGACTCCAGTAGTACACATTTTGCCAGTACATTTCTTCCAGCTCATCCGGTAGCTCATCATCCAAAATCAAATACAGCAACTCATTGTACAATACATTATAAACTGCAGCCCCTACTTCATTAATATCATCATTGTAGTTCCACTGCCTTAGGATATCTGCCTGGTATTGGGTGGCGGGGTCTTGCTCTAAAGCATCAATAAATAGCGGGGTCAAGACCGCCGCCTGCATATTTTTGGTGTCAAGTATTAAGGCCCATAAATCATCCGCCCCTAGTTTTTTCTTGACCGAAAGCGCTTCACTCAGGCGTTGATAGCGGTAGTACGGAGAAAAATGACTGGAATAGTAATAGGGGTAATCATCAGGACGCGTATCATGGTTGGCGGTGCCTACCCAGCCCCGATCCGGGTTTATCATATGAGGTAACTCCTGCTTAGGAATAAAGCCTAACCAGCTCTCGACTTCGTTTCCAGATTGGGGTACTGAACCACGATGATCTTCCCTCACCGGGACCAAGCCAGTAGACTGATGGGCAATATTCCCTTCCACATCAGCCATTACGTAATTGAAAAAATTATTATCAACCCCCTGTAAGCCTTCCATAAACTCGAATACATTTTTTGACTCGAGTAGTCGGTCAAAGCCGATGGTAGGGCTCTGCGTTTCGGCCAATGACCAGCGCATACTGACTACATCATCTGACATCACATTAAAGACCGGAAAGTCAGAGATGACTGGACCGCGTTTGGTTGAACGAATAGTGATTTCAACCGCCGCGCTGTCTTTAACTTGAATCGTAGCCTTACGCTCTTGAAAGGGAACTTTTTTTCCTTCCTCCAAATAGAAATCACCAATAGATTCTTCAACAAAAAGATCCTGGCTATCGCCATAGGCGTTGGTTACTCCAAAGGAAACATATTGATTGCGTCCAGATATCAAACCTGGCACAGTAGGCGTGGCAATACCTACTGCTTGAAATTCGGGACAAAACAATCCGATGGGATAAAAAGTACCTGGTAAGGTCCTCGCATCTACGTGTGGATCATTAGACAGAATGGGTTTTCCAGATTGCGTTTTGTAGCCTGCCACGGCCCAATTATTGGACCCCATTTGCGGATAGGACAAAAGAGGATCAGGCAAGGATCGCCAGCTAAGACCTGAACTCGGGCTTGAAATTAATGGAAGAGAATCTGTGCTAAAATTCAACGGCTTGGTTCGATCTAAATTCACCGAGAGGGGTAGTAATTCAGAAGCCTGATCCATGCGAGCAGCCAGGTTCAGGCTCAATACTTCATCTTCCATATTTTGGCTGTGAAAGAAGCCAATAAAGTGAGTAACCGCAACGATATCCTGCGGTTTAAGTGGTTGCGGTTCCATTCCCAGAAGCGACAGTTCTAGGGGAAATTCTTGCCCCCCTACCCGTAGATATTCGTTAAAACCTTCGCAGTACCACTGCAGTACCTCCATGGTTTCATCGTCCAGGTATTGCATACTCCGCTTGGCATTACCCATCAAATCAAGCACCCGCATCTGAATATCTGAGTCAAGCATAGCATTCCCAATAATACTTGCCGCTTCACCACGGATTAAGGTCCGATAAAATTCGATCTGAAACAGCCGGTCTTGAGCAAGTACGAAACCCTGCCCGCGGAATGCATCGGCTTTCGTTTCTGCGAAAACGTAGGCAATACCGTTCTCATCCCGGTGGATCTTAATGGGCTGATCATTAACGGACAGATCAAACGAGCCAGACAGTTGAAAATTATTGGCATTTATCAGCCAGAAATACCCTCCGATTAAGAGGAATAGAATAATCCCGAATAGATAGAATACACGATTTTTCATGCTAAGCTTATGGCTATTACCCGAAAAGTAAATACGATTCACCTGAGGTGCCGCTGAGGCGGGCCCCAGCGGATTGATCCATAAGTAAGTAAAAGGAATTGGAAAACCCCTAATACCGGCTAGGCTAATTTCTTCCAAATCACCGTTAGGCAAGGGTTATCGAACCTCAAACTGTGATTTATAGTGCTTAGTTCTCGCACTGTTTCTGCGATGATTATTGCCGTCCCGCATAGGCCACCGTGAAGACTCGGCCTTCCTTTGCTAGCGCAGTGTTTGGAAAAATAGCATTGGCTTCTTCCAACAAAGGCTGCAAGTTGCCGTAGCGAGGAGAGAAATGTCCTATGACCAGTTGCTTCGCTTGCGCAGCTTGAGCTACGTTGGCGGCTTGTTTAGCTGTGGTATGAGTGGAGATAACAGCGTGCTCCGCTAGCTCATCAAGAAAGGTGGCTTCGTGAAAGAGCAAGTCGACACCTTTTATATAAGGAATAATCTTAGGATCTGGCATGGTATCGCTGCAATAGGCAAACGAACGTGTGGGAGGTGCTGGGCTAGTGAGTTCAGCGTTGGGGATAAGCTGTCCAGATGCTGTTACAAAGTCTGCACCCGCTTTAATGCCAGGGATTTCCCGATAGGGTATTTGGTATTGGTCGATTAGCTCCGCCCGCATGGTGCGAAGTCGTTCTTTTTCTGCGATCAGATAACCCGTAGTAGGCACACGATGAACCAATGGTATGGTGGTCACCCGAACGTGCTTATCCTCATAGACGAGAGAACCCGGTGGAGCAGAGTCAGTGGTAACATAATCTACCCTGAAAGGTAAACCGGTATAGCTATACTGGAACACCGTTTTCAGAAAAGGCTGAAGATTAGCTGGGCCAATAATTGTGAGTGGAGTGCTACGTTGATTGAGCGCCCAACTGGTAAGCAAGCCCGGCAAACCATATATATGGTCACCGTGCATGTGCGAAATGAGGATCACATCAATTGCTCCCCAACCAATACCATTTCGCTGTAGGGCAATTTGTGTGCCTTCACCGGCATCGATTAGAAAACCCGTATTGGGCGTTTTGAAATACTGACCACTAGCCCAACGCCCGGGAACAGGCCCCGCTGCGGAGGTACCCAGTGTAGTCAAATCAAAATCCATGTAGTTAGGAGGTACTGCCCCTGCTTACTGATCAGATGGCGCCTGATCTCCTTCTTCGGCGTTGATCTCCCGCTCCAGTTCTTCCATAAAGATGTATTCTACTGACTCTTCCACTGTAGGAATGATCGTCAATACACTGTCTAAACGAGAAATCTCGATCAGTTTCTTCACTGAAGGGTGTACAACTCCGGTTAGGATTAGGGAGCCAATTGGTTTCCAGAGGCGGTTAGCTGTCAATATGGCACTTAGGCCAGAAGAATCGACATACTGCACTTTGGAAAGGTCGAAGACAAGGTTGCGCACTCCTTCGTTGGCGAAAATGACCAACTCAGACTTGAGCTTAGGAGCCAGCAATGAGTTCAGGTTTTCTTCCTGAAGCTCGAAAATCGCGTACTTATCTTTCTTGTCTATGCTATACTTCATTAATGCGAGTGCTTCGTCATACGGAAATAATATGATCTTCCGCAAGACGCAAAAGTAAGCAAGAAAAAATAGCCCGCCAACTGTATTTGACAATTAAGTTTATGTTAATCTGTCAATCTCACACCACATTATGCGCCTAATTGGCAGTTATTCCGGTAAAAATTAAACGTGGCACCATTTTTTCTGTTAGAGTAGAGTAAGATGGGAAAAGCCTGTGAAACACCGCGCTTCATAAAAGCGTAAAAAGCATGAAACTTCAAGGAAGCAAACTTTGTTTTCTAGCAGAAGTAGATTATTATTGTTCACATTATAGTCCCATCAAGAACACAACAGAAAAAAGCGTTTGCAGAGATTATGAATAATAACCGCAGATTTTCACCCCAAGTCAAGCAAGTCATCTCCCGGAGCCGCAGTGAAGCGGTTCGTCTAGGGCACGGCTTTATTGGCACCGAGCACTTGTTGCTGGGCCTCTTGACTGACAACGACAGTATGGCACTGCGGGTACTGGAATCTCTGGAAGTGGACCCCGGCGAATTGCGCAACACTGTAGTTGAAAGCATCCACCGGATTCCCGCTTCTGGAAATACCAGCCTTAATGTTGGCAATCTCCCTCTGAACAAGCAGGCGGAGAAAGTCCTTAAAGTGACCTTCCTGGAAGCCAAGATGTTGAAAAGCGAAGAAATTAGTCCGGAGCACTTGTTGCTCTCCATCCTCAAGGATAAGGACAATCCTGCTTCGAAAATCTTAGGCCAGTACGATGTTGATTACGATTTGTTTAAAGCCGAATTAGAATACGTGAAGCAAGAACAAGATTTTACTAGCGGTACTGATCCTTACACCCGCGCCTCGAGTGATCAAGAAGAGCCTTACGAAGAAGAAGAAGGTAATGGCGGACGTGGAGGAACTTACCAGCGGAGCAAAGGCAACACCAAATCGCGTACGCCTGTCCTAGACAACTTTGGACGCGATATTACTAAGCTAGCCGAAGAGGGTAAATTAGACCCCATCATCGGCCGTGAGAATGAGATCGAACGCGTTAGCCAAATTCTTAGTCGTCGTAAGAAAAACAACCCTATCCTTATCGGTGAGCCGGGTGTTGGTAAGACGGCCATTGTAGAAGGCCTGGCCCTACGCATTCAACAGAAGAAAGTATCTCGCACCTTATTCGATAAGCGCATTGTAATGCTTGACCTAGCTGCTTTGGTAGCTGGCACCAAGTACCGTGGTCAGTTTGAGGAGCGGATGAAAGCGATCATGACTGAGCTTGAAAAGAGCCGTGACGTGATCCTTTTTATTGATGAAATTCACACCATTGTAGGTGCGGGTGGCGCAACGGGCTCTCTGGATGCTTCCAACATCTTCAAGCCTGCTTTGGCGCGTGGCGAGCTCCAGTGTATTGGTGCTTCTACGCTTGACGAGTATCGTCAGCATATTGAAAAGGACGGTGCTTTGGACCGTCGTTTCCAAAAAGTAATGGTAGACCCTCCTACCCCGGAAGAAGCGATCCATATCCTGGAGAACATCAAGCCGAAGTACGAGGAGTTCCACAACGTAACTTACTCTGACGATGCTATCACCGCATGTGTACGTTTGAGTGACCGTTACATCACCGATCGTTTCTTGCCAGACAAGGCGATTGATGTATTGGATGAAGTAGGTGCTCGCACCCACTTGAAAAACATCCACGTTCCCAAGCACATCGAGGATCTGGAGAAGAAAATCGAGAAGGTTAAGGAGCAAAAGAACCAAGCCGTTCGCAATCAGCAGTACGAAAAAGCCGCTGACTTGCGCGACCAGGAGTCTAAGTTAGGCCGTAGCCTGGAACAAGCTAAGGTCTCTTGGGAAGAAGAAGCTAAGACCAAGCGTTATCCAGTAGAAGAAGAGGATATTGCAGAAGTAGTATCTATGATGACGGGTATTCCGGTACGCCGGGTGGCTCAGTCAGAAAGTAAGAAGCTGGTAAAAATGACCGACGACTTGAAAGGCGTCATCATTGGCCAGGATGAGGCTTTGGATAAGGTAACCAAAGCGATTCAGCGTAATCGCGTAGGTTTGAAAGATCCGAAGAAGCCAATTGGTACTTTCATCTTCCTTGGACCAACTGGTGTTGGTAAAACCGAGCTAGCGAAAGCCCTGGCTCGCTATATCTTCGACAGTGAAGATGCACTAGTACGGATCGATATGAGTGAGTACATGGAGAAATTCTCTGTGAGCCGCTTGATCGGAGCGCCTCCGGGATACGTGGGCTACGAAGAAGGTGGTCAGTTGACCGAGCGCGTTCGTCGCAAGCCTTATTCTGTGATCCTGCTGGACGAGATCGAGAAAGCACACCCAGATGTGTACAACATCTTGTTGCAGGTGCTTGATGATGGCCAGCTGACCGACGGTCTAGGCCGCAAGGTAGACTTCAAGAATACCTTGATTATCATGACCTCTAACATTGGTGTTCGTCAGTTGAAGGACTTTGGTCAGGGTGTAGGTTTCAATACTGCCGCCCGCCAGGAAGCAGCTGAGAATCACAGCAAGAGCGTCATCCAGAATGCACTGAAGCGTACCTTCTCGCCTGAATTCTTGAACCGGATTGATGATGTGGTTATCTTCAATAGCCTCGATCAAGAGGAAATCTTCAAGATTATCAACATCACCTTGAAGGATCTATTCAAGCGTTTGGAGGCTATGGACTTCACTTTAGAGCTTTCAGAAAAGGCCAAGAAGTTTGTTGCGGAGAAAGGATTTGATCCGCAATTCGGTGCACGACCACTGCAACGGGCGATCCAGAAATACCTGGAAGATCCGCTAGCAGAATACATCCTCAACAACAATCCTACCGCCGGCACAGTGCTACAAGCAGTGCTGAACGAGGAGGAGGATGGGCTTAACATTGTGTTGGCTCAGGAGGAAGTAAATTCTGACGTGGAAGAATAAAAAATATCCTATCTTCGAAGCACGCTTTTGGGCAGTAGTCCGAAAGCGTGCTTTTGTATTTGAGACAGCCGGGGAACTTTCTGCCTCATTTACATTTTAAAACATTATCACAACCATTGAATGATTGTCTAGCTGCTTAATCCGGTCACGTGTACGCCACACGCACGGTGAGTTGCAGACAATAATTTTTAACTAAAATTTTATCATTTGGCAAAGAGAAGAGGTTCAAGAAACAGAAACCAACGACGTGAGGATCCCAGAGATCAGTTCAGAACCAACGAACAAATACGGATTCCTGAGGTACGCCTAGTAGGTGACGACATGGACGCCATCAGCGAAGTAGCTGGTCGCAAGGTTGCTCCTGGTGTATACAATACCAGGCAAGCACTTGATTGGGCGCGCCGTTTGGAACTTGATCTAGTAGAGATATCTCCAAAAGCTGCTCCTCCGGTAGTCAAGATCATCGACTACAACAAATTCTTATACGAAAAGAAAAAGCGCGAGAAAGAAATCAAAGCAAAGGCGGTAAAGACGGTAGTAAAGGAAATCCGTTTTGGTCCGAATACCGACGAGCATGACTTTGAATTCAAACTGCGCCACGCCCAACGCTTTTTGGAAGAAGGTGCTAAGGTGAAAGCCTATGTACACTTCCGTGGTCGAACTATTGTGTTTAAAGACCGTGGAGAACTACTTCTACTGCGTTTCTTGAAGGAACTAGAAGATTACGGTTCAGCGGAAGCACTTCCTAAAATGGAAGGCCGCCGGATGACGGTAATTGTTCAGCCTAAGAAGGGTAAAAAATAATTACGTTACGTTCGTTTCTTTAACGGAGGATCACTACCTTTGCACTCCGTTTAAAGAAAACAATTTTGTTATGCCAAAAATGAAGACCCACTCCAGTGCGAAGAAGCGCTTCAAGATCACTGGCTCTGGGAAGGTTAAGCGTTTTCAGGCTTACACTTCGCACATGATGCGGAATAAGAGCAAGAAAGCCAAGCTACGCCTGCGTGATGCTGCTTTGGTAAGCGAAGCAGACACTCCACGTATCAAGCGCTTACTTTGTAAGTAATTCATTTCACTAACAGTGATTTTTCACGAGAGTACAGGAAAAAGAGCCAGAGGGCCTCTGTACTGAACAAAAAATCGAACTATGCCACGTTCCGTAAATGCCGTCGCTTCACGTCGCCGGCGCAAAAAAATCCTCAAGGCTGCCAAAGGTTATTTCGGCGCCCGTTCTAACGTTTACACCGTTGCTAAAAATGCAGTGGAAAAAGCGATGCAGTATGCGTATCGTGACCGCCGCAATAAGAAGCGTGCTTTCCGCCGTCTGTGGATTGCTCGTATCAATGCAGGTGCACGTATGCACGGTATGTCTTACAGCCGTCTGATCCACGCCTTGAAGGAAAACAATATCGATCTGAACCGTAAAGTACTCGCTGACTTAGCGATGAACCACCCAGAATCTTTCAAAGAAGTGGTGGCTAAGGTGAAGAAATAAGAGAGTGGATAAAACGCTTTCGTGCGAAGCCGGATTTTGACTGAGGTCAAAGTCCGGCTTTTCTTATTTAGATCAATACAATTTTATTTGTGTTTAAATATTTTAAAAACTACGGAAAATCTCTTATATTTATAGTTGAGAATACAGAAAAGCTATAATCTTAGGCTCTTTAACCTTTCGCTTTTGGTGCATTGCGCGCTTTATCAAAATCACGGAAGCGAATTAATTCGGTGGTATTTATTCCCGGTTTTTCTTCTCTCAGAAAGGATGTTGTTGGCCTTAGTAATGAATTGTCATTGTTAAGGGTATGATCCTGCTGCTACGCCTGAGAAAGGTGAGGTGGTTGTCGGACCTGGTGACTGGGGGTGGGTCCCGCCGTGCGGGTCGTCGACTAGTCACCCCCTTAATAATTCAACAACTGTTTCGAAAAGAAAAAGCGCACCCATCGACAAACTAATGCCAACAAAGTGCGCTGCGAATGAAAATGAAGTGTCCTTTAGTACCTAAGCTATCAAGGATGCAGTTAGGCATCGCGTAGTCAGGGCAATATAACTCCCCGCCCTTCATCACATGACAGGGGAACAAATTCCAGACTTAACTAAAGATGAGTAATCAGACCAGCTACGGCAAATAATCCGCCGGATTGACCGCCACACCATTCTTGAGTACTTCATAGTGCAGATGCGGGCCAAAGGACTGCCCGGTGCTTCCAACTTTTCCGATCAGCTGCCCAGCTTCTACCTTCTGATCAACAGCTACGTCAACAGACTCCAGATGTGCATACAGGGTTTGGTAAATCTCATCGTGGACGATGATCACGCATTTACCATACTTCCCCTTATCTCCGGCTTCCAATACTATACCTGCACCAGCTGCCTTAACGGGCGTACCGCTGGGTGCAGCCCAATCTAATCCGCGGTGCATAAGTCGCCGCTTGGTCATTGGATGAAGTCGCATACCAAAGGCAGATGTAACATCATGCTCTTCCGCTAAAGGCGATTGCCCTGGAGGTTCTAGCAAGAGGCAGCCCGACTCCTCCATTGGAATTTCTAAGGCTTTTTGCTCTTCGGTTAGTGGGAGAGATAAAAAGGTGATCGAGCCTAAGCCCAGAATAACAACAGTCAATAATTTCACCATGATAGATGTATTTCGGGTGGATGAATGAATCTTTTTCACTTCATTTTCATTCCATCGCCCCTGGCACTGATCAAAGGCTTCTTCGAAGCCTTGTCCTTGACGCATGGCTTGTTCTATATCACAACACAAATGGTCGAGTAATTCTTCGCGTTTTTCACCTTGTAGTGGTCCTAAGCCCTGGAGAAAGGTCTCCACCGCTTTCACCTGCTGTTCAATCAATTCCATTCCTTACTCTGGTTTCAGTTGGAGGATTCGGCTCATCATGCGTACAAACGCCTGAAATTCGTTGACATAATCTAGGGCACTCGCAGCTCCTGTTTCACTCAAGCGATAGTATTTGCGCATACGCCCCCCTACCCTTTCTTTTTCCGCTACGATCAGACCCGCCTTCTCCAACTTATGCAGCGTAGGATAAAGTGCACCTTCGGTAAGTTCAAGCTCACCATCCGATAGTTGTCTTACCCTTTGCGTAATCTGGTAACCGTACATTCGGCTTTCCTCCCGCAAAAGGTGTAAGACCAGCGTCTTTAAGGTTCCTTTAAACAGTTCTCTTGAATACATAGTGCAAATATGCATAATTTTCTTAGGTATTAAAGTATTTCTTTGAAAAATCTGCGCAGTGTCATCTTTCAAAAAAAAATGAAAGTTTGAAAACTGTTCTGCATCTTTGAGGTTTAATGGTAAGTAGGTTGGAATGATAGTGGGCCTAGCGTAAGTGGCAGATGCATAGAAGGGAGGCTGGCTTCATTCCAATCCTATTATTAAAAGCGATTGATCAATTTTTCTCAATGAGTTATAAGAGCTTAAGAGCCGCCGCAGATGATTTGGAACGTACCGGACAACTGGTACGTGTAAAAGAAGAGGTAGACCCTAACTTGGAAATGGCGGAAATACACCGTCGGATCTACGATAGTGGAGGACCTGCTATACTATTTGAGCGGGTAAAAGGCAGTCCCTTTCAGGCCCTATCCAACCTCTACGGCACTTTTGAAAGGACCGAGTGGCTGTTTAGGCACAGCATTGAGAAGGTTCAAAAGGTCATTGAGTTAAAGGCCGATCCAACGCGACTTCTCAAAAATCCATTCCGCTATGTCTCGGCTCCATTTACGGCGCTGACGGCTTTGCCGCTCAAAAAAAGACTAGGCAGAGCCCCCATCCAATATGGCACTACCACAATCGATCAATTACCGCTGGTAAAAAGCTGGCCAATGGATGGTGGGGCATTTGTGACTTTACCACAAGTACTCACGCTTCCCCCTGGCACCCAAGAGGCCATGCAGAGCAATATTGGCATGTACCGAATCCAGCTTAGCGGTAACGAGTACGAACTGAACAAAGAAATTGGCCTGCACTATCAGCTGCACCGAGGAATTGGCGTACACCACACCATGTACAACGAGAGCGACGAACCATTCCGATGTTCTATCTTCATTGGCGGTGCTCCCTCCCACGCCTTTTCGGCCATTATGCCCCTGCCGGAAGGTCTGAGCGAATTGACTTTTGCTGGGCTATTAGGTGGTCGCCGTTTCCGCTACTTGTTCGAGGATGATTACTTCCTTTCGGGCGATGCTGATTTTGTAATTACTGGTACGATTCGAAAAGGTGAGAAAAAGCCAGAGGGGCCTTTTGGTGATCACCTAGGGTACTATAGCCTGGAACATGATTTCCCGGTCATGGATGTCCATAAGGTGCACCACCGCAAAGATGCTATCTGGCATTTCTCTGTGGTAGGGCGCCCACCGCAGGAAGATAGTAGCTTCGGACATTTGATTCACCAACTGGTGAAGCTCCTCACCCCACAAGAATTCCCAGGTGTGAAAGAGATCAAGGCAGTTGATGCTGCTGGTGTTCACCCTTTGCTATTGGCCGTAGGCTCAGAACGTTATATGCCATTCCGTGAACGCCGTCCGGAAGAAATTCTGGCGCAAGCCAACCGAATCATTGGTTCCGGGCAAACCTCCCTGGCGAAGTTCTTGATCATTGCTGCCACCGGTGACGGCCCCGTAACCACCCACGACATTTCAGGCTACTTCCGCCACGTTTTAGAACGGGTAGACTGGACCAGAGACCTCCACTTTCATACAAAGACCACCATTGACACCCTAGACTATTCTGGTACAGACTGGAATGCGGGCTCAAAAGTGGTGATGGCCTGCTGTGGACCACAGCTTCGAGCGTTGAAGACCGAATTGGGTGGAGATATTTCACTACCAGCTGGATTCACTAATGCCAAACTGGCCTTACCAGGAGTGGTTGGAATTGAAGGTCCAAGCTTTACCGGTAAAGAAAGCTACGCCGACGGACACCGCCTAGCTGAGCAACTGCAAGCTACCAACTGGGAAGGGCTTCCGCTCATTGTCCTCTGCGATGATGCCAACTTCCTAGCGGAAACGCTCAATAACTTCCTTTGGGTCACTTTTACCCGGGCGAATCCTAGCCACGACATCTATGGCGTAGACTCCTTCACAGAGTTTAAACATTGGGGTTGTCGTGGTCCACTGATCATCGATGCGCGCAAGAAGCCGCATCATGCTCCGGAATTGGTGCCTGACGCGGAGATCAGCAAAAAAGTGGATCAACTCTTTGCTAAGAGTGGCAGCTTGTACGGACAGGGCTAATACGGTAGTACCAAACGGAGGGCTTGCTGAGTCGTTCCAAGGCGCACTTGCACATAGCACATAGCGGCAGGAAATCGAGATAGATCTAGAACTTCCACAGCTTCGAATGTCGCTAGCTGCTGTCCAGAATTACTAAATAAGGTCAATTCGAGCTCATCAAGCTGTGTGCCTTCCGGTATAACTATACGGTATTGTTTACCTTCCTGCGGTATTAGTCGGATCATATTTTGTGCACCGGCATCCGCACAGGAAACAATGCTGGAATAAGTAAAGCGGCCATCCCAGTCCGTCTGCCGAACACGGTAGTAAATGCGGCCTGGCAGTGGATTTTTATCTACAAATTGGTACCAACGAGACTCGTTTCCAATTGCTTCGCTCGCCACCCTTTCCAGCTCCTGCCACGTCTTAGCATCACTACTCCGCTCAATGGTAAAATAGGCGTTATTCTCTTCTTGCACCTGCCAGCGTAGAATTCGCTCATTCGAACTACAGTCTAAGGTTATGTCCAACCAGGAGACTGGCAGTGACACCAGTAAACTGCTTTCGTAAGGCCCAATATCTGGTGCTACGCCAACCAGCCGTGGGTTACCGGCAAAGTCTTCTGCCAGTCCGGTATCGAGACCCGCGTTGATCATCTGAGAATTATCCGCCGGAGTAAAATTGTTGCTACCAACATTCATAAAGCGCGGCTCAAAGTCAACATTATTCTCCACCGTATTGCCATCTACACTATTCCGTTGGTTAAATTCATCCGCAGTGTAGTAGGCGTCATTATCTTGCAGGTACACCGGAACCGCCATCGGATCGGGGCTGTAAAACAGATTATTCTGGTAAGTATTCGGACCTAGTCCGTCCTCGTTCGTATCGTAGAGGATAATGGAAGTACCTATTTCATAATCGTTTTCGTAAGGAGATTTACCCGTATCATAGGCGATATTATTCCGTAAAATATTCCCTTGCACTTTGTTACTAAACCCAAAACCGCTGATCAGAAAGCCTGCCTCATCGGTATCAATGATTAGGTTATGATCGTAGCGATTGTCTTCACATACTAGGCCATCACCATACACTCCGAGGATGATTCCATGAGCAGTCGCTTGCTCCTTACTAGGTGACTTCCGCATCCCCTGGAAGATATTGTGGTGATACCAGTTGTCATTCCCATTGAGTTGTGCAGCAGTTCGGCAATCGCGGGCCCAGTTTCGGAAGATCTCATTGTTTTGACACTTACCGTAGTAGCCATCTGCGCCAATTGGATGCGCATAGGGAATGCTCGCGGCGGAGATTTCATTATCGTAGATGCGGTTATTATTCACCCCAGCAGCACCGGTACTGGTACCAAGTAGTTCGATGGCATTGTGCGCCCAATTCAGAAAGTCGTTATCAAAAATCTCACAATTGGTGGCCCCATTTCTCAAGCGCACACCATCCCCACATCCTCGTTCTGAGCCGTAGCCGTAACTAAAGGTAAAGCCAGAGTTAAACATATTTTCTTCTACCGTAATCTCACTCGCTGCTCGAGTAGAATTGTTGAGCAACAAAAGACCAGTATTACCATTCCACCCCAGTTCGCAATTCTTTACCACTATGTGTTGTCCGCCGATGATGGCCAGCGAAGCTCCACTCCCACCTTGGAAGTTGATATCCGTGAATTCTAAATAGGATGCGCCATCCACTAAAGCCGTGTAGAAATGGCGGCTACCACTTAAGCTGCTGTAAACAAGTGTGGGGTTTTGATCGGCTTCCAGCAATAGTTCATTATTGAGGGTATCGTAGAACCATTCGCCAATCGCCCCTTCATTGTCTGCCTCGCCGAGCGTTGATAAAGTATGAGAACGCAACAACTCTACACCATCAGCGAACAGTCGCCCGGGACGATCAATTAAGGCCAAGGGTAACGTCCAGTGATTAGTACCACTCTGGGTCCAATTACCGGCAATGTCAGCTCCAGGAATTTCGCCTACCGAGGTGATAATAGGCAATTCTCCAGTACCATAAGCCCCGTATTTAATAGGGTTGCCCGGTATCCCGGAATCGTCCATATACAGGCGGGTGCCTGACCAAACACATCCTCGTTTTAACAATAAAACATCTCCGGGAACGGCTCCAATATCACGAAATCGACTGAGATCTCGCCAGGCAGTGTCTGGGGTTAGGCCGTCATCAGCATTGGAGCCTCCGTCAGCATCTACGTAGTAAGTTGTAGCACTAGCGGAAATGGCAATGAATAGGATCGCAAGAAGAGAAAGCAAGCGTTTCATAGCGGAATTTTAGGCAACAAAAGCGACATCAATTATTAGTAAAAACACTATGCTCTATAATTTCGTTCTAATTTTGCCAATAGCCAAAAGAATGCCCCCCAATGAGCCGACAATTCTGCTACTTTCTCCTCTTTAGCGTAATCTCTTTTATTGCCCAAGCCCAAAACAACAGCTACACCATTAGTGGCTACATCACGGACGACAACACCGGAGAAACGCTCATTGGTGCCAACGTATACGTAGCGGGCGAGCCCGCAAAAGGTACCGCCAGTAACGTTTACGGCTTTTACTCCATCACCCTAACAGAAGGTGAATACCAATTGGTTTTCAGTTACTTAGGATTCCAAGACCAGTATATTGATATTGATCTGCGCGATAAGCAAACCTTGAATGTGGCTTTACGCGAAGGCGTAGACTTAGAAGAAGTGGTGGTGGTAGCAGAAGAGGAAGATCAAAATGTGCAGGATACTAAAATGGGCACCTTGGAAGTATCGGTTGATCAAATCAAAAAGCTCCCCGCTCTGCTAGGAGAAGTAGATGTTCTAAAGGCTATTCAGCTACTTCCGGGTGTACTTTCAGCGGGCGAAGGAAGCTCTGGGTTCTACGTACGCGGCGGTGGCCCAGATCAAAATCTGGTGTTATTGGATGAGGCAACCGTTTACAACTCTGGCCACTTGCTCGGTTTCTTTTCCGTGTTCAATCCGGATGCCATTAAGAATACAACCCTCATCAAGGGTGGAATGCCCGCTCGTTATGGTTCACGTCTATCTTCGGTGGTGGATATACAAATGAAGGAAGGTAACAAGCAACGTTATCAGGTAGATGGAGGTATTGGCATTGTGGCAAGTCGATTTACGGTACAGGGCCCCATTGCGCGCAATCGGTCATCCTTTATTCTATCGGGGCGGCGCACCTATGCCCTAGACCTAGCCCAGCCATTCATCAACACGACGGATTTTGCGGGTACCAACTATTACTTCTACGATCTGAATGCCAAAGTCAATCACGTCTTCTCCGATCGGGATCGGATATTTTTGAGCACTTATTTCGGACGAGATGTACTCACCTATCGGAGCAATGTACGCGATTTCTTCTTCAACTTACCTTACGGGAATTCTACCGCTACCCTGCGTTGGAACCACCTGTTCAACGAGAAGCTCTTCTTCAATCTCTCGGCCATTTACAATGACTATGATTTTGGTTTCAACGGAGGCCAGGCAGACTTCTCAGTTGATGTAGCCAGTGGTGTGCGCGATGCTAACTTCAAGCTGGATTTCGACTTCTTCCCTAACCCACAACACAGCATCAAGTTCGGGACACACTACACCTACCACAAACTATCACCCAACATTGCCAACGCCACCAACGGCGAAGAGACCTTTTCCAATAACCTGGAACCAAAATACGCTCACGAAACCGGCACTTACATTGAAGATGACTGGAAAATGAGTCAGCGACTTAGTGTCAATTACGGTATTCGCTTTTCCACTTTCACCCAAATGGGACCCTACGTCTCTCCCATCGATAGCACTGTCTTTGGCAAAAACGACGCGGCCATCACCTACACCGGCTTTGAGCCTCGCATTAGTGCTCGATACAAACTTAGCGCAGCGGCTAGTATCAAAGGCGGCATTACGATCACCAATCAGTATCTGCATCTGGTCAGTAACTCCACCTCTACCCTACCAGCCGACGTCTGGGTGCCTAGTTCTCAGCGAATTCGCCCGCAGCGGGGTATTCAGTACGCCCTGGGCTACTTTCAAAACTTCCAGGACAACACCTATGAGACGAGTGTAGAGGTGTACTACAAGGATCTGGACAACCAAATCGACTACCGTGAAAACTACGTCAATAACGCAGCAGATGATATAGAACAAGAATTCGTTTTTGGCCGTGGCTGGTCGTACGGAGCGGAGTTCTATGTGAATAAGCGCAAAGGTGCGCTCACCGGTTGGATCGGGTATACCCTTTCACGTACCGAACGCAAGTTCCCGGATATCAACGATGGAGAAGTATTTCCCGCCGTCTTCGATCGTCGCCACGATCTTTCGGTAGTCGCCAATTATCAGGTTCACCCCAAATTGGAACTAGGGGGCGCCTTTGTGTACGGTACCGGTCAAGCCTATACGCCATTGGAAAGTCTATATTTCATTGAGCAAAACCTGGTGCAAGAATTTGGCGTACGCAATAGCGCCCGTATTCAAGCTTACCACCGTCTTGACGCCTCCCTTACATACACTCCAAAACCAGAACAAAAGAAACGATTCTCCTCCAGTTGGGTCCTCTCCGTCTACAACGCCTACGACCGTCGTAATCCTTTTTTCATTTACTATGATCTTACCACTGACACCACTGCCGGTACTGCCCAGGCAAAAGCGATCCGGGTCTCACTATTTCCCGTCATCCCCAGTATAACCTGGAATTTCTCCTGGGAAGGCAAGTAAGTCATTGGACTCAAAGGAAACTGCTATTGCCAATCGGTGAGCACATTACGAACATGATCTTTGAACTGCCGGCCAATTGGTAAGCGCTGTGATTCCAGGCTTACACTGGTGGCACTCAACGCTAGGATATGCCTCTGGTTTACGATGTAGGATTTGTGAATTTGCACGAAGTCAGTTCCCAATAGTTCCAACATCTTCTTCAAGCTACTTTTCACCACCAACCGACCTTCAGTTGTGTGTAGAGCAACATACTCGCGCATACCCTCCAAATACCAAATCGAATTCAATTGCAGCCTGACTTTCTCCTTGTTTACGGTAAGAATAACATCTCTTTGCTCCACCGGCTCTGGCTGAATACTTGGTGCTACAGCTGGTCGCTCCAGTCGATTAACCGCCTGGAGAAACCTCGGAAAATCTATGGGCTTCAGTAAATAATCAACCACGCCAAAATCATAACTCTCGAGGGCATATTGCGGATAGGCTGTCGTTAGAATCACCTGCGGAGGCTGATCTAATAAGCGAAGAAAATCCAAGCCCTTTAAGCGAGGTAGGTGAATATCAAGAAAGATGACATCTACTTTTTTCTTACGAAGCAGCTCCATCGCGGAAATAGCGTCACTAAGCACCTTTTCCAACTGGAGAAATGGTACCTCCTGAATATAGTCAGTTATGATCTCGGCAGCTAAGACCTCGTCTTCAACTACCAGACATAGAAGCGGGGCATTAATCATGATTGCTGCAAGTTGAGTGTTAAAATTACACGGAAGTGCTGACTTGTCGGTTCGATCTCTAATTGGTGAACTTCAGGATACAACAAGCTCAGTTGACGGCGGATGTTTTGCAAGCCGAGCCCATCCTTGTTTGCTTCTACTGCAACAGGAGTTTCAACTGAATTGACTACCATAAACGACAAGCGACCATCCTGTACTACAAGATTAATCTGTACTTCCCCTTTGGTTCGGCTTTCACTAACCCCGTGTTTAAAGGCATTCTCTACTAACGGTAACAAAAGCAAGGGTGGAATTTTGTAAGCAGTATCGTCAATTGATTCCTCAAATTGGAGCTCTACCTTATCTTGAAAACGTACTTCTTCCAGTTTTAAATAGTCTCGGATCATTTGGACTTCCTTTTCCAGGGGGATAAAGGCAGCATTACATTCGTAAATCATAAACCGCAGTAGCTTCGACAAGCGTAGAACGGTTTCTTCCGCGCGGTCGTCCTTTTTTCGTGCTAGTGCATAAATCGAATTCAGCACATTGAATAGAAAATGTGGATTGGTCTGTGCCCGCAGAAACCGTAATTCAGATTGTAACTTTTCCTCCACCAGCTGTTTTTCACGCTCTAAACTGGCGAGTCGCAATCGGAAATACTTGATCCCTATCGCAATACCAACGACCGAACTGGTATCAATGAAAGACCAAATGAACCGACCCGAAGAGATGCGTGCCCAATTGATTTCCTCCCCATAAAGGAGTGGGTAAATAACGCCGTACAACACTAGCAAATTCAAAACAGCAGCAACGCTCACTGACAGGACCAATAAGATAGCCCACCACCATGCCTTTGAATCGCGATAGAGCCTCGGTAGCAAGCTGTAGAGGATTAAATAGGTGACACCAATTTTTACCGGTAGGAAAAACAACTCCACCCCTACTCCAAGCCCCACGCGTTTCCACCACGCTAATTCATTAAAAGTTGACCCTGCTAAGGTGACCTCCACGTAGGCATTGAGCAGAAGGTAGATCAACCAGAATCCGATATGTAAAACAATCCGAGGCATAGCCAAAGGTCTGTAAATAGGGCAACATTAGAAAGCCAAAGCTACCAACGACAAGCTGGCGTCAACGAACAGCAATTTTCGTTTGAGTTGGTTGTTGATAGACGTCATAAGGTTGCTAGTTGAATTTCGAGAAAAACACGGTCAAGTCCACTTATCCTTGTAGTGCACTCACAATCAATTAGCATGAAATCACCTACTCTACTATCCCTTTTTGCATTACTTCTTTGCGGGCTATTTAATCCAATACTTTGTCAGCTATTTGAGCCCATCACCACCGGTAGTATTGCTACAAGTCAACGCGATAGCCGGTCCAGCAATTTCGTTGACCTCAACGGAGATGGATACGACGACATATTCATTACCAACGGCCCGAGTTCAGGACAGAGCAATCAGCTGTTTATTTCTAATGGCGATGGCACCTTCTCGGCCATCACTAGTGATCCAATTGTTCAGGATCAAAGTGCTTCCGACGGGGCCAGCTTTGGGGATATGGATAATGACGGTGATCTGGATGCTTTTGTAGTGACCTGGTACGGAGAACGCAATTATTTCTACCGCAATAACGGAGATGGGTCCTTTTCCTTCGAATCCTCCACTGCCCACACTGGCAGTGGCACCTACTCTGAGACTTGCTCCTGGGGTGACTACGATCAAGATGGCTGGCTGGATTTATACATCACCAATAGCACCGACTTTGCCACCAACTCAGCGAGTATTAAACGTAACCAAATGTGGCATAATACGGGTACTGGAGGTCTCGAAAGAATCATCAATAGCGCAGTCGTAACTGATGCAGACATTTCCCGTAGTGTTCAGTGGATTGACTATGATCTGGATGGTGATCCGGATTTATTTGTAGGCAACGAGGAGAACGAACGAAATCGCCTTTATGAAAACACGGGAGGCATCTTTGGTAATATCTCTGGTCCCGTAACTAGCGGCAACAGAAGCTCCACCGGCAGCAGTTGGGGAGATATTGACAATGACGGCGACTTTGATCTATTTGTAGCTAATTTTTCCAACCAAAACAACCAGCTCTACCAAAACAACGGTGATGGCACCTTCACTGCTATAAGTGGTAGCGCAATGCCGGCGGATGGCGGCTGTTCTTTTGGCAGCGCCTTCGGAGATTACGACAACGATGGTGATCTGGACCTTTTCGTAGCCAATGGCTTTTGTGGCAACAACCTGCAAAACTTTCTCTACCGCAACACTGGTGACGGCACTTTTACTAGAGATAATTCCAGTATCTCAAACCTCAATACGCAGTGTTCCTTTGGTGCAGCTTGGGGTGACTTGGACAATGACGGTTTTCTGGATTTAGTCGTTGCCAACTGCAAAGGGAATAATTCCCAAAGCCAACCGCCGAATACCTTGCTCCGCAATACAGGCAATGGCAACAACTGGATCAAGTTCCGCTTGGAAGGTGTTTCCTCAAACCGCTCAGCAATTGGTGCAATCGTTCGGATTCAAGCAGAGATTAACGGGCAAACCATTTGGCAAACCCGAACCATCAGTGGACAGAGCGGCTATAATGGTCAAAATAGTCTCACAGTACATTTTGGCCTTAAGGACGCTACAGCAATAGACAGTCTCCAGATTATATGGCCTGGCGGACTTGAAAATCGTTTATCCGGGCTTTCCATTAACCGTACTCATGATTTCATCGAACCCACCACCAACAATACCAACGGTGCAATAGATGCAGAGCAATTCCTCAAAGTATCTCCTAACCCGAGTCGCGAACTTATACGCTTAGAGCTACTTTCTGCCCTAACCCAAAACGATAGCACACTCCGTCTCCATGATACCAACGGTCGGCTGGTCTTTGAACAACAACTTGAACCTTTACAAAAGATATTGGAATTAAACGTCGGGCATTTACCTCAAGGGGTTTACATGCTCCAATTTTCGCAGGCAGACCAACAATTCACCCGACCACTCGTACTGCACTAAACGCTACCATACAAAACGGCAAATACCAGAACGGTCTGCCTGCTTTTTCCAATTACCCCTCGTTTGCCTTTGCGCGAACAAGGGGTAAGCGTTTTTAGATCAAAATGTCAATGATCAGGCTACGTTAAAACTTCGTCCGATGAGACAATCAAAATGGCAATCATGACTCGTTACCTACTCAATTATTTGGATTGATATTGAAATTGCTATTGATATTGCAAATCCGCCGTCTATCCGCTGAGTCTTCTGTATATTTACGCTACCTCTTACAATGAAACCTACCTTTAGGCATATCACATGGAAAGGCAAAATGAACCTTGAGGCGCTAGTATTGCCACCCCATGAAACATTTCTCCCTGGCTCTGCTCATTTTTCTGCTTGCACTAGCGGCTCCGCTTAGTGCTCAGTTGATTTTGACGCCCCTGGACGCACCGGAAACCATGATTGCCTGTGGAGCAGCTGAATCCTTCACGGTCTCCGTTATCAACGCAGATAATGTCGGTTATTCCAACTTAGATTTTATTGTGGATTTGCCGCCGGGAATGGAGTACCTGGCCGGCACGGTACAAGGCCCCGTAGTAGAAACAAATATCAACGATCCCGGGCGGCCACAATTTCGTTTTAACTCCTTAGCAGCGCTTTCCACGCAAGAAGTGGTAATTGACGCAATTATCAACTGTGCGTTCACCAATGAGCGGGGCCCGATCTACGAGTTGGAAACACCAACCGGTTTTATCACCAGTCAGGAACAACCGCTAGCTAATTTCTTCTTCCCCGAAGTAGTCATCACTGATATTGACAATCCTGTACTCAACCTAGCTGTGGCTGCTACTGGCACTCGGACCTTTACTATCATTCAGTCTACCGTTGGCGCGCGCCTGGATACGCTATTTTTTGTAAATCGTTACGAGCCCGGCATGGAGCCCCTCGGCCTCAACCTGGGACAACTGATCGGCAGTTCGCCCGGTATTGACACGTTCATGATAACCGGAGCCGATCTGCCGGGTGGTGACCTTACCTTTGATGCCGGCGATACCCTGAGGCTAACTGAAACGGTTCGCTTATTGGACTGCGCACCGGCTAATTCTTCGATAGAATTATACTGGCGCTGTGGTCAAGTTGTTTGCCAAAGCTTCTTGGCTAACACCATCCTAACGCAAGCTACAGGCGCTCCTGATCTTCGCATCACCAACACGAACGGCTTTGCTGATCAAACGGTGGCCAACAATCCCAGTCTGGTAGGTGGTGGTTTCTGCGATACACTCGAACTCTCGTATCTGTTGGAGAACTTGGGGGGTGAAGATGCACCCGGAGCGGGAGCGGTTTATGACCTCGTTCTGGGCTTAGGACTCAACAATAACCTCTTTAGTAGCTCTCTGCCTTTTGACCTGGGTATTTTCCCCAATTGGTCATTGCTAGTAGAGCTCAATGGGAACCCGATCAATCTGGGTACCTACCACTACCCTGCCCCTGATCCGCTCTTAGGCTACAACCTCAACTTTTCTCAACTTACCAGCGACCCGGACGGCCCTGGTGGATTAGACGATATTGATGGCGATGGATTCTTTGATGATCTTGCTGCTGGAGCGAGTACACAAATGGTCGTCTATATTATCTATGATCCATACGCCACAGATGGCTGTGCTTTCTTGAGCGGCTACCCCTACAACGGTGGTGCCGAAACCAATTTTCGTTTAGGATACCTCTACCGCGACCAATGCGATGAAGACCGGTCTTACTGGTACAGCGTAAATGATATTGGCACCAATGTGGTCTCTCTCTTTACGCACCGGGCAATTACTTACACGCTTAGCCTCACTGACTACAACTTAGAACCGGGTGACATTAGCTTGCTTGAAGTGCGACCAGATGGGGCCTGGAACAGTCCCTGCGCCGCTACAGATTCTTTCGTTTTGGAATTGGTACTACCGGATGGACTAGTGCCAGAACCGATTGCCATAGGCCCCGGAAACTTTGATGGCATTGTGGGCATTAGTGGAGACACCGTCTGGCTGGCCAGCGATGAACGTGGAAACTTATCGCAACCCTGGGGAATAGGGCTAAGCATTGATTGCAGCAAAGCTATTGTTGACACAACTTTAGAAGTAAGCTTTCTGTACTACTGCGCACCCGACTGTGGCCCACCTCGCCGGATCAATTGCCAAGAGTTAATTTTGGATTACCTTCCACAATGTGATCCCTGTTTGAACGGAATTGACACTCGCGACTTCATTGCTGAGCGCCGCAGTTTAGGCTGGATCAATACCGCGCATACTGAACAAGTTGATCCTGCTGATCCAATTATCAACCTGGAAGCGGGGATTAATCGAGACTCCGTTAGCCTAACGCTACACGGCGTCTACCGCGGCTCCCCCCCCTTCAATGATTTACGAGCACGTATCAGTTATAAAAGTATTGACCCCGCTTTTGTCGACCCGCTTGAGCCGCATTTCACGCCACGGGATGCCTTAGTAGAATACTACCCAACTACTGGTGGATTGATCATCTGCCCACTGTCAGATTTCACGACTAGCTACGACGCTGCCGAAGAGCTCCACCGCATTGAAGTTGACATCGAACCGTTGTTTCAAAACGGTGGTTGCCTCGCAGGAATTAATCGCTTAGCTGGCGATAGTATTGTCTTGCGAGTGCTTTCCTTTGTGACGGATAACACTCCTCGGCGTGCATTGCCCATTCCAGAATTTCGGGGGCAGTTTTATCTATGGAACAACGGCACCATTATCAGCTGCAATGAATACTTGGATAACTTCTTGCTAGAAGAAGTAGTCCCTAACGCCAACTTGGCCTATCCCAATCAGGAGCACTATGGCTGTGCCCCAATTAACTTCAACAACAATTCCATTGCTAACCCCGGGCACATTTATGATCGTGATCAATTCCCCAACGAGGTCCGCTCAATTGTAGATGTAAGTGAGGTACGGATGATCCTGGAAGGCAACTGGCAACACGAAGCAGGTAGTAGTGAGTTGCTGGCCAATGGTTCTTTTGATGAAGATGACACCGTTTCCGATAATGCCCCTTTTGTCACCGTCCCACTTACTGATCCTGCAGTTTCTTTTGATGGCCAGTACACGACCTTCACTTACGTAAATGACGGATCGTGGCCAGAGGGTGACCTTGTAATTGGGGGTAGCAATCCTATCCATAACATCCAATTCTTAGCCACACCAGGATGCCTAGTGCCATCCGGAGAAGCTTTCACAATCCGGATGGAAGCAGACATGATTCGGTATCTCAACGCACCACCTGAAAGACGGGATACCATCACCTCAGTAAGTATTAACGAGAACAAAATTTACCAAGGCCCACGCGCAGATTTACTTCCCGCCTCACCGCAAGAGTTCATTCCAGATTCCGATACGGTGCGCTGGGAGCTGGACATTAATAATGCTACGAGCTACGGCCACCCAGACAAACTGCTGCAACACGTGTGGTTAGCCATTGAAGGTGCCATGGCCCTGTCGGAGGTCATTTTTGAGGATGTTACCAATCCGGATAACCCCATTCCGCTTCTGGTACAAAGCTATGACGCAGGAGACGGTTATTGGGTTCAGCTGGGTGAGGTCAATCCTTTTAGTACCAGGCGAATTCGTATCAGCGCTATTTATCGGGAATGCGATCCTCAAACGCTCATTGCTAGCCTTGGGCACAGTTGTATTGATTATCCAAATCCGCATCCGGGCCTTGGCTACCAGCTGGCTGGCACCGCCTTCTTCTGCCCCGAAGCAGAGGTGGAGTTATCAATTCTGCCCCGGCCGGTTTCACTCAATGTCAATATTGAAGGACCTCCCTTACCGGCACCTTTGTGTGAACCATTAGACTATGCCGTACTGGTGAGCAATGTCAACCTTCCCACCGCTTATCAGCATCTTTTAGAAACCCGCCTTCCGCTGGGTGCGGAGATTATTCCAGGAACTAGTCAGATCGAAATCCCAGCTAATTCTGGCAACTGGCAGCCCCTGAATGATCCAAGCGCACTACCCGGTAATTCTTTTCTTTGGGATATGGAGGCCGACCCTAACGGTGTACGTCAACTAACCGGTGTAGACGAAGCCCCCAACAACTCTTACCGAATTGCTTTTCAGATACTTACACGCTGCGGATTCAATGCAGGCTTAAGGGTAGGTTTTCGGGCTACAGCCCAGAATAATTGTGGTTTATTGGAAGAAAGAGCGGCCTTCTCCGAACGTCTTTTGATTGAGGGCCTACCGGAAAACATTAACAATTATGCCCTCTCCATCGACTTGCCCGAAATGGGATTGGATGCCTGTGACACCAGCGGCGTCAACGTTAAATTGATCAACTTGGGACCGGAGGCGAGTTTGGAGCTTGAATCAGCAGTGGTAACGCTACCCCGTGCATTTGATCTGATCACTAACGGAATAGCAGGTAATACTACATTGCTGGATAATCAGACGGTGCAGGAGGATCGATTGCTGCGCTTTCAGATTCCACCCGGCATTCCACCTGGGGATAGCTTAGTGTTCTCCATTCAAGTTAGCGATACCAGAACGCAGACACTGGACTGCGTAGATCAAGAACTCAGTCTGGCCGTTTTGCTTGAAAGTAATGTGGCCTGTAGCTTGAGCCCCACTGATAGCTGCTCCATCTTTCTGGTGCTGAATTCGGATACGATACCGGCGCCCATTCTCAAGGATGAGCTTTCACTGGAACTCATTGAACAGCAGAGTGTCCCTCTGGGTACTACGGGAGAAACACTCACTTCCACACTGCGCTTGCTGAACAACCAGAGCATGACCGCGCGCACCGATACTATCATTTGGGAGGTTTACGTAGATGAAGATGCTTCCGGCACTTTGGACTTGAGCATTGATCAATTGCTATACAGCAGTCCGGAACGTCCTATACACATTCCTGCGGGACAGGCTTTCATAGACAGCATTACGTACAATGCCCTAAGTGAACAAGTATGTCAACTCATTATCACCTACCGTAATACCGGCGAGCCTTGTAGCTGCGAACCACCCAATATTATTGTTTGGCCTAATCCTGTCCTGGCCAACGCTGGCGAAGATCAAGTGGTTTGTAGCGAAGATCCCGTTTGGTTGGGTACAGATAACCGACAAGGTAATATCACTTTCAACTGGACAGCCTTGACACCTGGGGGGCAATCTGCGATTAGTCCGCTGGATAGCGCTTTCGCGGAATTTGTGCTGCCCAATACATCAACCAACTCAGCTACCTATCTCTTCCAGCTTCAAACCAACCGGGGCCCCAACTGTGAGTCAACAGACACCGTAGCCGTAACCGTACTCCCCGAGATCAGACCGGCGGTAAGTGTGCTCAGCAATTACAACGGGCAAGAGATTTCTTGCGCTGGGAACGAGGACGGGATTCTGCAAGTCATCGCTGGATTAGGCACGGAGCCCGTAAGCTATGAGCTCAACGGCACGACGCAAACCAGCTCCATTTTCGATAGTTTGGGCGTCGGAAGTTATAGCTTTAGCATAATTGATGCGAATGGCTGCCGGGCAAGCGTCAATGGCACCTTAACGGAACCTGATAGCCTTTCGTGGCTGGCAAGTACAACGCCAGTAGATTGCTTTGGAGGCAATAATGGGGAGATTGAAGTCCAAGCCGTGGGCGGTACGCCTGACTACAGCTACGAATGGTCCAATGGAAGTAACAGCGCTCCGCTCAACACGAATCTTGGCAGTGGTTGGTACCAGGTAATCATTAGCGACCTGAACGACTGTCAAATCACAAGCGACAGTCTCTGGGTTGACACCCCGGCCCCCATCGGTTACTTGAGTTCACAGGATTCTACTACTTGCAGCTATAGTCTGGATGGAATCTTTAGCCTGGACAGCATTGGCGGCGGCACCATACCGTATACCATCAGCTGGAGTGATGGTACCACTGATTTGCAAAACGCGGCTCTGCCCATTGGCTCAGATAGCCTCATCATTACCGATGGAAACGGTTGTGCACAAGTGGTACCTTTCAACATAACTGGTCCACCGGCATTGCAGATAACGGAGGCCGATCTGAATGACCTATCCTGCTTTGGCATACCCGATGGGAGCATCGACATTGCAGTAATCGGTGGCACCCTACCCTACCAATTTACCTGGAGCCACGGTGATAGTACCGCCCAACTTGGCAATTTGCTCGCAGGGGACTATCAGTTGACCGTCACGGACGAATACGGCTGCATCCTCATTTCAGATCCTTACACCTTAGTGGAGCCCACTCCCGTCGCGATTATCGATACAGAAATAGACGGAGTAAGTTGCTTCGGACTTGCAGATGGTGCCCTAAGTATTCAAGCTGGTGGAGGAATACCGCCTTACGCCTACGCATGGGCAGGCGGGCAAGCAGGGAATAGTCTTACTGGTCTTTCTACCGGAACGTACCCTGTCATCATCAGCGACGCCAACGACTGCCAAATCGAAGATTCGTTCTTTGTGCCAGAGCCGCCCCCATTGGATATGCTGGTAGAACAAGAACCACCAGCTTGCTTTGGTGATCCGGGGCTGTTCCGCATTTTTGCGGATGGCGGTACTCAACCATACAGTTACTCTATTGATGAAGGAAATAGCTTGCAATTTGAGCCTCTCTTTTCAGTAGGCCCCGGTGAATACGAACTACTGGTTCAGGATGCTAATGATTGTGAGTTGGCAGATACCGTAGAAATGCGCGAGCCGCTTCCGCTCTATCTACAAGCACCAGAAGAAATTATCCTTAACTACGGCGACAGCATTGATCTATTGATCCCGGTGTATAATGTTCGGGGCGACACCATCGTAAAATGGCTTCCTAATGGGCCGTATCTATCTTGTCAGGATTGCTTAAATCCACGCCTTTACGCATTAGAGAGTACACTACTGCAAATCTCCGTAGAAGACAGCTACGGCTGTCGGGCAGAGGCCCTGATCCGCTTGATTGTAGAGCGTCCAAGACGAGTCTACCTTCCCAATGCTTTTAGCCCAGATGGCAAAGGGGACAATAACTTATTGTATCCGTTCGGTGCAGGAGAAGTAGAAGAGATTCTCCGCTTAGACATTTTCAATCGTTGGGGTGGATTGATGTACAGCCGTAATAACTTCCCACCCAATGATCCTACTTACGGTTGGGATGGCCATTTAAGAGGACAGCCCTTACCAGCTGCGGTATACGTGTACTATATGGAAGTTCGGTTTACGGATGGGACGGTCATTCCTTACAGTGGTGATGTGGTATTGGTGCGATGAAGGTAAAGCGGCGGCTACTCTTCGAATTCAACTAAGCCATTTCGCATTGCGTAGACCACCAAACCTGCTACATTTTTAGTATCAGATTTAGCTAATAAGTTCTTGCGATGCCCCTCCACCGTGCGTGGGGTAATGAAGAGTAATTTAGCGATTTCGGCGGTGGTATGTTGTTGGCAAATGAGTTGTAATACCTCAAGTTCCCGCCGGCTGAAGGAAGGAGCTTGGATATCGTTTAAACGGGCCTTGGCTGCAATCCGGTTATTCCTATTCTTGAGCAAGGCCTTGCCCACGTAATCGCTGAAAAAGTAGCCCGTTTCGTAGACGGATCGAATAGCCTGGTACAAAGTAGCGGGCTTCTCATTTTTCAACAAATAGGCATTTGCGCCTTCTTCCATCAAATGAGCCACCAGTCGCTCATTGTCATGAAGACTCAAGACAATAATTCTCACCTGTGGATAGTCCTGCTTAATCTGTCGCAAAACCTGCAGCCCATCCATTTCGGGCATTTTGAGATCGAGTAGAATGAGATCGGGTTGTTGGATGCTGATTGCCCGCATTAGTTCCTGCCCATTGGCCGCTTCAATGATCAACTCCAAATCGGAATAACGTGCCAACAAGAGCCGCATCCCTTCGACAAATAGTTGATGATCATCAGCAATGGCAAGACGAATGGGCATGGTTGTGCTGCTATTCACGGTTTTTGGCGTGCATGTCATCGAATCCTGGATCACGTGGAGATTAAACGCTGAAAAGAGATCATTAGAGAACGCCCTTCTGAGTACTAGAGGTTGGCGTTTTTCCAAATGGCCAGTATGGAGTCGTTCTGCATGGTTCATAAATATACATTTCGACAGTAAAACATGCAATAAAACTAGCGCTTAAGTTGAAGTTTCGCGCGGAAGTGGTACAAACTTCAATTCAAGAAAGAAGCCTTTCTCTGGGCTAGCTGGCAGATTCAAGTTTGCTTTCAACAATTGACTCCGACTACGAATATTGGGCAAACCAAACCCCTGCTGCTGTGACGCTATATCCGACGGTAGGCCTTGACCATCATCCTGATATACCAAACGGAGCCAACCGTCCTGGAGCATTAATTCGATGCTAACCGTCGAAGCTCTAGCATGCTTGATCGTATTGGTAAGCAATTCCTGGATAATTCTAAAAACTGCCAATTCCTGGGTAGCATCAAAGCGTTCAAAAGGAGTAACAGTGCAGCGCACTTCCAAATTCGGTAACTGATTACTGATATTTACAACATCCTCGACAGCTGCGGCTAAACCAAAACGAAAAAGTGTTTCTGGCGCCAAATCTCGGGTAATATTACGAATACTAACAAGCACCTCATCTAACAATCCTAATGCTGTTTCCTTTAATTCCTGCGTCGTTTCGGTAGCCTTGACCTGGCGGACAAACAGCTGACTGGTAGTCAATAATGCCCCCACACTATCGTGTAGGTCTGTGGCAATACGCTGGCGTTCCACTTCCTGCGATTGAATGCCCGCCCCCATTAACTGCTGTTGCTGTTGGGTTTGCCAAGCCATGAGCTTACGCTGTTGTTTGAGCAAACGATCTTGGTAGTACACGTAGAAACCTACTACTGCCAAGGCAAATAGCAACATGAGAACCAAGCCCAGGAGACTTATAGCGTAGACGGTTGCGGTTTCACCCATAAAGCGATGGCATAAAGGACATTTTTGACAATAGTCAGGAACGCGTGCACCGCGAAAATACTGTAACTGTAACTACCGGGCTCCAAAAACCAGTTGATAAAAAGGAAAATGAAAAGGCTTGCGGGGAAATACAACAAGACAGCCACATTGAGCCAAAACATGGGTTGAGTTGCCAGGCTGGGAGGTTGAATGCTTGATTGTTCCGTAATCTTTCCCAATTCCAAAGTAAAGTACCGTAAGACCAAAATGATCAGTAGCACACTCTCTAAAGAACGGGCAGTCGTATTTGATTTGGCTTGCCACACATCATCCCAAGCAAAAGCACTAACAATCGCCACCACCACTACAGTGGCCAACAACAACCAACTGGTACGGCGCAAAACCATTTGCTTCACTACGAAGGCTTGTAGCAACAGGCCAAATTCAAGCGGGGTAAAGAAATGTAATAGTGGCGTATTGGGTTGCTTCAATTGAGTAGCAATCCAATACGCCGCGACCTCTACAATAACGGATATAGCTACCAGCAGGGCTAACCACTGCTGTTCTCGCTTAAAATGTTTCCACCTATACGGAATTATCAGCCCCGGCAGTAAGCTACTGAAGGCTGCAAAATAGATAATCTGGTAGGCGAGTACTTTTCCCATAGCTAGTAGCAGTTAAGTATTCGGATAAAATCACTACTTCCTGTTTTCTTAATGGTAAGCACAAGTAGAGATTTCTTTACGTCCACTTAGCGTTAGCAGATTGGGGGGCAGTGGATGGAGAACTCAAAGTTGGCGGGATAGTCGTCATCGTTAGCCTGATTGCTCTCGGGCAGGGTTTGATCCAGCGCCAAAATTGGACGAAAGCGATATGGATGGGCCGTGGTGGCAGTGGATTCCCCCAGATAAACGCAAAGTTGGTCTGCACCATCCAGCGTCTTCCTTATTTTATCTTCTATCTTAGTTCCCTTCTGTACTGTGACATTATCGGTAGGAGTAGAGCAAAAACTAAAGTGATTGAGGCGATACACCCCAGTCTCAATGGCCGCTTCGAATAGATCACCGATTTCCGTACTGCGGATTTGGCAAAAAGAGCGGCAAAACAACGCTGCTGTTTGATTAGCAATAAGCTCAGAATCGAGCAGGCCACTAACACTATCTTCGGCCCATTGCCGGCTCCAGCGCAGGCGGTAGAATTTCTTTTCCGATGGTGGGTCTTGACGATTGCTATTCTTTTCCATGGGTTCCAAGAAGAGCGCAAAAATTGGCTGTGATTTGATAATGCTCTGTTGATCTGGCCCAGCGGATGCCCCAATGTGAAAACGCAAGTAGTCCCACGATTTTGACTTTATCCCTTTCTTTAACTCGTCTAAATCGTCCTTGCGCAACTTAAAACACACACTACGTTGCACATGACTAGGTATTTCCTTCCCTTGATCGCTCATTTCACCCGTAAGGGGGGTTATGGCGTAGAGCATCTCCCCAATACGGTGAGTTGGCCAAGAATGCCAATTTTTCCGCATTCCACGGAAGGTTTCTTCAGTGATAGCACTTTCTTGAGACTGCGTTTCATTTGCGGTATTCATCGAACACTAGGATTTTAGTTAGAAAATACATCTTCTACGGCTGCAATAACTCCCTTTGCACTTACCTGTAGTAGCTCCAGGGCTGATTTCCAGGGTTTTCCACGGCAAAAACCGTGGTTTTCCACGGTTTATCAAAAGCCGCATTTCCCACCTTGTCGACTAGCGCTTGATGTCGACAACTTTACCTCACCGAAATCAATATTGCATCACTTCTTAAAATCTAAATGTTATGTCGCAATACACGATTAAACTTTGGTCGGTGGATAGTATTAAAGCACCAGGTAAAGAAAACGCCCGTAGTGCGTACACCGCCACGCTCCAATGGAGTAACAAATCCGACCAAGCAAATCAAGGGAATAGTGTAAGAGACAGTAAGTTCAAAATCACTCTCCCAGGAGAAGGCCGTACGGAGGAAATACCTTTGAAAGGAACTTTTTGGACCTATAATGGACAAGACCCTACCATCGAACATCCCTACAATGTAACGTTAGCAGCAGAAGATGATGATTTGTACGTTTACCTATCATTTATTCTATCGTTCAAGAAAGTAACAGGTGAAAGCGGCGGCTCCAGATATGTTAAGCGCTGGGGTATAGCGGGACAGGCTGTATTTGAAGACAAGAAAGCAGATAACCCGAAGCGGGAGGTGTACTACCTTACCGGCATAAAAAGAGCAATTGGATCAGAAGAAGACAATAGCTAAATACTCAACCTAGCAGAGGTGCTTTTTTAGATAAGAAGGGCACCTCTATTTCTCTTGCTTGGATGAGCCTCAACCGATCTTTAAATCAATTGCAGTTTACCTCACCCTATCTAAACCTCCTCCTCAAAACTCCCCAAGCTCTGGTAAATGATCTTGTGGATACGCTCGCGTAGGCCAAGCTTTTGCAATTTTTGGTTGTACTTATTGGGATGTATCCGATTGGACAGAAAGATGAAGATCAGATCTTCATCCGGATCGGCCCAAACGCAGGTGCCAGTGAAGCCGGTATGACCGAAAGTATTATTTGAGGCTCCGTAATAGCGTAAGGACTTAGAATGCCCCGCCAGACGATCAAAGCCGTAGGCGCGATAGTTGTAGCCGTTGCGTTTGGTGAATTGGGCAACCGTCTCCGGTTGAAAGTATTGATCGCCGGCGTAGGTGCCGTCATTGATGAGCATTTGGAACAAGACGGCCAAATCACGAGCGTTACTAAACAAGCCAGCGTGTCCGGCTACACCGCCCAATAGTGCGGCACTTTCATCGTGCACTTCTCCCTGCACTATCTGCTTCCGCCAGCGACGGTCGTGTTCCGTGGGGGCAATATCTGCGTACGGAAGCACTTTTCCTGGCCGAAAACGGAGACGCTGTAAGCCAAGTGGAGCGTAGAATTCGCTGCGCAAAAAATCGTCCATTGGATTACCGCTTACTTGTTCTACCACTTGTTGTAGAAGGATGAAATTTACATCGCTATAGCGGAAAAACTGGCGGCGCGCCGTGCGTACTTTTTTGACTTCGGACAACAAAGTTTCGCGCACGCCTTCCTTTAGATAAAAATCATTGCTCACCGCCAGTGGATACTGTTCGGAAGGGGTACTCTGAAACAGGTCATCCTGGCGCAACCAGTGGGCAATCGGCAAATTGGCCTGCAGGCCCGTGTGATGCGATAGTAAATGGCGAATTCGCAGATACCGCAAGCCCGTCTTTTGATAAACCGGCAAATAGGCTTTTAGACGTTCAGCCAGATCCACTTGGCCTGTTTCGTACAGCCGCATAACGCCCAGGGTAGTCGCGGCGGCTTTCGTCAAGGAAGCTAAATCGTAAACCGACTGGTGATCTACAGCCTTCTCCTTGGCGTAGGTATGATAACCAAAGGTCTTGTCGTATACGATCTGTCCAGACTTTGCCACCAGGACCTGACAGCCCGGAATAGCCTTACGGCGAATGGCTCGTTCTACGTACCGATCAATGCGGTTCAAACGCTCCCGCTCAATTCCGACCGCCTCCGGAGGGGCGTGTCCTAAGCGCTGCGCCGCTAACCAACCTTTCTCTTGATAGTAGGTATCCTGACCGCCGTACAGCATTTGTACCGCCATAGCCTGAGCGGTGGGCGATGCATCAGGGAGTTGCAATAAGGGAAAGGGCCAGCTTGCTAGCGTTTCCGGTAGGTCTTCACCAAAATAGATGGTTGTCAGTGACCGTTCTGCGCCCAGTGCCAACCACTGGGTCTGACTGCGTTCCCAATCAGCTACTGTCGTTTCATCCAATAGGAGCAGCGCAACCGCCGGTTGCTCGCACTGCAGAGGTAGTTGTGGCAATTCGTCTGACCATTGGTATTCTCTGAAGTTGACCAACTCCGTCAAACTGGAGGCAAAGGTGGGAAAAACTTTCCCTGAACGCTGTAGCAGTTGCACCTCTGCTGGTACTGTCAATGGTAGGAGTCCACCCGGGTTCTGACGCACTGAGCTTTGGTTGGCATAATACTCCCATTCCGCGTAGGCGATAGTATCTAGAAGATGGTCTGCTTTCGGGCCTGTCCCGATAGACCCTACCTCTACGGCTGGTAGCCATTCCTCTTCGGCCACTTCCTCGAGGCGATCTAGCCCATAGTCATCTAGAAGCGACATGGCAGTAGCCGTAGAGTCAACAGCTACAGATTCGGATTCGCTAGCGGGAAAAGAGGGAAAAAAATGGAATGCAAAAAGAGATAAACAGCCTGCACCAAAGGCCAAGACTACGCGAGCTTTTGTATTCATATCGTTTTTGGGCACGGTCGGCTCACGGAGGAGAAGTACATTTTGGAAAAGCCACAGCTTCCAAAGCATACTTTAGTGCTCAGTAAGATTCCCTTTTGAAGTCGTTTTCAAATTGATGATACGGCAAGTCAGATGCTATCGATTGCCCATCCCAAAGGCAAAAATGTTCAACAACATCCAACGCTATCCATAAGGATAACGTCAAGAAAACAGAAAGGATACACTCTAGTTGTGTTAAAAGTTATTCTTCCTCCTGAATCGTCGCTAAGCCGGCCAATTGAGCGGCAATTCGATGACAAGTTTTGGCGGGCTGCTTCCACAGTGCCTCGGAAGAAAAGCTTAGTATCTGATACCCCGCCAGGCGGAGACGATCCCGTTGCCAATTTTCCCAATCTAAGGTCGTAGCACGGCCACGGGCTATAAAATCATCTGCCAGCAACAGAATCTGCCGACCATTCGGCGCTTTGGCCACCAGCGTATGTTCACCAATTTGGTGTGGCATCTGAAAAGTCCACGTCCAATCCGGTAGTAGTTGCCCCAGACGATAACTTAACTCAACAGCCAGGGAATCATCCGGTTTTTCGGGCAAACCGTTTGCTGGCCAGGACTCCAATAATTCCTGAAGGGTAGAATAAGACTGCTCCGCCATAGCCTTAGCTGCGGAGGTAAGTAGCGCAAGGTAGCGCTCTGACGGCCGATCTATCCAGGTGAGTCGCCCTTCTACCTCGTCGAGCGGAACAGAATTGAGGAAATGGATTTTATTCGCCGCCCGTAAGCATTCCTCTAGGTGCTGTAATTTGCTAAAACCAGCAGTAGTATTCAATTCTTGTAGGTGCTCCGGTAAGTGCCCCTTGTGGTCAACAGCGCCAAAGCCCAAGCTAACGATCAACTCGTCAAATTGCTGGGCGGTAGCCTCTTCTACACTGAGCACCGTCAGACCGTTTCTTTCCAGTTGTAGGATGAGGTCAGTCCCGGGACTACGTTCCTTCTTAATCTGGTACAACATGTACTGAACAGCATCTCGCTGCGCCTTGGTCCAGCACAAAATACCCAGACGTGGATAGCGCATCCCTTCTCCTTGCGGCACAGCATTCAGTAGTTTTACCGCTTCCTGTACCTCGACTTCATTCGTTTGATTTTCGTTGGAATAACGGCCCTCCACTTGGTAAAACTGCACCTGCGTATTACGGCTGGTCCAACGCTCAATTAAACTGCTTCCCGCAACCGGCCGGCACCTAGTGGCTGGAATATCACCGTGCTGCAGATGACGCAGCAGGTGGTCACTTGGCAGGTCCTCTACTTCTCCAGGAGTGAGAATGGCCAATTGCCGAGCCTCATTTAATACCTCCGCCGAATCACTGATGGAGAGTTCCTCCGCTCGGTCCAGAATTACCAAGTCATAGTACTTGGCCAGTTCAGCCCCCGTCTCCGGATTAGCATAGGCCAAGGGGAAAAGATCCGCTACGGATGAGCCGTAGTTTTTCAGCAGTTTACGCACGCTGTCCGGCCAGAACTTGAGCATGGGCTTCAAGTCGGCCACGGCTTGCTTTTGCCGGCTTTCCCAATCCTTTACAATAACGCCCGGCAATTGCGCGCGCAATTGCTCCACCTCCGCGATGTGCTGAGTAGCAGCATCCGCATTGAGCACGGGAAAAGGGTCGTAATTCTGCTGCAAACACTGGTGGAAATACCAACTGGAAAAAGCAGCTTCCCAGTCATTGGGTCGCGAACGGAGAATAGCCTGAATCGTCTTACGCGCCAGCTCACTCAATGAAAACCAATTGCGTTGCCAGGCATAAAAGGCCGAATAATCTGTTAGACCTTCCGTGGTTTGCTCCAATTGATCAATGATTTCTTCCAGATTTTTCTGTTGCCGTGGCAAGGTCAAGGTTTTCGACTGCAGTGGCAGTTGGTACAGGCCACTGGCGTTGACCTCATCCATAAACACTTCTAGTTCCAGCTCTAATGGTTCAATTTGAGCATTGGATTCCAATTCAGAGCGCCCGGTTTTGTAGTTCAAGCGGAGCATGTCCTCTTGAATGAGGTGAGACAGCTGATTTCGCCACCCTTCCAGAGATTTGCGATAGCCCCGTAGAAGTTCCCGCATTTGAGCCAGTAGAGTTGCTGGTTTTTGATCAGGCCAATTAGCCTCGAATGGCCCAACTGCCTGGTGCACTTCCTTTAAGGCTTTGTAGGCCTGCAAAATCCGCTCTTTTTGCGCTAGCGCTTGCTGGAACTTGTCGGAAAACCGCCCGTACAGTCGCAACGTCCGGTCTCCGGAACGAAGCGTATCCGTACCGAAACTATTTTGGCCGTCCTCCCACAACTCTTCAGCCTGCTCCAGAGATGTTCGCAGCTGCAAATAGTGTGCCTCGTGAAAAGCCGCTAACTGATCAGCGTATTGGCTCTGCAAGCGAACGTAGCGTTGGTGTAGCTTGCGGGCTACCGTCAGTAACTTGGTAGTGGTTGTACGAATAAAAGCTTGACTCTCCTGCTCCTCCTGGTGGACGAATATCGCAGAACTTAGATTGCTTAACGGGTGGTGTAAGGTGTTAAGCTCACGGTGCAAGGGTTCGGTACTAGCCAAAGCACGAACAATCTCTCGATATTCTACTGGCTGGTACTGATACTGATTGGCATTGAGCTGACTGGCCAGTAGCTCTTTGCCCTCAATCCGACTAAAGTGTAAGTAGTAGCCCAACAGTTCAGACCAACTCTTTTCCCCAAAAATTGCTTGGCGGGAAGCGGAGAACCAGGTATCGTACTGCCGCTGAAAGCGAGACGCCCGATTCAGCTTGGTCCGCCACTGTACGGCATCGTAGGCCGCCACAACGGGCCGGTCTTTATCGAAGGTTTTGACTTTACCAGCCAAGACCGGCAGGTCGGTGTATTCGTCTTGCCAGAGAAAAGCGAAGTGTTTTAGGCGCGGAGACTTCATCAATTTCGCATAGCTCTGCTCTAGTGCAGCTTTGTGGCGAGCAATGATTAAACAAGATTTTCCCTGCCATAAAACCACCTTGAGTAATTCGTTGATTGTGTCCGAAAAATGGTGTGGTTGATTGCCTTGTAGCAAAGCAAAGCGTTGTCCATAAACCTGCCTAAAAAAAGTATACTGACAGGGGCTCAAACGAGCCAAAATCAGGTCACCGATGGCACTCTCTTCGTACGGCAAGGGCGATTTCCAATGGTCGGAAATGGCTGGGGTGAATTCCCAGTTTTCGGCATCTAAGGTTAGCGTTGCCGACCACCAGAGTTCACTGGCCTCACCGGGCTTGGGGAAACGTTCGACAGGTGGAAAGCTCGCCAAAGCAGGATAAGTACTGGCAGCCTGTATCATCGTTTTTTCGAGTAAATCGCCGACGAAAAGACTGAGTCGTTCCAGGCTATCCCGGGCAGGAGATATAGCTGCTGATAAGTGATCATGCCAATCCCCTTCTACATCTTCGACCAACTGCCCAAACAGGCGCCTGTTGTAGGCAGGTTGGTGGTTTGTATCAATGCGCAAACGCCACTCTGCCCTAGTGTTTACTGGGGGTTCTAACAATACAGGCCAGCGCAGCAGTGAGTGAGCTGTAGTTTGCTCTTCTTCGGCAACGAGCAGATACGGGTAGGTAAAATAGAGTACGTGCCTCCCCTCTAAACGGCGGGCAGAGCGTTGTTCTGTGTACAAATGCCAGAGCGTGGCTGCCTGTTCAGCCCGCGGTTGTAGAAGACATTCTGCATTACCGGTAGTCAGTAAGGACTTGATCCACTGATAGGCAGCATCTTGATCATCTAACAACGTCATCCAATCCAAAGATTGCTGCGTACGAGGTGGTTCCAACATGAATCGTTAAGCTTTGCTATACTTCGACGAAAAAATCGAACAAGTCAAAAATAGACAGGCTACCCGAGACTCACAAGAATCCCCTTAGTCTTTGTCCAAAAAGGCGCATAAGAGGGTAATCATTGTGTTTAATCATTCGTTAAACAAACTATTCTTTTTACCACAAATTCCTAACAATACTTTCACGTCCGCAAATTAATCCGTATCTTTGAAAAGAAGGCACAATGATTAATTCGAAACTGAAAATCAATAAGATATAAGCACGAGCACGGCATTGGAGTTACTATAAACAAACATTAAACAAAACTGCAGTATGTATCAGATCGCAGTTATTTTGACAGATGCCAGACGCCGAATACTCTGGGTTAATGAAGACTTCACGCACATCACAGGTTATACCTATGAAGAAGTGGTTGGTCGGATTCCTGGAGACCTGCTTCAGGGTCCGTTAACCGAAGAAGAAGCAATAGAAAAGATCCGCTCGGGACTCCGTAACATGGTGCCCGTTAAAAGTGATATAACCAACTACCGTAAGAACGGTTCCTCCTATCTATGCAAACTAGTGATTCATCCCGTGTTCGCAAACGAGCGGGAGCTCACTAATTTCATCGCCTTTGAGGTGGATGGAGATGAGGTCGGTGCAGACAAGGAAATTCCTTTGTTGAACATTGACCAAAAATACCGCTCCAGCAGCCTCAAAGGTATTGATGAACTCAAACTGTATTCCCGTATTCGGGCCATTTTAGAAATTGAAGAGCTCTACCTCGACCCTAGCCTCTCGTTGAAAACCTTAGCTGATAAACTGGAGACTAACACGAAGTACTTATCACAAGTAGTCAATCATTGTAGTGGTCACAACTTTCAACAGTTTATCAATACCTACCGGATTGAAAGGGTAAAGTACCGCCTGAATGAAGGAGCGCACGAGTTTCTCACCTTATTCGGTGTAGCACAACAATGTGGCTTCAAAAACAAGTCCACTTTCTACAAAGTCTTCAAGGACATCACGGGCTTAACGCCCAAAGAATACCTGGAAGATCTCGTTGCCTAAGATCAAGAAATAACAATAAGTCACTGTATATGAACTAGATACAGACCTTAACGGCCTGTATTCATACAAAGTTGCCTTTGTTATTTTTGATTACAGACCGGTTACCATTGAATGCTGCCAATAATAGCGCCAACTTTGATAGAGGCGAGCGCTAAACCACTACCACCTATGGCAGGCATCAAAGATTTACTATCACTATTCTACTGGATCAACAACCAGAAGGAACCATTTATGGACGCTAGCGTCGGTACAGAAAAGCCTGGCAATCACCAAAGTGATAGCGATCTCAGCACGCAGGCGCACAAATCACTGGACCCTAAGAAACCTTCATTTTCTAAGCAACATAAGAACAAATAGAGGGGCTTACTCCCGCTCTATCACTCCACCGCTAATTTTTTCTCCCTCGCGGTACATGTACTCTACCATAACGCGACCTTCTTCATCGTAGTCGCGTACTAGACCATCTAGCTGTCCAGCTTTAAAGGAAGCTTCTTTCAACAGCTTACCGGTACTGTAATCATACTCGCGGCGTATACCGTCTAATTCCCCGTCTTTGTAATTTGCAGTCATTTCAGGCCGACCAAAACGAAACTCACCCCAGGGGCCATTTAGCTTATTGTCTTTATAAGTAGCCATGAGTTCGCCCTGGCCGCTATCATTAAACTCCAGATAGATCCCCGTGTAACGGCCTTCAACAAAGCTGATTACCTTGGTTGGAAATTCAGTGCCACCAGTAAAAAAGGTCCAGTTTCCGCTTCTCTTACCATCCTGAATGATTCCTGACTCTAATAATTGCCCTTCATCCGAATAGTAGGTAGCTATTTGAGTGTGCGTTCCCGGGATGCTCTCTAATTGGTAGGTAACGGGCTCAGAAGTCTCAGTTGATACTAGGGTTATAGTTTGCTGTTCAGCACCACCTTCGTTTTGACAACCAAACAGCACTAAGCATGATGAAATCAACACTAGAAAAATTCTCATAACACTGGGTTTTGACAGATAGACAAATTCTTGCGGCTGCAAATGTAAAACATAAGCGAGAAAGCGCCATCCTGATGAGGCCAATCGACGGTTTGTTAGTTATGTCAATATCCGCTATTTTTGCTATCCGCTGCCTGGTATAAAAACAGGCTTCTATCGGTAACAGTAGGAATGAACGCAGAAAGCTTTAGTACATATCTAGCCCAACCGGCTAAGCTCTACCAGCTCCCCTATCAGGAAATTAAGAACCTGGTTGCGGAATACCCGTATTCGGCTAATTTGCGCCGTTTGTTGCTCCTAAAAAGTAAAATTGAACAGGATCCTAAATTTGAGCAGTATCTGCATGACTTGGCCAGTTCCACAATGGACCGCAAACATCTGTACGAGTTTGTAACCAGTGAGATTCCCCAACTACTTGATCTAGAGACGGAGCCTGAAGAGCGACTAGAGCTGCAGGACCTGACAGAGATGCGGGAGAAGGATAAAATACTCGTAAGGACGGAGCAAGAAGAAGAACTACCTCCCCTGCAGGCTACTTCACCGCCACCGAGTAGTTCGGAACAAGAGCCACTCGAAAGCACAGCAGGTGAGCTTGAAATTGCGGAGGAAGATTTGTTCGCGCTGTCTGATGATGTACCCGAAGAAGCCCCAGCCTCGGCGATTGTCTTCGAGTTTGAGCCTCCCGTAAGGGAAGAAGTTGCCGAAGAACAAGAAGAGATGGAAGTACTGGCTGAAGCTCAAGAAGATGCGGCAAAGCCCGAGTCTGTTTCCGCTCCAGAACCCGAAATGGACGAAGAAGCAGCGCCCCCGGAGGCTCTTGAGGAGCCGACGATGGTGGCTCCTATCCTTGAAGCAGTTGAAAAACCCGACTATCGGGTACCAGTAAATTTGGTCGATAATCTTATCGCGGGTTCCTTACTTCAGCTTGATCTGTATCAGCCGCAACCGACCTCCCATTTTCAGAGTTGGCAGGTGCGCCATCAGGGGCTGAACCGTGATTGGAAATCATTGCGGCGTGGCACTACACTAAGTAACCCTAAACAGAAAGCTAAGGAAGTAGCCAAACAGAGTGTACAGGATCCGACTAACTTAGCCTCCGAGACCCTGGCGAAGCTGCTGGCCCGGCAAGGACAATACCGCAAGGCAGTGAAAATCTACCAAAGGCTAAGCTTGTTATATCCGGAAAAAAGCCGTTACTTTGCGGCCACAATTGAAGAACTGAAACAAAAATTATAAAGATATGATCACCGGCTTGACAATTCTGACGGCGCTGGTATGTCTGCTACTGATGGGTGCGGTTTTGATCCAGAATCCTAAAGGTGGTGGTATTGATTCTACCTTCGGCGGCAGCTCCGCCAACCAGGTATTCGGTGCAGCAAAGTCTACTGACTTCATTGAAAAAGTTACTTGGTATCTAGCAATCGCATTGTTTGCGTTGTGTATCATCACTTCTTTGATTGCTGATAGCTCCGTTACTGATATGGGACTGTAAACAATTGTCCCTACCGTAAAAAAGCCTGACGGAATTGTTTCCGTCAGGCTTTTTTAATTAATGCATTCTGCGTGCAAACTAAGCTTAGCGCACAACCACTAGCTTTTCGGTCAAGGTAAAGTCTTCTCCAAGTAGTTGTACCACATACACACCAGAGGGAAGTGGTTCAAGATTTAAATTCAAGCGGTACTGCCCCCGAAGATGTAATTGGTTCGGCACAGCCTGCTGTACTACCTTTCCGTTGGTATCCAGAATATTGATGGCTACCCTACCGGTCTCCGCCAAAGTGAAAAAAGTAGTCACATTACCACTTGTTGGGTTCGGATAAATTGCGTCCAATTTATTCTGAGCCAATGGTAAGACGGGCTCCTCGCTATCCGTAACAGTACCATCCTCTCCAAATACAAAGGCTTCATCACCTTCCCGATAGGGTAAATACAGAAACGGTAGGTAATACATCTCATCCTCCGTTCCTTCACCCCAGGTTACCAGGCGTGGTGGATTGTTCGGATTCAATGGATTGTCAGTGGTGTTATCGTATTCCGCGAAAGCGTGGATCACCGCACCTTGCTCCAAAATTTGGAAGCGATCGAAGAAGTAGGAGCCCTGCCAGTTGAAATCCCATTCTGGTACATCGATCAAGTTCACGATATCACCGTTAGGCTGCTCCGCGTAGACCAGCCAGTTTTTGCCCAGTAGGTGCATATGTGGTGCTAAGCCCATGACACTGACCTTAGTTGGCACCTCGTATACCCCGTGAAAATTTCGCGTCTCATTGGCAGGAATGACAAAAGGACCATTCACCAATGTTCCGAAGAAAGGAAGCATAATGTGAGTTTCAACAAAACGGTCTACTACTTCATACTCTTCGGCAAAGAAAATATTCACCGTGGAAGAATCCGTTTGGTCCGTAGAAATCGGGGCATAATGTGCCTGCACTAATAAATCAGAACCAGCAGGCATGGCTTGTCCAATACCAGCAGGATAGATATTTGGTCGCGCTCCGGGTACATATCCTGGATACTGATCCAGTATCTCAACTCCCCAACCACCACCAAAACTGACGTAGCCATACTCTTCGGAAGCGTCGTCCATTGCTTGTGCTTCACCCGTGTTGTCTACCGCTAGCAGCGCGTGGTGCACAATAGCACTATTACCTGCTCTGAACTCGATAGACTTGATTATCTTATCTTCAGTAAGCCCTGTAGGTAAGACAAAGATTTGGTACTGATCGGTATTGTCACCTACATGTGTGTAAGCTTCCGCAAACGACAATACTAAATCAGGATCACCTACCTGAGAACCATCAGGGAAAGTCGGCACATCTGGTGCATCATCCGGATTTCCCAAGGGCATATCATTGTCTACCCATTCCGCAATCAGGCTAATTTCTTCGTCACTCAAGCCACGCTCGCCCAGAAAGTGTGAATACTCCTGATTGGGCGGCCAAGGTGGCATGTATTTGATCTCGGTAACATACTTGATCATGAAGCCCCAGTTGCGGACTTCTTCGTAGCTAGTCAATGGCATAGGGCCAATCTCTCCTGCCCGGTGACAAACAGTACAATTATCAAGAATAATGGGAGCGATATCAGATGCGTAATTCACCGTGCTCTGGGCTCGTAGGGCCAGGGTGAGCACGCAAATACTGATAGGGAGTAGAAGTAAACGTCTCATATTGTGTAATTATGGTAGTATCTGATCATTTGCTCTGCTAAGTTAAAGCAGAGTAATGGTGCTATTATTCTGGTGTAGGATTGCACATAGGTGCGTTCTTAATCCAGTCACCCGCCGGAGTAATGAAACAACCGACCGTTGGCGTAGAAGTAAGTGGTACGGGTTGCCGTTTTTGTAAGGCTTGCAGGGCATCCGCCAAATCAGCAGTAGTCGTTACACTACGGCGGCGACCAACTCGATAAAAAGTATTATCAATACGCCCCTGGTAACGAACCTCCTCACGTTCTTCATCGTATACGACCACCTCCGGTGTTAATTCCACCTCAAACTGGTCCATCAAGCGCTGCTGCCAATCATGTAAAAAGGAAAAAGGAAACTGGTATTTGCTTTTGAAAGCAGCCATTTTTTCCGGATTCGAAGCCGGGTTGGAGAATACCCCGACGAACTCTAACTCGCTACTTGCATACTGTTCGTGTAGCTCGCGCAACTCCAGCGCATAGCTTTGTGAAATGATGCATTCCTCGCTGAGAAATACGTACACCTTAAATTTTGCTTCCTGCTGCGGATAAACCTGGGGAAAAAAGGACCAGGCACTAATGACCAGGAGAAAGTAACTCAATTTCATAAAACTGGCTTTTGCGGTTAGAAAGCGGAAGAATATTGTAACTGTCCCACATTTTTCATTGTCTAAGCTTACGGCAGTTAGATCATAATATCGGAAACAGGTTTAAGGGCACCAAAGAATTTCAACGAATGGCTAAATTGCCCGCATCAGCGGTACGATTTGTCGGGCGCAGTGGTCAAAATCTGTCATTTCTTCACAGTCCGTCTGGGTTGTTTCTGCCAAGCTTCCACTAAAATACTGACAAACTGACGCATTGTCAGCCCACTGGCCTTTTGGCACGCAATGTGCTATTCATAGCGTGTTGTATTGCGCAACGCCTAATCGAAAAATTCATTCATAAACGATAATCAATTTCATTCTATGAAGCCCATCAACGACCGAGTAGTGATCAAGCCCGCATCGGCAGAAGAGACCACAAAAGGTGGCATCATTATCCCGGATACAGCCAAAGAAAAGCCACAACGCGGCGAGGTTGTAGCTGTTGGTCCTGGCAAGGACGGCAACCTGATGACGGTACAGGAAGGTGACATCGTATTGTACGGCAAATATGCTGGCCAGGAAATCAACTTTGAAGGTGAGGATTACCTCATCATGCGAGAAGATGACATCTTGATTATCCTGTAATCTATTCTCTGTTCTGTTCTGATTTATTCCTAAAAAATTAAAAACACAATCTAAATATGGCTAAGGAAATTAGCTTCAATAGAGACGCCCGTGAAAAGCTGCGCAGTGGTGTTGATGCCCTGGCAAACGCAGTAAAAGTAACCCTAGGCCCTAAAGGTCGTAACGTAGTTATTCAGAAGAGCTTTGGTGCTCCACAAGTAACCAAGGACGGTGTAACTGTGGCTAAAGAGGTAGAACTGGAAGACGCAGTAGCGAACATGGGTGCCCAAATGGTAAAGGAAGTAGCCAGTAAAACCGCAGATATTGCCGGTGATGGTACTACCACTGCTACGGTACTGGCACAAGCAATGATTGCAGCAGGTTTGAAAAACGTTACCGCTGGTGCTAACCCAATGGACCTAAAGCGTGGTATTGATAAAGCTGTTAAGTCGGTAATTAAGGACTTGGCAAGTCAGAGCGAGGTGATTGGCGATGACTTTGAGAAGATTCAGCAAGTAGGTGCTATCTCTGCCAACAACGATAACGAAATTGGTTCTTTGATTGCTGATGCCATGAAGCGCGTAAGCAAGGATGGTGTAATTACCGTAGAAGAAGCAAAAGGTACTGATACTTACGTAGACGAGGTACTGGGTATGCAGTTCGACCGCGGTTACCTTTCTCCTTACTTTGTTACCGACCCAGAAAACATGGTGACGGAGTACGAAAATCCATATATCCTGATCTTCGATAAGAAGATTAGCAACATGCAGGACATCGTTCCTATCCTTGAAAAAGTAGTACAGGCGGGTCGCCCACTATTGATCATTGCGGAGGACATCGAGAGCCAAGCATTGGGTGTATTGGTAGTTAACCGTTTGCGCGCTCAATTGAAAGTAGTTGCTGTTAAGGCTCCTGGTTTCGGTGACCGTCGTAAGGCTATGCTGGAGGATATTGCCATCTTGACTGGCGGTACGGTAATCAGCGAAGAGAAGGGTTACAAGTTGGAGAACGCTGAATTGGAGCACTTGGGCCAAGCAGAGAAGATCACTGTTGATAAGGATAACACCACTGTTGTAAATGGTGCTGGTTCCGAAGACTTGATCACTGCTCGCGTTAACCAGATCAAAGCACAGATCGAAACGACTACTTCCGATTACGACCGCGAGAAGCTGCAAGAGCGGTTGGCGAAATTATCAGGTGGTGTTGCGGTACTATACGTAGGCGCACCTACTGAGGTAGAAATGAAGGAGAAAAAGGACCGCGTTGATGATGCGCTACACGCTACCCGTGCCGCCGTTGAGGAAGGTATCGTAGCTGGTGGTGGTGTTGCATTGGTACGTGCAATCGCTTCTTTGGACGATATGGCTGGTGAAAACGAAGACCAAACTATTGGTGTGAACATCGTTCGCAAGGCCCTAGAGTCTCCTCTACGTACCATCGCTGATAACGCTGGTGTGGAAGGTAGTGTGATCCTACAAAACGTTCGTACCGGTGAGGGTAGCTACGGCTACAACGCTCGCACCGATGAGTTTGAAGACCTTAAGAAAGCTGGTGTAATTGATCCTACCAAGGTGACTCGTATTGCTTTGGAGAACGCCGCTTCTATTGCCGGTATGGTATTGACCACCGAGTGTGTGATCAACGACATGCCAGAGCCCGAGGCACCACACGCGCACGGCGGTGGAATGCCAGGAGGCATGCCAGGCATGATGTAAAAATAACCGAAAGGTTTGAAATAAGAGCCCTCCGTAGCGTAGCTGCGGGGGGCTTGTTTTTGTTTGCGTCGGGAGACGCAAATAAACGACGCAAACTAACCACGCAAACGAACTAAGTGACGGGGGTAAGTTGGCGGGAAAGGGTGAAGTAAAAGACGCTGCCGTGCGGGCAATTGGGTTCCACCCAGATGCGGCCCCTGTGATCTTCAACGACCCGCTTTGCGGTAGCTAGGCCAATGCCAGAACTGTTATTGATCGATTTATTATTCAAGGATTTGAAGAGCATGAAGATTTGATCATAGTACTTAGGATCAATACCTATGCCGTTATCAGCTACCCGAAAGAGGTAATCAGTTTCTTTGGGTTCCGCTTGAATAGTAATTACAGGAGAGGAGTCAGGGCGACAATAGCGCATGGCATTGGTAAGCAGATTTTGTAACAGTTGGTATAGACGAGAACGGTCAGCGACAAGAAAAGGTGGTAATATTCCTACCTCAATCGTAGCACCAGTCTCATCAATTAACTGTCGCAGGTCATTTCGTAAATCCCCTAACAAGTTTGACATATTGACATCCGCAATATCCAAAGGAGCATTACTTACAGTGGAATAGGCCAGAAGGTCTTTTACTAAGCCTTCAATGCGCTCCGTTCCATGAACGATAAACTGTAGGAATTCCCGCTCACGATCCAGGAGACGATCTGTAGCACTGCGCTCCAATAACTGTGAAAAACTCACAATATTTCGCATAGGTTCACGCAAGTCATGAGAGGCAAGATGTGCAAAATTCTCCAACTGTAAATTGGACTCAATGTAGCGTTCCAATTCCAGGTTCTTCTCACTGAGATTCTGTTCAGCTTGCTGCAAGGCTAAGTTCTTTTGGTGGAGGGCACGGGTAGCACTAAGTTTTTGTCGATACTGATAGTATAAACTCGCCAGTACTGCCATAATCACCAGAACAAGCGTTATCAATCCATAAATGCTACTTTGCTGAGCTTCCCGTTCCTTGTTCAGTCGATCAATTTCGACTAACCGCTGCTGGTTTTGATACTTGGCTTCCAGATCATCAGCAATTCGCTGTTTGGTGAAGTCACGATTTTTCTGCTGCAGTTCCAATAGTCGAACGGAATGAGTATAGGCCAATCTATAATCGCCGGACTGAGCGAAGCAGGTGCTCAATACATCAAGAATCTGTGCCAGCAATTGGTTGAATCCACTCTCTTCTGCAATAACTGCTGCACGTTGCGCGTAAAAAATGGCACTTTTCATTCTCCCAAGTCCTACAGAGGCTTGAGCCAGTCGTGTCAGCGCCATCGCCTGATTGCGGGTAAACTCCTTTTCCAGCGCGATTTGGTAAGCCTCTTGTGCATAATCAAACGCCGAGACATATTCGCCCTTCGCCATCAGCACCTCTGCGTAGGTCATCAAAGTCTCTGTTTTTGACTCAAAATCTCCAATTTTATCATGTAAGGGCATAAGCGCCAAAATGTCTCGTTCTGCCCCAGTCAAATCTCCTTCTTCCATACGAGCTCGTGCAAATTCATCGATAAAGATGGAGGGGATCGTGCTGTTCCCAACCCGTTCAGCCATCGCCAAAGACTGCATATAGTACGGAATACCCTTTTTGTTATCGCCATCTCTGTGATAGGAAGTGGCAATATTTCCAAATAACAATGCTTTCAGAAAATGGTCTCCACTAATGTGATCATCAAAAACTTCTACCCCCCGTAAGAAAAAGTGGATAGACTCATTGTAAAGCAGTTCTGTTTGTTTGATTAAGCCAATATTATTGTAGCACGCAGCTTGGGTATAATGGTCATTAGCCCGTGCTGCAAATTCAATGGCTTTCTTGTAATAGAAAACGCAAGTATCAGGCTCAGCCCCTATCTTGTAAAAACCGATCCCGTTATTCTTATAAGCGTCGGCAAGAGAGGCAGCATCCCCAAGTTGAATAGCTTTTTCTAATGCTAATTGTGCATAAAACAATGTGCTATCCGGAGAAACACGCCGGTAGTTAAAGGCAACTTTATTGAGCAAAGCCACCTGCGTCTCTAAATCATCCGTTTCCTGGTACAAATGGAGTATGCTATCGATTTTATCTTGAAAAGTCTGAGCAGCAATTGGACTCGAAGACAAACCTAGGAACATAAACATACACCATCGCCAACAGTAGATTCGTGTAGCGATTCTTTTCATATGATAATAAACCTGGCACGGTTTAATCAACTATTTGTGTTATCAATTGGCCAGCTTATGTCGATGGCCTTTTTGTTAGCAGGGACAATGAATACTTAAGGTAATATAAGCAAATTACTAATTATGTGACGGCCAACTATCTAGAAGTCACTACTATATAGATAGCATAATAATAAAAACATCTACTGATATTGGTATGCAAACAGCCGTAAATCCGGAAACTTCCTTGGGTGAGTTTAATGATACATGCTAATCAAGACAGTCCCAATCTTCATTTACGTTTACAAATCCAAAAGTGACGACTTGACGAGCTAGAGTTCAAAAGCTACCGTAAGGTAGTAAGCACGTGGTGCAGAAGGAATGATACCCGGCCCCGGATATCCAGTAGTACGCCGCGTGAAGTAGCTATTATCCAAAGCATTATTGACCCCAGCTTCTAGTTTCAGCCACTTGGTAAAGCGATAGGATAAGGAAACATCCAGGATATCATAAGCTGGTATGGACCCAATAATACCGCTCAAATTATCCTGCCGGTCTTGCGGAGCATTGGTGGCATCCGTGAATTGCTCGCTCAGGTAAGTGTACTGGATAGAGCCCAGTAGGTTCTTGTAGCCAAAACGAAGGCCCGTTTTCAGGTTTACCAAGGGTATGAATTCTACTTGTTTCCCTGCTACACCGGGAATTTCCGATTCAAAATACTCCGAATGCGTCACCGCTAAATTCAAGAAGTAATTGAGCTGGTATTTTCGTTTAGCTTCGGTTGTACCATTGCGTAGGATATTCCAATCTAATAAGCCTTCGAAACCAAAAATAAACGCGCTACCAATATTACCGCGCCAGCGCACCGGAGGCCCGCTTTGTTCCACCACCTGCCCCTCAGCGGTAACGCGTGTTCTAGCGCGCAAAACTTCGCCCAAACGATCATCGTACAGCAAGCCGAAGCCCCCAAATTCAACGGCCAAATCATCCTTGCGGCCTCGCCAGCCAAAGTCTGCGGTAAAGCCTCGCTCATCCGAAATATTTGGGTCCACTTGATCAGAGGGGTTAACAACCCGGATATCGTTGAAAGTGACGGAGCGGTAGTTTTGGGAGAAGTTGAAATACCACTCGGAGTTCGGGCGGGGCTTATAGCTCACTCCTGCTCCAAATAAGAAGATATTGCGAGCAAAATCTCGATTATCAGTGAAAAGACTATCACGGATTACATTACCCGCCAGATCGCGATCAATGGAACGGAAAAAACCATCGCTTTGGGTACGGATGTATTCATACCGTACTCCAGGAGTGATGGATAGATTTTCACGTAAGTAATAAATGTGTTCCGCAAAGAGAGCCACATTTCGGTTGGGGAAGTCAAAGTCGGACTGGGCATCATAAGTGGGAAACTGCTCAGTAGCGGGTTGGAAATTAGCATCTGCGCCATTGGTGCCGGGCCCCTGGAAAGCATCATTATTGCTGTTGTAGTACTTACTACCAATGAGAAATACAGCATCCTTACCGCCCAATTGATAACGATGTAGCAAGCGAGCCTCCGCTCCCCAGTTGCGAAAATTACCGATCAAGAGGTCCCTTGGTGCCTCCAGATCATCTACTTGACTTACACGGTTGGTGCGAAAACCAACTGCTTTACGGGAAGCGTCGAGACCAAATACCTGAACGGAAGCATTCGTGCGTACGGAGAATCGGTGCTCTAACTTCACATTGTACAGCAACCAATCGACATCAAACCAGTTGCGAGTGCGATTGGTAAAAGTAGGATCAATATAGAATTGAGCATCCGTAATTCCACCAGCTTGCTGGGCGAGGTAGTCGAGATAAGTTAACTCTGCTGAGAGCTTGGTGCGGGGACTCAATTCGTAGCCCAGATGCGCATAGAAATTGTGCGAGTAAAAAGTCGAATTGTCGCGAAAACCGTCTCCTCTTTTGTAATTGTAAAAGGTGTAGTAGCTTAATTTACCGACGGTCCCAGACAAGCTATTGAAGGAGGTTAACAAACCAAAGGACCCCACTGTTTGTCGACTGGTCAGTGCTAGTTTTCGGTTGGGGTCGGGGCGTTTGAACACAAAATTGACTAGGCCGCCAAACTGGGTTCCATACTGCAAGGAGGCCGCCCCACGTACAATTTGGATTTCGCGCAACGCCTCCGCTGTTGGTGTATAATAACTCTCGGGGTAGCCCAGCACATCAGCGCTAATGTCATAGCCATTTTGCCGGGTATTGAAGCTAGCCGAACGATTTGGATCTAATCCCCGACCGCCAATATTGAGCTGCAAGCCGGCATCATCCGTTTCTTGGATATTCAGTCCACCCACCTGTCCGTAAATCTGTCGGGCGTTATTGGCAGCTGCATTGACCGTCAGGCGATCGAGGATGATTACCTCCGTTTTCTTACCGGCATAGATAGCAGTTCCCTCCACTGCTCGCAGGCGCTTCATCGCATAGATTTCCTCGCGCGCCTCCTGCACGACTACCTCTGAGAGCTGGATGTTTAAGTCTTCTAGCAGGAAGTCTTGCTCCAAGTCAGCAGTGGTAATTGTCACATTGGTTTCCAGGGTATTGTAACCATAGAGAAAAATTAAGACCTCGTAAGTATCATCTGCTAGACCATTCAATCTAAATTCTCCCTTGCTGTTGGTAGTGGAAGAAGCACCGGTTGCTGGCAGAAAAACTTCGGCTTCAGCGAGTGGTTCCTGCGTTGAGGTATCCAATACTTTTCCCCGGAAAGTAAATTGACCAAAGGCCGGCCCTACCGCCAACAAAAACAGGAATATAAGTAGACTAAAATCCTTTAATCTCATCGTTGAAAGGCAGCAGCCAGGTTTTGTTCTTAAGTGAGGGTTCGATTTGCGCCAAATTAACTGTAGGGTCTACAAATGGTTGGCTTGAACGGCCATTTAAAGCCACGTAGCTCTCTACGTACACTTCTGGTGAAGCGAAGCCTTTATCTTGGTAAACCTCAGCGAGGTAATGGGCGTATTCCAATATAAAATCCGGTTGAAAGGACATTTGCTTTTCCTGAAAGGCATTTAAATACTCCGAATTATCAACGTACAAACGCTTTCCACTCTTGGCATCTACAATTTTAAACTGTGCGTAGCCAGCCTTTTCCATCAACATCACCCGCCAAGAAAAACGAAAACCCTGTTCGGTCCAAAATAGTTCTCCAGGATACATCAGGTAGCGAAAAGGAAGCAACAACTGCACTGCAAAAAACAGTGATAGCACTGGAAGAGTAATCCGAGGCCGAAAATTAACCGGCTGCTTCGATACAGCGATAGCGGCTCGCGGACGAATGCCCACTCCTCTTCCCAGGCGCGTGAGGGTCGCTAGCATGCGTTCATGCACCGCGGGAGAAAAAAATATCAGTGTTCCCACAATCATGATATATGGGAACATACCGATCGGAAACAGCACGCGGGTAAGGATATGAAAGACGACTACCGCCACAAATGCGAGCGGTCGGGTACGCGCATTCCACAGGAGAAACGGAATGAGCAGATCATATAGCGCCCCCGCCCAGCTCATGGCAAAGTGCATCCATTCTTCTCGCAAATAAGGCCCAATCAACGGTAAATGATAGCGAGTGGGCAGCCAAGTAGCGAGGGGCTGCGCAGAAAACAACCAGTCAGAATTGAGCTTAGCCAAACCAGCGTAGAAATAGACGATCGCTAACATTAGTTTCACCGCATCAATCGACCATTGGGGTACCTCCTTAATTGACCAATCTGGCTTGCGAAGTGCATCGAGCGAGTAGTAACGGTCGGCTGGCAACCAAAGTAACAAGAAGCTCATTACACTCACAAAGTAGTAATGATTGAGATAGGTCGTCTTGTCCATCAACTCGATGTAGGTGAAGGACAAGAAAAATACCAGCGTAGAAAGGCGATAGCGGTAACCCAAGCTCACACCAATGGCGGCCAAGCCACAGATGATAAAGAGTAGATAGGTCCAGGGGCCCAGCGGCTGCACCCACTCAAATCCGTAAAATTTAAAGTGGAAGCTAGGTTCCAAATAGAGTTTTTCGATCCAGCCGTTGGCCGCAAAGCGGATCAGGCTAATCAACATCAGCAAACCAAAGAAAATGCGAAAAGTAGCCAGCGGAGCTGCGCTACTTTTCTGCATAAAATATTTCTCTAGTTTTTCCTTCACTTAAGCTATTTACGGATTAATCTCCGTCTGCATCTACGTAATCTACGTTAATGTTCAGAGCTTGTAGCATGTCTACTTTCAGGTTCACCACATTGAGTTGTAGTGCATCGTAGGCCTCTAACATCGCAATGTTGTTGGTGTTTACGATATCCACAAAATTATCACCCAAACCCTCAATAGTGCTACGTGCCTCATCAAACTGGGCGTTGATAACATCCGCAAGTGGTTGACCATTTTTGCTGGTCTCCAATTCGTTTAGGTAGCTAGCTAGGCTTGGCCCCGTACTGCTACCATCGTGAGCCACTCCATTAAAAAAATCTTGCGCCGCAGCTAAGGAAATCAAGAGCAATTCTTTTGAGATATCCTGACGGTGAAAAGCTTCTACGTTCTGCGGTAGAATATTGCCTGAGAACACTCCCGCAGGAATGCCCACTTTACCCGCACGCAAATGCTTTTCGTAGTAAAAGATATAATCATTCACTAGGCGATCGGTAGAGGCGGTAGCTGAGTTGCCATCATTATCAACAAAGGTTTGGCGGTAGCCAGCACTCCAATCAGCTAGGACGGTTCCCATATTTTGGCGCATTTTTTCGCTGATATCCAGAAGGTACTGCCGGTACGCTTCGCCCGTCGTTCCGTCCTGGTACTTAGTCAAGGTTTCTGAGTTGCTAGCACCATTACCAAAGAGCAAGTAGTCCATAGCTGGAAAGCCTTGGCGAGTCTTTTGCGAAGGCAAGTCCAGGTTGTACTCCGCAGCCGCAATATTGGCTTCTATCCCATCTATATCAGTTGGATACAGATTGATCAAACTAATGAGTTGGACTTCTTCGGCCTTTCCAATCTCGTAAATACCGGCGCGTTGCCAATCTTTATAGGCGTTTAGCCAAGCAGTCTGGAGGGCTTCTAGGTTTTCGGTAGTTGCTTCTCCCCGAAAGTCTCCAGCGGCATTTTCTAAATCATTAATGCTTTGGAAACTGGCCTCTAAAGCCGGCAGAATGATATTATCGGCCCAATGCGTCAACATGGCCTTACGGTCAAAATTATCAACGGGTTGTGGATTATCGTCACCGCTATCTCCACAAGCAAATAATCCTGATACGATCAGAAATAAGAAGAATAATCTTTTCATAATGCACCTCGTTTTTGAAAACACCAAAGGGGCGACTCACCAGAGCCGCCCGCAGTGGACTTATTAGTTTACGGCTACTTCGTACGTGGTCTTTTACGTCCTCTGTAGTCGGAAATGTCGTTCTTAGCTACCAGCCTGATCGACAGTGAAGTCAAACTCAGCTGCAATCTGCTCAGAGAGACTTTGCAAAGTAGCAGGCGTTACATCCCACAAGCCATTGGCACCGTCGTTCAACAAATCAGTCAACATGGCATCCACTTCAGAACCGCTGAAATATGGCTCAGAAGTATTAGGCTTACGCGTGAACTGGAGGCTGTAGATGAAACCATAGCCCTCAGATAGATCGTGGAATACACCGCCCAAGTTTACGGGTTCGGTTTCCAAGCCCGCCTTACCTTGCTGTAGGTAGTACACTGCACGTACTGCAATTACCGTAGATACTTTCTCACGCACGATTTCTGCTTGCTCATCACGAGTCTTGTAGTCACCAGCTACGATAGCTGCACGGCCCAACTTCAATGCTTGGTAAATCTCATCAGCGATACCCATGAAATCAGGATCACCCTCAACGCGACCAATGTACTTGTTCATAAAGCTATCGTCATCACCAATAGTCGGGTTAGGATCAGCGGTGTTAGCGGCCGTACCATAAAGGTAACCGTAGGCCTCATCCCACTTGTGCTCCATGTTGGTGTAGTTCTTGCCATCAGCAACAGTCCCATTATCGTTCTCATCGATATTAGTTGCCGCATCCAGCACCGCAGGGCTCAGGTAGTTATTCAAAGCCTGATCAGCCATCAAAGCACCAATCAAACCCTTGTTAACCAACTGATTATATTCTAAACCTTGGCTATTAACGTAGCGTACAGAACCGCCATCAGCAATTTGTCCGGCATTGCCAGCTGTAGCTAATTCATTTTCTGCCGGAGCCACCTCATTTACCTGAGCCGCAATCCAAGCATCGAACGCTTCTTTGATGACCGCACTGGCCGCCGTATTTGCTGAGAAGTAATCAGCAGAAGCAGCGGTCTTACCACGCACACTCTTGCTAGAAGCATTTAGATCAGCATTGGAAAAAGGATCTACACCCTCTGGATTCACGTACATATTCTGTAATGCTTCGACAGATACAGAAAAATCCTTCATCGCAGAGATCAACTCCTCTCCCATCATAATCCGATCGGTCTGGCCACTGAAAGAGACAGTAGTAGCACCATCACGAGTAAACTCGTAGGTTTGAGGTACATCTATCATTGGCCCCGCATCATCATCGTCACAGGCCGAAAATGAAAGAACAGCAAACAGACTCAACAACAATAAATATTGGCTTTTCACTTGGTTTACTTTTATTTAAACTAAATCTAAATAACAAGCACAAATGTAAAAGCCTACCTCATTTCACAGCAATAACTAGCGCAAAAAATGAGGCCATTACCCAAATAATACCTAATGATTAGGTAGTACTAGCACGAGCCGCCTCCCGAGCCAAGAATTTTCGACGGATCACATCCTGTACTGGCACCTCTTCAATCTTACTCTCCAGCCAGGAGATAATATCCAGATACAAGAAGGGTCTACGGACAAACGGGCTATCCTCCAGCGCCACCAGCTTTTCTTTCAGGCGCTCAAATTCCTCTGGTAGTTCGTCGGTACGAATGCGCGGCGTCTTACGAATGAAATAGAAGATTTCCCGTTGCACATCATTGAGCTCTTCCAACTTGGATAAGAAGCGATAGACCGACTTCACTTGATATTCCACCAATTGGCGGTTGCCCAATTCAAAGTGGGCAATCAGGTTCAAAATCCGGGCAAAACTCTGGATGTCTTCGCGGTAGTCTGGATTCTTTTGATTGAGGATGAGATTCAAATAATCAATGGCCGAACCGTTATCACCACTGGCAAAATACAGACAGGCAATGCGGTAGTAGAAGACCAATACGCGACGGCTGTCCCAGTTGTAAGTGTTTTGTTGGATCAGCTTCATGAGTGGATCCACCAGTGCGATACCTTCGCTGAAGGTACCTTCCAAGAAGTGTAGCTTGATTTGGTGAATGTACCAGAACAAATAATAGAGCCCCTCAACATTCCGGTTTTTACCCATATCGTACTGTTCCGGAAACTTCTCCAGTACTGCCATGATCTCCCGAAACCGACGATGATGCAAGGTATTGAACAGTGCATTGAGCAGTTTATGGAGTCCCTTTAGGTATTCTGCCGGGTGCAGAAAAATCGCTTCTTCGTTTTGCTGAAATAGATTGAGCCAGCGCTCACTGTAGCGGTAGCAACGCGGAAAATCCTGCGTCATATGATAAAACCAATAGCGAGCTTTACAATAGTAAACCTTCCCCCAGAAGTCAAGCTCCTCATAACGCACATCAGGCAAGCGCGATTTGAAAACGTCGCGTACGTAGTGATCATCCTTTTCGTTCCGGACGTAACCTACTTTGAGATAAAGAGCGTACATCTGTAGACTCAGGTTGGAGAACTGGTTGGAACGATACAGTAGATTGGTTGCCTCAATGGACTCCGCACTCAACTGCTCGGCACGCCCCTCGATGCTGCGGGTAATGTACTGCCCTTCAATACGTTTTTCAAATTCTAGTATTTCCAGCTTCAGCGTATCGAAATGACTCTGACTCGCTTTTTGCTTCGCCTTATCCAGTACATCCAATGATTGGCGATACAGGCCTTTGTTGTAAAGAACCCGCGCGTAGTCAATCGTCTCACGGATCTCAATATCCTGGTTGTAATTCTTACTTAGTAGGCGCAAACTAGTTAGCAACTGCTTGTAAAGATGTGCTTTGAGGTTGGAGAGCTGGCTTTTCTTGATATCAGGAATCCGTTTTAGCAGCAGCGGTTCATCGTATTCCTGGTGTTTATCCAGATGATCGAACAGCTGCAGAAAAAGGATATCATTGGAGGATTGATTTCGCCGCACAAAAAGCCGAAAGTGCCTCTTCTCTGCTCTGGTTAAAGAGACAATCAGTTGCAACAAATCATCGGTCTTCTGTTTTGGCATTGTAGTTTTGAGTTTACTAAGGAACTAAAATTCAGCACTTTAGATAAAGATACTACCTTTTAGCATATGGTAGTCTTACACTATTTTAGCTACATGGGCTGACTGCATCCAAATATCTTTGAACTGTACAAACATACAAACTCTAGTATTATTTCTAGTCCTATGTCAGCAGAGCACATCAACATCTTCGATACCACCCTGCGCGATGGTGAGCAGGTTCCCGGTTGCAAATTGGCTACGCCACAGAAAATTGAAATCGCCCTGCAGTTAGAAGCACTGGGGGTAGATATTATTGAGGCAGGCTTCCCGATCTCCAGTCCCGGTGACTTTAACTCGGTGGTTGAGATCAGCAAAATCATAAAAAGAGCAAAGATTTGTGCCTTGTCACGGGCAGTCGAAGCAGACATTAAGCGGGCGGCCGAAGCACTCGTTTACGCCAAGCATCCCCGTATTCATACAGGTATCGGTACTTCCGAATCGCACATCAAGCACAAGCTCAAGTCTACTCAGGCAGAAATCCTTGAACGCTCAGTAAGGGCCGTCAGCTACGCTAAGCGTTTTGTGGAAGATGTAGAGTACTACGCCGAAGACGCTGGCCGTACCGATAACGAATATCTGGCGCGCGTATGCGAAGCAGTCATCAAAGCCGGTGCAACCGTTCTGAACATTCCTGACACTACGGGCTACTGCCTACCGGAAGAATACGGCGCTAAGATTCGCTACTTGAAAGAAAATGTGAAAGGCATCGACAATGTTGTCCTTTCTACCCACTGCCACAACGATTTGGGTTTGGCAACTGCCAACTCCATTGCCGGTATCCAGAATGGCGCGCGCCAGATCGAGTGCACCATTAACGGTATCGGAGAACGTGCTGGCAACACCTCTCTGGAAGAGGTAGTAATGATTATGCGTCAGCACCCTTATCTAAACTTGGACACCGACATTAATTCCACCTTACTAAACGAAACCAGCCAGCTAGTGAGTGACCGCATGGGCATGATGGTACAGCCTAACAAAGCAATTGTGGGCGCCAACGCCTTTGCGCACTCCAGTGGCATCCACCAGGATGGGGTGATCAAGCGCCGCGACACTTACGAAATCATTGACCCAAGAGAAGTAGGTGTAGATACGAGTAAGATCGTCTTGACTGCTCGTAGTGGTCGGGCAGCGCTAGCTTATCGCTTTAAGAACATTGGCCATAACCTCAGTAAGTTGGAGTTAGATGCGGCTTACGCCAAATTCTTAGAAGTTGCCGATCGCAAGAAGGAGGTAAACGACGCCGATTTGGAAGGCATTTTGAAACACGAAAACATCCCGGCTTAGTCTTTGCGGGAAAAAATGGAGCTATTTCCCATGGGAAAAACTTTGTTCGACAAGATTTGGGACCGCCACGTTGTAAAATCAATTGAGGGCGGTCAACAGATTCTCTACATTGACCGTCACCTTATTCACGAGGTGACGAGTCCGCAAGCGTTCGATGGCCTGCGCCGCCGGGATCTACCGGTATTCCGCCCCCAGCAGACCATCGGCACTGCTGATCACAACGTTCCTACTATAGACCAGCACCTCCCGATCAAGGAAGAGCTTTCGCGTAAGCAAGTTCAGGCCCTGACGGATAATTGTGCGGAGTTTGGCGTGGAGTTGTACGGCTTGGGACACCAATACCAGGGTATTGTACACGTTATTGGTCCGGAATTGGGTATCACGCAACCTGGTCGGACCATGGTTTGTGGAGATAGCCACACCAGTACGCACGGTGCCTTTGGGGCTATTGCTTTTGGCATTGGTACCAGCCAGGTAGAACAAGTGCTGGCTACCCAGTGCCTACTACAGCGCAAGCCCAAGCGGATGCGTATTTCAGTAGATGGAGAACTCGCTCCTGGAGTGGTCTCCAAGGATATCATCCTTTACATCATTTCCAAGTTGGGAGTTGGTGGCGGCACCGGTTACTTCGTGGAGTACGCGGGCTCGGCCATTCGCAGCCTTAGTATGGAAGCACGGATGACGATCTGCAACATGAGCATTGAAATGGGTGCTCGTGGTGGCTTAATTGCCCCGGATCAAATCACCTTTGATTATGTTGAGGGTCGGGAGTTTGCACCGAAGGGAATAGAATGGGACGAAAAGCTTGCGTACTGGAAGTCTTTATATACCGATGAGGATGCCACCTTTGACGCTGAGTTCAACTTCAGGGCCGAAGATATTGAGCCAATGATCACCTACGGCACCAACCCAGGAATGGGTATGGGGGTAACTGAAAAAGTACCAGCCAAAGCAAAAGAAGGCGAAAGTGAAGCTACCTTCCAGAAAGCCTTAGGCTACATGGATGTGCAAGCGGGCGAAGCCCTACTGGGACAAAGCATCGACTACGTCTTTATTGGTTCTTGTACCAACTCGCGCATGGAAGATTTGCGCCTGGCGGCGGGATTGGTAGCGGGAAAAAAGGTCGCACCACACGTGCGCGCAATGATCGTTCCTGGCTCTCAGCAGGTGGCCATACAAGCTAAGGAAGAAGGCCTGGATCAAGTCTTTGAAGCTGCAGGTTTCGAGTTCCGCCAAGCAGGTTGTTCAGCTTGCTTGGGGATGAACGAAGACAAAGTACCAGCAGGTAAGTACTGCGTTTCCACTAGTAATCGCAATTTTGAAGGCCGTCAGGGCCAGGGTGCACGCACTATTCTGGCGAGCCCTCTCACCGCCGCTGCCGCTGCAATTGCCGGAGAAATTATTGATGTGAGAACGCAAATTGAAGTACTCGTTTAAGCCCTTCCAAGATGAAAGCATTTACAACAATCAAAAGCACTGCCGTTCCACTTCCCATCGAGGACGTGGATACGGATCAAATCATACCTGCTCGTTTCCTCAAGGCTACCACACGTGATGGTTTCGGGGATAATCTGTTCCGCGACTGGCGCTTCGACCGCGAAGATCAACCTAAGCCAGATTTCGTGCTCAACAATCCAACTTACAGCGGTGAAATCCTGGTAGCAGGTAAGAATTTCGGCTGTGGTTCCAGCCGAGAACACGCTGCCTGGGCCATTGGTGACTATGGCTTTCGTGTGGTAGTTTCTAGCTTCTTCGCAGATATCTTTCGCGGCAATGCTCTCAACAATGGAATTTTACCGGTGATCGTATCGCCGGCATTTCTAGACGAAATATTTCGGACCATTGAAGCTAACCCTGAGGCTACTTTTACCGTATCCTTGGAGGAACAGTATTTCCAAATTGACGCAACAGGTAGTAAAGCCTCTTTTGAGATAGGCCCGTACAAGAAAAAGTGCTTATTGAACGGTTATGATGACATTGACTACCTGCTGAGTCAGGCAGCAGAAATAGAAGCTTATGAAAAAGTATAAGATTGCGGTACTCTCTGGTGATGGCATTGGCCCAGAGGTAGTTGAACAAGCCATCAAAGTATTAAATGCGGTAGGACATCGCTACCAATACTCCTTTGAATACTGCCACGCCCTAGTGGGGGCAATTGCCATTGATCAAACGGGCAATCCCCTACCCCAGGAGACCATCGATTCTTGCTTGGAAAGTGATGCTGTACTCTTTGGTTCTATCGGCCACCCAAAGTACGATAATGACCCATCGGCTAAAGTTCGGCCAGAACAAGGCTTACTTAAACTACGCAAGACCTTAGGGCTTTTCGCTAACCTGCGCCCAGTAACCATCTACCCCAGTTTGCGCGACTTGTGTCCGCTACGCCCAGAGCGGGTGGAAGGAGTAGATATGCTCATTGTTCGCGAACTAACCGGAGGAATTTACTTCGGCGAGCGTGGCCGCAGTGAAGATGGAAAATCCGCTTATGACACTTGCAGTTACAGCTACGAAGAAATTGAACGGATCGCCCGAATTGGCTTTGAAGAAGCAATGAACCGTCGTAAACAATTACATCTAGTAGATAAAGCTAATGTACTAGAATCCAGCCGACTATGGCGGGAAGTAGTGCAAAAGCTAGCACCAGAATATCCTGAAGTGGAGGTAAACTATATGTTTGTCGACAATGCGGCGATGCAACTCATCTTATGGCCAGCGCAATTTGATGTGATCATCACGAGCAATATGTTCGGTGATATTTTGTCGGATGCTTCCAGCGTCCTGTCTGGTTCATTAGGTATGTTACCAAGCTCATCGGTTGGTACTCATACTTCTTTGTTCGAACCCATTCACGGTTCCTACCCAGAAGCAGCCGGTGAAGACCGCGCCAATCCATTAGCGACTATCCTTTCTGCGGCGATGTTGCTGGATAGTTTATCCTTGCACGAAGAAGCCAATCAGGTACGGGCCGCTGTCCAGCAGGTGATGGACAAAGGATTGGGGACCGAAGATCTGAACCCCAGGATCAAGTGTACCACATCAGAACTAGGCGATATCATTGCTGATATTGTAGAAGATACAGAGATGCACAGCTTGCGTATTGAAAAGATTACGCACCGGATGTCGACCATAATCTAAAATAAGCGGTAAACGATAGTTGGAAGGCAGCTTAGCGTTGCCTCCCAATTAACGATTTGAGTATTTGAAAGCGGAGCTTTGGTTTATCAGAGCTTCGCTTTTTTTGTCGGCATTCCTTGCCCCCTCATCGCTAACAAACATGAGGCCTTGACAATCAATAACTTATCAAGTAGTTCACTCCCAACGTTTACTAGAAAATACCTAGCCCGGCACACAAGGTACCAGGCCAGGCGAAAAATATTACTGAACTAAGTCTTGACCACTACCAATCAAATAAGCGGCAAGAAACTCAAGGTTCAGTAATAAAGAGGGTGATCTAATTATAGCTTCTGAAATGGTCGAGCGATAGCTTCCCCTGCGGCGGTGATCGCCTGAACAAAATAGGTTCCGGCTGGCCATTCGCTGACATAAATGGTTTGTTGGGGTGATGAATTGACGGCCTGGAATACGAGTTGACCCTGGCTGTCGAATACATTCACTTCTTGGGTTGGAATAGTCAATATAACTTGGTTGGTGGTTGGGTTGGGGTAGATCGTTAGTTCATCAGCAAGTTCAACACGCTTCATTATAAAGGACGATGGTTTCCATTCTCCTTGTCCGCCGGACCGCAGGTCGTTTCCACCTCGGCTACGGGTTTGCACGATCTTGTTCACGTTGGGACAATCACGCTGCTCCACCATCAATTGGTAAGCCTGGTCACCGGGTAAGGCCGCGCTAATCCAGAAGTCAAACTGCCCTTGATTAGAGTTGCTGTAGCTGAAGAAATGTTGGTTTGGGCTAATAAAATCGTAGTTACTTCCAGCATTGGTTACATTAATCCAGTTATTTGAGTTAGTTAGTGTATTGTTGGCGTGGGTGAGCATTGTTGCTTGTGCAAATACGTTACCCGTACCTTGCTCCACTAGCATAATGTCAACTAGGGCACCCTGAATCTGGTGACTACCGGCACCGTTAACCGGAGGGGTAACATTGAAATTAGTGTGTACAAATCCACTGACCGATGCGGCAATGAGTTGTTCCGTCTCTGTTTCACACTCTAGGGTACGCGGACCATCCTCACCCTGCATTTGCATCACGATGTCTTGGACAATAATAGTGGAGTTAGACTCAGGACCGAAGTATCCATAATTGCCTTCGTCGCCGTTTTCGCAAACGCTGGCAATGCCTACATAGGTAGCTGTCGTAAAGGACAAGCCAACAATATCCACTCTAGCTTGTTCCACTGTCTCGGAGAAGAGAATATCAGAGCTTTCTGTGTCCACTACTACAACGCGGTAGGATATAGCCTCTTCCTGATTCTCCCACTCCAGCTCGTAGGCAGCATCCTGTTCAGTAACGAAAACTTCATCCGGCGGAGAGAGTGAACACGTAGCCTCCTGAGCATAGATAGCACCGATTGAGAGAAAGCAAAAGAAAAGGCAAAAGAAAATTCGGGTTGATTGGAAAGGGAATTCCATGGTTTTTGAGTTTTTTTCGTTCAGTAATAATATCTGGGTCCAAAAGTAGAGGGTGAACCCAAATGGACATAGCTCACTTTTTTCGAATTTTCTCCATTTTTAAAGTCTAAAGCTTACAATCCTTTCCTATGCCAAGTAGTAAATTGATTGAGGTAGTCAGCTACCTGAGCAAGAAACAGCGCAGGCGTTTACAGCAATTCGTCAAATCCCCTTATTTCAACCACAAATCCAATGCTCTCCAGCTTCAAGAATTGCTTGAAATAGTCTTAAAGTATGACGCTAACCCTAGGAGTAAGGCTTTAGAAAAAGAAAATCTCCAAGCTCACTTTTTTCCCCATTCTTTTTATTCCGCCAATACCAAAAATGAAATTGACAGCCTTTCTTCTGCTTTAAACAAACTAGTAGAGCGTTTTGTGGCCTACGAAGAACTAGAACCGGAGCTGGAAAAGCGATTGGACTATGGCCTGGCTCGTTTTTTTGCCACTAACGGAAACGTGGCGCGTTTCTGGTCGGTCATCCGAAAATTCCGTAAAGACTGGGATCGAGAAAACCGGCATGACAGTTACGATTATCTACTGCGGTCCCGTCTAGAGGAGCTGGCCGTTTCCTTTGCTGGCTCTTATGACCCCAACTCTAAGTTAAGCAGCCTACAGGCAGTTGACACCTATTTCGATCAGGGCTTCTTTGCCAAAAAACTCGAGTTGGCCATTATCCTCTCGTACTCCAAGTTGTACCGATTAAACCCTGATAGCTACGCCAATCAATTTTCGGAATACGTAGAGGAAACTTACCCCAAATACCAATCTGTACACACCATTAATGCTGAGGTTTATCACTTGGCGTTACAGGTTTTTCACCAGCCAGAAAATGATGAGCTCTTTTTGCGATTTGAGCGCTTAATTCGGGAAAAAGAACATCTTATCCCGTTGGCTGAGATCAATAATATTCAGACCTTCTACCGCTACTTCTTTGGTAGGCACTATAAGCTATCTGGCAACACCCAGCTTTCTTCTAATCTGGTAGCTTTGTACAAAGAGCACCTACAGCGTGGCTATTTTTTTCACCGGGGAGACAAGATGCATATCAGCACCTTGAAATTACTGGTAAATTTTGGGATCAAGCAAAAAGAGTTGGAGTGGGTAGCGCACTTGTTGCAGCTTGTTCCAGCGGATAAAATCCTAGGCACCAAGTATCCGGAAGAAATTTACAGTCTGTGCCAAGCTGAGCTCCTGTTTGCGCAAGAAGAGTATCAGGATGCAGAAGCAATGATCACTTACAAACTCTTTGAAGATGTAAACTTTAGTTTAAGTTGTGATATCTTACTCATCAAGATCTACTTTGCTACCGACCACGACTTATTAGAGAGTCGGATTCGAGCAATGGAGTTGAAGGTGCGCCGTGCCGATATTGCCGAATTCGACAAAAAAGCCTATTTGCATTTTATATCAGTAATGCGGCAAATCAATAAGTACAAGTGGTTAAAGGACCAAGCCAAACTGCAGGAAGTAAAGGACCGTATCAAAAGCGACACCCCGTTGATCCAAAGAGAATGGCTACTCGCAATCATTGCAGTGTAGCAAAACAGTCCTGCCCGTAGTTACAGGCAGGACTGAGGTTTTCTATTTGGTATATTGGGTATTATCGGTTCGCGTTACCTTAGCAGATCGACAAGCTTAAGGTTTGTCCTCTCCAGGTGAAGGTTGCTCTTAGGATTCCAGCAGTTCCATCCTTGTCACTGGCGCTTACCTTAGAGCTATAGTTCCGCGTGCGCTCATGCTTCCAGGTGTACTTAGTACCAGAGGTAGCAGCGTTTAAGGCCTCACCCTCACACTTGTTCTCTCCCACACAAGTATCCACTTTGTACTTCCACTTCTCTTCTACAAAATCGTAGTACGCCTTGACACAAGTGTAAGTGTAGTAAGTAGATGGGTAAACATTACCTTGCTGATTGATGCCGATCGTGGTGTAGTGCTTCTTCCAGAACCAGCCACTCTTACGACGAGACTTCAGCTGCGAAGACGCGCGGTGTACGTTCCAGAAAAAGAAAGAGAAGTTACGGATACGTACGCGGTACTTAGCCCGGTAACGACGGCCCCACTGATTTACGTAGCGAGTGTTGCTCACCGTGCGGTTAGAGCGGCAGCAGCTGCGGCCTTCTTCTGGCTCATCTACTACTTTCACATTGATGATCTCAGAGATTTCATCAAAGCTCAGATCTTCGCGCAGCGTACGGACGGTACCAGCATCACCATCCATTACAGTGTAGTTACCACCGTCCAGCTTGGCAATATGTACTTGCTCTTCCAACTCACCGCCATCGTAGCTTGCTACTTCACCAGAGGTATTGAGAACTGTACCTAGTACATCAGGAATGGCATCATAAACATCTGAAGGATCTGCTTCATCGTTCAACTCCTCCTGCGCAAAGAAGGCTTCAATTTCCTCGTTAGCCATAGCCCGGAAAGAAGTGAACTGCGGAAAATTGTCCTCAAAGACCTCGTAAGCGTAGTTGTCGTTGATTTCCATCGCATCTACTTCTTCCTCTGGAAGACCGGCGATACTGCTGTAGATCTCTTCGTTCAGTGCGTCTGCCGCTCCTTCGATCAACTGGAGGGTCTGTTGTAGGTTTTCATCAGAGGCAAACTTTAAGATTCCTAACTCTTCTGTGTAGTTGATGGCCCCGTAGTCGATCTGACCAAGCAGCTCATCCGCCACCGCATAGTTAACGTCACCGTCGCCCATTTCTTCGCGGAAAGTTACCTCACCATTTGGTGCAGTAGTAGGTTCTACCTGGTCCTTTTCACAGCTATTAAAGGCAAAAAGGCCCAGCATCAGTGCGGCGCTGTAGGCCAAAATGCTCAATCGGGTGTTAAAGAATTTGGTTTTCATGATAAAAAGTTTTTTGGTGCTGCGGCATTAGTTCAGTGTTCTGTAGAGGGCATTACCTCACAGTTTTAAGTTGTGTGTACCACAGCAGTAGTCAGTAATAAATTTTGGTTATACAGAGAAGAGTCAGTATGCCTGATTAACTATAAGTTTGGTGGGCATGCTTTCCCTCCTTGCACTACAAAGGTGCGAGCAGATCAGCAGCTGGGAAAGCTCATGATTTTTCAACTTTCTATTCAAAAAACAGACCAAACATACAGTGGCAACAGAATTCATAAGAGAAAAACAAAACCATAATAAACTCAAAAACAAACACTTAAAACCTCGAACCGCCGTCACTTGATTTTTTTACACTTTCCTAGCTATCGCTCAGCAAAAATCTTTTTTCCTCAAAACAGGGTAAAAATGAGGCTCAATTTTTTTCACTTTAAATGCCTTTGATGAGGTTTTGCTACCTCTTAGCACGAGAATCGAACAATTTCTATCTTTGGATCACTATGGCATTCACCGGAGATCTGGATCAGAATTTAGCATATTCCGGTCTATCAAAAAGTAGTGTTCTTGTAATCAAATCGTAACTGTCTATGGTACTTCGTTTTCGTATCCTCCTCCTTTCAACTATTTGCCTTTTTACCCTTGCTACAAGCTTACAGCTATCCGCACAGACAGCCGCTGAATTTCGAGCAGCCGCAGAGCAGGCACTTACGGCTTATAATGTTCCCGGTTTTGCGGTGGGCATCATTAAAGACGGTGAAATAGTGATGGCCGAAGGCTTTGGCACCCGTACAAAAGGTGAGGATGAAGCAGTGGACGGTAATACCCTCTTTGCGATTGCCTCCAATACTAAAGCCTTTATTTCCACGGCTATCGCAAAGCTACACCTGGAAGGCAAATTAGATTTGGACGATCCAGTCAGGAAATACTTGCCCTATTTTGCCGTCTATGACGATTATGTTTCCAACCACATGATCGTGCGTGACCTACTGTGCCACCGAGCAGGCTTAGGCACTTTTAGTGGGGACGTAATATGGTACAAAAGTGCCCTCAGTGCTGAAGAGGTAGTACGACAGGTGAAGTACGTACCGCAAGCCTACGAGTGGCGAGCTGGTTACGGCTATTCCAACCTCATGTTTATCACTGCTGGGGAAGTGATTAAAGCCGTAACGGGGCAATCTTGGAGCGAATATGTACAGGAACATTTTTTAGGTCCACTTGGTATGGACCGTACCCAGACTTCGGTTACTCCGCTTGCGGAGATGGCCAATGTAGCGACACCGCACCTTACACGCCATGACAATCAGCCTATTCCCTACGCCAACTGGGATAATATGGGGGCTGCTGGTGGAATTGTCTCCAGCGTTAGTGATATGCTCAAGTGGATCGAAACGCAAATGGCCAACGGCACTACTGATGGTGTAGAGATATTCCCCAAAGAAGTAACCAATTACACTTGGCGTCCACATAATGCCTTGGGCAACTACAAAAACTTCAGCAGTGCTGGCTTGGGTTGGTTCCTCAGTAATAGTAATGGCCACACCATTGTTGGTCACGGTGGTGGCTACGATGGTATGTACTCCCGCGTGGCTATGGTGTCAGACCAAAACCTTGGTATTGTAGTACTCACCAATAGTATGACGGGCTTGTCTTCTGCGCTAGGTAGTTATATCATTGATTCCTATCTAGGGCGTGATACCGATAAGTGGTTGGAAAATGCAGTGGCTCGTCAAGAAAGAGGGCAAAAAGCCTGGGAGGAACGGCACCAGGAACGTTTGGATGCTCGAGTTACCAACACAGAAGCCAGCGTTAGCCTGGACCAGTACGCCGGTGAATACTACGATCCCATGTTTGGCACGATCAATGTTATCGCCAAAGGAGAACAACTGCGATTAGAATTTGCCACTGCTCCCCTGCTCAACGCCAACTTAACCCACTGGCATTACGATACCTGGCAAATTCAGTGGGACGAAGCTCACGCCTGGTTTGACTTCGGTACCGTGCAGTTTCAACTCAACAACAATCGGGAAGTAACCGGATTAGCGTTTGACGTACCCAATGATGATATTTTCTTTCACGAAATCAAGGCTAACAAAAAATAGTATCCACTTAAAAAGTGACACAAAATTTGTTTTTAAGGTAATTTTTACTTTAATTTGTTGAGAGTACAGTGAAAAGCCACCCATCGAAGGCACTATTTTCCTGGTCGCAAGAGCGCTCTGGCGGCCTACTAATCAGCGGTATTTTATTCCCGGTTTTTCAAGCTCACCAAAGGATGTTGTTGGCTATTGTGATAATTACATTGCAATAGGTATGATCCTGCTGTCTAATCTCGGAAGGATTAGGTGGTTGTTGGACCTGGTGAATAGGGTGGGTCCCGCCGTGCGGGCTATCCCCCCATCTAATCTTCTCCCCCCACTACTTTCTCTCCACTATTCCGTACTTTTGGCGCGCAAATCCGCAGCTATTCATGATTACCCTCAGTGACATTTACGTGCAGTACGGCAACCGCATTCTTCTCGACCGCGTAACCGTAGTGATTGGAGATAAAGACAAGGTAGGACTCGTTGGCCGCAATGGGGCAGGTAAGTCGACCTTACTTAAGATCATCGCCCGTTATCAACGCCCGGATGAGGGGAACATCGCTATCCCCTCCGATCGTACAATTGGTTTCCTGCACCAGGAGATGAACATCCCTAAGGGTAAGACGGTAATGGAAGAAACGCTCACCGCTTTCGCTGAAGCGCGGAGAATTGAAGTCCGCTTGGCTGAATTGAATCGTGCCATGGAAGAGCGGACCGACTACGAAAGTGAAGCCTACGCCAAAATCGTTGAAGATTTCTCTACGCTCAATGATCGCTTTATTTTCTTGGGAGGTGATCGAATGGAAGCGCAGGCGGAGTTGGTACTCAAGGGCCTAGGCTTTGCGCAGGCTGATTTTCAACGCCTGACTGATGAGTTTAGTGGTGGCTGGCAAATGCGTATCGAGCTGGCTAAAATGTTGCTTGCTCAGCCAGATTATCTTCTGCTGGATGAGCCAACTAACCACCTGGATATCGAGTCCATTATCTGGCTAGAGCAGTTCCTACAAACTTATCCTGGCTCGGTGGTAGTGATTTCCCACGACAAAGAATTCCTCGACAATGTTACCACCCGCACTGTAGAGGTCGAAATGGGTAAACTATTTGACTACAAGGCACCTTACTCGAAGTATATAGCATTGCGGGCCGAACGCCGGGAAAAACTAGGAGCCGCCTACAGTAACCAACAAAAAGTAATTGCTCAAAGGGAGCGGACCATCAATCGCTTTATGGCCAAGGCTACCAAGACCAAGCTGGCCCAGTCAATGCAAAAGCAATTAGATAAGATGGAGCGCATCGAGCTAGATGAGGCAGACACCAAGGCCATGGTGCTACGCTTTCCCCCTGCCCCACGCTCTGGTCAAATTGTAGTACATGGGCAAAAAATCAGCAAATCTTATGGTCACCTAAAAGTCCTCGATCAGATTGATCTCAAATTGGATCGCGGAGACCGCGTTGCTTTCGTTGGGCAAAACGGACAGGGTAAAACGACGCTGGCCAAGATCTTGATCAACCACATTCCAGCTACCGGCGGAGATATCAATCTGGGACATAATGTCTCCGTTGGTTATTATGCTCAAAATCAATCGGAAGCGCTACAGGGAGATCTAACGCTCTTACAAACCCTGGAAAATTCTTCTCCACCAGAGATGCGTACGCGCTTGCGTAATGTATTAGGTGCGTTTCTATTCAGTGGCGAAGATGTTGATAAAAAGGTATCTGTACTTTCCGGAGGCGAACGTGCCCGTTTGGCCTTAGCCGCCCTCCTACTGCGGCCTTTTAACTTGTTAGTCCTTGACGAACCTACCAACCACTTGGATATCATCTCAAAGGATGTACTCAAGCAGGCCTTAATGGAGTATGACGGGACACTGATTGTCGTAAGCCACGACCGGGAGTTCTTAGCTGAACTCACTGATCGGACCATTGAATTCCGTGATCGAAAACTCTATAACCACCTTGGCGATGTCAACTTTTTCCTCGAAAAACGGAAGATGGACAATATGCGTCAGGTAGAGCTCAGTAAGTCCAACAACACCGGCAAACCCGCAACCGAAGAGAAGGCGAAAGTCGTGGAGTTATCCTACGAAGAAAGGAAAAAATTGACCAGAGCGGTATCTAACGCAGAAAAGAAAATCGACCGCCTGGAAAATGAGATTGCCAAATTAGAAACACAAATGGCTGATCCTAATTTTTACCAGCAAACCGGTGCCAATGAGACGGTGCAAAAACACCAGGCTTTGCAAGCAGATTTAGATACTGCAATGGAAGAATGGGAAGCAGCTCAAGCAAAATTGGACGAGGCTGGATTATAATTTGCTATGATTCAGCAGACTCATCAACTAGTGTCCGCAACTTATCGAGTAATTCATTCAGGGATCCAGCTTCGGCTTGCGATAGATTACCGTCTTCAAAGCGCAAACCAATTTCCAAATCATGGCTTGCTCTTTCTAAGAGTTCTAATCCCTCCGTGGTAATGCTTACATCGACCCGGCGTCGGTCTTCTTTAGATGTACATCTTTCTACTAGTTTCTTAGCCAACAACTTATCTACTAACCGACTAGCATTGGACATTTTGTCGATCATTCGCTCCGTCAGTAATTTTACAGTTGCCGGTTCTGGATGACGCCCGCGTAAAATGCGTAAGACGTTAAATTGCTGCCAGGTGAGGCCATAAGGCTTAAGAATAGTAGTAGTACGCTGACTCAGCCAAGAAGCTGTGTACAAGATATTGAGATGTGCTTTCTGATGTTCACTGATAAACTTCTGTTGTTGGATGGCCTCCTCTAATTTCATATCGAACAGTATATAGGGACTGGTGGGTCTAACAATAAAATTACAGAATGGTTTATGAGGGGATAAAATAGAGCAATTTGTTGAAGCTGCAAAATTTCCCCTCTCCCTTAAATGCTTACCTTTGTGCGCTCCTAACCAGCCACCTTTAAAAGCAGACTATACCGTATGAAGATTCTCATCATTGGTGGGGGCAACATGGGGCTTACCTACGCCAAAAGTTTTCTCCGTTCTCATATCACACAGCAGGAAGACATGATGATTTTGGAGAAGTCTCCCGAAAAAGCGGCTCAATTGGCAGAACTCAATATTGGGTCCGTATTCGGAGAGCCACAAGACTGTTTGCGTCAAGCAGATTTGATCATCTTAGCCGTTAAGCCGCAAGACACCCCGCGCCTGTTCGAAACCTTGCGCCCGGAAGTGGAAGACCAACAGGTTTATCTATCAATTATGGCCGGTGTAAAGATTGACACCATCCGCCAAGGCATAGGTGCCAGCAAGATCGTTCGTGCCATGCCCAACTTACCGGCCCAGATTGGGATGGGTATGACGGCTTACACCGCTAGCGATGACGTTACCCGCATTGAATTGGTGATGGTGCAAAACCTGCTCAACACTACCGGAAAAACGATCTATGTAGAGGACGAAAGTGCCATCGACGCTACCACCGCCATTAGCGGTAGTGGCCCTGCCTACGTATTCTACTTCATGGATGCCATGATGCAGGCCGCGCGCGAAATGGGTTTCAACGAGTCCGAGTCTGAGTTATTGGTCAAGCAAACCTTCCGTGGCACAGTTGAGCTGTACAACAAGAGCAACTTCTCCTGCCAAGAGTGGATCAGTAAGGTGAGTTCCCGTGGCGGTACGACCGAAGCAGCTATGAAAGCCTACCACAAGCGCCTGGTACATGAGGATATTGTTGCGGGAGCGCAAGCAGCTTTAGCAAGGGCGGTAGAACTAGGTAAAGGATAAAGGTAAAGTGGGGCCTCCACGCCAAAGGCGTGGCGCTATGTTTCGCAGCTCGCTATTCGCTCGGCCCACGCTATCGACGTGGTCCCCCACCTCAGGCGGGGCTACTGCACAGCGCTAGGCCAGCTCACCTTGTGCCAGGAGACATAAGCATAAGGTGAATCTTCCGACACAAGGTCTAGTGTCCTGCCTCAAGAAACGCTTCCCCTCTTCTCAAGTCCTCCACGGTATCAATCCCGATCGACTTGTGCATCGTCACGCATAAATAGATACCGTAGCCAGCTTGCAGCCAGCGCAGCTGTTCCAAAGATTCCCCCTGCTCCAAAACGCTGGGCGGAAGTTGCGTGAGCTCCAACAGCACGGAAGTCCGATAAGCATACAGCCCCAAATGTTGGAAATGCGCTTTGCGCTGGTACCACTCTCCTATCGAAACATCCCGCAAATACGGAATAGGTGACCGACTGAAGTAGAGCGCACGGCCCTGTTCCGAAAATACCACCTTCACCACATTAGGATCATGAATGAAATCTTCCTCCGCTATGGGGTGAGCTAAGGTGGCAATCTGCACGGCAGAATTAGTGAACAAGCCACAAAGTTGCTCCAACTGTTCTACCTGCACAAAGGGTTCATCTCCCTGGATATTAATCACCACATCCGTGTTCGATAATGTAGCGGCCACCTCGGCCACGCGATCTGTTCCGCTAGGGTGAAGTTTACTCGTCATCATGGCCATTCCTCCAAATCCTTCTACACAGCTCAAAATACGCTCATCATCAGTAGCGACGATCACCTCCGACAAGGAAGAACAGGCCTTGGCTTTCTCGTATACGTGCTGGATCATCGGCCGATCGCCAAGTACAGCCAGTGGCTTTCCAGGAAAGCGCGAAGACCCATAACGTGCCGGTATAATAGCAGTGAATTTCATAGCGTTAAAAATAAGGATTCCTACTATCTTTGAATGGTAAAACATACGAGAGAAAACAAAGTAAACCCTATGCGCCTTTCCACACTGGCACTGTGCTGGTTGTTGATTGCATCTACGCTTAACGCACAACAACAAGACAGCGTTTCCTATTTAATCCCTGGTGATACCCTATCCACATACCTACACCCCATGGGCGAGGTGATGTTTACTCACACTATTCAAACTAAACAGACGCTCTTTTCTCTGGCCAAATTCTACGGCCTCACCCTCCAGGAGCTCTACGCTTACAATCCCCACGTCAGTGCCAAATATGATCCCGGTGATCAACTGAGTATTCCCATCCCCCTGCGTGCCATCATCCGACAAATACCACCACCCACTTTATTGCCCGAGTTAGCGATGGTCTATTACCAGGTCCGACGCGGTGATACCGTCTATGGATTGTGCAAACGGGTATTTGAAATTTCCGAAGATTGGCTCTTTGGCCAAAATCCTCAGCTGGCGAATGGTCTCAAACCCGGGCAAATACTCTTTATCGGTTGGGTTTCTACGTTACCAATTCCACAAGAATGGCGGGAAATTCGTGGCGGGCCTTACGCCAAAGTCAATCATCCCCTCAAAATGGAATTCTTCCGCCGCTCTGCCAATCGGAGAATTAGGGAAGAACGCGGAGCCGCTACCTGGCCCCGAGACAGCAACGACTACACCGGCTTCTACTGCTTGCACCGCACGGCTCCGATCAACAGCTTGGTAGAGGTTCATCACCCCCTCACTCGACAAACGATGTACCTCAAAGTCAGCGGGCGCTTACCCGAGCGCGTGTACGATCGAAATACGGTGGTCGTAGTATCACCACTAGCCGCAAAAGCCCTGGGAGTACGCGATGATCGATTTTACGTTCATTTGAAACATTATTAGCCCTTGCTTCATCTGATAAATTCTACCTTTGCAGCCAAATTTAGCGCTGCAACCTCATGCAATACAAAGAGAATATCCTCCAGACCATCGGCAATACGCCATTGGTCAAAATGAACAAAGTAACGGCTGAAGTTCCAGCCCTCGTACTCATGAAGGTGGAGACCTTCAACCCTGGCCACTCGATCAAAGACCGCATGGCCCTGAAAATGCTGGAAGATGCCGAAGCTGACGGTCGCCTTAAACCAGGTGGTACCATTATCGAGTGTACTTCTGGTAATACAGGTATGGGCCTGGCTATCGCCGGCTGTGTCAAAGGCTACCGATCTATCTTCACTACCAGTGATAAACAGTCCAAGGAGAAGATTGACCTACTCAAGGCACTAGGTGCCGAGGTGATTGTTTGCCCCACTAATGTGGAACCTAATGATCCCCGCTCCTACTACTCTGTTGCCGAACGTTTGAGTAAAGAAATCCCTAACAGCTACTGGTTCAACCAGTACGACAACCTCTCTAACCGCCTGGCTCACTACGAGTCCACCGGTCCAGAGATTTGGGCACAAACCGAGGGAAAAATCACCCATATGATTGTGGGTGTAGGCACTGGTGGTACGATCTCTGGTACCGGTCGTTATCTCAAAGAACAGAACCCCAATATCAAGATCTGGGGTATCGACACCTACGGTTCTGTCTTCAAAAAATACCACGAGACCGGTGTCTTTGACGAAAAGGAGATCTACCCTTACATCACGGAAGGAATTGGTGAGGACATCCTCCCCAAAAACGTAGACTTTGATATCATCGACCGCTTCGAAAAGGTATCAGATAAGGACGGTGCGGTGATGGCCCGTCGACTTGCCCGCGAAGAAGGTATTCTGCTGGGTTACTCCGCTGGTTCTGCCATGGCGGGTCTACTACAGCTCAAAGATGAGTTAACACCAGATGATGTTGTCGTAGTCGTCATCCACGATCACGGTAGCCGCTACGTGGGCAAGATTTACAATGATGACTGGATGCGTGAACGTGGCTTCCTCGATACAGAGCTTCGGGTGAAGGACTTAGTTAAAGGTCGTAAGGCGGATGATTTTATCGCTGTAGAACCTACCCATACCGTGCGCCAGGCTTTCCAAATCATGAAGGACAAAGACATTTCCCAGCTCCCTGTCGCCGTCAATGGTGATATTGTGGGGGGATTGACAGAAAGTACCGTCTTATCATTCTTACTGGATAACCCGCTGAACAACGGGGAAAAACCCCTGTCGGAAATTATGGGCGAGCCCTTCCCTACCGTAGCCCTAGATACTCCGATCAGCCAGCTAGGCACCTACCTCAATAAGCGTATTCCTGCAGTAATTACGAAAACCCAGGCGGGCGCCTGGCAAATTGTAACGCAGTATGATATACTGCAAGCCGTTTAACAAGATCGGAAATAGGAAGTGGGAAATCGGAATTACTTCCGACCTCCCACTTCTGACTCCCGACTTGGCATTTGATCTTAGCCTACCACAATATTAATCATCCGGCCTGGGACCACAATGATCTTGCGGATGGTCTTACCTTCCAAGTACTTCTGTATTTCTGCCAAACCTGGTGCTGCGGCTTCCAAGTCTGCTTTAGAAGAATCCGCCGGAAAGTCCACTGTAGCACGCGTCTTACCGTTAATGGCAATCGGATAAGTCACGTTCTCCTCTACCAACCACTGCTCTTCCAATGCTGGCCATTCGGCGTGGTGTACACTAGTATCGTGTCCCATCTTCTCCCACAACTCCTCCGTCATGTGTACCGCAAATGGTGCCATTAATACCAACAAAGGTTCCAAGGTGGCGCGCTTATGGCACTTCATCTTGTTCAAATCGTTGGTGGCCACCATAAAGGCACTCACACAGGTATTGAAGGCAAAGCGCTCTACATCATCAGACACTTTCTTGATGGCGGTGTGCAAAACCTTCATTTCGTCCTTGGTAGGTTCTTCTTCTGTTACCAACCATTTTCCGTCGCGGAAAAACAAGCGCCAAAAGTTATTCAAGAAACGACTGGTACCACTAATACTGGTTGTATTCCACGGCTTGGCCTGCTCGATCGGGCCCAAGAACATCTCAAACATCCGGAAGCAATCTGCTCCGTAGCGAGCTACTACATCATCGGGATTAACCACATTGTAGTAGCGCTTCGACATCTTACCTACCTCAGAAACGGTCATCAAGTGCGAACCCTCAGCATCGGCGTGTGGTGTAAACACACCATTCTGGTAGGTTCCGTTGCCACAATCAAAGATGGCATTCTTATATTCTGGGCGCCAGTCCAAAAACTTCTTGATACTGTCTAAGTCTACATAGGATTTATCCGTACCGTAGTCCTTAACGTAGTCAACGTGAATCGGGATCTGGGCGAATTCTACTCCTGTTGCTTCCTCTTTTTTAGCGATATCAGCGCAAACAAAGCGGCTGTTACCGTCCACCTTCTCTTTCTGCATCTTCAAGAACTCGATCACCCCCTGGATCATCCCCTGGTTGATCAACTTCTTGGCGTATTCCCTTTGGGGTACCAAACCCAAGTCGTGCATGAAGTGATTCCAAAAACGACTGTACAACAAGTGCCCCACCGCGTGCTCAGAACCACCCACGTACAAATCTACACCTTGCCAGTAGTCCACAGCCTCTGCGCTAGCAAAACGCTCTTCGTTCTTCGGATCCATATAGCGGTACCAGTACCAGGATGAGCCCGCCCAGCCCGGCATGGTGCTCAATTCGTACTCGTATTTACCCTTATATTTCCAGTCTTCGGCTCGGCCCAATGGTGGTTCACCCGTTTCGGTAGGCAAGTATTTATCTACCGCCGGCAAGACCAACGGCAATTCTTCTTCGGGCACCAAACGGGGCACATCACCTTCCCAATAGGCGGGTACAGGCTCGCCCCAGTAGCGCTGGCGGCTGAACACGGCATTGCGCAAACGATATTGAACTTTGCCTTTACCAATGCCTTTGTCTTCCAACCAGGAAATCAATTTGGGCATAGCCTCCTCGTACGTCAAACCATTGATGAAACCAGAATTGATGTACTTTCCTTCCTTGGTGGCATCTGCCGCTTCGGCAATATTTTCCTGCGCATCCAAGATGGGGATGATCGGCAAGTCAAAATGCGTAGCGAAGTTCCAGTCGCGTTGGTCACCAGAAGGGACCGCCATTACGGCACCGGTCCCGTAACCTGCCAATACATAATCGGCAATGTAGATCGGAATAGCGTCACCATTAAACGGATTGATGCAATAACCACCGGTAAAAGCACCAGTCACTTTCTTCACTTCCGCCATCCGCTCTACCTCCGAACGGGAAGCCGCCCAAGTGCGGTATTCATCAATGGTAGTACGCTGCTCAGCAGTAGTGATTTGATCCACCAAATCGTGTTCGGGTGCCAATACCATGAACGTAGCTCCAAAGATGGTATCTACACGAGTCGTGAAGACCTCAATTGTAGTATCGGCATCCTCTTGCAAAGCAAAGCGTACGCTTGCTCCTTGCGAACGGCCAATCCAGTTGCGCTGCTGCTCTTTCAAGCTTACCGGCCAGTCAATCTCCTCCAAACCATCAATCAATCGGTCAGCGTAAGCGGTGATGCGCATACTCCACTGGGCCATCAATTTACGCTCTACCGGATAACCTCCGCGTTCACTCACGCCGTCTTTCACTTCGTCGTTCGACAAAACCGTACCCAAAGCTGCGCACCAGTTCACATAGCTCTCTTCCGGGAAAGTCAAGCGATAGTTCAACAAGAACAATTGCTGCTCGCGCTCGTCCATGGCGTTCCAATCCTCAGCTGTAATTTGCGGCGTATCATCTTCGGTGGCAGCATTCAAGCCCGCATTACCAGACTCGGCCAAACGCGCTTTCAATTCGGCAATTGGCTTAGCTTTTCCAGCATCCTGATCGAAGTAGTGCTTAAACAACTGCTGGAATATCCACTGGGTCCAGCGATAAAACTCAGGATCGCTGGTACGGACTTCACGGCTCCAGTCAAAGGAGAAGCCCAAGTTCTCCAACTGCGAACGATAACGGCCTATATTTTCTTCGGTAGCTACCGCAGGGTGAATCCCAGTCTGAATAGCGTATTGCTCAGCCGGCAAACCGAAGGAATCATAACCCATGGGGTGCAACACATTGAAGCCGCGTAATCGCTTGTAGCGAGCATAAATATCGGAGGCAATGTAACCAAGTGGATGCCCTACGTGCAGGCCTGCACCCGACGGATAAGGAAACATATCCAATACATAATACTTGGGGCGGCTGTCGTCATTGCTGACGCGGTAGGTACCTCGTTCTTCCCACTCTTTGCGCCACTTCTGCTCAATTTCGCGAGCTTGATAATCCATTGTGTTGACTTATTTTGGTTAGCAACACCTTCTTTCACTCGGAAGGTTCCACTAACCAGGAGCTGAATAAACAAGAAACGCTTAATTCCTGCCTCCAGCAATACTAATAAGGAGTTAAATCAAGGCGCGAAGATAACGGATTCCCAGACATTTTTCACCCCGCAATTCGTCCTTAAAAGAATAGCTCATACAACTTTCTTAACGAAATCGTCATCCATACTTTAGAAGGCTTAATGCTCGTTTTTTAATTGATCTTTAACACAAGCAGCAATCTACCTGACAAAAGCGTTAAAACTTTCCTAAAATCTCAGATGTAAGCAGTTGACCGACAGTTTTTATTTTAGATTTACAACTGTGAGAAAGCGAGATACGTCCCCGGCGAAGATCGACTTTCTCTGTATAACAGCTCCTTTAGAAATGCGCCCAGTTTAACACGTGTACAAGTCTTCGGAGCATTCACGACCCAATTAGTGTTACGCAGCTCTCATCACCCGAGAAGCCATTTAAAAAAACATTTGCAAGACCATTTGTACCTTTGTGCAAATGGTTATTTTTTTGCCCTAAAACAAGTGACTTAGCAGTGTTTCGATTAGCTGTTCGTGCGCCTTTTCACTTTAGACATAGCGTACTCATGCTAAACCACAGTACTAGGTACTTAGTAATTGGTACTTGGTATACGTTTGAAGCTGCGTTTCACAAATCCAAGTACTACGTACCAAATACCTTGTACCACAGACTTCGGTAAGCAAAACTGCTAATTATCCATTAGATAAACCCGAGGCTCCCCATTCTACTATGAATTACGTCATTGTTATCCCTGCCTACAACGAAGCCGAATTCCTCCCGCGCACAATCGAAGCGATCATTGAACAAGCTTTAAAACCAACACAGTTAATCGTCGTCAATGACGGCTCTACTGACGATACTGGTACCATCATTGACAATTTTGCCCAGCACCACCCCTGGATCACTCCCGTACACTCTTACGAAGACAAGGGGTATTCCGGTGGTGCTAAGATCATCCAAGCATTTTATCGTGGCTACAACGCCATCATCGCGACCGACTACGACTTTCTGGTAAAGATGGATGCCGACCTACTAGTAGAACCTGATTATTTCTCCTCCATTGCAAATCACTTCCAGCAGCACCCCAAATTAGGCTTAGCGGGCGGAATGCTCTTAACCGAGCAGGAAGGACAGTGGGTATACGAAAACATCTCGGATCGGGATCACGTGAAAGGAGCCTATAAAGCTTGGCGCAAAACAGCTTTTCAAGAAATGGGTGGCCTCAAGCACACCATCGGTTGGGACACGCTCGACGAAATTCTACTCCAATATTATGGTTGGGAGGTATTAGTAGATGAGTCATTGCCCGTCAAGCACTACCGTCCATTGGGGACTAAAACTGGCCTGGTACGAGTACGCGTACGCATTGGGTATAGCTTTTATCGGATGCGTTACGGCTTCTGGATTAGTCTTATCTCTGCTGCCAAAACCGCTTTCCGCAATCAACCCTACCTGATCTCGGGCCTGGCCATTATGTGGGGCTTTATCGAAGCCTGGTGGCGCAGTGACGAATTTGCAGTAAATGAAGAGGAAGGCAAATTCGTCCGGCAGTTTCGCCGTAGCAGAATGTTAGGTAAGCTAGGGGGTAAAAAACCAAGTAGCACCACTCTATCTGAGCAGTAAGAGCGTGTTGGGGGTTCATTTTTGGAGCGAAAGAAGCTCAGTTTTATTTTGAACAAGGCACGATGAGGAAGCATAGCTGGAAGCTACGCGACCGAAGAGTAACGAAGTGCAGAGCAAAATTGAGCGATTGCAGCCCAAAATTTGGAACCCCAACACGCTCTACTATTAATTCAATACTTTTGCATCATGCAATCGCCGAAGAAAACACCACCTCGCCAACGGCCCAATTACCTGTACACCATTATCAGTGTGTCGGCCGTATTATTCCTGCTCGGGTTTTTCGGCCTGATCCTGCTACAATCGCAGCGCCTGACTACCGTCTTGAAGGAACAGATTGATATCATTGTTGAACTTACCAGTGGAAACAATGAAGCCGATCGCACTGCCTTAGAGCGCAAACTCAAAAGCAGTAGTTTCATAATCTCCAAGTCCGTTGAATATACCTCCAAGGAAGACGCCCTGGAACTAATGAGCGACGACTTGGGTGAGGATATTCTGGAGCTGGATTTACCGAACCCGCTCTACGATGTATTCACCTTCAATGTGAAATCCGCCTACCTGGCGCCGGATAGCCTGGCGCAAATCAGGCAGTTGTTACAGGCAGAGGACATCGTGAATGACGTGTACTATCAGGAGAGCCTCGTAGATCAGTTGGCCCGTAACATCAAGCGTATTGGCTGGATTCTACTGGGCGTAGCACTCTTATTCGTGCTCTTGGCGCTTACCGTTATTCATAATACCATTCGGCTGGCGCTCTACTCCAACCGCTTCATTATCAAAACACAAGAACTGGTGGGCGCCACCTGGGAGTTCATTTCACGGCCCTATTTGCGTAAGGCCTTGTGGCATGGCTTGCTTAGCGCTTTACTGGCCATTGGACTCTTGGTCCTGCTCCAGTTTTGGTTTCAACAGCAAATCCCTGAGATCAAAGAATTGCAGCACCCGCTCACCTTCATTGTACTCTTCTCTGGCTTGATTATTCTGGGTATGCTGGTGAACTGGCTGAGTACGTATGTGGTGGTGCGGCGGTATTTGCAATTAAGGGAGGATGATTTGTATTGATACAGGATAGGAGGTCCCAATGAGTCTCCAGCGCTTTATCCAAGTCTGTCTCTTAATTCGCTCTATATATGGTTTCCCGGAATTCATTCCGCTGTCAAACTATACGGGCGCCTGCGCCATGTACCTACGCTGTAGCCAGCTATGGCGCAAGCGTAAGGCTACACCGACGGAGCACGGAATGAATTCCGCGAAACTAAGTATGCAGTGCTTAGTCGTAACAGATACCCTATTTTTAGCGTAGTCCCAATTACCTGCCCCTGTCCTAAATTTGTACAAAGTCACAACCAAAGAACAAACCATCAACTCCTGCAACTCATTGGATTCTTATACAAACTAACTGCCGAGGTCACAAATCAATGGGCAGGTTCCTTATGAGTGCGGATGATGATTAGAGTCAGTAATTAATCTAAAACCGCTATCTTTGCCCGGCTTAATAACACAGTCAACTCAATGAGCAAAAAACCTGCGAAAAAGAAAGTCGTTGTTACCAAAAAAAGTGAAGGTAAAAGCAAAGCTACCGCAGCTACTGCAAAGACCCGCACCGCCTCAACGCCACAACGCGAGCTGACCTTTGGCCGCGATAATTATCTGTGGATGGGAATTGGCTTTGCATTGGTGCTCGTTGGATTGCTCCTCATGAGCGGTGGCTCCATGCCGAGCCCGGACGTGTGGAAAGAAGACATCATCTACAGTACCCGCCGTACGGTCATTGCACCCTTTGTTATTCTGGCGGGTCTGGGTGTAGAGGTCTACGCCATTTTCAAGAAATAATCCTCCGATCTCAATCTAGTGGAAGCATTACGTGCGGCCCTCCTGGGCATTGTACAGGGACTCACCGAATTCCTACCGGTAAGTAGTAGTGGACATTTAGAGCTGGCCAAATTCTTTTTGGGTGACACCAGCGCGGCCGAAGAAAGCCTGCTGATGACGGTTGTACTGCACGCCGCTACGGCGCTCAGCACCATTGTGGTATTTCGCAAGGACATTGCCGAAATTATTGCCGGCTTGTTCGCCTTTAAGGACAACGAAGCAACGCGTTTCAGTCTAAAGATTATCCTATCAATGATCCCCGCTGCTGCAGTTGGTATTTTGATGGAAGATACTATCGAGACCTTATTTGACCGCCAGATTCCACTGGTGGCAGGTATGCTGCTCATCACCGGCTTGCTGCTGTTTTTGGCAGATCGTGCCAAGACCACCGATAAGGAAGTAGGTTGGTGGGATGCCATCATCATTGGAATAGCCCAAGCGATTGCTATTTTACCTGGCATTTCTCGCTCTGGAGCGACTATTAGTACTTCGGTCTTACTGGGAATTGACCGAGAAAAGGCGGCTCGGTTCTCCTTTTTAATGGTAGTGCCATTGATTTTGGGCAAGATGGCCAAAGACATTCTGGACGGTGAATTCACCGATGCACCCAATATCACCTCCTTAGGCATCGGCTTTGCTGCAGCATTTTTTACCGGTTTAATTGCCTGCACCTGGATGATTAAACTTGTGAAAAACAGCCAATTGTCTTATTTTGCTTATTACTGCTTCGCGATAGCAGCCCTGGCCCTGTTGGCCTGGTATTTTTAGGATAAAAGTTTAGAATGAACGACGTCGAACCTCCTTCGATACAGAACATTGACTTTCAAGCTGGTAGCACCTTACTCATTGACAAGCCACAAGGCTGGACATCTTTTGATGTCGTGAACAAGGTGCGCCACCGCCTACGTAAACTAACCGGTATCAAAAGAATCAAAGTGGGCCACGCGGGTACGCTAGATCCACTTGCTACCGGGCTACTTATTCTATGCACGGGCAAGTTCACCAAGAAACTCACTGAGTTTCAAGGGTGGGACAAAGAATATACCGGCACCTTCCTCCTAGGTGGCACCACTCCTTCTTATGACGCTGAGACAGAAGTAGACCAAGCCTATCCTTACGAACACATCGACGAGGCGGGACTGGAAACAGCTCGCCAGAGCTTCCTTGGCACCATTCAGCAGGTCCCCCCAATGTTCTCCGCTATTAAAGTAAATGGACAGCCTTTGTACAAAAAGGCCCGTAAAGGCGAAAAAGTGGAGATCCAAGCCCGTACCGTCCACATCCACGAGTTTGAGCTCAACAACATTCAAATTCCCGAAGTGAGCTTCCGACTGAAGTGCTCTAAAGGTACTTACGTACGTTCTCTAGCTCACGACATAGGTAAAATCCTCGACAGTGGTGCCTATCTCACCGCCCTACGGCGAACCGAAGTAGGCCCGTACCGGATTGAGAAAGCCTGGAATTTGGATGAACTGATTGAGGCTTTGGAGGCGAGAATTGAAGAGAAAGACCGGCTTGTGTTGTAGGGCGGAAGTGGGAGTTGGGAAGTCGAAAGTGGGAAATGGGAGATCAGAAATTAGAGGTTAGAAATGAGAAGTAACCAATATAGTACCGACCGAAGAGTTCATTTTCCCGATTTCTAATCTTTAGTCCGTCTGAATTCCCACCTCCGATCTCCCACTTCCGATCTAGTATTTTTTACTTCGTATTTCATACTTCTAATTTCCCCTCCCTTTCCACATCCGCCATTTCCCCTGCAAGTCTTTGCGAAGTTCCGTTTGGGTAAAACCCAATTGTTTCCCTAATTGATTGACCTGCTCCGCATTGAATTCATTGCATTCGAAGAAGAGTAAGCCGCCAGGCTTGAGTTGCTGCTGTGCCAATTCCATAATTCGACGATAAAAAATCAGCGGATCTTCGTTTTCTACAAAGAGGGCGAGATTGGGCTCGTACTGCTTCACAGATTCGGGCATCAGCACCGCTTCGTTGTGTGGGATGTAAGGCGGGTTACTGATAATGATATCGCAAGTGGGGAGTGTAGACCAATTGGCCTCGTTCAGGATATCTGTTTCCCACCATTGTACTGTTAAGGATAATTGATTAGCATTTTGCTGCGCTACAAGTAAGGCCTCTGCACTTACGTCAAGACCGTGGACTTCAGCAGTGCGCCAGTTATGCTGAATGGCCAGGGGAATGCAGCCACTTCCGGTACCAATATCCAAGACCACCGCCTCTTCTGAAAAGGTGACTCGATGATCAAGTATCCACTCGACAAGTTCCTCCGTTTCGGGGCGAGGAATGAGTACTGCCGAATTTACTTGGAACTGCAATCCGTAAAAGTCAGCCCGTCCGGTGATGTACTGCACAGGCTCGTGGGCTTGTAAGCGCGAGGTAATTTTTTGCAATTGCTCTAATTCCTCCGCACTCATCATCCGATCCCGACGACCTGCTCGCCAATCAAACACATCTTCAAATACCAGTCGAGTAATGGAACGGGCCTCCCCCTCTCCTACTATCGGAGTTAGATCATTGACTAATTGCTGATGAGCGGCCCGGGTGGTTGATTCCATAAAACGATCGTCCTGAATTAAGCAGTTGAGCCGCAATGTAAGAACATTATTGAATCACCAACCTTCGTTGTTGTCTTTTCCCGTCCGTATCTACCACTGATAGAACATAGATACCTCGTGGTAATGTGGCCACACTTAAGGAAGCATTATTGGTGTTGAGCTGAGAGCGGGCTTGTAGCAGTGTTCCAGATAATGAATAGATTTCCAGCTCGCGAATCAGCCCGGAATTGAGATCGACGAAGATCTCGTCACTGGCTGGGTTGGGGTAAACCTTGCCCTCCAACCCCTCGCTAAACTCAATGCGTTCTACATCGGTGGCCAGTGCACAAGTACTTAGATGCCGTTCTAGGAATGCGTTTATACCCTCCTCCTCCGTGGTATTGACATTAAGGGTTGGGATAAAGACCTTTACTTCATCTATTCCAGCAGCTAAGGCTTGATTTTGAATGAGCTGACCGTGGAAAGGATGGTGAAATAAATCCTGACTAGGGTGGATAGCTCCTGAACGACTACTGATGTAAAGGGGAGGATCATCTTCCGATAGATGATAAAGCATGTCAACATCCTGCCGGTACTGAATCAAGAATGGATCATGGATCAGTTGGTAGTTAGAATCCAAACCGCCGTAAAAATTCGAATAGCGCTCAAAGGTCAAGAGGTTGACCATACTGTCAATGGTAAAGTTGGTGCCTTGCCCATCAAAGTCATTGTACACCTCCGTTTCCCATTTATACAAGTCGTAGGTCGCCTGGCTGCCAGAAATTGCGGTAGCACAAACCCGGGTCGAGGCCCTGAGCACTGGATCTGCGGCATCTGGATCAGCCATATCAGCGCGACTAGCCAACCACAAGCTGGTACCAGCCCCTGCGGAACCACCGGTCAGGACAATTCGTTCGGGTACAATATGTAGCGTTTCAGCATAGTGTCGAATGAATTGAAGCGCCCGCTTAGAATCGTTCAATGGCTTAATCACCCCCTCCATTTCTGCTGTACCAGTGGGTAGCACCCGATAATCAATACTGGCGTAAGCGATTCCTTGCTCCAGGAAGTATTTTATGTCAGCGATGCGGTTTTGATCAGTAAGGACTACATCTCTTGACCCTCCAGTAAAACCACCACCGTGGATATAGATGACCAATGGATACGCCCCCGTAGAATCGGGTAAGAACAGGTGGAAAGCCTGGCGATCTACGTCTAGTACATCATAGTTCACATCCAGCGCATACAGTGGATTTGGGCTATTGATATTGAAACTGGCTGGAATAGGGTTGAAATTGATTGAAAGTTGAGCACTACCAAGAATTGGAAAGAGCAGTAGAAGGAAGCAGTAAAGTTTACCGTGCAGCATGATTCTAGTTTGGCTGTTATTTTCAGATTCATTCACTCACAATCATTGGACTTTGGAAGTCCAATAAAGATTAATTCTGGTGCGCATTTCTTTGCGTCTGCTCAATCAATACTACTGATCAATTGTTTTGGCAGGAATTAAATGCAAATACACAGACAATATCACAGATATCAATCAGACCGTGATCGTTGATATTCCTACAAGTTTTTAATTTAAAGCCATTCGAACAACATAACCCATATTATGGCTAAACTAAAAACCAAGAGCTGGCTACAAATGACCGAAGTCGTTGTAGAGGAGATTGCGGAAAAAATTCCAGTAGTTGGAGAATTCGTATCATTTGTGTTAGAGCTTTTTTGGCCAGAAAAATCGGAGGAGCAAAATATTTGGGAAGCGGTTAAGGACCAGACCACTGAGCTCATAGATTCAAAAGTAAGGGAGCGAGCGTACAATGATCGCTCAGATGCCATCAGGGACGTACACGAAAAGATGTCTGATTTCACTAATGCCATAGCGGGTTCATCGCTTAAGGGAGCATATCTTACGAACACTATTGGAGCATTAGAGGGCCTCAGGAACTCTATGGTGGGAGATAAACAAGAATATGAGTTCATTCCCTTAGTCACCATTACCGCCCAACTAGAGCTTCTGGTGAGAAGGGTCATGTATGAAAAAGGGTTGGAATACTACCCTAACATCCCTGCAAATCCGGAGAAGGATGAGCAGGATCGTCAGCTGTGGGAGAACCAACTGAAAGACTGTTACAAAGAGTATAAAACCTATTTTGAAAGAGCGCTTGATAAGTGGTGGACGTGGCGCGGAGAACAGATTAAAATTAAAGTGTCAACTGGTAAATACCGGGAACCACTACTACTGTCCACGACGCAGTAGCTGGAAGTGACTCTGACTTTACATATCTATACGAATACGGCACTTTAACGCACAAAGAAGCAATGGCCCACTTTGAGGAATTAGGTAATAGTATTACTCAAAGGCTAAGGACAGAAGCGCATGGTGCGATGGCCGCGGCTATCAATAGTTCTTTCTATTTACACCGCTTTTTGGTAAATCCTAAGGATAAAGAGAAAGCTATTTTACCCACCTTGAGCATCTGTCCAGCTTTTGACCAATTTACAATTGGTCCTGTATCTGATGCGACAGTCAACGCTAGCACAACTGCATTTAAAGGGTACGGTGCGGTAGACTATGAGCGATTTGGCGATCCAGGTGGAGTAGTAATTGGCGCATCCGGGCGCTTTGGTGATTGGATTGATTGTTTTCAAATGCAATATGAAGGCCACTTGGGCAAATTAATTGGATCGGCGAACAGTGGCGAATTTTCTTTCCAAACACCTTCTTATGATCGTCGAATAACCGGACTTAAGCTCGCCTTTGGAGACAATCGTCTAAGAGCCTTTACCTTTATTTTTGACGATGATTCTCAATCCGACTGGATGGGCAATAAAGCCTATTTTGATGAAGAGAAAGCGCATGTGATCAATGCTCCATTCGGCTATCTATTTTCTGGCGCAATTTATCGACCAGCTGAAATGTCAAGCATAGGAAGCGGCACGGGGCTGGAAGCAATTGCCTTATGGTTCCAGCATCGTTCTACCGTAAATGCTTAGCCCAGGCGAGCGCGAAAATCTTCGTAACCAAAACGGCGTAGCACCTTCACTTTACCATTGGCTTTCGCCAGAACGATATCCGGATGTTTTACTCCATTAAACATGGTTGTTTTCACCATGGTGTAATGGATCATGTCTTCCAGAATCAAACGGTCGCCAATCTGGAGTTCTTTGACAAAGCTGTATTCGCTCAAGTAATCACCCGCCAAACAACTCACCCCACCCAGTCGATACGTCGGTTTCCTGGAAACGGGATCCGTGGCACCACGAACAGCTGGTCGGTAAGGCATCTCTAAAGTATCCGGCATATGAGCCGTAAAGGAAACATCGAGCATAGCGGTCTTAACACCATGATTTTCAATAATATCCAACACTCGTGTCAAAAGATAACCCGTTTCCCAGGCAATGGCGCTTCCTGGCTCCATAATGATCTGTAAATGGGGATAACGCTCCTTAAAAGCAAGCAAGACCTTGATCAAGTGTTCCCGATCATAATCTGCGCGGGTCATCAAGTGTCCACCACCGAAATTCACCCACTTGAGCTGAGGGAAAAACGCGGCAAACTTCTCTTCAAAAGCCGCCAGCGTTCGTTCAAAGGTGAAGCTGGAAGACTCACAGAGCGTATGAAAGTGTAGTCCTTCAATAGCCGATGGTAGGCCTTCCTTCAAATTGGGAGCGGTTTCCCCTAAACGCCCTTGAGGAGAAGCCGGATTGTACAAATCTGTCTCCACTTCGGAGTATTCCGGGTTTACCCGCAAACCAACGGAAACACCGGCAGCTATCGCCTGTTGATGATAGGCCCGGAACTGCTTGAGTGAATTGAAAGTGATGTGGCTACTGTAGGCCAAGAGCTCCTCCAACTCCTCTGGCAAATAAGCGGGTGAATACGTATGTGCCTTACACCCCATTTCCTCATTAATCAAGCGAGCTTCCGCTAGCGATGAAGCCGTGGCTCCACTCAAGTACTTACCAACTAAGGGAAAAAGCGGCCAATTAGAGAAGGCCTTCAAGGCAAGGATAATGTGCACATCAGCCGCTGACTGAACCGCTGCGATCTGTTCTAAATTCTTGATCAGTTTCTCTTCTTCAATCACAAAAGCCGGAGAGGCAAGCTGCGAAGTTTGATCGGACATATACCGCTATTCTAAATTTCGGGCAAAGGTACAGAATAAGCAGTGTCAAAATAAAGTGAGTAGCAAGCAGCGAATTTCATACAGACTGTATCTTAACATTAACCCCTTGCGCCAAATGTAAACTAAGGCTACCTGAGAAATCAGACTTACAAACTAGCGCAACTTACTTAATTCATGTTTTGGAACAGACACCTCTGCACTGGAGCCCCGCTCCTGACACTACTCCTATTTTTCTTATCAACGCCTTACATCCTCAGCGCCCAGCCGTCTAATGATAGCTGTGCAGTGGCTCGCCGAATCAACTTATTCACCAATTTCGGTGAACCCTTGCAAATCTCTGGCCATAATATTGGCGCTACACCAGAGATTCCTGCTACTACTACCGCCAACTGCTCACCCGGCGGAGTCTTCAGTGGCCTCGGGGCCGATGTATGGTACACTTTCACCGCACCAGCTGACATGTGCGTGCGCATTGAACTAACCGGCCTGGAGCAACCTGAATTTAGTCTACGGAGAGGATTTAACTGCTTCGTCAACGAAGAAGTAGCCTGTGTCTACTCAGAGACCGGTTTCGCCAGCGAAGTTGTAGAACTGCAGGCAGGCGAAGATTACTGGCTCCGCGTCAGTGGTATGTGGTACCTGGATCAAGGGTATTTTGATTTGACCATCACGCGTACCGGCTGTGACTTTGACGATCCGTGCATGATTTCTGACTCCCACAGTATTAGTCCGGAACCTCTACTAGCCTTCAGAAATGGGGAATTTGTAGAGTACTTTCGGCCAGAAACTACAGTAAACTTCTGCTACACGGTAGAGGAATGGGTGACACTGGGCGTAAACTGGTTACACTCTGTCGAGATCGACTTGGGCAATGGGTGGGACCCCAACAGTGTTGTTCCTATACCACCAACCAACAACTGCAATTTGGGCGAGTGGGGCTGGTATGACCAATGGCTTAGCTGCAATACCGGCGCAGTTTATGGTCCAGGCTTTGCCTTTGAATCGGATAATGGCATAGGTTGCGGTGGTTTTCCTTTTGACGGAGATCCTGGCAACAATTGGGGTGCCGGTCCAGTACAGTGTTTTCCCAAGGAATTTTGCTGGTCCGTAACCGTAAAAAGCTGCGAGCAACAAGAAGATGACCCCGGAACTGATTTAAGCATCAATATCACTGCCCTGGCAGATAGCGAATCGGGCTCCTACGATGTCCTGGCTTGCGATACCGAAGTTGACGAAATCATTGAGCTACGGACTTTTGCCTGTGGTGATTTTCCGCCGAACGAGCCTTGCTTTCCGCAAGAACCATTCATTGAGGTCTTCCCCGTTTCCTGTCAAGGCGAAATGGATGGCAGCTTTACCGTCGACAATGTGGATACGGATTCACTGTCCAATATCTACATCTACCGACTAGATGATCAATTGATCGAGGTCTTTTTTGATGTAGAATTACCGTTCACCATTCCGGGCATTTTGGATACTGGGTTCTACGGTGTAGTACTAGAAACACCAGGCATTGGCGATGATGGTTTCTGCGAAGGCACCCTTTATACCATTATCAAAGTGGCACCGCCTTTTGAAACCTTTGCCCGGATTTTGGCGGAACAAGACTGCGCTGTCGATAGTATTCAGTTAGTAGCTCGAATTTGGCCAGACACCCTTGACCCCGAGGAGTTCAGCTATCGCTGGGACGGGCCAGATGGCTTTTTCTCCACTGAGACCAGCCCTACTGTTACGGAATCTGGCGAATACCTGCTAACTACCATTCGTGGTGCTTGCCGCGTCACTGATGCAGTCACCGTGACTTTCCGTGATGCGCTAGCCCTTGAAGTTGACTACGCTCCTACTCCACCTTGCCCAGGAGACGTACTGCAACTTAGCGCCCGTGGAGCAAGCTCCTTCGCAGATTACGAATGGCTTATACCTCCGGAAGCAGGACTAGGTACGCCCATATACGATACCGAAAGCGATACTTGGATTTTAGGAACACTTGAAAGTAGCGTTAGCCTGCAGCTAGTTGGATTTAGCAGTACGGGCTGTAGTGATACAATTAGCTTCACGGCGGTACCTTCCCCCTTCCCCACCTTTGCCTACACTACTGCCTTGGAAGATTGCGAAGATCCAACAGTGACTGTCTCAATCGCCGAAGAGGAAGACTTAACCTCCATTATTTGGCAAGATGATGGATCTAGCACCAACCCACGCTTATTTAGCGACATTCCCGTAGGGGCATCAATTGAAGTTGCGATAGCGCTCACGAACGATGAAGGATGTGAGCTGATCGAGACCGTGGAAATTCTCGGCCCCGGTGTCGAAATTAGCGCGAGTAACACCACTATCTGCCCCGGAGATTCTGTAGTATTGACAGCAAGCCCCGCAGCAACCTATACCTGGAGCAATGGTGAGACTACCCAGGAAATTGTAGTTTATCCAGCGGCCCCAGCGACTACCTACAGTGTGGGTATCACCAATGGCTACGCCTGCGAACAACAAGACCAGGTGACCATTGCCGTGCTGCCGGCACCAGAAGCTACTTTCAGCTATACTAATACTGATCTCGTTTACCAGTTTCAACCCAATGCTCCGGATGATCCTGATCTGAGCTATTGGTGGGATTTTGGCGATGGAACGCTATCCATTAACTACGCTCCACAACATACGTTCCTCGGACCTGGAACATACACCGTTAGTTTGGCGACCAGCGGTACCTGTGGGACCGACACCACAGTACAAATCATTGATATTCCTTTTGCGCCAAGCGTTGGATTCAGCAGCGATGTAAGCAGTGGGTGCGCCCCGCTCACCCTTACGTTTACTAATGAAAGCACCGGTGCCGACACCTATCAATGGTCCTTTCCTGGAGGAATGCCTAACGCTAGTGATTTAGAACATCCTGTCATCGTTTACAACGAAGTTGGTGTCTATCCAGTTAGTCTTACTGCTACCGGCCCGGGAGGATCCGTTAGTTCGACCATCGAAAGTTATGTAGAAGTCTTAAGTGGCCCTGATGGTAGCTTAGAAGTTTCTTCTATCGACCTGCTCGATGTCCAATTTGCTATGACCAGTAGTAATACCGATGAAATCATCTGGAACTTTGGGGATGGTACATTAGTTAACGACATTACTGCCCCCTTGCATAGCTACTCTGCACCAGGCACTTATGTCGTCACTTTATCTTTGATTAACGAATGTGACACACTCGTACTGGAAGAAGAAGTTACGCTCAGTCTCGCTGCACCCATAGCTGATTTTTCCACCGAAACTGATCGCATCGGATGCGCGCCGCTTAGTGTCACGTTTTCTAACACTAGTATTAATGCGGATACCTATCAATGGACCTTCCCCGGAGGGGTACCGGAAAGTTCGACCGAGGAATCTCCAGTGGTCGTGTATCTGGAGGAAGGCGTCTATCCGGTACAACTCATTGCCGGCAACCTAAGTGGAAGTGATACGGCTACTGTAGTGGAGTACGTGAGTGTGTTTCCCCAGCCAAGTGCTTCGTTCACCTTCATTGATGATCTATTAGAAGTGACTTTTTCCAGCGATATGAGCAATACCGACTCCTTTAGCTGGGACTTTGGAGATGGTAATAGCAGTACGGATACTAACCCTATCCACACCTACGAAATTGGTGGCAGCTACGAGGTAAGCCTAACGGTGACCAACGATTGCGGTAGCACCATAATTACAGAAACCGTGGTGGTATCTCGCCCCATACCAAACGTAGCCTTTACCACGGTGGAGGAACGACGGGGCTGTGCGCCTTTGAGCCTAACTTTCATCAATCAAAGTGAAAATGCGCTCACTTACCAGTGGACCTTCCCAGGAGGCAACCCTGCTAGTTCCACAGCGGTAAACCCCAGCGTAGTGTACGAGACCCCAGGTATCTATCTGGTGCAGCTCAATGCTGTTAACGAAACGGGTGGCAATGCTCTGGTGGCCGAAAGCTACGTTGAAGTGATAGGTTTACCCAGTGGTAGTTTCAACTTTAGTGCAGAAGAGCTCAGTGTTGATTTTGTAGCAACGGCAGAAAACACCAATAGCTACGAGTGGGACTTTGGGGATGGTAACCTTGGCATGGGCCAGGAGGTGAGTCATCAATACAGCAGTAACGGTACCTACGAAGTGACGCTTCGCCTGGGCAATGAATGTGACACCCTGCTGCTCACCGAAGAGATCACCGTAATGCGTGCACTGCCGGTGGCAGAATTCATCACCGCATCTGACACCAGTGGCTGCGCGCCATTGACCGTTAGTTTTATTAACCAAAGCAGTGGAGCTGATGGCTACCAATGGACCTTCGAAGGAGGAACTCCAGCTATGTCGACACTAGAAAACCCAACCGTAACTTACAGCAGTGCTGGCATCTACCCGGTAGAGCTGTTGGCCTACAATGAAAGTGGAACTGATCAATTGATCATCAACGATATGGTAGAAGTACTGGGGCTGCCTTTCGCAGAAATTAGCCTGACAAGCGAAGGTCTAAGCGTAGATTTCATGGCAATGGGTTCGGCAGTGGACAGTTATTTCTGGCAGTTTGGGGACGGTGGTGTGAGCACGGAACAGAATCCTAGCTACACCTACACCGACGAAGGCATGTACACGGTACAACTGAGTGTCAGTAATGAATGCGGCTCGGTGAGCACGAGTGTGGACATTGAGTTGATGATTACCAGCAGTAACGATCAAATGGCTAGTCAAGCTGATTGGAGCATCTACCCCAATCCAAATGCGGGGCAGATGATGATTGCCATCGAAAATTGGCAAAGCTTTGGACAGCACCATTTGCTCGTGTACAATAGTGCGGGAGAATTGATCATGAGCAAACCGATGGCCATCGTGCAAGCTGCTGGGCGCTTCCCATTATTACTTGAACTCCCAGCGGGTATGTATTGGTTTGAACTTAAGGATCAAAACATGTTCCGCCAGGGCATTGAAAAAGTGATTATTCAACGATAATTACTATTCTCATAAAAAACACCCTTATGCTAAAAAATTGGCTGCTCTCTCTGCTATGCATCGGTCTTACTCAGCTCAGTGCTCAGAACTTAACGGTAGGTCTGAGTCTTAATCCCGGACTTAGTGAAGTGACTTCTAACCTTCCATTTTCTGGGGATTACCAAACCCAATTCACCCTATCGGGAAACGCTGGTCTTTTCGTGGAACATCAATTGAGTAATAAATCTCATTTAGGACTAGAATTGCTTTGGGTGCAAATAGAAGGTAAAGAGGTGGCAGAAGGGCGAAGGCTATTTGCTGTGGTGAATGGTATGCCCGCGGAGATTGGAGAAGTGAGTGATGAGAACCGGATCCACAGTAGTTACATTGGTGTTCCAATTTACTACCGATTTCAATTGGGGCGCTGGGGATTCAGCGTAGGCGCTCAGGTCTTGCTTTATCTATTTGCCAGTATTGATTCTAAGATCGAAGGAACGATCAATGGTGAGCCCTATTCCGCTGAAAGTCGAATAGATGAAATTGCGTTTGACCAAGCTGATTATGGCCCCAAAGTTGGCCTAAGTTACCAGTGGCGCCCCAAATTGGGGTTGAGCCTCAACTATTACCACGGCTTGGCTGACCTCACATCAGAGTTCTTTCCCTGGCAGCGCAGGAATCGGCAATTGACCATGGGGATACGCTATGCATTTCATCAACAGTGATAGCTTAGCTTTCTTTGAACCACCCTAGGCACCTAAGGACACCTAAGCAGAATAGTTCTTGGTGCTCTCAAGTGCCTTTGGTGGTTCTACTCCTACTCTATTCCCCTTGGTCTTCGCGAAGGAACTATAACTCCAAATCCACGTTTTCTGCTTCGTGCCAAACCAGGCCGTGCTTACCCAGTACATCCAGGAACGGATCAGGATCAAATTCTTCTACGTTTTTGACACCAACGCCCCCCCACTTACCGGTCAGCAGCATCATAGCACCGGTCATGGCAGGCACACCAGTAGTATAGCTCACACCCTGTGCACCAGTTTCTTTAAAGGCGGCCTCGTGACTACAATTATTCCAGATGTAGTAGGTCTTTTCCTGTCCATCTTTAATTCCACGTACGCGGCAACCGATACTGGTTTGTCCCGTATAGTTTTCACCCAAGTCACCAGGGTCTGGCAGGACCGATTTAAGGAATTCTAGGGGAATAATTTCCATCCCCTGGTGCATCACGGGCTCAATACCAGCCATGCCAATATTTTGGATGACCCGCAGATGCGTGAGGTACTCATCACCGAAGGTCATCCAGAAGCGAGCCCGCTTGATCGTTGGGAAGTTCTTCACCAAGGATTCCAACTCTTCGTGATAGATGAGGTAGGAATTCTTAGGACCAATATCCGGATAGTTGAGCACCTTCATAATCTCGTGCGGCTCCGTTTCTATCCATTGTCCGTTTTCCCAGTAGCGTCCCTTCTGGGTAATCTCCCTAATGTTGATCTCGGGATTAAAATTGGTAGCAAAGGCCTTACCGTGGTCTCCCGCATTGGCATCCACAATATCGAGATAGTGAATTTCATCGAAGAAATGCTTCGCTGCACGGGCGGTAAAAATGCTGGTCACACCAGGATCAAAACCACAGCCGAGAATGGCTAGAATTCCTTTTTCGCGAAAGCGATCCTGATAAGCCCACTGCCAGCTGTACTCAAATTTGGCTTCTTCCTTAGGCTCATAATTGGCAGTATCCAAATAATGTACTCCGGTTTCCAAACACGCATCCATAATGGTGAGGTCCTGATAAGGGAGGGCTACGTGAATGACCAACTCTGGTTGGTACGAGCGAATCAAAGCTACCAATTCGGGTACATTTTCGGCATCAACGGCAGCTGTTTCGATGGCCTGATAACCCAACTGTTCCCGCACATCCTGAGCAATTGCATCGCACTTAGATTTAGTACGACTGGCTAGCATAATACCCGAGAATACCTCCGGATGTTGTGCGCATTTAATCGTGGTGACCCGACCAACACCGCCGGCACCGATAATGAGTACTTTGGACATATTTGGTTATGGTTTTCTTCCAGAGCGCAAAGCTACCAAATTGGCCGACAAAGTAGACGCTCTATCTTACGATTTCAGCTTGCTAGAAGAAGGTTGGCCGGACCGTTGTCCAGTAGAATGTTAGCACCAGCAAAAGACTGTACAGTAACCACCAACGTAAGGGTGTGTACTGGGGTAAACTAATTCCATGACGCAGCTGCACGTAAAGTACCATTCCCAGTTTTTCCAATGAAAAGGCGATCACCGCGGTAGTTGCGATACCCATTAGACCCCAACTGGGAACGATCCAAAAACCAATGCCTAGCTGTAATAATAAGCTAAAGAGTGCAAAGAGCGGTACCCAACGGGTATCCTCCAAGGCAACTAAGATGGTGCGGGCAAAGAGCAGGTGTGCCATCGTGAGCAGTAAAAAAGTGTTGAACAAAGGCACGCTATCTGTGAATTTAGGATCGAACACTAATGGGAACCAAAACTGCGCTGTGAGCAGTAGCACAATGCTCAGTGGAAAGATCAAGTGATAAAGTCGGCGGCACTCTAGCTTTAATTCTTCCAGACCGCTTTCGCGCTGCGCAGCAATAGCGGGAATCAGCGCACTACCTAGCGCACCGGCCAAAGCCGACAACAACGGGAGCTCACGGGCACCGTAGCGGTACAGGGCAAAAGCAGCGCTATCACCAGCAAAGAAATGGCCTACCAACCACGGTCCTACTGCCTGGCTCAGTCCCGCTACCAAAGCATAAACGCCCAGTGGCCAAGAGATGCGCCACCATTCGTTGAAGATGGCATTGGACCATTCCCATTTTCCCGTTTGCAAGGTAAAACGCAACAACCACAACCACTTTAGTATTCCAAGTACGGCCAGACCAATAAAACTCCACCAGAAATCATAGCCCAGCCAGGGGGGCAACGCCACTACCAATATTTGGGCTATGGCAGTTAGTGCTCCATAGATAACCAGCTCCAGTTTTTGTTGCTTTAGCAGATAGAAGTGTTCTTGTAGACTTGCTACAAGGTTGGTCAGCAGAAAAACCAGAAAAAGCCAGAGGTAAGGAACGGAAGACTGGCGAACAAGCGCAAGTAGCAGGTTCGACTCAAATAGGTAAACTATTGCACCCAGCGCGATGCTAGCAGTAGAAAATAAACCAAAGGCCTGAAAGATCAGTTGCCGCTGCTCGGGTATTCCCAGTCGGTTAAATTGGCTCAATAATCCCTGCATGAACCCTGAGACCCAGAAGAAGGTGAGCAGGTACCCCAGATAAGTGAGCATTTCATAATACCCAATTTCGGCAACCGCCAGGCCGGAATGCCCTAGGGCAATGGCAATGATAATGAGCCCACCCTGTCGCAGCAATTGAAAGAGTTGGAAAGCCCGGGCGTTACTCAGCCAGGTATCGATCCGTGCAGGTAATTGCACCCGCCTTACTTAAGGACTTCTTCGTACTCCTCAAAGCTTACACCATACTGCTTGAGTTCTTCGAGCACTGGCTCGTACACCTCGCGCATAACTGGAATCTGCACACCGGTAGACTTGATTTTACCTTCGGAAATCAGATTAACGAAGATTCCCATGGGAAGTCCGACCAAACGGGACATGGCCGTGTCATCCTCGCCGTTTCCTTTCATGACCATAGAAGAAATCAAGCGACGCTTCTTTCCGTGCAGGGTATAGTCAAACTCGTGCTGCATGATGATCATATCTCTATCATCTGGCTCTAGCTTCCACTTCTGTAGCAGTAGATGTTCGAGGATCAAGGCGGGCGTCGCATTCTCGATACCAATCCTACGCTTGCTAAACAGGCCTAGCCACTCTAGCTTCTGCATCACTTCAGAGTCTGATTCCAAACGAAGGAGACTAGCAATACGATCCTTGACGGAACCATTACCTTCCGGAGCGAAGGCCTCCATCAGCGAATGATAAGTGAGCTTACCACTTTCCAAAATTGGAAAATCCGAATCCGTCAGACCAATTTTAACCAAGGCATCCCACGCTGCGCAGAAGCCCGGATAGCGGATAGTTCCCCGCAAGATGGAAGGAATATTCTTTAAGCCGTACTGTTCACGGTAGAGCAAGCTATCACGATTGGCGTATACTTCGAATGGCCCCATATTGGGCACCTCAATGTTCCAGGTTTTGCGGAACAAGCGGTTGTACGGAATAAACTTGAATTTCTTCTTGTGCAAGTATTGCGCCGTACCATGCCCCGCCAACACTACATTGCGCGGATTCCAGGTAAACTTGTAATGCCAAGGGTTAGTATCACTTTCCGGGGCGACCAAGCCACCCGTGTAGGAACGGAATGACAGGAGTTTGCCTCCCTTATCCTTAATCTCGTCGATCTTCTGCATGGCCGACATGTGGTCGATTCCAGGGTCAAGGCCCATTTCGCCCATGAAGATCAATTCCCGATCTCGAACCTCGTCGCCCAGGCTGTACATTTCCTTGGATACGTAGGAAGCCGTAATGAGATGTTTATTGAGCTTGATACAATCTTGAGCTACCTCCACATGCAAATGAGCAGGTAAAAGCGATACGACCACATCAGCGCGGCTAATCAGCTCCTTACGATCGTTTACTTTATGTACGTCTAGCCAGGCCGGCCGGCCATTGGGGTGACCGTTTACTTTAGCTTCTGCCAGGGCAGGGTCTGCGTCCGCAACGGTGACAAACCATCCTTTTTCCTGAGCCTTTCCGAGTACGTATTTAATCAACGCGCCGGAAGAACGCCCGGCACCAATGATCAGGATGCTATTCATACTTTGAGGTTATTTTTCGAAATCACAGGATGGCAGACCACCATTTTCATCCCCACGCAACAATATCAATTACTTCATGGTTTACTTTAACCCGGTGATAGTAAAGTTCTGTAGGTTAAGTAGGTTTATTCTTCAACTTACCTACTATACCTTACCAATGCCGCGGCAAGATAATATCTTTAGTCAGAAAACAGTTACTTAGTTTACATTTGACGCTAAGTAGTAATAGGATTTAACGGAGGCTTAACCTGGCAAAAAAACAAATTGCTTATGGCTGAAGCGGATAAAAAAATGGAAATCAACTGGCAAGCGCACGCCAGTTTAGAGGAACTTTCTACCGCACAACAAGTACTCTTACAAGCGGCAGTAGAAGCATTAGACAAGGCTTACGCGCCTTATTCTAACTTTCACGTAGGAGCGGCTGTCCGCTTGAACACGGGTGAAATACTGAATGGCGCCAACTTTGAAAATGCCGCCTATCCCATGTGCTTATGCGCCGAGCGCAGTACGTTAGCTTCCGCTGTTTCTAACTATCCGAATAGTGTAGTTGAAGCGATGGCCATTACGGTTCGAAATCCAGAAAAACCTATTGACCAACCCGCAGCACCTTGTGGTGCTTGCCGCCAGGTACTTGTAGAGGCGGAAGGCCGCCAAAGTGCGGATATTGAAATTCTCATGAGGGGAGAATCTGGTCCCATCTACGTATTGTCCAACGCCAAGCTCTTGCTTCCGTTCTACTTCAGTGGTTCCTTTTTGTGAGGATGAATGTAAGCCCCAAGATGGGTCTTGTGAAGACCACCATTTTTACGATCCGCAAAGAACTTCTGTAAAGAAAAGGTAGAAGAGGTAAAAGCTATTTCATCCCAGGGAATATCTTCCTCCCGAAATAGCTTACACTCCGTACTTTCTGGGCCGATCCCGAATTTCCCATCAATCAGTTCTGCTAGGAAGTGAATGTAAATTTGATTGATCTGCGGTAAGCTGTAAATACTGTGTGCGCCAATGATTTTCACCTTGGCCTCGGCTTCCTCCCATACTTCACGAATTGCCCCTTCCTCTACTGTTTCTCCATTTTCCAGATAGCCGCTGGGGACATTCCAGTAACCTACCCGTGGAGGAATAGCCCTTCGACACAGCAATACCTGCCCTTCCCACAGCGGTAGGCAACCCGCCACAATATTGGGATTGGTATAATGAATGGTGTGACAATTCTTGCAGACGTATCGTGGCCGCGTATCTCCTTCTGGAATCTCAAAAACGGGATTGGGAGTCCCGCATACACTGCAGTATTTCATAAGCATCGGATCATTCGGCCAGCTCGGTGCGCTCGTAGCGAACGCGCTGCAAGATAGCATCGCCGAAGATACATAATCCACTGTTAAAGACGACGAGGGCCAGCGTACCAAAGCCCACCCACTCGGCAGTAGCAGCCCCACTGTGCTTGTAAAACCCAGCCTCGATGACCAGTGATAGACCAAAACCTACCAGTACTAAGCCCAGCGGTGCCCGTAGCATCCAACGGCGATAGTACTGCTTGCCCTGGTGTGTTTGTTCCGTTTCCGTGCGAGGAGTATCCATAATTGCTAACTTAATATTCAGCAATAGTAACTTTCCTAAGGAACAATTGGTTGGAACCAGGCCGCTCTATGGCCTACAAAAGAACATTCATCTAGGAAGAAACACTGACCTGGGCAGAAAATGCGGTGGCGCTGCCATTAAGCATGCGGAAATTGCCTTAGGCCAAGCGCCTGATCAGTTGAACAAGGACAGCCTAGGCAAGATGTTTGAAAGTTTGAAGGAAGGAAAGGATGTGAACTACGGCCATCAAAATAGCAATGGCAATTTCAATAGCAATATTACGGTTTAGCTAGCCCTACGTAGCATTTTGATTTTGATTGCCATTGATATTGGCATTGAACCTTTATTCTCCCTTCACACGAATTGCTCCGTTGATGGGCGCAAAAGTGAGGATATCCTCATTGACGTTAATCGCTTCGAAAGCGACCGGGCGGGATTCAAGACGGACATCTACCTTAGATCCCGCTGCTGTTTGTGGTACAAAGCAAATATCGAAGATGCGGGTGTCCGCTGGGAGCGTGATACCCTGCAAGGTCTGATGAATCCAACTTAAGGCCACCACCCCTAGTTCGTTGTGGGTATCCCCAAAGTTTTGTGGTCCCAGATCCGTCAGGTTTAGATTTTTGACAGCCGTATACTTAAGCTCGTCGCGGTTCCAGCGGATCGAGAATTGCAGGCCGATTAGGCTATTGAACCCGGAAACGGTTACGGGTATGCAGGCTTCCTCTCCGGCAGCAACCTCGGCATTGCCAAGCGTCATGGTTAGGGTCTCTCCGGTAGTTGCCGGAGTTTGTTCGTGTACCACGGCCTCTTCGTCAGGAACCACCGCTGGCTTATTCGCCGCTTGCTGCGCCAGTTGTTCGGCTTCCGCCTTGGCCTTCTCACGTACCTCAGAATCACCACTACATTGCACCAGAAGTGCACAAAGCAAAAGCAGGAATAACGAACGAACCAACATCATTTTAAGGCATTTTTTGCGTGGCAAAAGTAAGGGGAATTTGCTACATAATGCTAATTTCACTATACTGCGAAAATAATTACATCGCCAGGTCCGTAAAGGCGACGGTATAGACACTGCTTATACACTGCCAAGTGCACGGATCTGAACTTGGAAATCAAGTAAACATACCTATGAAATTATTAACACTTTTAGCGACCCTGTCCATCCTATTAGCATTTTCTTGTGTCAGCCAACAACAGTACGCTGAACTGGAACAAACACTAGATTATTACAAAGGTGAATCCCTGGCTACCGATAGTATCCGGGCTGCCAACCAGCAGCTGCAAAGCGAGAATACGCAAACCCAAAGCGATTATCAGTCGCTTACGCGGGAGCTGGAACGCCTCACCGCTACCAATATCAGCCTCAATCGCAACTATCAAGATGTGGTGAATCGCTACAATAACCTGGTTGGCGATAACCAGGAGGTACTGGCCACTACCAGCTACGAGACGCAAATCTTAGAGCAAGAACTATCATTGCGCCAAGATGAACTAGACCGTAAAGAGCGTTCGCTTTCGCAAATGGAGACCCAATTGCGCGACCGGGATACGGAACTCCAGCGTATGGAGGCACGGGGCGGTTTTGGCAATACTCCAACCGGCTACGGCAGCACCGCTGCGGACCCGCGCTATCAGCAATTGGTGGGCGAAAAAGCTAATCTTGATAACCAGCGCAATTTATTGCTCAATTACTTCCAACGGGTATTAGTCGGCTTCCCGGATGAGGAAGTGAGTTTGAGCACTTCGCGCGAAGGCGTTGTGCTCAGCTTAAACCAGGCTTTGTTGTTCCCACAGGGTGGTTCAGATGCCGTACACTGGAAAGGTCGTCAGGCTCTACAGCAAATTGCAGTGGTACTGCGTGACAATCCAGAGTTGCCCATTCACATTATTGGGCACGTCAATCCAGGCAGCAATCCTGATTTCGACTGGCAGGTGAGCGTAATGCGTTCGCTGGCAGTAGCCAAAGACTTGGCCAACTTCGGTGTTGATGCTGGTCGCCTACGCCCCGCTGGTGCGGGTAGTAACCAACCACTGGTGCCACCCACCAACGCACGGGCCCAAATTGTTAATGGCAGAACAGAAATCGAAATTCCGGTAGGCTATCTCCGTCTGGTGGAAGGCCTGGGTAACTAAGCCTCTTCATGCGCGGAAAAGACCATCTGTTTTATCTTATTAAATCGCTTTCAAAATCAGAAAAGCGCTACTTCACGCTGGACGCCCAGAAGAGTGGGCGGAAGAATAGTCGCTACCTGGCGCTGTTTCAAGCGATTAATCAGCAGGAAGAATACAGTGAGCTTCCGCTGAAGCGGGAATTTGGCAAGAAACTGGCGGACGATAAAGCCCGGCTGTACGAGGCGATTCTGCGCGCCATGCGGGACTACCAGAGTAAAAAATCCTACAAGACCCGTATCAAGGAGTTACTGACTGATGCTAAGATTTTGTTCGAGCGGAAGCTTTTGGAACAAGCCGAGAACCGTTTAGAGGAGGCCAAAAGCTTGGCGCTTGAATTACATGATCATCTGTCTGTGATTGAAATCAACCTACGTCAGCGAGATGTGATTAAGCGATATCTTGATAAAACCTACAGCGACCGGGTTAAGGAACTTATCGCCGAAAAAGAGCGGCACATCCAGCTACTACAACAAGAATTGTGGCTTCACGATAGCTATGATTCACTTTCCATTGATGTCCTTCGTTACCCACAACGATTAGCCGAGGAGGAAATTCAGAAAATTACTGAAGATTATCAGCAGGTACTTAATCTGGAGTCTGAAACCATATATTCATTCCATGCAAAGCGCCGTTTACACCAATTCCTGGCACTTTTCTTCCGGCTAAAAGGAGACAGCGATGATGTTTACGAACAATTTCAGGAAACAATAAACGCTTGGCGGAACCAGGAAAAGTTAATTTCGGAGAACTTTACATCCTACGTAGGCGACTTCTCCAATCTATTATCGGCCACTTTTCGTAAACCTGAATTGCTGGGGACGCTACCTCGCTTACTAGAAGAGTTGAAGGCCCACGAAGCACCCACCTACCAGGGAAAAACCATTCTATTTGAGCGGATTTCAATTTATGAACTCATATATCTACTCAACACTCCTGCGGAATCGATTGATTTGCCCCTTGAAGATTTAGCGAAAGGCCTAAAAGCGTATGATATTTCGCCAAGTTCTCGGCTCAACATCCATTTCAACGCGGTCCTATTGTTATTCCTTAATGACCGCTTTGATGAGTGTCTCAATTGGCTGACCCGATTAAGACCATTGCTCAAAAAGAGTCAAGACTTACGCCGCGATATACATGAAGTGAGTCAAGTTATTTATCTCTTAGCTATTTACTGCCTAGGAGATTTTGAGCAAATTGAAAACACCATACGTTCTGTCAATCGCTATTTTGCTCGCCTGCAGAAGTCGAACCTCAAGGATTTCAATAAACTCTTGTCTAGTACGCTTCAGCAATTACAGAAGAGTAGTTCTTTCCGACAGGAAAGGGAGATCCTATACGAGTTAAAAACTAAGATTGAAGACCTTGGTCGACCGGTTCTAGCTGGCCTTGATGAGATCACCACACTCTGGATTGAGAGCCTTGTCCAAGAGAAACCAATACGTCAACTGCGTCTAGAAAATAGTTAGCAGTAGTTTAGCCTTTGGTCGGAAGCTTTATTACTTGCAGTTCGTCCGTTTCCCAGCGAATATTGATGATATGCTTATTATTCAGTGGAAATACTTTATCGCTACACTCTGTTTCATCATCCGGCAACTCTAAATTAATGATGATGTCATCTAGTCCGATAACAGTTAGGACCTTGTTTTTTTCATTGTAAAAAAGCGTATACTGACTATTCTCCCCCGCCTTAAAAGTGAATTTTTCTACTTCAGGAGTTGGTACTGGACGACGACCACCACCGGCTACTTCTCCTTCGGTAGTAGGGCCGTCAGGATCGATGGGACTATCACTCGGTCGTGGTAGACTTACCGCCGTAGCCACCACCAACTGATCTCCCAAAAGACCAACGAGTACCCCTTGAGGAACGGTGAGGTCGAAAGAAATGGCTCTACCATTATCAATGAGGTAGAGGGTCCGCATATCCGAACTGAGGGAGATGGAGTTGAGCATAGTAGTGGTGTATTTGTCCTTGTTGCTGAAGAGTAGTCGAAAAACGTCGATACCTGTATTTCCGGGAAGTGGTAATGTACTACCGTCGGTGGCGGGAATTTTGATTGGTGCCAAATTTGGCTCTGGCTTGGTACGCCCAGCAGTGCTGGCCTCCGAAGTGTCAGGAGTCGGTTTACTGCCGAACCATTCTCTAAGGCGCTCCCAAAATCCCATGACAATGCGTTTGTTGGATCACTCCAGCGGAGTGAGGTGTGATTTAACGAGAACCAAAGGTAAACAATTGGTCGAATTTTCCTTTCTCCCAAAAGTTGAAAAAATTGTTAACCGCCATGACTGCCTAAATCGTTTATGATGTGGACTTGGAGCGGGTTTGGAAATTTCATTTGGTGAAAATCGACGAGTCCAAATATATCTTGGTTGGTAGTTTGTGCTTCCTGCTATTCAAGGATTTATGAACCTGGCGTCGGAATCAAAATTTCATTTAGCCTGTCCGGCTGGCCAGACGGGCCCGCTAAACTCAATTTTGATTCCTTACCCAGAACCGATAACCACGGAGTAGCCGCGAAGCGAATCGTTGAAAATCAGTTTGCAAAATTTCCACACACGATCCTAATGACTAGGAAAAACAGCTGCGGCCTCCAAATAAGATTGTTGGAATAAAGCCTGATCGACCCCAGTGGGCATTTCTTGACCAGAAAAATAATGGACCAGGTGTTCCATCGGCATATTACCGGTAAGATCATCCTTTGCCATCGGGCAGCCCCCGTAACCGCGTATAGCTCCATCGAAACGGAGGCAACCATTTGCGGTAGCTGCGGCTATTTTTTCCTCCCAAGTGGTGGGCGTCGTATGGAAATGAGCACCAATCTCTAAATCTGGATAAGCTGGGATAAGTTCTCCAAACAGGTATTCAATACTCGGTGGTTTGGCCACCCCGATGGTATCGCTGAGCTGGAAGATCTTAATGTCTAATTTAGCCAGCTGCTCTACCCAGTGCATGACCGTTTCCGCATTCCAGGGATCACCATAAGGATTACCAAAGCCCATGGAGAGGTACAAAACCATTTCTTTATCCTTCTGCTGGCAAAGCTCCTGAATGCGCTTGACGCGTTCTAGTGAATCGGCAATGGTCGCATTCGTGTTCCGTAATTGGAAGGTTTCTGAAATGGAGAAAGGAAAGCCCAGATAAGTAATTTCTGGAAAAGAGGCTGCCGCTTCTGCCCCACGATAATTGGCAACAATTGCCAGCAGTTTGGTGTTGGTATCGGAAAGATCAAGCAGGCCCAGGACCTCGGCTGTGTCCCGCAGTTGCGGTATTGCTTTCGGACTCACGAAACTGCCAAAATCCAAGGTATCAAAACCAACTTGCAAGAGTAAATTTAGATATTTGGCCTTGGTTTCGGTGGGGATAAAAGTCTTCAGTCCTTGCATAGCGTCGCGTGGACATTCGATCAATTTGATCATGGTAGGGCAAAAATTATGGATCTGCTATATTTCTCGCATTAATGTAATACGATCATGTCTCAAAATAAAACGTTTTTAACCATCGTAGGTTTTTTACTGGTCATTATTGGTTTTCTGGCCATCTTCCTCAACTTTGTGGGAGTTGATTTCGCTTTCCTCTACTGGCTACGCCAATTTGGAGGAATGGGGGCCTTTATGACCAAGATTGCGATGGTCCTCGTAGGCTTCATCTTAGTATATTTTGGTCAGGTTGATTTTGACCGAGAGGAAATTTAAAGCACATGAGTAGCCAACCCACTATTCGCCCCATTCGGGAAATGGATAACCCAAGAGTAGCACAGATCATCCGCCAGGTGATGACAGAATTTAGCTGCGTTGGTTCGGGCTTTTCCATAGAAGACCCCGAAGTGGATGAGATGTACCAGGCTTACGCCGGAGATCGGGCGGCCTTTTACGTTATTGAGCACGAGGGCGTTGTGAAAGGTTGTGGTGGATTTGCCCATCTAGAAGGTGGCCCAGCCGACGTGTGCGAACTAAAAAAAATGTACTTCCTGACCGACTTACGCGGTATGGGAATGGGTAGTCTCTTGGTAGACCATTGCATAGCGCAGGCTCGGACTTGTGGGTTTCGTACTATGTATTTGGAAACCGTGGAACGAATGGTTGCGGCGAATCACCTGTACCAAAAGAAAGGATTTCGACTACTCCCGGGGCCACTCGGGGCTACTGGACACGGCGGTTGTGATGCCTTCTATGACTTAGCGCTATAAGGCCGCTGGCCACAATAAGATTTCTCCGCGCGGGTAATCAATCGCGACTTTGAAGTGGGTTAAAAAGTCATGCCCCAGTAATCCGTCTAGCGGTTTCGAGGATGGATCTTGTAGATGGGATAAATCCAGCATGAGAAATTTGGTTCCAATAAACTCGTCACCAAATTGTAGCTCTTCTACCTGTAGTGCGTCCACCAGCTGAACGGTTTGGTCGAGTCCCTGTAGTTCCTCATACCAAGAATCTCCGCTATTTTGCTCCACCAAATTTTGCCAAGATTTATTAAGAATATTAGAGGCAGAACCTGTATCAATGCCCAAACGCAAGAGTTGACCACCAATTTTCACCTCCACTACTGGAAGGTGCCCATCGAGAACGAATGGTAGGCGGACCGACGGTTGGTGAAGAGCCACGTTTACAGGTTGATCTAATAAGCGAAGTTGCTCCTGTTGATAATTAAGAATCAGTGTGTATTCCTGTAGCAATTCGTAGCCGAGTAAACCTCGCACCTCTTGGACCTTACTTGATTGCAGGTGCTGCAAATCAAGGGTAATCGCTTCCATTTTCCCCCACTCCTTCTCTCCCCAGATAAATTGCGCTACTGGCCGCATACCCACCACAACCTCTTGCGAACAAGACTGCGCCCGATAATCCTCGTGCAGCTGCGTAGGGGTTTCATTAATAACCAAGCCGGGGGCACCTGTATCTAGTATAAAGGCACCAGATGTACCATCTAGTTTAGCTTCTATATAAATAAGTCCTTGATCAAGGATAAAGGGATATGCCTCCTGCTCATCGTGATCTAAATGGACGTGCTGTAAGCTTCGAACAGGCGCATCCAATAAGGCAACATTACGCTGCCCCGGGAGTACGGTCCACCCCGATAATACGAATAGCCAAATTAACCATAACTTCCTCATAACCATAAACTTCCGTGACAAAAAAGTGTATCACACCCTCATTATAGCGTTCTAGCATTTCGCAAAGGTAGCAATAAAAGACACACTTAATTTACTTTAAGTTAACATTAATTTAACAACAAAGCAAACGGAATCGTTTCGAATCAATAGATTACGGAGGTCTATTATGTTTCTCGGACACCAAAACAGAAATCCCGAACGCTAGTTGTAGCGCTCGGGATTCATTAGGAGTAAGTCCTCTGTTCTCCGCGAACTTGTTGAGTACGACTTTTAAATCCTCCCATTTATTGGTTCCACGGAATTCACATCAGTGGGAAGGATGATAAATCAAAACCAAAGAGGTCCTCAGAGAACCCACGAAAATTATTAATCAAAATATGCTTTTACCTGCTGAACGAGTTCGTCAATGGCCGCTTCATCATCTCCTTCCCCGTACACTCGTACAATAGGCTCGGTATTGGAGCGCCGGAGGTGGACCCACCCTTGTGGCAGATCGAGTTTAAGTCCATCGATCGTATTGATTTCCACGCCACCCTTCTGCTCATAGTCTACCTGCACTTTAGCCAGAATTTCCTCTACCGCAAGGCCAGGTCGCAGCTGAATTTTATCCTTCACCATGTGATAGCTGGGGTAAGAGTCCCGCAATTCATTAATGCTTTTACCACTGCGGGCCAGATAGGTAAGTGCTAATGCAGTACCTACAAGGGCATCGCGCCCGTAGTGCAACTGAGGATCGATGATTCCACCGTTTCCTTCGCCACCGATTACCGCTTCTACCGCCTTCATCTTTTCGACTACGTTCACCTCTCCCACCGCAGAGGCGTAGTAGGTCTGTCCGTGACGCTCAGCGATAACGCGTAAGGCGCGGCTAGAAGACAGGTTGGATACCACCGCCCCAGGGCGATGTTGCAATACATAATCGGCCACCAATACTAAGGTGTACTCCTCTCCTATCCACTGACCACCGGGCCCCACGAAGGCCAAGCGATCTACATCTGGATCAACGGCAATTCCTAAATCTGCCCGGTGTTCTTTTACGGCTGCACTCAGGTCAACTAAATGTTGCGGTAGTGGCTCCGGGTTATGAGCAAACTGGCCATTCATTTCGCCATTGAGCACGATCACCTCACACCCCAATTGCTCTAATAATGGCGGAATCGATAGCGCACCAGTAGAATTAATAGCATCGACAACTACACGAAAACCGCGTTCTTGCACCGCCCCGGCATCAACTAAAGGATGTTGTAGGACCTGCTCAAAGTGATGCTCCAACATGGCATTATTCTGCTCGTAGCTTCCCAGGTCATCCACCGCAGCGTAAGTGATTTGGGCATCGTCCACTAATTGTAGCAAAGATTTACCATCCGCAGCGGAGATGAACTCTCCTTTTTCGTTCAATAACTTGAGCGCGTTCCACTCTTTAGGATTATGACTAGCGGTTAAGATTATCCCTCCACCTGCACCAAGTGCCGGGACCGCCATCTCTACGGTTGGCGTAGTAGATAAACCCAAGTCTACCACTTGGATACCCACCGATTGTAGGGTACTGCAGACCAACTGTGCCACCATGCTACCACTTGGTCGGGCATCACGCCCCACAATTACTTTGGCGGGCTTCCCTTCGCTCAGGAGCCAGGTGCCGTAGGCAGCGGTGCAAGAAACAATATCTTCTGGAGTAAAATTATCGCCGGGTGCTCCGCCAATAGTGCCACGGAAACCGGATATAGATTTGATGAAAGCCACTCTAAATACTTCTTTTTATGAGGCCACAAAGATACCTCGTCCGACGAAGCTTTAGCGTAGTCGGACCCATAAATTTATTCCATCAGCTAAACGACGCTTTCGCCGACGGCAGAAGCCTATGGCGAAGGAACGTAGCGTAGTCGGACCCATAAATATTCAATCCCCCAAGGAATTTAAAAGAGCCGAAACCTTGGCATTTAAAGCACCAGCAGAGATTTCCGAGCAGTCGCTTCGCTAAATTGCTATTGAAATTGCTATTGAAATTGCCATTGCCCTTGTATGTTTGCCGCCATGGAACAGCTCATTCATCTAGACTATAGCCTCTTTGAATGGATTCACCACGGTTGGCAGACTTCCTGGCTAGACGCAATTATGCCGCACTGGCGGGAGAAAACCACCTGGATTCCAATGTACCTAATTTTGGCAGCGCTACTCATTTATCGCTACCGACTCAAGGGCTTCTTCTACTTATTGGTGTTAGGAGCCACCGTAGGCATTGCCGACTTTACGAGTAGCGAAATAATCAAGAAGAATGTGCAACGCCCCAGGCCTTGCCGGGAAATCGCTTTGGGGGAGCCTACTCGCGATCTAATCCATTGCGGTGGTGGTTTCAGTTTTACCTCTTCCCACGCCACCAACCATTTTGCTGTTGCTATTTTCCTTTTTCTCGGTTGGGGGCGCTTATGGAAACGTTGGCGGTGGTTGCTAATTTTCTGGGCTGGAAGCATTGCCCTAGGGCAAGTGTACGTGGGCGTTCACTACCCGTTGGACATCCTTGCAGGCAGCTTATTGGGGGCTTCATTAGGCTTTCTAACGCACTCTTGGTACCAGCGCCGAAGGTGGCAAGTGGCCGACTTTTATACAAAAAACGGTCCAGAAGAATAAATTCAATGCCAATGAAGCCATTAAAACCAACGGCAAAAATGTACCTTAGATAAAAGATTCCCTCTGAATACCGTCAAATCTTACACCACAACCTAAGGCTGAACCTACACCGAATAACCTAATCTACTGATTGACAGCTATACTGCTTCGCGGGCTGTAGGAATTATCAGTGATAACAAACCACTGTTAGCGAAAATTCACTAATTTGCCGCCGCAAGCAGAATTATTGACTATTTACGCACTAGCTTAAAGTATGAAATTCTTACCTAACCTGCGTTTTTCCATTTTTATTTTACTCTCAGGCTTGGGCTTGAGTGTATTTGCACAAACGCAACTCCGAGGTATCGTTCTGGATGCCGATTCAAAAGACCCACTTATTGGAGTCAGTATTCTAGTCAGTGGTACTGGATCTGGCACAATAACGGATTGGGACGGGACCTTTATTCTGGACACCGACCAGTCCTTTCCACTCACGCTTGAATTCTCGTACATCGGCTACGAAACACAAAATCTTGATGTCATTGACGATAGTCGCATCAATATGACGCTGTCAGAGAATGCCGTAACGATTGAGGGCGTTGAGGTAAAAGGAAGTCGAATCTCAGACAAACAAAAAGAATCACCCCTCACTATTGAGGCCTTAGATATTATTGGTATCAAGGAGACCCCAGCAGCTAGTTTCTACGATGGACTAGGCTCGCTGAAAGGTGTGGACTTGACGGCTGCCAGTTTAGGTTTCAAGGTGGTCAATACCCGTGGTTTTAACAGTACCAGTCCGGTGCGTTCGTTACAGATCATTGATGGGGTGGATAATCAAGCTCCTGGCCTCAACTTTTCCCTGGGTAACTTCCTGGGAACTTCGGAGTTAGACGTAAATAAGGTAGAATTAATCGTTGGTGCGAGTTCTGCCTTTTACGGCCCGAATGCCTTTAACGGGGTAATTAGTATGGAAACACGTGATCCGTTTTTCCATGATGGTCTATCTGCCTACATCAAAGTAGGTGAGCGTAATCTCTTACAGGGTGCTTTCCGTTGGGCGTCCATAACCAATAACAAGGATGGCCTTCCTGTCTTCGCTTACAAACTCAATGCAGAAGCCTTGCGCGCGGATGACTGGGTAGCGGATAATTATGATCCAGTAGATGAATCGCGTGTTCCTGGTAGTAATCCTGGTCGTTTTGATGCGGTAAACATTTACGGTGACGAGTATGACCGGAGTACTGATTTTTCTTCTGCTGCGCCCTGGACTAACCCAGGCCTAGGCACCTGGTACCGCACTGGCTACCGCGAAGAAGACTTGGTAGACTACGATACGCGAAACTATAAGGCCAATGCTGCCTTTCATTTCCGTTTGAAGCCTGATCAATTGGTACAATCACCGGAACTGATCCTGGCCTCTAGCTTTGGAGCGGGAACTACCGTATACCAGGGTGACAACCGCTTTAGCTTGCGCAATATTACTTTCCTACAGAATAAGATTGAGCTGCGTAAACTCAATAAGTATTTCATCCGTGCTTATACCACGCGTACTGGTGCGGGAGATTCTTACGATCCTTACTTTACCGCACTTGAGTTACAAGACCGAGCTAAGGACCAACTGGAATGGGCCATTGACTACCAAGACTACTGGCTCAATGTGGGGGAAGTACAATCAAAGATCTTTAAAGCGGGTTATCCGCAATTAGAGGTAGTAATCGACCCAGAAACAGGCCTCCCCGTAATTAGCTTTGACGATGCAGCCGCGCAAATGTGGCTTGCTGATAATAATGAACTCTTACGCCAGTTCCACACGGAGGCAGAAGCCTATGCCAATGGCCCAGCTTATGGCACCTCTGGAGCCGTGGAGTTTTTCGAGCCCGGAACAGCTCGTTTTGATGAGGAATTTGCGGATATCACCGGCAAACTTCGTACTGAAGGAGGAACACGCTTTTTCGACAACTCAGCGCTGTACCACGTACACGGTGAATATAAGATCACCCCACGCTGGACCGATGAAATCACGCTTGGTGCCAATGCCCGTTATTATACGCCCGAGTCACGAGGTACCGTCTTCTCGGATAGCCTTGACATTGAGATTACGAACTTCGAATTTGGCACCTACGGTGGTATTCAGAAGTCTTTCGCCCAAAACCGCTTGAAGGCACAGTTCGCCTTCCGGGCGGATAAAAACGAGAACTTCGATTGGCTGTTTTCACCAGCCGCTTCGCTGGTCTATACCCCTTCTCCAAACAATTTCTTCCGGGTGTCTTTCTCCAGCGCCATTCGTAACCCAACGCTTTCGGATCAGTACTTGGGCTTGGACGTAGGTCGTGCTATTCTTGCAGGTAACCTGAATGGTGTGCAAGACCTAGTCACCGTAGAATCCTTAGAAGACTTCTTTACCGATTTGAATATCGCTCGTCTGGATTCTTTCGACATTGCACCAGTTCGTCCAGAACAAGTACAAACCTTTGAAGTGGGTGCGCGGACTACACTATTTGATAAGGTGTACGTAGATGCCGGTTACTACTACAGTATCTACAATGACTTCCTTGGCTTCAACATTGGTGTTGATTTAGATTACGTCATCCCACAAGGATCGATTCCAACCATCACTGGTCTACAAGCTTTCCGCTACGCAGCGAATTCGATCAATGAAGTACGTACGCAAGGTTTAGCTATTGGCCTTAACTACTATTTTGCCCGTAACTATTCCATTGCCACCAATTATTCCTGGAATCAGCTGGTGAAAGCCGACGAGGATGATCCAATTATCCCGGCCTTTAACACCCCTGAGCACAAGTATAACATCGGCATCAGTGGCCGTAATTTAGATGTGGTCTTGGGTGGTATGCGCATTAGAAACGTAGGCTTTAATGTCAATTACAAGTGGATTGAAGGCTTCCTGTTCGAAGGTTCACCCCAGTTTACTGGCTTCATTCCTACTTATGACCTCCTAGACGCGCAAGTAAATGTGCGGGTGGAAAGTATTAAGACCACTTTCAAGTTAGGTGCATCTAATATTCTCAACAACGCAAGTTTCCAAACTTATGGAGGTCCCCGGATTGGTCGTTTGGCCTATCTGTCTCTGACATACGAACCGTAAAAACGACTCTTAATTTTCTTTAATAAATACTATCTATGAAAAAGATCAGTACAATTCTATGCTGCCTCTTTGTGGCGCTGCTGGCCTTCAACCTTCAGGCCCAGGAGAACCGCTTCCTTACTGAGGTTTTTGATGAAGTAACTGTTACGAACGATGTCACCTATGGTGTGAATGCAACCATAATCGCATTTACCCAATTAGGTGAAGCTATTCCAGAGGAACTCAAAATGGATGTCTACCAGCCTGCAGGTGACAACCTGGGCGAACGTCCAGTGGTAATGGTTTACCATACTGGTAACTTCTTACCTAATGTAACTAACGGTGGTATCACTGGTACTCGCCAGGACTCTAGTACGGTAGAATTCTGTACGCGCTTGGCTAAGGCGGGTTACGTTGCTGCTGCAGTAGATTACCGTCTGGGATGGAACCCATTAGCAGCTACACAACCAGAGCGTGCGCTAGGTTTGATCCAAGCTGCTTACCGCGGTGTACAAGATGGCAGAACTTGTATTCGCTACTTCAAAAAAACAGTGGCTGAAGATGGCAACCCATTCGGTGTTGATACTACTCGTATGACTGCATTCGGAACAGGAACCGGAGGTTATCTGGTACTTGGTCTCGCTACCTTGAGTGATTATAACGAAATTCTCCTGACCACTAATGGTCCTGGTAAGTTCTTGTTTGATCCTGGTACTGGTGTTCCAATTCCAATGGTAATTGAGGCTTACCACGGTGATATCGAAGGTAAGGTATTGACTATCGCTCCTGACGGTGCCTTTGGTTTCCCTGCTGGAGATACGACCAACTATGTGAACTGGCCAGAGTATGGTTCTGATTTCCAACTTTGTGCTAACGTAGGTGGTGCTCTTGGTGACATCAGCTGGATAAATGCTGGCGAACCGCCGATTATCTCTGTGCAGTCTGCTTTCGATCAGTTTGCTCCTTATGATGACGCTACCTTGATCGTACCTACTACTGGTGATCCAATCGTTCAGGTACAAGGTGGTAAAGCTATTGCTATTAGGCAAGATGAGTTGGGCAACAACCAAGTATTCATCGATGCTGGCATTGATGATGTTTGGACGGATGCCGCCATTGCGAACTCTGCCACTGCGGGAGATACTTACTTGGAAGCTTTGTACCCCGTTACTAACCCTGCTAATAGCTCCGGCTTTGACGAAGGTGTAGTAATTGACTGGTGGAACGAAAATGATCCTTCACCTGCTGACGGTGCTGGTATGGGTATTCCTTGGAATATGCTTCCTCACCCATCAGGTGGTACTTTCCACACGCAAGGTTTGATTTTGAACGAAGGTATGTCTGCTGAGAAGGCTCGTACTAACATTGATACTATCATGGGTTACTTCTACCCACGGGCTTTCGCTGCCTTGAATCTGATCGACGTAGTGCGTGTTGATAACATTAATCCTTCTGAAGTACAACTGACTATCGCTCCTAACCCAGTGAGCCACCAGCTCATGTTGACTTCTGCAGTAGAAACACCAATGCGCAACATCCGTATCTTTGATATGAATGGTCGCCTGGTACGTTCTTACGAAGGTATTGATGCTGACAACTACTTTATCAATCGAGGAGACCTGACTTCAGGTACTTATATTATAACCACTGAGTTTGATGAGGGCTTAGCCACTCACAAAGTGATCTTTAAGTAAGGAATTCCTCCTTATTTCATGCTCCTGATTTAGAGAGCGCACTAATCCCGGGCTTCGCAATGCGGAGTCCGGGATTTTTAGTTTGTGTAAAAAGGTGATAACTTATGAGGGTATTCTGCTAAAGCGGTGATTGAGGTAAAGACGCATTGCAATGCGTCTCCTCAGCAAGTAGAATCTATTTTTACAGCATAATTTAGTAGCATCACTATGAAGAAAAGTTCCATCCTACTTACGCTTGTGATACTTGCTTTACCTTCCATCATTTTCACCCAAGACGACCTCCGCTATGTCGATCCTATTTTCCCCGAAGTAGCGATCATCTCAGACGTAGAATACGCACAAAACATCTCCGTCCATCCAGCTACGGGTGAACTTGACACGACATCCTTAGTCATGGATATCTACGCCCCCCTAGGGGATCAAGTAGGAATCCAACGCCCAGTGGTACTGTATTTACACGGAGGTGTGTTAATACCTGCATTTTTCAATGGCCAAGTGACCGGCAGCAAACTAGACTCTACCGTAGTGGAAGTATGTACTCGACTAGCGCAAAGTGGATACACAGCCGTTGCTCCAACTTACCGCTTGGGTTGGAATCCTGTAGCTGCTGATATTCACGTGCGGAATGGTACGTTACTGCAAGCATTCTATCGCGCAACGCATGATACGCGCGCAGCTGTTCGCTTCTTGCGAAAGACCGTTATGGAAAATGGTAACCCTTATCGTATTGACCCCACGAGAATTGCCCTATGGGGAGAGGAGATAGGCGGCTCGGTCGCGCTTGGGGCTGGTTATTTAGATGATTATCTGGAGATTGCAGGAATCGGTAAATTTATTAATACCGAAACCTTTGAGCCCTATATCTTAGAGGATCGTGATGGGGATGTTTACGGCCTGGACAGTACTGTATTTAACTTACCCAGCTGGACGGAATACAGCTCGGAAGTAGATTTCGTCTTCAACATGGGAGGGGCTATATTGGACACTTCATGGATTGATATGGCAGCTCCAGAACAACCCACAGTGGCTAGTGTGCACTGTGTCTATGACGCTAAAATACCCTTTGGTGATGGCCCACAATTTTCTTTTGGACCAGACCCTTTTTTCAGCATCCATGGCTCCCGGATTTTACACGAAAAAGCGAACGCCGCTGGAGTGAACGCGCCGATTGATTTCAGTGCTTGGAACCTCGTTGATGACGCGGAGGCCATCAATGATTCCATAGTTGCACTTTCCGATGTAACAATTAACCTTTTCAATCTTGGCCAAAGTCTCACTACCCTTGCGAGTCCGCATATGTACCCCTTGCGTAGTGAGGATAATCAATTCATGGCATCCCCCTGGTCTTGGTGGGATCGTCCGCTTCTGGATTCGGTGGTGGCCGAGGTGAATGACTCCCTTGACACCAACTTTGATGCAGACGTACTGCACAACTTTCAGATTGAGCGGTACACCCCAACGATGTCAGCCGAACGAGCACGAGCCTACATTGACACTGCATTTATGGTATTCCAGCCCAGAGCTTGTTGCGCCTTGGAGTTGGAAGAGTGTTGCCCACTGACCCAGGTAGAAGGCCAGCCACTAGAAGATAAAATGACTGGCCTGCAGCTTGCTCCTAACCCCGTTATGGATTTCCTTCAGATACAAACAAAACCGGAATATCCGTTAAAGGGGGTGGCACTTTTCAGCACTGATGGAGCCCGCTTGTTGGCTATCCAAAACATCAACCAGCGGCAGTATAAAATAGACTGTCAGGCATTACCGCCAGGTATTTACCTCTTGCAAGTCTTTTTTGAGCATGGGAGGCAAACTAAGAAGATCATCGTTGGAAAGTAGCAATCACAAAAAAACGGTTCAAACCAACTTACTTGATTTGAACCGTTCGCCGGCGCGCTCAGCAACGGCCGGCAGTAGCACGATAGTTACCTAATGGAGCGCGGAAGTATTAACAGAAAAATTTAATCGTCCTTACCGTACTTGTCTTGGATGTACCGAGCTTTTAGTACCTCTTCACGACGACGTACAGATGGCTTGGTGAAAAACTTGCGTCGACGCAACTTCTTGTTTACCTGCACTTCGCGGTGCTTTCGCTTGTATCTTTTCAGTAAGCGATCAATGGTTTCTCCGTCTTTCCGATCGAGTATTAGCATTCAAAATATTTTAGTTATGACGCCAATAGCGGCGTAAAAGGGCCATAAAATTACAAAAATTAAACGCTACAGGATAGTCCAATGTTCAGATTCTACTACTTTTACCCACATGGAAACACCGAATAAGCAAGCTCCCTCACCTTCTAATCCACCAAGTATCGGCGAAGCACTGCGTGCACTGATGGATGGCATTAGGGAATGGTTCAGTGATTTCCTCGACTTACGCGAAGGTATGGACCGGGAAGGGACGATCATCGCCATTAAGTCTGGCAAACTCATGCGCGGGGCCAATGCTTGGATGCTGATCTGCTCCATCATGATTGCTTCTTTGGGTTTGGACCTTAATTCAGAAGCAGTAATTATTGGTGCGATGTTGATTTCGCCCCTCATGTCACCCATTCTAGGTGTAGGTTTGGGGGTAAGTATCAACGACCGGGAAACCTTATTTCTGGCCCTCAAGCATTTCTTTATCTCCATCGTTATTTCCCTTATTACCAGTACTGTTTACTTTTGGCTAACGCCTCTGGGCACCTTTACGGATATGATTGAGGCTCGTACAGCGCCTACCTTCCTCGATGGTCTAGTGGCCATTTTTGGTGGTCTGGCGGGGATTATCTCCATCACTCGCAAAGACAAATCAAATGCCATACCGGGCGTAGCGATCGCCACGGCCTTGATGCCGCCACTCTGTGTGACTGGATATGGTATTGCCAATCAAAATCTGGAAATTGCACTGAACTCCTTTTACTTGTTCTTCCTGAACTCCTTTTTTATTGCGCTCACCTCCTATCTGATTATTCGTTTTTTGCAGTTCCCACATAAGGAGCACTCTAACCCTCTAGATGCGCGCCGCGCTAGAATCGTAGTGATCTTATTTAGTCTTTTACTTATTATTCCCGGAACAACCATCCTGAGGGATGTTATTCAAGATCTACGGCAGAAGCAAAACATTAAAGCTTTCATCGAAGCAGAATTTGCCACGGACTGCATCGACTACAACCTCTTTGAAATCACGCCGGATTCTAGCATTCTGGTATTGCAACTTATTAACCGGGATGTGCCAGATAGTATGACTTACTCCTTCAATCGGATGCTGGCGGAGGAATATGATTTACCGAATACCTACTTTCAGGTCATTCCAGATTATCGCATTAAACTCGGTGATCTGGAGAAGAATGCCGTAGGTTCTAATCAGCTGAATCAGGTCAAGAATCAGTTGGAAGACCTACGCAAATTCCAACGAGAAGCGGCTCGTAGGGATAGCATTGCCGAGGCGGCCCTCAACCAATCGCCGCCCCTAGATTCTACCCAATTTGCGCGCTTGAGTAAGATTATCCGGGAGTCTGATCAGTTCAAGATTCTGGATACCCTAGCCTTTGGCACTACTCGCGTTTTTGACTTCAATGCCCCGGCCCAAGAAGTGCCCATGTTCATTGCCCACTGGTCCAATTATCCGGGAACGCGAACACGCCGTAGACAAGACGCCGCTTTACAGCGCTACCTGCGCAACTATATCGACACTTATGACCTTCAAATAGATACCTTTGTCCTTCATTCTTACTAAGACTAATTATGGTACCTGCTGAAGATACAGCTCTAATACTAGTAGATCTACAAAATGACTTTTGCCCGCTTGGCGCTTTACCCGTGCCGGAGGGGGATAAAGTGGTTCCAATTGCCAACGCTCTCCTACCCCACTTTTCTACCGTCGTCGCTACCCAAGATTGGCATCCCGCTGATCACGGAAGCTTTGCGGCCAATCATCCCTGGCGAAAACCTGGTCAGGTGATTGACCTTAATGGCCTGGATCAAATTCTCTGGCCCATTCACTGTGTGCAAGGGAGCTTCGGTGCAGAATTTGCGCCCAACCTGAATCAAGACGGCATTGATAAGGTCTTTGTGAAGGGTACCGATCCCGGCATCGATAGCTACAGTGGCTTTTTTGATAATGGGCACCGCAAAGCCACTGGATTGGGTGATTGGTTGAAAGAACGAGGCATTCAAAAAGTATACGTGATGGGTCTGGCCACCGACTACTGCGTAAAGTTCACTGCACTAGATGCCCACAAGCTAGGCTTTGAAACTTACCTCATCGAAGACGCTTCCCGCGGTGTGAATCTCAACGAGGGGGACGTAGCAACTGCGGTAGCGGACATGAAGGCCGCTGGCGTGAACATTGTCCAATCGGACTCCATCTTACAAGCCACTAGCGCGTGAAAATAGAGTGCTGGTGCATCGGTAAAACCGCCGAGCGGTATCTGGAGGAAGGTATTAACAAATACGTTCGTAAGCTTCCTCATTATCTACCTTTCGAATGGATCGTACTGCCAGATGTAAAACAAGCCGGTAAACTCAAACCAGAACAACTCAAAAGCAAAGAGTCAGATCTGGTGCTCAACCGCCTAAAGACCACGGATGGTCTTTTCCTTCTGGACGAAGGTGGCAAACAACATTCTTCTACCGAGCTAGCGCGCTGGGTGGACCAACAGCTACAAGCCCCCTACCGACGTATCATTTTTCTTATCGGTGGAGCCTATGGCTTTGATGCATCTCTGTATAATCGCGCCAATGGGAAACTTTCGTTGTCCAAAATGACTTTTTCTCACCAGATGGTCCGTGTGTTTTGGTTGGAACAACTTTATCGGGCCATGACTATCTTACGCAACGAACCCTACCACAACAGCTAATTCCGTTATTATGAACTTGTCAATCACACTCATCATCATCATCATGACCTGCGTCATTTCCTACCAGGCATTTAACAACCCGATGATGAAGGCTAAACTCCTTTTCCGCCCAGTAGATGCTTCGCGCGGAGAATGGTACCGCTTTTTGAGTAGTGGCCTTATTCATGCCGATTGGATGCACTTGTTGGTCAACATGTATGTCCTCTTTGCCTTTGGAGAAGTGGTGGAGCAAGTTTTTACCAAGGTTATTTTCGGAGAAGTATGGGGCCGCCTGGCCTTCATTGGGTTCTACATGTCTGCTGTGGTTATTTCGAGTATTCCAACCTTTTTCCGCCACCAAGACAACTTTGCGTATAGTGCTCTTGGAGCGTCGGGAGCTACGTCCGCCATTGTATTCGCCTATATTGTGATCGCTCCCTGGTCCAAGTTGACGTTTTTGTTTTTACCCTTTCTGAGCATTCCCGCTCTGATTCTGGGGATCGGCTATATCTGGTATTCCAATTATATGGATGGCAAAGGCATTGATAACATCGGCCACAATGCGCATCTGACCGGAGCTATTTATGGGGCGGTGTTTATCATCTTAGCGGCGTGGATCTTTCAGCCCTTTTACTTCCAGGTATTGATCCAAGGCTTTCTCGCCGGACCAGTAGACGGGTAAGGAGGTTAAAAGGAAGAAATAGGAAGTTAGAAGGAAGAAATAAGAGGTAAGATCGTGGGTCCGACTGCGCCAAGGCTGCGTCGGATGAGAGAAGACGAAGATCAGAAATGCTGTACTTCATATTTCATCTTTCTAATTTCTCACTTTAAAAACAAAACCACCTAAGTCACCAAGAACACCCGAGTATATGCTTAGGTGTCCTTATGTGCCTTAGGTGGTTCAATTTTATACGCTATTCCTTCTTAGAAACGCGCACTCACCCCAACCATAGCATTCAGGCCTAAGGTAGGATAACGGAACCAGCGTTGCCGTTGATTGGCCGCCAGGTTGTTAAGTTGAATCCAAGCACCAATATTATCGGTGAAGTAATACTCCCCCATGATACTCAGATCGAACAAGGCATTCAGGTTCTCGGCCTCTCCAGCAGTATTGCGGAAAGGCACTCCATTCTCCAGGAAGAAATCAGCCTTCAAAGAAAATTGACGATCAGGTGTGGTATAACGAGCACCCGCGTTTACGGTGAAGGATGGCAGGTGCCAAGGTTTTTCCTCCCGCTCAAGCGAGAATACATTTTGCGCCACCGAACCTGTAATCTCCAATCCTTCAAAGAGTGGCACGATTACCGTACCCTGAATAGTGAAGATGTTAGCGGTGTCGTACAATACGTCGAAACGAGGGATACTGTCCAACGCATTACCTAACTGGAAGAGTGCCAGGTTATCTACGTTTTTATAGCCTAACTGCGCTTCGTAATTGATACCGGCAATCGTTCCTTTTACCCCACCGTAGTACTCTGTCCACTTGGAGTTACGCACCAGAAAGCGGGTGAAGATAAACGGATTGTACTCGGCTAGATTACGGAAGTTGTTTTTGGTCAAAGAACCATCCGCTCCGATATAGGCGGTGAGGACTCCTTCTACGATATTTGCGCTAGCTTCGATATTCGGAAAGAGGAAGAAGTTATCCTCGCTAGATACCAGATTACCACCAATCTTCACCTGGAACGCATCGCCGTGAAAGGTATAATTGGGTTCCAGATAAAAGTTATTCAGCGTTTGTTTGGCGGTATCCCGAAAGTTGGAAAAATCGGTCCGGAGGGAAATATTCAAGGGGTGTTGATCCGCAAACCACTTGGTACCCTCGATGGTTAACAAAAAGCCGTTTTCACGAGCGGCGTAGTTATCATCCATTAGGTAGATATCTACTCCGGCCTTGTAGTTGAAATCGCCTTGCGTACGCTCTCCATTAAAGATATCAAGACCGAAGTCGAAGATGCTAAATCGCTGGCGAACCTCGTCATCCGTAAAGGAATACAGCGTCGTATCCAGTTCTTCGTTGAGGTCGTTGTAACCATAGTAATAGATACCATTGGACTGGTAGCCAATCTCACCGTTTACAGCAAACCCTTGCTCAAAGTAGTAGGTGCCATCTAAGCCGATCTTGTTGTTGCTAAAACGCTGGTTTTCGACATTGCTGTTATTGTTAGCGGTATGCCGCAAAAGGTCAACTCCAAAATCGAAGTCATCGTTTTTGGTAATATCGTAAGACAACTCACCGTAGAAGGCACTGGGCAGACCTCCACCCAAACGGGCAAAACCATCATAAACGGTGGGTGGTTTCTCAGTACGAAAGGCCAATGGCCGAATGCGGGGTGCCAGATAATCAACGGGTACCTCCTTGGATACTACGTCATAATTGAGTCGGCGAGTAGTGGTGTCTAGCGGTGGTAAAGCCGCCGGTACGTTGATGCGCTTGGCTTCGGCCAATCGAGCTTCGAAACTCTTCACAACATCTACCTGCCCGGAAGGAAGATCATCCTGGGCCGACAGCTGCAGGCACAATATGATCAAACAGATACTTCCTATATATTTCATTGGTTGAAATTGCTTTTTTAAGAAAATGGATTCTCGCAGCGGCTCTTATCGGCCACCACCGCCTTCAAATTGCAACTGATTAGGGTCAGAGACATCAAGTCGACTGCCCTGATTAATCAGGCCATTAACCCGGTTCAGCTTTTGCCGTGCCTCCGCTACCACGGTCTGGTCTTCGTTGTAATTATCCAGTAAGGCTTCCAGGGCAGCCCGGGCGTTCATCAGGTCTCCTTTCTCCACAAAAATATCAGAGAGCAGGATCACACTTTTTGCTACCCAATAGGGATAGCCCGAACTCTCACGGTTGGCAGCCATGGTGAGCTGTTCTGCCTGAACCAGATCGCGACGCTGGTAATAGATCATCGCACGCAGGTAGCGGGCTTCAGCAGTCTGCTCGTTATCGCTTAAGCGAATCGTTTCGTTGAAAGCGGTTAAAGCCGCCGAGAAATCGTTGCGATCATAAGCAATCTTACCAATGTAGAAGTTGGCCGCAGCCCTTTGCAACTCTGTCGCATTAGGATTAGCGGATACCTTATTGGCTAAATTGTAAACCGCCTGGCTATTACCAATTCGATAAGCGGAACGCATACCTCCCAGTTGGGCTTCGAAACGCAATTCCTCCGTATCGGCAATCTGCTCGAGTCGGGTGTATAAATCGTAGGACTTATTGAAATCTTGCGCGTGATTGTAGGCAATGATTGCTGCCTTTTCGACCGCCCGCAAATAAAAACGACTTGGTCCACGCGCCACTACCCAATCGTAATGCACCAGGGACTGATCGTACTGGCGAAGTACCGCATGGCTTTCGGCCTTGTGGTAATGCGCAGTAAGCACGTTGATACCGCTTGGGAATTGATTGAGGTAGTTGGTATAACTCTCCACCGCTCTTTGGTAGTTACCATTCTCGTACTGCGACTCGGCAGCACGGAAGAAGAGACTATCACGTGAGAAATCGTTGAAGTTGTAATCTGGAATGGTACGCAAGAAGGCCTCCAGCAGGTCTGGTCGTCCCATATCTACCACATAGATCTCATCCAGTGCGGCTAAGGCAATGTTGATCTCTTCGGGGCTTGGATTATTACCAAACACTTGCTTGTAATAATTGATTGCAGCCTCGCGGTTACCCAGGTTGTAGTTGATCAGACCTAAACGCAAGTAGGCCGGCACCACAAGATCTGAGCTATTTTTATATTGACTCACCAAGCGCCTTAGGGGTTCGATAGCTCGACTAGGCTGACCAATTTCCTGGTAGGTCACTCCGGTTTGGAACAAGGCATCATCAGCGTATTCCGAATTAGGAAATTCGCTTACGATCTGCTCCAACGCCAGAATTTTCTGGGCGCTACGGTTACGCAGGCCTTCCAATAAGGCTTTTTGGTACAGGGCGTAGATGAATCCACTGTAGCGATTATTCACCGCCTCATCGTAATACTGGATCGCTTGGTTATACTGGTTGCGCTTGAAGTAAGCATCACCGGTACGCAATACAGCATCACCTAAAACTTCATCCCGCACGGCAGTGCTGGAAATGAAAGCACGATTCCGCTTAATGCCTTCGACCGTAGCCCGGAAGTAATCCAGGGCTGCTGGATAATTATCCTGCTTCAAGTAGTTGTAACCCTGTAGATAGTTTCCGGTGAAGACCGAAGATTCATCAGGTAATCCCGTCTGTGTCTTAGCCAGGGTTAGGAATTGAGAATTCAGGCGGATACTCTCATTGTACTGCCCATCGCGGTGGGCAATATCCGCTAACCAATACAGCGCCAGGGCCTGACTACGGATATCAATCGGGAATTGCAAGGAGCGATTGAAAAGCTGGCGCGCTTCCTCTAGTCGATTCGACTGCAAGAGCTGAATACCTCTCAACACCATTACCTTCTGGTGTGCTTCCTGCAATTGCGGCGGCTTATTCGGCATTCCGTCAAGGATGCTCAGCGCCTGCTCGTAATTGCGGTAGCTCAAGAAAATCTCTCCCATCAAGGTCTGGGCCTCTACATAATACGGGCTAGTTGGCGTGACCTGCTGGAAGGACCTGATGGCCTCCTGTGGATCATTGAGCTCGTAAGAAAGCTTACCGTAATTAAAGTTCGCCTCTTCCGCCAGGGAGAGATCATAGTTCATGCGCTTGGCATTACCAAAAGAAGCTCGTGCAGACGGGCGGTCCCCTACTCTGAGATAGGCTTCCCCAAGGTAGTAGTTGGCCGCCTGGCCCAATTCACTATCCTGTCCACTTACCTCCTGTAAGTTGCGAATAGCTTTGGCAAAGTTACCCGTACGGTATTGCGTGTAGCCAAGCTGGTAGAACTCCTCCGCCCGTAGTTTACCGGAGCGGTCGGCGTAATATTCCAGGTAAGTCAGTGCTTTGGGGAAATCTCCCTTCTCAAAATAAGCCTGACCCACCAACTGGTAGATTTCTTTCTGATTTTTCAGACTTGGGCCGGATAAGCGAGGCTCAGCATAGGCGATAAGTTCGTCAAAGCGGCGCTGGGCAAAATAGATTTGCGCAGTATAATACGGAATATAGTCATCGTACTTGGTAGAGCGCTCAACCAAACGGAACTGACGTACAGCTGTATCGTAGTCACCTTCGTAGAAATAACAGAGCCCCAAGTAGTAGTTGGTAGGATAATAGTACTCTGTCTCGAGATCTTTGATTTCGCGAAAATTGAGCTTAGCCGCGCTAAAGTCTTTTTTCACAAATTGGGAATACCCCAGGCGAAACTTTACCGCTGAACGCTCTTCGCGCGTTAGACCGGCAGTGGGTACCCGCCCCAGATAATCAATGGCTTTATCGTAATCCCTATTGTCGAAGTAATAGGTAGCGATTTCAACCAGGGCCTGATTCGCAATAGGGTCTGGAGTATTGTTGCGAATAAAATCCAGAATGAGTTTCTCGCCATCGGGTTGTGATAGGCGGACAGCAGACTGCGCGTAGCCGAGTTCAGCCTTAGTGCGGAGCAGGTTAGAGCTGGCCTCATTTACTGGGCGAAGTTGGTCAATCGTTTGGCGGAATTCGTATTGGGCTTTGGCGTAAAGGCCGTCCAGAAAGAAGCCTTCTCCTCTCTTGTAAGAGTCGTACGCCTCAGTGTAGACAGTGGTTTCTTGTGCCGACACCCATCCCACGAAAAACACTGCCACCAAAAAGGGCAACAATCGTTTAAACATTGGAGGTGTTAATTAGTGATAGTCTGAAATATAAGAACCAGCAGCCGATTTTCCACGGTCTGCTGGGTTCAACTTGTTCTATAAACGAAATATCTATGGGCAGATGTTGCCTCCGCCCGTTAACATTTAGCTCGCTTCCGCATATTTTGCCACGACCGTAGCAATGATATCACAGCATTCTTCCAGCTGTTCTTCGGTCATTACTAGTGGTGGTGCAAAGCGAATAATGTTGCCGTGGGTAGGCTTAGCTAATAGCCCGTGTTCGGCTAAACTCACACACAAATTCCAAGCGGTTTTACTCTCCGGTGAGTCATTGATGACTACCGCATTGAGCAATCCCTTACCACGGACCAAGGTCAACAGCTGTGGATACTGATCTACCAGAGCCTGCATCCGTTTGCGGAAGCGCACACCCAACGTACGGGCATTTTGCGTCAGCTTTTCATCACGAATAACCTCCAGTGCTTCTCGCGCTACAGCGCAAGCCAGCGGGTTACCACCAAAAGTACTTCCGTGCTGCCCCGGCTTAATAACATCCATAACTTCATTGTCCGCCAAAATAGCCGATACGGGGTAGACACCACCAGAAATGGCCTTACCGAGAATCAGAATATCAGGGCGGGTGTAGGTTTCCTGCTGTTCACAGTGTGCAGCACAAGTACAGTCGCCACATACGCGGAGCAACCCGCCAGTACGACCAATCCCGGTCTGAATTTCATCCGCAATGAACAAGACATTCTGCTCGCGGCACAGCTTAGCGGCAGTGGCTAGGAAGCCTTCATCAGGCACAAAGACACCAGCTTCACCCTGAATAGGTTCTACCAAAAAGGCTGCAATTTTTTCCGGCTCGTTGGCCAAAGCTGCCTTTAGGGCATCTAAATCATTGTAGGGAATAGACTGAAAACCAGGAGTATACGGACCAAAACTGCCTTTTGCGTCCGGATCGGAAGAGAAAGAAATAATGGTGGTGGTGCGGCCGTGGAAGTTCTGGCCACAAACTATAATCTTCGCTTCATTAGTGGGGATTCCCTTTTTCTCGTAGCCCCACTTACGGGCAATCTTGATGGCGGTTTCTACGCCTTCGGCTCCGGTATTCATAGGGAGCACTTTATCAAAACCGAAATAGGTTGTAAGGTACTCCTCGTAAACGCCTAATTGATCGTTGTAAAAAGCGCGGGAAGTAAGTGTTAACTCACGCGCTTGTTCTACTAACGCATTGACGATACGTGGATGGCAGTGCCCTTGATTAACGGCGGAATAAGCGGAGAGAAAATCAAAATACCGTTTTCCCTCAACATCCCACACATAAACACCGCGCCCCTTAGCGAGTACAACGGGTAGTGGGTGATAATTATGTGCGCCATAGCGATCCTCGAGTTGGATCAGCTCAGCCGATGACATGGCAGTGGTTAGTTGCTGCATGGTTCAACTTGGTTTTACTTTGCTTAATGTTGGGAATCTGTACCGTACATCAAACACCGACTAATTCTAGGCTAGCCAGGCTTGTGCTGCGCTAAGGTAGAATTAATTTCTCTAAGGTGAAACGGATTCAGCGACGTGGTAAATGGGAAGTGGGAAGTGGTAGAAAAAAAGTGAGCCCTGAAATAAGATAGGCAGGGCTCCTTTAAAAACGCGCTCTCTCTGATGTGAAAATAAATATTTTAGTTGTTGCTACAACTAGCACAAAGTTAGCACAATCTTTTCGATACTTCCAAATAATCTGCTATGATTTTTGTCTAGCCGATCAAATGTAGTACGCCCTTTGTGCGTAGACTTTCATTGCTGCTCCAGCAACACTTGGTTATAATAACGTTCTCATATCGATTTCTGTTTCATTTAACCCGCAGCTAACGCAAATTTTACGTGTAGGCGATTTTACGCCGCTACATTTGTCGGCAAAAATGCGTCTCAAATTTTGTTTAGCCAGCGGAAGCTGCCTTAGTCTACTGCTATTGCTAGCCTGCCAGGCAGAAGTTTCTACTACTCCTGCGAAAACGCTATCCACTTCGCAACTAGTTAAGCAACATTGCGGGCGATGCCATGCCGTTCCAGCTCCACAAGACCTCAACCAAGCTACCTGGAGCGACTATGTGCTTCCGAGGATGGGTTACTTCATGGGTATCTATGATGCTGAAAATACCAGAGCTAGTCTAATTGAAGAGGACGCTCCGCTAGTAGAAGAACTAAATATCTTTCCCGAAAAAGCCATTATAAGTAATGACGACTGGCAAAAAATCAAGAATTACTACCTGAAAGAGGCCCCGAAGACCTTGCGCTACGATACATTAAAGTTCGCACAGGAGCAATTGCTGTTTCGCCCACGCTTTCCAGCTTCTTTCTTTTCCCCTCCTGGCACCCTGCTCACAAAGTTTTCACCGAATGGCGGATACTTTACTGCCGATGTCCACAAAAATCAGTTGTTATTCAGCGACCAGCAACATCAAATTCGGGCGGCCTTTAATGTGGATGGTGGCGTGGTAGATATGCACCTCAGCTCGGAACGCTTACTATTGATGAGTATCGGTAGTTTCTCTCCAACCGATCAGGCGACAGGTTCATTGTTAGCAATGAACCTCAACACCAACAATCCCGTTCCGACTTCCTTAATAAGTGGTCTGCAACGGCCAGTCCAACTATTGGTTAGCGATTTAAATGGTGATCAAAGGGAAGACATCATCATTCCTGAGTTTGGCAAATGGACCGGTGGCTTGAGTTGGTGGGAGCAATTACCCGATGGAAACTACCAAGAGCATGAGTTGCGCCGTATTACTGGAGCATTGCGGGTAGCCACTACCGATCTTAATGGCGATAAGCTCCCGGACATCATTGCCCTCTTTGGACAAGGTGATGAAGGCTTTTGGGCCTTCTATAACCAAGGAGATAACACCTTCAGAGAAGAACTCCTTTTCCGGCTACCGCCAAGTTATGGTTCTAGTTTCTTTTCCCTAGCAGACTGGAATGAAGATGGTCGAGTAGATATTCTCTACACTAATGGTGACAATGCTGATTACCCACCTATTCTTAAACCGTATCACGGAATTCGCTTATTCCAACAAGATGAAGATGGAAGTTTTGCGGAAGCATGGTTTGAACACTTGCCAGGAGCATATCAAGCTCGCTTAGCTGACTTTGATCAGGACGGTGATCAGGATATACTCGCCATTTCATTTTTCCCCGACTTTAAGGTGCAAGCAGAGCAGTCCTTAGTGTTATTTGAAAATAACGACAATGTAAATTTTAGCCCCCAGTCCTTTCAACAAGCCAATATTGGGCGCTGGATTACAATGGATATTGCCGATAACGACCGCGATGGAGACCTTGATGTCTTGTTGGGCTCAATGGCATTTGAAGTAATTCCTCCTTCTGATCTACTTAAGCAATGGGTAGACAACGGTTTAGGATGGCTTTATTTGGAAAACTTAAATCAAAAATAATCCTTGCTTAACACCTTACCTCCAGTTTACAAAAGCATTACTTTTTGCTAATCTGATCCTCATAGATAGTTAATGGTGTCGCAGGACATTTGCGCTAGCATACGTCTTTTAAAACCATTATCTACCATGAAGAACATCTTCACTCTTCTATTGGTATGCAGTGCGTTGGTAACCAGCCTGCATGCTCAATCTATTTTTGGTACCGAACTGGAATTGCCAGAGGGTTATACACCTCAAACAATTCTTATGCCTCCTTCTCCATTGACACTTCAGGTACTGTTTGTAGGTGGTCATGACCTGGTTCAGACTACAGCTACTTACGGCAACCCTGCTGGTCAGACAATTGCTAAGGAATGGCACGATTTCATCGGCTTTACTCCAGACGAAACTGGTGAGAGCCTGGGTTGGGTTTCTGTAAACCACGAAATGATTTACCGTGATGATCGCATCGGTGACGGTGGCGGTATGACGGTATTCCGCGTGGAGCGTGATCCTATTACTGGATTATTGAATGTTGTTGACCAAGAATTGGCTGATGGCCGTAAGGGTCAATTCTTCAACGTTGATTTTGTGAACACTGTAGGTGAGACCGGCATGAACTGTGGTGGTATCTCTTCTGTTGTTGACGGCCGTATCTGGACTGCAGAGGAGTGGTTCCGGAGCAGTAACGTTAGCACCAATGCTTCTTCTACTCGTCCTGGTCCTATTGGTAGCCTACCATTGTTGCCAGCCGATCCACGTTCTACTGCTGAGCGTACTGTTGATGACAACCAAGGTGTACGTGACACCCTTCCTTACACCATTTCTTCTGATATCGCTGGCTTTGACGGCCTTGAGGTAGAGAAGTACCAGAACTTCAACTGGATGGTTGAGATCGATCCTAAGGAAGCTGTTGCTATTCGCAAGCAGTACAACTGGGGCCGTCAAGGTTTCGAGGGTGGTACTGTTGCTCCTGACAACCAGACTGTTTACTTGGGAGTAGATGCGACTCCTGCTCCATGGGTACGTTTCGTTGCTGACACTCCTGGCGACTTCACTTCTGGTGTAACTCAGGTATACAAGCACGATGCTGCTCAAAAGTGGATTACTATCGACAACGGTGACCCAGCGAAGATGTTGAACTTTGCTGCCGAAGCTTGGGCGGTTGGTGCAACTATGTACAACCGTATTGAGTGGACTGCAGTAGATGCTTCTACTGGTTTGATCTACATGACTGAAACTGGCCGCGACACTCCTGGTAGCAACTGGGAAGACGAAGTTTTGGATGGTGGCGTTTATGCTCCTCACCACCTCGCTCGCGCTGCTGATCAAGGTTTGTCTGAGCCTAACGAAGGTGACACTTACTGGGATTACTACGGCCGCGTATTGGTATACGACCCAACTACCGAGGAAGTATCTGTACAGATCGAAGGTGGTCCATTCTTTGAGACTAGCCCAGCAGAAGCTGACTACCCAAGCAAGCACCTATCTAACCCTGATGGTATCAACGTAGTGACTATCGACGGTCAGAGCTTCCTGTTGATCCAGGAGGACTTGAACGGTACCAGCTTTGGTCGTATGCCTGCGGATATCTCTAACCGTACTTGTGAGGTATTCTTGCTCAACTTGGCTACTGAGAACACTACCGTTGATGACTTGATCCGCTTGACGGCTGTACCTGCTGGTGCGGAGGTAACTGGTGGTATCATGACTTCTGATGGTAAGTCTATCTTGTTGAACTCTCAGCACCCGTTGAACTTGAACCCATTCCCATTCAACCACTCTTTGACCTTTGCCCTACACGGCTTTGATCAAATCACGGTAAATGGACTGGACGCTCCAGATATTCCTGAAACTGAGCAATTCTCGATCTATCCGAACCCTACTACTCGTTTGGTATACCTAAACGCTATGATGGACGTGGCGGTATACAATGCTTCTGGCCAACGTGTACGCGTTTACCGCAATGTAAACCAGATCGATGTGTCTGACCTTCCGGCAGGTTCTTACTTCGTACAGAGCGAGTCTGGTGCTGTTCAGCAATTGATAATTCAGTAAGCATAGTACTTATTATGCTAAGCTTCATACCGTAATGTAGTAGATTGATTAGCTGGCGCGCAGGCTCTTTGGGGTCTGCGCGCCTCTGCTTTTATCCACCTTTTTTATTCCTTGTTATGAAAAATTCTATTGGTGTAGGAAGTTTAATAGTGGGGCTGTTCCTACTCGTGCATCTTAGTAGCTTTCAGGCTGGACCTGCTAAGCCATCAACCACTACCATTCAAGCCATTACCGGCTTTTTCCATAATCAACTTACCGCATTCGCCGAACAAACAGCAGTGTACTTGGCTGCCGGTGAAGCATACGTAGCCGGTGAGATTTCACAAGAAGACTTGCAAGAAGTGCACCTGGCTACTCGCCTGGCCTTTAAGCGGGGTTCTTTTTTGATGGAATATAACGACCGCTACGCTATCAAGAAGGAAATTAATGGGGCACCATTGCCTGCGGTAGAACCCGCCGTACCCGAGGTATCCATCATCGAACCCAGTGGACTCCAAGTACTAGACGAAATCGTTTTTGAGGAAGAAATCGATACAGATGCTCTCCTCCAGAAGTTGACAAAACTTAACAAAGCCGTTAAGAAAGTCAGCTTGTACCAGAGTGGCATTGTATTGGAACACCGAAAGATACTAGAGGCATGTCGTTTGGAGCTCATCCGGATCTTTACCTTGGGGCTTACCGGTTTTGACACTCCTGGTTCTTTAAACGCCATTCCAGAAGCGATAGCCAGCCTTGAAAGCCTGGAGTTTGCTTTACAGCAGTACATCCCATTCTTAGAAAAAGAATCTCCCGCTTTGGCACCGCAACTTCTAGTAGCACTGGAAGAAACGCTGGATGATTTAAGAAGGGCCGAAGACTTTGACTCTTTTAATCGGCTCTCGTTCTACCGCGACCATCTCCAGGATTTGCATCACACCGTTTGGGAAGTACAAAAACAGCTCGGGGTAGAAACCCTGTCTGAAGTAAGTAATATCGAACACCCACTGACACTGGAAGAAGCTGCACTCTTTGATCAAAACTTCTTTAATGACAACTACTTCCGTGGTTTTTTAACGGATGATTTACTGGCGGAGAAAATTGAGTTGGGTCGCTTGCTTTTCTATGATCCAGTTCTCTCCAGTAACAATGAGCGCGCCTGTGCCTCTTGCCATAATTCGGATAAAGCCTTCACCGATGCACGCCCCAAAAGCCTGGCTATAGATGGGGAAAGTCACATCCAACGCAACGCTCCTACCCTACTCAATAGCATCTATACAGAGCGTTTCTTCTACGATCTACGCGAAGAACAACTAGAACGGCAAATCAAGCACGTTGTACTGGACGCTAATGAGTTTAGTACCGACTTCCTGAAGATTGCCGAAAAACTCGAGCAGAGCGAGGAATACGAGCAACGCTTTCTAGCGGCTTACCCACTGGCCAAGATTAGTAAATACAGCATCTCTAATGCCCTGGCGGCTTACTTGTCGACGCTCACCTCCTTTGATAGTCCTTTTGACCAATACATTCGTGGAGAAACAGCAGAGATTGATCCTGCGGTAGAGCGGGGTTTTAATCTGTTTATGGGTAAGGCAGCCTGCGGCACTTGTCACTTTGCACCAACCTTCAGCGGTTTGGTTCCACCCTATTTCCAGGAGAGTGAGTCTGAGGTCCTGGGCGTACCTATCGCCCCAGAATCTGACCAAATTGATCCTGATCAAGGACGCATGGCCAGTACCAGGCCTCGTGACGAAGCACCATTTTATCAGCATTCTTTCAAAACTACTACCGTTAGAAATATTGCTCTTACTGCTCCGTACATGCACAATGGCGCTTATCCCGACCTCAAGTCTGTTCTCGACTTTTACAACAAAGGCGGAGGTGTTGGATCAGGCATTGATTTACCGTATCAAACACTGGCACCAGACCCACTCAACCTCACCGATCAGGAAATTGATGATTTGATTGCCTTCATGGAGAGCTTAACGGATACCAGCAAAGCAGGTAGCCCACCAACTGAACTGCCAGTTTTCGCTGGACAGCCCGAACTTAACCAACGCCCCATCGGAGGAGCGTACTAGAATCTGGCGATATGGGCCTGGATCCTATATCAATGCGGATTTGATTAAAGCACTAGTCGCTATGAGAAAAGGTAGAAGCCCAGCATGGGTTTTCTACCTTTTCGCTATACCTCTAAATACGCTATCTTGGGTAGATAATTAAGTAATATGAGGAATGCAGTAGGGCTATGGTGCCTACTAATAGTATTCGGGATACAAGCATGTCTGGTCGAGAATAATAAATGGCAAAACGCCGCAACAGCCACTCGTGCCAAAGCTATTCAATACCTACTTCAGCAGCAACAGACGGATGGCAGTTGGCGTAGTATTACCCACGGCATTCTTAAAGGTGGCATTCCGTATACCGCCTATATTGCAGACGCCCTACAAGAAAGTAGAGATACAAGTTGGACACAGGAACGCTTAGGCCGGGCCTATGCTTTTCTACGCACGAACGTCAACCAGCAAGGTGCAGTAGGTTATGAAGGGTCAAGGGTCATTGAATATCCGGTTTACGCTACATCGTATGCCTACCGAGTAGCCGAGCATAGCGGTATTCCAACGAATGACAGCACACTCCAGAAAATGCGGCGTTTTTTACTGGACCAGCAGTTTGTGCAAACTCGGGGTATTGAACCCTGGCACGAAGCCTACGGTGCCTGGGGGTTCGGCGAGCTCAACTTACCGAAAGGTGAAGTGGGACATGTCGATCTATCGCATACTCGTCGGGTACTGGAGACCCTGCGGCAAAGCGGCCTTCCGGAGGATCACCCCGTTTGGAAAAACGCCACTGTCTTCTTGGATCGCATTCAAAATCCAGATGGTGGTTTTTGTAGCTCTTCTCATACCCTGGGCGCTAATAAGGCAGACGATCAGAACCACAAATGTGCTTCCTACGCCACTGCTACGGCTGACGGAATTCTTGCTCTAGCAAGTTTGCCTGATCCTCCTATGAAACGGCTCCAGGCGGCTGCTAAATGGCTCTACCAAAACGAAAATTGGGACGCCCCCAGTGGTATCACTCCCGAACGCCCTGGCAACTGGGACAAGGTGCTGTTCTACTATCATTTGGCGGTGCGGACACAGGCCTACCGAGTGCTAGAAGGACTTTCATTACTACCCGTCAAAACTAGTCGAAATTGGCGAGCGGCCGTGAACAGTGCCTTGCAGGATCGGCAGGAGGCAGATGGTTCCTATAGTAATCCCTGGGGAGCGCCCAATAAAGAGGATGACCCTTTACTGGCGACAGCCCTGGTGATCCGTGCGCTGAATGCGGCTTTGGAAGAGTAGTTGAATTGGTCCTCCTTCGCGGTAGCTACGGCGGATAAAGTGAATTTGGTTGAGTTGGTTGTGTTAGTTCAGCCTTCTCATCCGACATGGTTTCGTGGAATTTATTGCGCTTTCAATCCCCACGGCGGAATAGATTCCGCGGAACTACATGTGCATAGGTGGGACGGATAATATTACAGAACCAATCATCGCGTCAGAATGTAAATAAAGCGCGACAAACGGAATGTCTAAGGATAACCCACTGCCCAGAATAAAGAATCCCGGGCTCGCCTTTGTGCAAACCCGGGATTTTTAGTGCTTAAGAAGTACTGCTTATTGCTTTACCACACGCTGAGTAGCTACACCTTCTCCTGGCACTTCCATTTGGATAAAGTAAATACCGTTTGGCCAAGCTGCACCAAGGTCAAATGAGGCAGCTTCCGCCTTGAGCTGGCGTTGCTCTACGATTTGGCCTAGGGCATTTAATACCGTCAACTGTCCACTACCTTCCCAGCTTGGCAGCTGGTAATTTAGGCGAAAATCACTACTGAATGGATTGGGAGCTACATTCCAATCTACTTGCAGAACTGGCTCATTGATGTCAACGATGATTTCCCCTAGAATTTCGAAGCCATCTACTCCCGCTTCTACCAAATCACCATTAGGGTCAAAATCGCTGGTAACGAATTCTACTTGCATTTCATCAGTAATTTCGATGAAGTTACTGAGTGTAATTTCTACGGGATCGCGCCATGCCGCTGCTGGGTTGTCCAACTCAGCAACCTGTACTCGTTCGATACCATTAGAGACGAATACATCCAATGCATCATCAAGGTTACCACCAATATTTACAAACCAGGCGCTGTAAGTCAGAACAGGCTCAATGTAGGTGGAAGCAAGTTCCATGACTGGTGAAGTCAGAGTTACTGATCCCCCGTCGACATCATTATCCGAAGAACTGAAACCAAAGTTGCCGGTCACGTAGCATTGATCACCCAGGTCACCTTCGATATCAAATTCAGGATTAACCAGGCTACCGTTGCGGAAGGTGCCATTGGGCTCCGCCCGTTCCCAGAAGCCGGCACGCGTTGAACCATCAGCACTGGTTGTCCACCCCTGGTCGGTGACAAAATCATCTTTATATCCACGTACCAGTTCAATTACTCCTAAGTCTGAGTTATCTTCAATATCTATCACTCCTACTAGTTGGGTATGGTAGCCCCACTTACCAGCGTAGATTTCAAAAGTACCTTCGTAGACATTATCCACTACTACTTCTCCAATGGCATTGGATTGGAAAAAGAAATCGGTAAAGCCGTCGCTAAGGAAGATTTCTCCATCTTCGACTGGCTCACCATCCTCCGCTTCTACGATCAGCGCACCACGACTGTAACGTGGCAGTGGTATCAACTGTACGTCGAGTTCGGTCACTTCACCGTTTTCGATCGTTGCTTCAGTCGTTAGTACCTCATAACCAGCTTTGGAAAACTGGACTTCATAAGTACCAGAAATGGCCAGTCCGGTTCCGTAAGTACCGTCCAAGCGGGAGAAGTTAACATTTTCCTCTTCAGTAGATTGAATAATGATTTCCGCACCACTGATTTGAGCTCCTGTTTCAGCATCGGTTACCAAACCTTCTAGGTAGGCCGCCCGAACATAATTGGGCTCTAGTACGTACAAGCCATCACCAATATCTGAAAGCAGAACGATACCAGATGGTAGGAAAGGATAAGCACCCCAAACACCTTGGAAGCCCTGACCGTTGCCAAAGAAGGTATCAAAATTACCTACTTCCACTAAATTATCGGGGCGGGCGGCATCAACAATGATTCCACCATCCGTGTAGTAACTGATAATCAGGTAATCGTTCCAAACATGGACATTATGCGGAATAACATCCGTACCCAAGGTAGCTGTAGGTCGGTACTGATCCAGTTCTATTATATCCATTGGGTTACTGACGTCATAGGCCGCTACTGGCGCATTTCCACGCTCATCAGTAGTAAAGGCAACGTTACCATCATCAGAAAGCCAAATATTATGGGTAAAACGAAAAGGTGTGTTCCTGACGCCTAGTTCCACTACGTTGTCCTTATCGGAAACGTCATAGATAGCCATCCGCCCCGCATTGATCTCAGAAGAGTACATCAGATTATCTCTGGTGTATACATCATGTGCGTAGATGCTGGGGCCACGTCCATCATAAGCCGGCACACCAGGGGTAGTAAAGACATCTATGAAGAGCATTCCGCCACTGTTGATATTACAACCCGCCAAGTAAGCGTAGCCAAACTCATCGATGTAAATATTGTGGCAACGGCGTAGTTGACCTAAGCCCTCAATCTCCGGTGTCCAGTGGAAGAAGTCCACAGATACGGGTAGGTTGCGAAGATCGATCACCGTTAACCCTTCGTCACTCGTATTTTGGTCAGTAACAACGTAAGCGTATTCTCCGTAAGTCTTGATATCACGCCAGGTAGAATTATCACCCGGCACAAAAGCCACTTGGGTAGCATTATCAGGATCGGTAACGTTTACAATGGATACACCATTACGCAATCCTACAATAGCATACTCACTGTCATCAGGAGCAACATAGCCCCAAACGTCATTAGCATCGGTATCGTATTGAAGTTGAGACCGCAAGGACATGTTCAATTGTCCGAAAACACAGGTGGTTAGGAAACTTAAAAATAGGATAGATAGTAACTGTTTTTGCATACCGGATGATGTATTAAAAGAATGGTTGATAATTGGTTCTAAAAACGAGATGGTTAAAGTGCAACGCAAGATAGAATATTTCGGTAGTAGTAGGTACCCTAACGACGTGCTACGACGGCAATTGTTATCCGACTGACACAAACCAGCTTACCGTCTCCTCTCGTGATTTTTATCTCCCAGACATGCATACGCCGGCCCACTTTAAGCGGGCGTACCGTTCCTGTCACGGTATCTCCTTCCTGAACTGAATTTAAGTGATTGGCATTGATCTCTACTCCTACCACAGATTGGGTAGCGTAATCCTCTAAACACCAGACAGATGCAACACTCCCCATCGTTTCCGCTAAGGCTACGGAAGCCCCACCATGTAGTAGCCGCACGGGCTGTACTGTACGATGGTCAACTGGCATTGTAGCCTTCATGTAGTCATCCCCCGTTTCCGTAAAAGTGATGCCCAAGTGGTCCACTAAAGTGTTCTGCCCTGAAGCATTTAATAGGGTAAGATCTGGCGTGTTTTTCCACAGCATAGGTTGATTGATTTATGACGTAACGCGTTTAATGGCAGTTAGCCCGCTGTTACTTTTCATAGCGAGGTAAACTCCAGGAGATTATTTACGAGATGTTATGGTTTATCTCTTCAGTAATCCCCAAGCCTGGGTGATGCTTAAAAGCAAACATCCCAAGCACTAAATATGATCAATGCTTGGGATGTTCAATCCCTACCGGAAAGGGATATAAAACTACAAAAGTTTACTGAATCGTTACCGGCCATGTTGCCACGGGGCCATTCTCACTTTCAAGTAAGAGATAATAGGTCCCAGCAGGCACGTTTGGGAATTCTACTGCTATCTGATATAAACCTGGTACCAAGCGCCCTTCATTGCGACGAAATAGCACTTTGCCTTGAGCAGTCACCAACGTTAAATCTAGGTTTATCACTTCGTTGATACCCAATTGCAGAAAGGCCATTTCGGAGGCTGGGTTTGGGTAAAGATTAAAGACTACCAGATTACCAGTTGGATCTTGCACACTATTTGAGATATCAAACGGCTCGGTTGGTGTGGGCTCATCCTGTACTTCCTTTTCCGTAGCCGCATCGCTGGCGATTTGGAGGTGATTCTCGGTATCAAGTGTCAAAGCACCAATACCAAAGTTTTCCTGGATGGTATCCTCTACGAGTGTTTGGGTGAAAAAGAAATCCGCCTGTGCGGCCGTAGGCTTCAGGTCTAGAATGATGTAACCGTGCTGGTCCAGGTCAACGTACTTGAGGTGCGGGTTGTAATTGGCTCCAATACCTGGCACGGGGTTGTTCATCAAGAACTCATACTGGGCAGTCAGTGCAGCCCCCAAGGCTTCATCAAAATTGGGAGAGGAGATAGATGGAGTACCAAATTCCACAGCCCATGATCCATCACCATTATCAGGATCGTAACCTTCTCCACTATCAGAGTTGTACGGATTAGGTTGTGGGATATTCAAGAACTCGGGACGTGGATACAAAACGGGCTCTTTGGTCACGTCAAAGGCCCAGCTCGAGTGAGAATCGCCGGTAACGATCACCGTATTATCGATACCCAATTCGCGCAAGGAGTCAATGACTGCATTGCGCTGCGTAGGGTACGACTCCCAGTTATCGATAAAAGTATTCTCAGCCACTCGTACAGAATCAATATTAGTTGGGTCGGGTACGCCGTCGAAAGCACCCGCAGCAAAGCCCACATTGAAAGTGGAAAACAAGACCTGGTTACCTAGTACTTTCCACTGGGCCTCGGAATTACGCAAATTGTCAATTAACCAGTCAAACTGGGTTTCGCTAATGATGGTCCGTACAGGTTCGTCTACATCATCGAAGTTTGCTGGTGGTTCTACCCGGCCTTCCAGGCGGGTATCCAGCATAATCAAGTCACAAAGATCACCATAGGAAAAGGTGCGATAGATCGACTGGTCTGCATTGTCGCGCATTGGCATCCATTCGAAATACACCTGCTTGGAGATATTTCTGCGTTCCTCCCAACTACCTTCGGTATCTGGTTGGTGGTTCTCTGCTCCATCTACATAGGAGTCGTTAGCTGATTCATGGTCATCCCAAACACTGATTACGGTGTGCTGTTGATGCAGACGGATCAAGTCTGGATCCAGGCGGTAGAGGCTGTAGCGGGTACGGTAATCACTTACGCTGAGAATCTCATTACCTGGCTCGTTTACCCGTTCTGGTAAGTTCAAGCCATATACTCCGGGGCCATATTCGTAGATATAGTCGCCGAGGTGGAGCACAGCATCCAGGTCGTTGCGCTCCGCCAAAGCGCCGTAAGCATTGAAGTACCCACCTTCGTAGTTAGAACAGCTGGCAACGCCGAAACGCAAGTGGTCTACGCCACCTTCCGGAGTGGTTTTTGCGCGGCCTACCAGGGAGTTACCGTCTAGGGCGGTGAAGTAATAGTAGTAGGTGCTACCGGCAGCAAGGCCACTTACATCCACCTTCACTGTGTAGTCACGGTCTTCGTCGGTAGTGACTTCACCGTCAGCTACAATATTGTCGAAGGCCAAACTGGTAGCCACCTGATAGGTTACCGTTACCGGGCCGGGCTCCTCTGGGGTAACTCGCGTCCAGATCATTACACTAGAGGCCGTTGGATCACCAGAGGCGACGCCGTGAAAGAATGGACGTAGATCACCATTGAAGGTCAAACTACGTGTAGCAACAAAGGGATTATCAGCTGGATCCCTATTTGGTGCGAACGGTTGAGCAAACAAATTGCCGACAAAGGCGGCACAGGTCAATAACAGTACAATGTGCTTCATGGTCTAAGATGATTTGATCACAGATTTTTGTGATGCAGTTCTAACACCAAAGCACGGATTAGCACATTAAGTAAAAGTTGTCTAAGTATTAAGTTTAAGATGAGAGAAGCAGACCGCTAACTTTGCGCAAACGACGAACTAGACCTCCCTGTATATGGTTAAAAAGCGAATCTACCTCCAGCTCTCCACTGAAACAGCATCGACGTATACGGGCTGTGCCTCCGCCATAACATACACTTTCAATAGATCGGTGGGTTGCAAATTGTTCGGTAATCGTGTCCATTGTCGAACCCATCCCCAGCGTTTAGCCTGTCCTCCCCAAAGGCTATTGCCAGGATTAGCTAATTTACTATCAATTCGCACCTGACGATAATGTATTACTTGTCCGCTTCGGGTAATTTCAACAACGATTGACGGTGCCGTGTACCAGGGAAATTCTTTTTGTTCTTTAAAGCACCATGCCGCAACCCGCAACCACTGGCCAGACAGTAAGTCCGCCTCTTCGAGAGTTGTAACGAATAGCTCTTCATACTTTTTAGCTGGTGTCAAGCGTATGGCCTGCTCACCTGCATAAGCAGGCTGTTGTACTAGATCTAGGGTGCTATCTGCTTGTTCATAACCCTGAGAAAGCAGGCTTTTTTTCAACACTAACTTAGTACTATCCGGTTGTAATTCTTGCGTATCGAAAGCAACCAAAGCATCGTAAGTTATCCTCGTTTCACCGAAAACCGCCTGGTAATAAGCGGCGTTTATCATTTCACTCCATAATATCCCTTTGCTATGTTGCCAATTCTGAAAAAGCTGTAGAACAATTGCCACTCCAGAAATAAACAAGAATAAGTACCTGCTCCAAGATTTCCGGTCAAAGTAAACGATGGAATAAGCCAGTGGAATCGCCAAAATTGCATGCATTTCTACCATCGGGCGGGAACCAAAACCGTTAATGTAATACCAACACCACCAACTGTAGGCAATGTAGATATGTAGGGGAAGAATCAATAATAGTGGCCAAAGCCAATCACGAAACCGCAGCAGCGCCCACATGCCCAACAAACTGAAGATCATAATCGGAGCGTAAATCAACCAGCCATTTTGGGTTGAAAAGAGTCCTCCAAATATTTGTGGATCACTAAAATCAAAGTGTTCACCGGGATAACTATTGAAGTACCAATGTCCACTGGCATATTTCCAGTACAGTAGTTGTGGGATACCACATAAAATAAAAATCCCCGCAGCTAACAACAACCATGACCAGTGCTTCAGCCATAATTGACTTCGACTTTGTAATGCCTTCCTGGAACTCAGACCGTAGGTTAGTGGGATAGCTAAACAGAGGATCTCCACTGGGCGAATAAGGGTGATGAAGCCCGCACAAAAGGCAGCCAGCACTATCCACTTTCGCGCGGGAGCGGCGTAGAAACGCCAGCTGGCGTACATTAAACCACAATAGAGCGAAAACAAATAAGCATGTGACATACCTGGCCGATAGACTGCAAAATTGAACAAGTTCGTTCCTACTCCAAGTAGTAAAATGGTCCAGAAAGCGATCTTCGGATTGAAGGTATTACTGAGAAGCTTGTAAAGCAGATAGAGGCCAACAAAAAGATAAACTAAATTACTGAGGATGATAGCTAATATATAGGGAAAAGAAAATCCATCTTGCTCGTAGGTATTCGATAGGACAGCCCAAGAATGCCCCAACATAAAAAACGGGAGCTGAAGGATCGCAACTCCGCAAGTATATTTAATTAGACGGTGCCCATTTTCCGCTATTGGTAATTCACCACCCGGCCCCGGAAAAGAGGGAGCTGCTCCAATATGATCAAATCTCTTGAGGTAGCTAATTGAGATATCATCCAAATCATCGTGGATGAATGTAGCGGGCAGATAACCGTAGTAGCCCCAGCTATCACCACCACCAATGACGGTAGTGTTCCAGCGCTGAAAATAGCCAGCTGCCAGTAGGTAAACGACTCCCAGAATGAGTGCCAAAAAGCGAAAGCGAAAAACAGTTTGTCGCATACGCAAAGGTGAAAAATTTCGGAGAATATTCTACTATCTTTACCTCCGATGAAAATCCTAGGAATAGCTGCTTACTACCATGATGCCTCAGCCGCTATCGTAATTGACGGTCAGGTGGAAGCGGCGGCCCAAGAGGAATGGTTCAGTCGCATTAAACACGATCCGGCTTTCCCCGAAAACGCTATCCGCTGGTCATTAGAACATTGTGGTCTGGAACTAGAAGAATTGGATGCCATTGCCTTCTATGATAAGCCCCTGCTCAAGTTTGAAAGACTGCTAGAAACCTACTACCGTCATGCGCCCAGTGGCGTACGTAGTTTTCTACGAGCTATCCCTATCTGGGTAAAAGAAAAGATATTCCTCAAGCAAGAATTGCGTAAAGCGCTACGGGCCATGTATCCGGATGCCAAGAAACTGCCAAAGCTGCTATTTCCGGAGCACCATCTAAGCCATGCGGCTAGCGCATTCTACCCCTCGCCCTTTGAGGAAGCAGCCATTCTAACCATTGATGGCGTAGGAGAATGGGCGACTGCCAGTATCTGCCACGGGCGTGGGAAAGACATCAAGATCCTGAAAGAACTCCACTTTCCGGATTCGTTGGGGTTGCTCTATTCCGCTTTCACTTATTTCCTGGGATTCAAGGTGAATTTTGGCGAGTATAAACTGATGGGACTTGCACCATACGGAAACTTACACGATGAGCAAACCCAGGGGTTTATTCAGCGCATTAAGGATAAACTGATCGACATTAAGGAGGATGGTTCCCTAAGTTTACAGCGCGAGTTTTTCAACTACGCTACCGGCGACCGGATGATAGACGAAAAACGGTGGGCCGAGTTATTCGGGATACCTCGCCGCAATCCAGAAAGTCCGTTCGAACAACAGCACTGTAATCTGGCCATAGCCATTCAAAAGGTAACCGAAGAGGTCGTACTAAAGTTAGCAGCCAAGGCGGTGAAGTTGACGAATTGCCGTAGGGTATGCTTGGCCGGTGGTGTGGCACTGAATTGTGTAGCCAATGGAGCACTACTACGCAGCGGTATCGTGGATGAACTCTGGATACAGCCCGCTGCTGGTGATGCCGGAGGTTCCTTGGGTGCGGCTATCGCTGCTCATTACCTCTATTTTGACCAAACACCAGTTGGTAAGCGCGGTCAGGATCAAATGCAAGGAGCCTATCTTGGACCGGAATATTCTGCCCAAGCCATTGAACGGGTAGCCAAGCGTTACGAGGCACCTTATGAGCAATATACAAACCGAGATGCCCTAAATCAGCAGGTTGCGGAAGCACTGGAGCAGGGCGCAGCCGTAGGGTGGTATCAAGGCCGCCAGGAATTTGGCCCCCGGGCACTGGGCAATCGCAGTATTCTGGGAGACCCGCGCAATCCAGAAATGCAGCGCAAACTGAATCTGAAGATTAAGTTTCGCGAAAGCTTCCGCCCGTTTGCCCCCTCCGTATTAGCAGAAGACAAAGATGCTTATTTCGACTTGGACGCAGATAGTCCTTACATGCTTTTGGTGGCTCCGGTGCAGGAAACCCGCCGTAGTGCCCTACCGGAAAACTATGATCAACTGGCTATGAAGGATAAAATCAATGTGCAGCGCTCGGATGTACCAGCTATTACACACATTGACTTCAGCGCCCGTGTGCAAACGGTCCACCGGGAGACGAACCCTTATTATCACGATTTAATTGCCACTTTTAAGGCTCGCACCGGCTACGGTATTTTAGTAAATACCAGCTTCAATGTGCGGGGAGAGCCCGTGGTGTGCAGCCCCGAAGACGCCTATCGTTGCTTCATGCGCACCAATATGGACTACCTGGTACTGGGCGACTACCTCTTTAGAAAAACGGACCAACCACAAAACGAAAAAACCGCTGCCATCCAGGAGCAGACCTTTGCACTGGACTAGTACGGCAGTCATAATTTATCAGCTATGGAGTTTTTGACTGATCTCTGGAAATTCATGATGGAACGCAAGAAATGGTGGTTACTGCCCATCATCATTGTGGTACTATTGATTGGAGCGCTGCTCATTTTTGCCGAAAGCTCAGCGGTGGGTTCATTTATTTATACGCTGTTCTAGAGCGCATCCGTGACAAGCCCCCACTTATGAATACCAAGAAGGCACCATCCTCCCCCTACGAAGCGGTTCTTGCCATTACTTTTGGTTTGCTACTCATTCATTATTTCTTCTTCCCGGAGGAACCACGTTGGCTCGTCGGCACCATGCTATTTGCCTTACTTACGCTTCTGTCCAGCACCCTGGCCGGATGGGTAGCGCTTGCCTGGGAAAAACTCACGCTGGGTATTGGCTGGTTCATGAGTCGCGTGCTTTTTACCATCATCTTTTTCGTTCTTCTCACCCCTTTGGCCTTACTGCAGCGCATGTTTAAAAAGGACATCTTTTACAAGAATTCGGAAAGCAGCACTTATTTTATTGATCGTGACCATCAGTACTCGGGAAAAGACCTGGAGAATCCTTGGTAGGGGAAGTTGGTTGAATTGGTGAATTTGGTGGGATTGGTTGGGTTCTTCTGTAAATAAATGATCGAGTAGAAATCTTTGGCCGAAGAGACGCATTGCAATACGACTGTACATCAATGGCCCTAACTGTTGATTTTTACACCTGCGTATTTGTGTGTCCGTAATTGATTCATGGAGTTTAAGTAGGTGATTTGAAGTTCAAGATTTTGGAAGGATGCAGTTCTTGGTTTCTACTGTACCGTTCTCCGCTGAATTCTAATTCTCATCCCAATTCTAATGCTAATTCCAAAGATTACTACCTTTGGCGCGCTAATGAATAGGACCTATGGAACAGAAGCTGTCGATTGTCATTCCTGCTTATAATGAGGAAGCCACCATCCACCTGATCTTGGATAAAGTACGGGAGGTAAAGCTAGATGGCGATCTAAGTAAAGAAGTTATTGTGGTCAATGATGCTTCGTCGGATGACACAAAGGGTGCACTTGAGCGGTACCAGCAGCAACACGCTGACTTTCCCATCACCTATTTCGAACACGAACGCAATCAAGGTAAAGGAGCTGCCCTGCACACGGGTATTCGTATTGCCAAAGGAGACTACTTGATTATTCAGGATGCCGACTTGGAATATGATCCCGAGGAATACAACATTTTACTCAAGCCGATCCTAAATGGCCAAGCGGATGTTGTGTATGGTTCGCGTTTTATGGGTGGCAAGCCACACCGGATCCTTTTCTTTTGGCACAGCATTGGTAACAAGTTCCTGACCTTTCTCTCCAATGCACTGACCAACCTTAACCTAACGGATATGGAAACTTGCTACAAGTTATTCCGGACCGAATATGTACAGGACTTGAGCTTGCAAGAAAAGCGTTTCGGATTTGAACCAGAGGTCACCGCTAAGATTTCTCGCATTCCCAATATTCGCATTTACGAGGTTGGCATCTCCTACTACGGTCGTACCTACGCCGAGGGTAAAAAGATTAATTGGCGAGATGGTTTTCGCGCCATTTACTGTATACTCAAGTACAATACCTGGGCTCGGTAGATTTACTTCAGGCTCACCGTTCCAATACTCACATTTTTAGGGCTTTCGGCCGGAAAAAAGCAATAGTCCTCCGTAAAGATTGCTCCTTGCGGCAATGGTTCATGCTTGAGGTCCTTGTGCACTGCCAGTACTTGTGGTTTGCTCCAGGAACCATCCGCATTTAAAGTCTGAAGTACTGTTCCCAGGCCTTTGCTTTTGATCTCTAAATCAGGAACCTTGGTTCGTAATGATTGTCCTCTTTCGTTGTATACAAAATGGAGTTGATCCTCCCCTACCCCCAGCCCATAAGAGCTCAAGGCATAATCATCAGCCATTAGGAATTTATCCAACGTGCTAATACGCTGTAAGTGCCCTTCAGCATTAAACATTGGGATCAGTACTTGGTGTGAAAGGTAGGCCGTATTTGAAGTAGGCCCCGGTGAAGTTAACGCGTAGGCGACTTCCGCCACTACGCCAAAACTACCATCACTCAGCTGGAAGTAATCTCGTAACACTAGTCGGTTTTCCCAACTCTTAGTGCCACTGTTATTGGTAAGCGTGAACCGTGAAAATGGATAGTAACCGGCAGTAAATATGGCTTGTCCTAATTGGATTCTTTTAATGTAAAAGCCATCATTTATTAGCGGGGTTGTAAGATCTTGATACAAGCCTACAATCATGAGTTGATCCGTCTGGCCAGGGGGTAAATGCAAGCGACTATTCAAAGGCACAATACCTGGTTCTGGGTATATATCAACATCATGAGTGGTGTCGGGAGTACACTGGAATAGTTGCATCCGATAACCGGCAATGTGAGGCGTTCCTTGCGCTAGCGCAAAATTTCGCGAGGCTTGTAATTGGGCTAGGATCATGACTTCACCGAGGTCGTTAATCTCTACATCCAAACCGGTAATAAACTCGGCACTACTGGAGCGATCTATTTGTCTGTGCCATTGGTGCTCTCCATTCTCATCAAACACCGCTACCATATACACAGAATGAGATTTGCTTCCCGGCGGACGAAAGGCTTTTATGTACACAAAGTGCGTACGCTCGGGACTCTGATATAAGGTAGGAGAAGTGCGAAACTGATTGTCTTGTACACTTTGTACCGGGCTACTTGACCAGGCTTCCGGAATAGCAAAAGTAAACGCTGGACGGAGCGCCCCTAGCTTCCTATTTCGATAAGGTGCGGTAAATAGGGTTTGCATTTGCAACTCCTTATCATAGGCTGCAAAGCACGCCAGCGTATCTCGCTTTCCAATTATTAAGTCTTGGAAATCTAAATTGGGAATGCGGTAAAGGTTACGCAGCACTTGAGTTTGCCGTACCCGATGGGTATGTTCAAAATCGAGTAAAGCGGCGGGGGCACGTTCGGGTTCCAACCATAATTGGTACCCGTCTGCGGAGCTACTTTCTAATCGGTAGTTGGATTCATTGCCTCGAGCCAGGGGAAACTCAGCTCCCCATTTAATTGGAGTAAGATCTTGGGCGAAGAGAGCGAAAGCGCCTAGTAGAGCGACTAAAATAAGTAGAGGTTTCATCATCGTTCTGGTATATGGGTGTTCTACCAAAAAAATAATGAAACCTCTTATTCAGTTCAGCTGTGAGTCCAATCTTAATATATGTTTAAGACTTATTGGACCACAAGTTGTCTTAAAACGCGCTGGGCAGTATTCATATCAGTTACTTCGAGCCAATAAGCACCTTGCGGTAGCTGATTAACCGAAATCGTCTGCTCTTGCGTATCCTGGTACAGGGTGCGTCCATTGGTATCCAATAAACGTAAGCGCAGGCTTAAGCCCTCTGGGTTCCGCACCTGCACATAGTCAGCTGTGGGATTGGGGAAAACCGTGATGGCTTCTAGTGCTGGAGAAATATCCTGCACGTTGACAACATCGCTACAAATCTGAGCTTTGACAAAAGCGGTTGTAAAATTCAGCGTAGAAGTAAAAGATTCTGCCGGCTGGAAATAGCTCACGTGCTCCGGGCTATTTTCAATGGTACGTAACTGATTAGGAACGCCAATGCTATCTGCCCGTAGTTGCATTTGCAAGCTTCCTTCCAAATACACAATATCAAAACCCAATACCTGAGCAAAACCAGCATCGTATGGCACAACGGTGTCTCCGTCATCGTGAATACTTACGAAGGGTGGGTCGTTTTCATCCATCCACGAAGCGTCGTTCAGCGCACCAGACAGATTAATGTACCCCTGCACCGCTGAAGAATACTCCGTATTGTCACTAGAATTTCCCTCAAAACCACCATTAGCTTCAATGAGGCCCAATAGAAATTCATCAATCTCGTCGGTTTCATCTAAAACAGCAGTATGTGCTGCCGCAATAGCCCCGGCTGACACACCACCGATATATACCTGATCAGGATCTATGCGAAACTGGTTATCAGTTGCGGCATCCTCACGCAAAAAGCGGATGGCGGCCCGGTAATCTGCAATAGACTTGACAACTACTTCCCGCATTTCATCTGCGGTGGGGAGGGGTAATAAAGGCAGATCGTACAAGCGATAATCGATTGTTACAGCCACGTAACCCTGCCGTGCGTAAAACTCGCAGAGACTGGCTAGATCTTGCCGTTCGCCGGTAATAAAACTACCACCAAAGGCCATCACAATGACAGGGCGCATACTTTGCTCATCACCCACTGGTTCATAAACATCCAGAAACAAATCTTGGGCGTTACCGGCAATGGTCACACCGGAGCCAAATTGCTGATCGAGCGTTGCTTGAACCTCCGTAAAAACTTCCGCCTGATAACGCTCACTATCACAGCCCGGGTATAGTTCCTGGGCTTGCAAGGAAGAAAGGGACAAAAAGAGAATAGAAAATAATCCGAGTAATTGTTGCTTCATACCGAAAGATTAAAATGTTAGAGTTGGATAAAGGTAAGTCTTCAGAATTAGTAGATTGAGAACATAACACAGAACACTTTGTCTGGTTGTCGACGCTTGCTTCCGGATTTTGATTATGTTTGTTACAAGCCAGTCCGCAGCATTATGCCAAAGTGGAATAACAATCAAATAAAACAAATTTTCCTTACCATGCATCTTTAAGGCCCCTAACCTTTTAAGAGCTGATACCATTTTATGAGCATTACCATTCACGATATCGAATTCAAGGGGAGCTTCCCAGAACAACGCCAAGCCCCCAAAGACGGCAAACCAGAATTTGCTTTTATTGGCCGTTCCAATGTGGGCAAATCTTCGCTCATCAATATGCTTACGGGACGTACTGGGCTGGCCCGAATTTCCAATGTGCCGGGGAAGACCCAGCACCTTAATTACTATCTGATTAATGATGGTTGGTATCTGGTAGATTTACCAGGCTATGGCTATGCCAGAGTGTCAAAAAAGCTGCGCAAAACCTGGCGGCTGATGATGGAACACTACTTCAAAAAACGAGAATCGCTCCAATGTGTTTTTGTGCTCGTAGATGGCAATATTGGGCCGCAGCAGGTAGATATTGAGTTCATCAACTGGCTGGGTGAAATGGGGATTCCTTTTATTCTGATCTATACCAAAACCGACCGCTGTAAACCCCACGAACTGGAAAAGAACATCGCTGCTATTCGCAGTGCTTTGCTAGAATATTGGGAAGAGCTGCCTCCGGATATCGTCACCAGTTCAACCAAAAAAGTTGGGCGCGACGACGTACTTCAAATCATTTCGGAAACCCTGGAACGCATTGCAGAACTATGAGCAAAAAAAACAAAACCATGCTCCCACCAGTCTTTCCGAATATTGAAGACTGGCCAATCAATAAGTTGAGTGAAGACCGCCGCAACTTCGTCCGGGAAATTGAGGAATATACAGTAGATAAGCTCAATAGCCTGTCGCCAGCGAAGACCCGGGACATGATTTCTAAGACGATCTACAAAGAGCGGATTCGAATCAAAGAAGAGCCCTGGAAAGTAGATCCACCCAAAGAAAAGCAGTTTTGGAAGCGGATTGGTCGTCGGCACGTGCGGCTCTCTATGGATACCAAGCCACAAGAAGCCAAGGAAACTAACCGCGAACACCTACAACAAATCGTGCATCGCTACACCGAGGAAATTGTAGGTACCTTCAAGATCAATACTTTTCTGTTTGCCCGGCGGTTTCTGACCTTTTTCTTTACTCGTCTCCTGAATACTGCGGCCTTAAGAAGTATTCGAGGACTCTGGGGCAAACAGCACAAACTGACTGATAAATTGATGGTACACGGGCACGTGGAAACAGTCAGGAAGCTATTTCACAAAGGCACGGTAGTTGTTGTCCCAACACACTTTAGCAATCTCGACTCCATCCTTATTGGTTACGCCATGGATACCGCCATGGGGCTTCCCTCCTTTAGCTACGGAGCTGGGCTCAACTTGTACAATACCGGCTACACCGCCTACTTCATGAACCGCCTGGGTGCCTACCGAGTGGATCGCCGCAAGAAAAACAGCATCTACCTCGAGACGCTCAAGGCCATGAGTATGCTATCAATCAAGCGAGGGGTGAATAGTCTATTCTTTCCGGGTGGTACCCGCTCGCGTTCTGGTAGACTGGAGGACAAGCTAAAACTGGGATTATTGGGTACGACTGTAGAGGCGCAAAGGAGAATTTATCAGGAAGATCGCGATGAGAAGGTCTTCATCGTACCGCTTGTGCTCGGCTACCACTTTGTCCTGGAGGCAGAGTTCCTAATCGAACAATACTTGCGGCAGATTGGAAAAGAACAATACCTGAAGACCAAGGATAGCTCCTATAGTCCTTTGCGAGTCCTGCGCTTTGCCTGGCGGGTTTTCTCCAAAGGCAACGATATTACTTTATCCTTTGGACAACCTATGGATGTACTTGGCAACCCCGTGGATGAGGAGGGGCACAGCTATGATCAACAGGGCCGCCGCATCCAACTACGCGATTACTTCACCAACGAAAACGGCGAGATCAATGCCGATATCCAGCGGGAAGGTGAGTACACCAGCCTCTTGGGAGAAAAGGTAGTAGAGCGTTACCACAAAGACAATATCGTTCTTACCAGTCACCTGGTGGCCTTTGCTGCTTTTGAGTTGCTGAAAAATCAAAATCCTCAGCTAGATCTCTACGGTATCTTGCGTTTACCAGCGGAGGAATTCATTTTTCCCAGACCCGCTTTGGGTGATATTATCAACCAACTTCGTATCCGCTTACTCAGCATGGAGAAGCTCGAACAGATTAAGTTGGACCAGGGTATCCACGAGTCGGTGGACTTCATATTGGAAGATGGCATTAAGCACTTGGGTAACTTCCACGCACTCAGCCCACTTTATTTCAATAAGAAGGGGCGCATTGTGAGTGACAGTTTCAAATCGCTCTATTTCTACCACAACCGCTTGGATAACTATCACCTGGAGCGGTACATTAACTGGAAAAACATTGGTGAAGAATCATTGCTCCTGGAGGAAGAACTCTACAATACCGAAGGTCGAATTTAAATACTGTTAATCAGATACTTACAACTTTTACATAAAGTCATGCTCCAACAACTCAACCCAAAGAATAAGGATATCAAAGTCTACGTCAACGGTGCCCTCCTGCACCGCGATGATGCCAAGATCAGTGTTTTTGATAGTGTTGTACAAGGCGGCGACGCCGTTTGGGAGGGAATTCGCGTTTATGACGGACGCATCTTTCACTTGGATCACCATTTGGAGCGTTTGCAAAACAGTGCCCATGCCCTCGACTTCAAAGCGGTGCCCACCAACGAAATAATTACTAAAGCCATTTTTGACACGCTCGAGGCCAACGGTATGCGCGACGGCGTACACATCCGCCTTACGCTTACCCGTGGCGAAAAGATCACCTCTGGCATGGATCCACGGCTCAATCAGTATGGCTGTGGCCTGATTGTACTGGCGGAATGGAAGCCACCGGTCTATCCTCCTTCAATCACCCTAGCAACCAGCTCAATTCGACGTAATTCGCCGCGCCACCTGGATAGCAAGATTCACCACAATAACTTGCTCAATAATATCCTGGCTAAGATCGAGGCTAACTATGCGGGAGCCGATGCGGGCCTCATGCTCGATAGTGAAGGTTATATCGCTGAGGCTAATGGTGTAAACGTGTTTTGTATCCGTAAGGGGAAAGTTTTAACTCCCTACGCCGACTTCTGCTTACCTGGAATAACCAGGGGCACCATCCTAGAACTGTGCCAAAAGCACGGAATCCCAGCCGAAGAGCGCCGACTATCCTTGACGGATTTCTACACGGCCGACGAAGTTTTCACTACTGGTACCATGGGCGAATTGACTCGGGTAGCCTCCATTGATGGCCGTGAGATCATTAACAAACATGGTTCCTCCGTATTGGAGCAAGTCGCAGCTTATTTCCGCACTTTGACCGAAACCAGTGGTACTCCCATACCTGCGTTTTAACCTGCCGGTGGCAACGCGGCCATGACCTCCGTCAGAAATCGATTAAGAGGAAATTTATGGTCCTCATTCATACCCAATCGGACGATCACACAATTCCGCGAAGGAACCACGGCAATACGTTGATCTTGAAAACCTCGGAAGAGGAACAAGTCTTTCGGTACATCCGGCAACTCAGCAGGATCTGGCAGCCAGATTTGCGCGCCGTAGACGCCCTCAGAGCCAGCCGCAGGTACGGTCGATACGCTCACCCAATCTTCCGGTAAAATTTGGCGATCACCTACCCTACCCTCATTCAGGTATAGCTGCCCAAAACGAGCCCAGTCTTGCGCAGTAGCCCAGCCATAACTAGAACCTACATAATTGCCAGACTGGTCCACCTCAATGCGCGCGGACTGCATCCCCGCTGGTGCGAACAAACTATCACGCGCAAATTGCCAATAGGCTTCGTCGTCATTAAGCGTTTGCCGAATGAGTGCTGTTAACAGGTTGGTTGTGCCGGAAGAATAAACCCAGTGTGTATCTGGGTCATAAGCCAATGACTTATCCATAGTGTAGTCCGCCATATCCGATTGGAGGTAGAGCATTCGCGTGGCATCAGAGGCACCACCGTAGGCTTCGTTCCAATCCAATCCGCTATTCATGTGTAGCAGATCTGCTAACTGAATCTCGGCACGTTCATCGTTTTCCCATTCGGGGAAAAGATGATCTTGGTCTAGGCTCAATTTTCCATTTTTTACCATTATTCCAATTAGGGCATTCGTCCAGCTTTTGGTCATCGACCAGCCAAGAAGAGGTGTATTAGCCTCGAAACCATCAGCGTATTGTTCGTGTACTAACTTGCCATTGTGCAGCACCACTATACCACGGGTACCACCACCCGCCACGGGTTCGAAAGCTTGATCTACCGCCGTCTTTAGGGCCGTCAAATTTAATCCAGCAGGGAGCGTATCATAGGTAGGTAAGACGTTTGCGGTAGCTGAAATTTCCGGTAGGTCTACTGGCGCAGCTTGATCGGCATTGGCCAGTAATACACAGCCACGCCCGGGAATGTATTGCGCAGCTTGGCTAATAATCCCAAACAAAGAGGCTTCCACCTGCTTTTCAGCTTCCTGCAGCTCCAGGCTCATCATTTTCAAAGCAGAAAAATTTAGATCGGCAGCGTGAATATCGTCCAGGCTCCGATTTTGTAGAAAATGACAAGAACAGGCCATCTTAGCGGCATAACCAGTACCCACCAACAGCGTTGGACGAGCAAACCAGTATGCACTGATGAGCAACAACAAAAGGAGCCCAAGCCCCCACTTTAAATATCGCATTGGAATATTGTACTTTTAGAAGTTTAACAACAGCACGATCACTAAGAAACGGATAAAAAACCACTTCTCAAGTTCCCAGTAGTACTCCGCTGAAGGTTATGCTGTCATCGTAAGTCTAAGCAGGAAAAAAGATCCACCATGAAAAGAGTTCTTAAAGCAATCGGACTGTTTTTTCTTCTCTCCGTCCTCTACCTTCTCTTTTGGCCAATCAACGTAAACCCACAACCGTGGAATGCCCCACCCAACCCAGGTTACAATGGCGTATTCGAACAAAACACTCAACTGCAAGTCGTACAAATTCGCCACAAAGCCTGCCGGGCCTGCGAGGATGTCGCTGTGGATAGCCTAGGCCGCGTTTACGGAGCAGCGGTTGACGGAAGAATTCTGCGTTTCACGGAAGGAGAGGTCGAACCCGAAGTACTGGCCAATACCAATGGCCGACCACTTGGACTTGATTTTGATGCTGCTGGAAACCTCTACATCGCTGATGCTATTAAGGGTTTGCTACGCCTTAATTCTGCTCAAGAGCTGAGCGTCATGAGTGTTGAAACAGATGGCCGCCCCTTCAAATTCACCGATGATGTGGAAGTTGGCCCCGGTGGTAAGGTTTACTTCTCCGATGCCTCTGACTATTGGGACATCCACGACTATAAGCTCGACTTACTCGAACACCGTCCATTGGGTAGGCTCCTCGTCTTTGATCCTGCAAGTGGCAGCACCACTACCCTACTGGATAGCGTCTATTTTGCCAATGGCATTGCGGTCGCCGATGACACCAGCTTTGTATTGGTCAATGAGACCAGCAACTATCGCACCATACGCTACTATCTCAAAGGTCCTAAAACGGGGCAAACGGATATTTTTATTGAAAACCTGCCCGCCTTTCCTGACGGGATCAGTCGCGGTTCAGACGGAATCTTTTGGTTGGCTATGATTAGCCCTAGAAATCCGCTAATCGACCGCTTTTCCACTTCGCCTTTCATGCGTAAAGTCATCGCCCGCTTACCCACCTGGTTACAGCCTGCCCCCGCTACCCACGCTGGTGTACTAGGCATTGACAGTGATGGCACCGTGCGCTACAACTTTCAGGATCCAGAAGGTAAATTTTCACAGATTAGTAGTGTGCAAGAGTGGAATGGACATCTGTATTTAGGGAGCCTGTTGCGGGAGGGCGTGGGTGTACTCGAAAATTTTCGGTCGATTGGGGAGTAAAATGGCAACCAAAAAACGTTAGTGGGCTGCAAAGCAAGAGATATCATGCTACAAGAAATCAAAGAACAACTGGCGTATCTAGAACGCGAGAGAAATCTTACAGTGCTCATGGCCGTAGAGAGCGGCAGCCGCGCCTGGGGATTTCCTTCTCCTGATAGCGACTACGATGTACGTATCATCTACCAGCGGCCGGAGGATTGGTATTTGACCATAGGCGAACGCAAGGACACCATTGACTATTTTCATGGTGAACTGCTGGATATCAGTGGCTGGGACCTACGTAAAGCACTCAAACTGTTGAGTAAATCTAACGCAACACCAGCCGAATGGAGCCAGTCGCCCATTGTCTATCAGGAGCAAGCCGGTTTTCGGGCGCAGCTATTTGGCTATGTCCAGGAATACTTCAATCCGGTCCATACCCTCAACCACTATCGCGGTATTGCTCTGAATAGCTACAAGTCGATGGCCGATGATGGTATCATCAAACTCAAAAAGCTCTTCTATGTGTTACGCCCTATCCTGGCTGCGGAGTGGATTTTGGCACACCAGAGTGTACCGCCCATGGAAATTCAGCCCTTATTAGGGATACTGAAAGACGATTCCCTGAAGCAACACATCATGGCACTCATTGACCTGAAGGCCACCGCTGCCGAGGACTATCAGCATCAGGTTGCGCCCGATACCCGCTCCTTCATTGAAGAAGCTCTGGAGCGAATCAAGAATGCCGACCTCCCAAAGTACAAGCAACTGGACACGGAGCCCCTCAACCAGTTTTTTCGCCAGCAAATTCGCCATAAGCAATGACCATCGCTGACCTTAAAGCGCAAGAGCTGATTCTATTCGAATGCATTTCGGGCAGTAAGGCCTACGGGCTAGATCTGCCCCATTCGGATACGGACATTAAAGGAGTTTTCATTATTCCGGAAGACCAGCTGTATGGTTCGCGCTATGTAGCCCAGGTGGCCAACCCCACCAATGATGAGGTCTACTATGAACTTGGGCGCTTTGTGGAGTTACTTAAGAAGAATAACCCCAATATTCTGGAATTGCTGGGCACTCCCCCAGACAAAGTGCTTCATCGAGATGCCTTGTTGGACCAACTACAAGCCCCACTTTTCCTTACGCGTAAATGCAAAGACACTTTTGGCGGTTTTGCGTTTACGCAGATCAAAAAGGCGCGGGGATTGAATAAGAAAATTGTGAACCCTGTTGATCAGCAAAAGAAGAACATCCTCGCCTTTTGCTATGTCCTGTACGGTCAGGGTTCGATACCGCTGCACAAGTGGTTAGAAATTCACGGTGTCCAACAGGAGGATTGTGGTTTGGTCAACATTCCGCATATGAAGGATATTTATGGCCTGTACACTGATCCAGACAAAACCAGGAGCTACAAGGGCATTTTGCGGAAAGAAAACGCGACTGCTCCTTTGCTTAGCAGTATCCCAAAAGGAGAATTACCCGCCGGTCATTTGTATTTCAATAAGGATGGTTATACCAAATACTGTAAGGATTACCGCGATTATTGGCATTGGGTAGAACAGCGCAATGACGCTCGCTACGCGCAAACCATCGCGCACGGTAAGAACTATGACGCCAAGAACATGATGCACACCTTCCGTCTCTTGGATATGGCTAAAGAGATATTGGAGCACGGTGAGATCATTGTGCAGCGCCCTAACCGAGCGGAGCTACTTTCTATCCGTAAAGGCGAGTGGGAGTATGATCAACTCATTGCGCAAGCACAAGCCAAAATGGCGCAGGTAGAGAAGGCCCACGAGAATAGCGTTCTTCCAGATCAAATCGATGAAGATCACATCGAAGACTTGCTGGTTCGAATACGCCGAGCCTGCTACGAGAAGGGTATTGGCAGATAAAGCCCCAGAACCAGGTTGAGCAGAAAAGCCGGTCCAGCTTCGGGACTCCCAGTGCCAAAATGACCGACGCCCGACTAAGGAAGCACGGACTTTGCCAGAAATGATTATATCTTTGCGCGGATTGTGCGGAGCCTAGTGTTCTCTAGGGCGAAATTCACTCATCTCGCCCTAGAGGATCAGAAGGTCTCCCTTCCCGATTGACTTCCAAATACACATGACTTGAAAAAATTATTTACCCTTCTGTTATTCAGCTTTTTCGCTGCTGCTGCTTTTTCACAAACTGGCATCATTCGTGGTAATGTCTTCGATGACGAATCTGGTGAAGCTATCATCTACGGTACGGTGCAAATCAAAGATACCGACCGAGGTACAAATACTGACCTGGACGGCTTCTTCACCTTTGCTAATCTCAAGCCTGGTTCTTACACATTGATTTTCTCCTACACCGGTTTTGGTACCAAAGAGGAGACCATTGAAGTAGGTACCGGAATTGAGTATGTCCGCGTTTACCTCACTTCCGAAGCAGTTAATCTGGCTACAGTGGACGTTTCTGCGGCACGCGAACAGGCCCGTTCGGATGTGCAAGTATCTAAAGTGACAGTCTCGCCTAAGCAAATTCGCGCTTTACCAGCTACGGGTGGTGAAGCTGATATTGCTCAATACCTCACCGTAATTCCCGGGGTAGTTTCCTCTGGTGACCAGGGTGGCCAGGTTTATATTCGAGGCGGTTCTCCGGTACAGAACAAGATTCTACTGGACGGTGTAACCATTTATAACCCTTTCCACTCCATCGGTTTTTTCTCGGTATTTGAGACCGAGACCATTAAGAGTGTGGATGTATTGACCGGTGGTTTCAATGCCGAATATGGAGGTCGCGTTTCAGCGGTAGTTGATATTCAAACTCGTACCGGTAACCAGCGTCGCTTAAGCGGTCTGGTTTCCGCCAGTCCGTTCCAAGCCAAGGCGCTGATTGAAGGTCCTATCCAACCATTGAATCCAGAAACGGGTAATAGTGTGAGCTTTATGCTAACCGGTAAGCACAGTTATCTGGATCAAACCTCAAAGCAGTTGTACAGCTACGCGGTGGACACCAACTATTTTTCCTTTGCTGGTGACACGGTAAATCTACGCCCAGAGGATATTGGTTTGCCATTTAACTACACTGATATCTACGGTAAACTTTCTGTCAATGGTGGCAACGGTAGTAAGCTGGATGTTTTTGCCTTTAACTTCACTGACCAATTCGCAGTACCTAATGTAGCGGACTTGCAGTGGGACAATGCCGGTGGTGGAGCTAACTTCATCCTGATCCCGTTGAACAGTAATATCATCCTAAACGGTACACTTAGCTACAGTGACTATAATATTTCGCTGCTGGAGCAAGATGGTTCTCCGAGGATCAGCGGTATTACCACTTATAATGCCTTGCTGAATTTTGCCTACTTCGGTAGAAACAGCCAGCTTGACTACGGCTTTGAGTTCAACGGCTTCAATACCGACTTTGAGTTTACCAACCTGATTGGGATCGGTCTGAATCAGCAAGACTTTACAACGGAGCTTTCGGCCTACATGAAATACAAACAGAAGATTGGCGGCCTGATTCTGGAGCCAGGATTCCGTATTCAATACTACGCTTCACAGAATACGGCTTCTTTGGAACCCCGTTTTGGCATGAAGTGGAATGTGACGGATGCCTTCCGTTTCAAAGCCGCAGGTGGCCTGTATTCTCAGAACCTCATCAGTACGGTTAATGACCTTGATATCGTCAACTTCTTCATCGGCTTCCTGGCTGGACCAGAAGAAACTTTGTTTGAGCCTAACTCAAATACGCCTACTGATGATCGCTTGCAGAAGGCTTTTCACGGTGTGGGTGGTTTTGAAATTGATATCACCGACCGCATCACCACTAACATTGAAGGCTACTACAAAGGATTCACCCAGTTGATTACCATCAACCGGAACAAACTTCGGGCTACCGATCCAGATTTCACCACCGAGACGGGCTTTGCCTACGGTGCCGACTTCTCGATTAAGTACGAATCACCTCGTGCCTACATTTGGGGTACTTACAGCTACGGCTTCGTACGCCGCGACGATGGTTTCCAGGAATATCCTACCAACTTCGATCGTCGTCATAACATCAACTTCCTGGCGAGTTACCAATTGGGAGAAAAGAAAAACTGGGAAGCGGGCTTGCGCTGGAACCTTGGTTCCGGTTTCCCCTTCACCGAAACACAAGGTTTCTACCAGAACGTACCACTAGAGCAGAATCCCGTACTGATCGACTTCCTCACCGGCAACTACAACTTGGATGTATTGTTGGATGAGGAGCTAAACGACGGGCGTTTGTCTTACTTCCACCGCTTGGACTTGAGTCTGAAGCGCCGCTGGGAGTTTGGCCGCTACAGTGGCTTGGAAGCAACCTTGAGTGTGACTAATGCATATGATCGTGCGAACGTATTTTACGTAGATCGTATCACGAATAGCCGAGTTAATCAGCTTCCCATTCTACCTAGTGTGGGTGTAACCTATAAGTGGTAGGAAAACACCTGACCATATTTCATGAAAAAACTAAATGCGGATTATTGGGAGAGGCGCTGGCAGGACCAGCAAACCGGCTGGGATATTGGTCAGGCCTCTCCCCCGCTCATGCAGTACGCAACGCCTCTCCTATCCGATAATCCTCGCATCTTAATTCCGGGAGCCGGACGCGCCTACGAAGCCCTCGCCTTACACCAAATGGGTTTCACCAATGTTATGGTGTGCGATTGGGCCGCAACCGCCTTCGACCATCTGCGCGCCAGTGCCCCCAATTTCCCCGAAGAGCACCTGCTGGTAGGTGATTTCTTCGACCTCCCCCTTTCCGATGAGGTAGACCTGGTCCTGGAACAGACTTTTTTCTGCGCCATTGATCCAAGTCTCCGACCTCGCTACGTAGAAAAAATGTACAGTATTTTGCGGCCTGGTGGCCGGCTGGCAGGCGTCTTATTTGCCAAGCCTTTTCCCTTCACCGGGCCTCCATTCGGGGGAACCCGCACAGAATACGAGGCTTTATTTAGCGAGCGGTTCCAAATTCTCCAACTGGAAGTCAGTCCACACTCTATTCGTCCTCGCCTCGGAAATGAGTTCTTTGTTGAACTATTGAAGGCTTAATTAGTTATGACTTTAGCTATTTAAATTAAGTCTAAATAAATTTTGCCGAGCAACGCCTCACGCGTATCTTCGCCAACCAGATCAGTTTTATGGACCTCACCAGAACAGTCGGAATTGCGGACGCACAATTGCTTGCTCGTTCAGGAATTACCCACCTGCTGAGCAGCATTCAGGGTATTGAGCTTCTGTTCGAAGCTACCACCGAGGCTGAGCTGCTAAATCAACTGAGCACTACCGTTCCCGACATACTGATCATCGATTACGACCAGGCACCTCACTTCACTGGCAGAACCGTTAATCATCTCATTGAGAATTTCCCTAGTATTCAGCTACTGATCATCACTGATAATGATGACCGAGCTCAAATTCTTCAGTTGTTACGCAGTGGCGTGCCCACCTTTATTACCAAAGGCTGTAGCGAACAAGAGGTAGATGATGCCATCAGAGCAGCTGTGCGCAAAGAAAAATTCTTCTGTGCCAAGGTGCTTGACTACCTCTTGGACGGTTCCGGTACCAAAGAAGAAAAACCACTATCTACCCTAAGCAGGCGTGAAATTGAAATCGTCAGTTTAATTGGACGCGGGCTGGTAGCTAAAGAGATCGCGGCAGAACTTCACTTGAGCACCCATACGGTTTATACTCATCGTAAAAATATTCTCAAGAAGTTAAATCTGAGTTCTTCCTCTGAATTGCTGGTGTTTGCCCTACAAAACAACCTCGTCAATAATTAAGCCCTTCAATTCTCCTGCGCTTAGTCCTGTTTTTCGTTTCTTACAGCATAAATCTAGTAGACAGTAGAAAGTGGTCAGTGGTCAGTGGTCAGTGGTCAGTGGTCAGTGGTCAGTGGAAAGTAGCCATTGGACTTCGAAGTTGGGAACTTGAGACTGTGATATCGATTTCAAACTTGTAAATAATGAAGTTGTCTAAGGTTTTGGAATGAAACTAGTTGTAAGTGCTTGACTTCGAAGACGAAGCTCATTTTGAGTTTCGTACCTGGAAGGTCCGGGACGAAAAATAGCTGAAGTATTCGAGGTCAATGACTTGCAAATAGATCATTTGAGAAACTTTAGACAACTTCAATACATTACAAAGGCATTATGAATGTATTGCGAGTTGGCATTACGGGGGGAATTGGTAGTGGAAAGACCACAACTTGTAAGCTATTTGAGCTAATGGGAATACCCGTATACTACGCCGACGACCGGGCGAAATGGCTCATGCAACACGACAAAAACCTCATAGCGCAACTCCGGGATGCCTTTGGCGATCAAGTATATAATTCAGAAGGACAGCTCGACCGAGCGTACCTAGCCGGTATCGTTTTCAATGATCGGAGTCAATTAGACATTCTGAATGGTATTGTGCACCCAGCCGTCCGTGCTGATGGAATTGCGTGGGATGAGGAGCACACCACTACACCCTACACATTGCGGGAAGCTGCCCTTTTGTACGAAAGCGGAATTTACCAACTCCTAGACAAGATCATTACGGTGACTGCGCCTGAGGCACTACGCATTGAGCGAGTGATGCAAAGGGATAATGTGGACGAAGCTGCAGTACGGGCGCGTATTGATAAGCAGTGGCCAGAAGAAAAGAAAGTAGCATTGGCTGATTTTGTCATCCACAATGACGGCCAACAAAGCCTAATCCGCCAGGTATACCATATTCATCAACAACTAATTCAACAGAGCTCATGACGGGTGATCGTCCGAAGTTTACTACTCCGAGGGAAAATATCATTACGCAGATCAGCAGTTTTCAACGACTACTGAAGAACGGTCATTCGCTCAAGAACTGCACCTTGCAAGCCTTGGATTTCAGTAATCTGCAATTGAACTGGGAGAATTTTGCCATTGACAACACCCTTTTTCTCGGTTGTCAAATGAGTCTGGAAGATGAAATGGCACTGCGTCGCAAAGGAGCCTTTGTCTACCATGCTCCAGATAATCTGCCCTACAATCCGTTCCGGACTAATCTCTATGGCTGGCAGGAATTGATGCTGCAGAAAGATCAGAAGACAAAAGACCTGATTATCTACGAACACTTTAGCAGTAAGCGCTATAATCCGACGATCAACGAAGCGCTCTGGCAGCGGATTCATGATCATGCGATAGATGATGCCCTGCGCCAGCTGCTAGACTTTGATGAACACGGGATGACGCAGAGGCAGTGCGTTGCCTTCATGGGTGGGCATAGCGTTTCCCGTACGGACCCCTACTACCGTAAAACGGTGGAGACCGCGAAACTGCTAGGTGAGCACGGTTACTTTATCGCCTCTGGCGGAGGGCCTGGTATTATGGAAGCCGCGAACTTAGGTGCCTACCTGGCGGGGCTACCGCAAAAAGCCATTGACGAGGCACTCACCCTACTCAGTGCCGCTCCCTACTATTCTGATCCAGCCTACCACAAAGCCTCACTAGCAGTACTGGAAAAATTCCCCCAAGGACAGGAAAACCTCGCAATACCTACCTGGTTCTACGGACACGAGCCCAGCAACTTGTTTGCCAGTCACATTGCTAAATACTTCTCCAATAGTATTCGTGAGGATACGCTACTTGCGGTGGCCCTCTACGGAATTGTCTTTGCCCCAGGGAGTGCCGGCACCACGCAGGAAATCTTCATGGATGCCGCCCAAAACCATTACGCTACCTTCAACTATTACAGCCCCATGGTATTCTTGGGCCGATACCGTTACGAAGTAGAGACCATGATCTACCCTTTGCTACGGCAATTGGCACATGGTAAGGCATACCAGGAATTGCTGTACCTGACCGATGAGCCCGCAGAGGTGCTAGCCTTCCTACAGGAGCACGGGCCTATGGATAAAGAAGCATGATGGAGGGTGAAAGCTCGTTTAGGTGAGGTCTTCTAATCGTTTAGATTGACTAAATTCAGTAACCTCCTGAAGGTGATTACGCATGGCCTCTGCAGCAGCCACACCATCTTGATTGGCTATATGTTCTAAAATCAATTGGTGTTCGTGCAATGCTTTAAACTCAGTATTGTCATCGCACACCCGGTATTGGATGAAGTCATTTACAATATCCGGGGTGATAATAAGCATCAGGGACTTCAGTACTGTGTTCTTACTTGCCTCCGCAATTTTCAGATGAAACATGAGATCCTCTTCCACCGCTGGCTGTTTAGACCTGATCTTTTCTTCGTAAGCATTAAGTGCCTTCTGTATTTCGAAAAGGTCATTTTCCGTACGGCGTACGGCAGCTAGTTCGGCAGCTTTAACTTCAAGAACGACCCGAGTCTCTACTAAAGAGGCGAAATCACTCTTTTCCAATCTTAAGACATCGGTTATTAATCCTTCCAGGGCTGTGATGCCCATTCCCGCTACAACAGTTCCACTTTGAGGAAGCGTTTTAAGGATGCCGTAGAATTCTAGTTTCTGAATGGCATCACGAACATTCGTACGACTAACCCCCAGTTTTTCTGCCAATTTCCGTTCGGCTGGCAAGCGATCCCCAGGTGCTAATTGACCAGAAGTAATGAGGGCACGAATCTGCTTAATGATCTTGTCAACAGGGGAATCTACCTTTATTTCGCTAAAGTTTTCTAACATGGCGTCAGTGGCTATCTGATAAAACTGTAATTGGTTAACCAAATGCTTGGTTGACCGAATATAGGCTATATTTCTAATTTGCCCAATATTATGCCTGTCTTTGGAATACCTTTTCCCGCTGCATAAGACTTTCCCGGAAGATCCAAGCTTCATGCGAATACCATCTGTAGACCGTCGATTCGTATCCTAGGTGAAGTCAAAACATCCAGCTTATTTTTCTTTTTTATTCGGTATTCCAATTCCTAGACCAAATTTATGGACTCCGACTAATTTGTTCCAATGCAACACCGCATTCCCGCTAATTATTAGTGCAAGAGCAGCGCTTGTCTTCTTTCTCCAGTCACCGTAAATCCTACTCAAGCCCACCGCCAAATTGGCGATTAGGGTTGCTCAAAACATAATTTAATTGGGTGATTTCTGCGAAATGAGCTCGAAAATTTTTGCTAAATGGAAATAATTAATAATTTTGGTTGACCAATTAATTGGTTGACCAGTTTATTGGTTAACCATTTTCAAGACATTGTATTGTATGGCTAGTAGCGACATACTCAAGAATTTTCAGGAAATAAAGGTAGAATCTCCTATCGATAAGATCATTCGACAGATCAGGGGATTGATCACTTCTGGGCAACTGAACCCCGGAGACAAACTGCCTTCCGAACGAAAATTATCAGACAAGCTGGGAGTAGGTCGTGGCAACGTCAGAGATGCCATTAAGAAATTGGAATTCTACGGGATTTTGAAAACCCTTCCTCAGAGTGGAACCGTCGTAGCTGGCATGGGGATCACAGCTTTAGAGGGACTAATATCGGATGTGTTGAAAATAGAAAACAGCGATTTCGCATCGCTTGTCGAAACGCGGGTAATGCTTGAAACAGAATCGGCAAAACTAGCCGCAAGCAGGAGAACCGATCAAGATATCCTAGACATCACTAAAGCCCTGAACGCCTACGCAAGGAAACTTAAGTCTGGTGAGCAGGCCGTAGAGGAAGACCTCATGTTCCATCTAAAAATTGCGGAGGCCACGAAAAACACCGTCTTGAAATCATTGATGTTGATTATCACCCCTGATATCATCCGGCATTTCATCCAACTAGACATCTGCAATGACAAACGTACCGCCACTGTATTGGAGGAACACGACATAATCCTCAAGCACATTGTAGCGCAAGAACCGGAACAGGCAGCAGCTGCTATGCAGACCCACTTGAAGGATGTCCAGGATTACAGTAAGGACCTGAAAAATCAGCAAGGGAATGGAACGAGTGGCGCCCACTAAGTGAAACACAATTTCTCACATCATAAATCAACTAAAGACTCACAGCATGAAACGAAACCACCACAACACAAGCTAGAAAAGTACTAATTGGCAGTCATTTTCTCTATTCAGATTGCTATAACCTTTTCTTTCCGCAAAATTTCAATTCGGCCCTCCACTGCTGGAGACTACTTCTAATCCCATCCAGCTTTCTAATAGAGGGGTCACATCAAATGTTGAACATTTACCCCCTATAGCCCCCGTCCAAGTGGAAGCGACACGCAGTCAATTTCTAAAAACTTTAATCATGAGAACGAGATTAATAAATCATTTCAACAAGTCTGGTTGGGCATTTTGTCTGATGGCTTTGTTGCTATGTCTGCCTTTCCTTTCTCAGGGAAATACGAATTGGGCAGAAGAAGTGAAGCCCATTACGGGTGTAGTCACTTCTGCAGAAGATGGCGAACCACTAATCGCCGTTACGGTAAGCATAAAAGGTACAGGAACTGGTACCGTAACTGACATCGACGGAGCTTTCTCTCTTGATGTGGACGAAGGTACCGTGTTGGTTTTCAGTTACACCGGTTTTGAACCACAAGAGATTGTAGTTGGTGCCGCATCAACGTATAACGTGGTTATGAAAACGGATGCGAAACTTCTAGATGAAGTAGTAGTAGTCGGTTATGGTACGCGTAAGAAGTCGCACAACACCGGGGCCATCGCTCAAGTAGGCGGTGATGATATCGCTGCTATCCAAGCCAACCGTGTTGATGACGCCTTGGCGGGTAAGCTAGCTGGTGTTTTGATCCAAAACCAAGATGGTGAACCTGGCGCAGACCCGAAGATTCAGATTAGAGCGGCCAATTCAATTTCAGGCGCCTCTAACCCTTTGATTGTAGTCGATGGCTACCCAATTTCCGGTAGTTTGGCAACCGTAAACCCTAACGACATTGAAAGTCTGGAGGTTTTGAAGGATGCAGCTTCTGCCGCTATCTACGGCTCACGGGGAGCAAATGGCGTTATTTTGGTGACCACCAAAAAAGGAAAATCTGGTAAAGCCAACCTTAGCTACAATGCTTACGTTAGCACCTCTAGTCGCTACGTTCGTGATAACATCAACCCAACCGCAGGGGAATGGGCGAACACCGTGGAAGAGAACATCGCTAACGGTACTTTTGATATTTCTGAAACTGATCAGGAAATTTTGAATTTCCGCATCCAGGGCTTCAAGGATTCACCAGATGTAGTAGCCGTGGAGGACTGGCTCTTCCGCAATGGCCAAAGCATGAATCACGACTTGAGTATTAGTGGTGGAACAGACGATGTAAACTACTACGCTTCAGTTGGTTACCTCAACACAGAAGGTATAGTGATTACCCAGGGCTTTGAGCGTTACAATGCTCGTCTTAATGTAGATGCTAAACTGGGCGAACGCTTCAGAGCTGGCGTAAACATTAATGGATTCATCGGTGACCGGGATATCGTAGGGCATGATATGCGCGATCTATTGCGCGCTTACAGCATCCACCCAATTTACCACACCGAAGCATCTATTGCTTTCGTTCAGGATCTGGATCAACGCGCACAAGCGCTGGGCTTAACAGGTTTTGACGCTGGCTACCGTGGTGGTGATGATGCACCATTCAACAACAGCATTTACACCCTGGAACCAGGAATGACCGCACAAGACTGGCACTACGGTCGGAGTGGTAACGGTATTGGTGGTTCAGGTGATGCTGGTCCGGCAACTAAGCTAGATAATACTGACCGTTCGGAATTGACCTACTTCGGTAACGTAAGTTCTTACCTGCAATTTGATATCCTTGAAGGATTGAATATCCGAACAGTTTTGGGTGGAGACCTTCGCGACACGCGTACACTTTACTCCAGAACACTTGAGTTTGACTCTCGGGCTCGTTCTACCCAAACGAACCTGGATCAGACCGAAGTGAAGCGCTCTTCGGTGCTAAGTGAGACCACTTTGAATTATACGAAGACGATTGGTGTACATGATGTATCTGCAGTAGCGGGTATAGAATTCCAGAATTTCTATATCAACGGAATTGCACTAGACGCCACCAACATTCCCTTTGGCCAGCCACTAAACTACGCATTACTAGAACCGGCAGATATCCAAATTTCAGAACGCGAAGAGACCATTGCGCGTAGAAGTGCCTTTGGACGGATCAACTACGCTTATGACAACCGCTATCTAGCATCTGCTTCGATTAGAAGAGACGGTGACTCTCGTTTCGGTGCCAACAATCGCTTCGAAGTTTTCCCAGCGATTTCTTTGGGGTGGAACGTACATAATGAGGCATTTTTCAGTGGAGACATTCTAACTGACCTGAAACTACGCTTCAGCATGGGATCATTGGGAACTACGGCCTTCCTGGGTGCTTACAACTCATTGAGCCTCCTGAATCCTCAAGCATCTGTATTCGGAACCGCATTCTTGATCCCGAATGACATTGCCAACCCAGACTTGACCTGGCAAACCAACACCGAGACCAACTATGGCGTAAATCTTGGTTTCCTTGGCAACCGCTTCACGATAGGAGTAGACTACTACACTTCCGATATTGAAGACATCCTGTTGCAGCAAAGTGTATCTGAAGTACTCGGTACTACCTCTATTGCCCTCAACTCTGGTGACGTAACCAGTTCAGGTGTGGAATTGGAATTAGGTGCAACAGTGATCAACACTGGTGATTTCCGCTGGAATCTTAGCGCAAACATGTCTACCGTAAATACAGAGATTACCGATTTGGGTAACCTTGATGAATTGGCTCCTACCATTTATGGCCAAAGTGGCCGTGGTCCAGTATTTAGAAACTATGTGGGTGGAGAAATTGGAGAAATGTGGGGATTGGAAACTACCGGATTGGTTGAGATGGAACATCTGGTGAATCCTTCAGAATTTGTTGGCCAAGAAAGTGGCTATAGCTATATAGTAGACCAAAATGGCGATGGTGTGATTGATGCCACCAGAACGGTTGAAGAAGGTGGTGACTTGGTCAAAATTGGCCAGAACACACCTGATTTCTACTGGGGCTTGAATAGCCAAATGACTTACAAGAATCTTGACATTTCCTTCCAGTTACAAGGTGCGCAGGGTGCAGAAGTTTATAACATCGATCCACTTTACTACGGCTCACAATGGGGCCGCGCACTACAAAGTGACTTTGATGCGGATGGCGATGGTATTGCCGATGCTACCGGACAACACTACGATCGTAATAGAGATCAGACTGACGCTATGATTCAGGATGCTTCTTACGTTGCCTTGAGAAACTTCACTCTTGGGTACACATTCAATCCAGATTGGACAGACAATGCCGGCTTAAACAACTTGCGGGTATATGTTGCAGGTACCAATTTACTCTACCTAATGGGAGATGATTACACTTCATTCAACCCAGAGGGTGTAGAGGTTACCAATAGTGGCTACCTGGGGCCAACCACTTACGGTGTACAAGTAGGTGCTAGCCCAGTAGTTAGAAGTTTAACCTTCGGTGTAAACGTTAATTTCTAAAAAGAGAACTAATGAAAAATCTATATATATCATTGATAGCATTGCTGTTGATTGGAACAGCGTGTGAAAATGACCTGGATCAATTTCCACCTAATATTGCGAGTTCCGGCTCTCTTACTGATTACGCCGGGGTACTAAACGCTGCTTATTTCTACCAGCACGGGTCTGCGACCCCAATGGCAGTCATGGGCGACTTCCGATCGGACAATGCTTTGATGCTGGAAGCTCCTTATACCGATTTTGATGAGTTCAATCCAAATTTGACGTCGATGGAGGATCAATTTTTTGGTCCTTTCTACACGGCACTGTACAAGTCTATCCTGAGTGCTAATAGTGTTATCGAAAACTCTAAAGATGCTACCGAGGTAGCAGAAGCCAAGTTTTTGCGCGGCTTGTCCTACTTCAAATTAGTACGCGTTTTTGGTGACGTTACCGTCAATTTGTCTTCTACTCCTGATGCCTCTGATGGTTCCATCCTGGCACGGCAACCAGCTGCAGACGTCTATAACAACGTCATCATTCCTGATTTGGAAGATGCAATTGCTGGCTTGGCGCCAGAAATTTCAAACGGAAGAGCTTCTCGCTACGCAGCTCAGGGTATCCTAGGTAAAGCGCTAGTACAAATTGGCGACTTTAGCCAGGCAGAAGCACACTTGGCAGCCGTGGTTAACGGTGCTGAAGCAGCAGGAATCATGCTGCAGGAGAACTTCGGTGATATTTTTGGTGTGGACAATGATCTGAACTCAGAAATCATTTTTGCAACCCAAGTCTCAAGTTCGATTTCAGATGAATATGGCTTTTCTGAATTTTGGTCATGGTCTGGTGGTTTGGATACTAAATCATTGGAGCCACTAGATGAGGACCTGATCGCTGCTTTTGACGCCAGCCCTGGAGATTTGAGAAGAGACGTCAGCATTGATGCTGAACTATTGATGTCTCCGAAGTTCCCTCAAACCGGTGGTCCGGATCACGACTGGATTGAACTCCGCCTGGCAGATGTCATTCTACTCTACGCTGAAACGCTGAATGAAAATGGCACGGACGGTGAGACAGTGCTTGATCTTTTAGATCCAATTCGTAACCGCGCTGGTGTGGCACCATTGGATCACACAGTCCTCAACACCAAGGATTTGGTTCGCCAGGCAATCCAAGACGAACGACGCCTTGAAATGGCTTTTGAAGGCCAGCGTTGGTTTGATTTGGTAAGAACGGGTACCGTTGATGCGGAAATGGGTCAGACCATTGATAGCCGCTATCATGTGTTCCCTATTCCTATCTCAGAAATACTGGCCAGCTTCGACGAGATCAAGCAAAACGATGGCTATTAATTAGAGACTTTTCTCGGGTTTAATTCGAACTTGAGGTACACTAATACTAAGCTTGTATACATCAAATGCGGAGGGTTGAAATAGAATTGGATTTTTATCTTCAACTCTCTGCATTTCACCTTCGTTATAAGACAAATTCTGTCACTCCCTAAATCCAAAATGTAGAGAAACGAAAAATCCCCATCGACCAAATCCAAGAATAATCGTCATTGTTGAGACCCTAGCTTAACTGCTACGCAAACATTAATTGGTTCCACGGAATTCATTCCGCCGTAACATAAGACGACTGCGGAATGAATTCCGCGGAACAAGCAGGTAGGGCACTTTAAGAAGCAAACTCAATCAAAGCAAGTAATTTTTACGTTTCATACACTTTTTGGTGAATTGATTCCATGGCCCGGCCTAGGCTAGCTAGCAGGATTCAATTTGGTTAGGACTTGAGCGAGTATACTGTCCTGATTTCCTGGGCGGTTTACTCGCTTTCTTTGAATGATGTTTATGCCACCACAAGAGAATTCCATACTTAGAAAAATCGTCTTGTTCCTCTTGGGAATTGGGCCTGGCATTTTTGCTATCGGCTATACCATAGGAACGGGGAGTGTAACTTCCATGATTGTGGCGGGAAGCACGTACGGGATGCAGCTGCTATGGGTATTGGCATTGAGTTGTCTCTTCTCTTGGGTCTTAATGGAGGCCTACGGTAGATACTATCTCGTGACAGGTGAAACCGCATTGTATGCGTTCCGGAAACGGCTAAAGTTTGGCAGCATCATTGCTATCCTCATCATTATCGGCATTACATTCGGGCAGTGGAATTCTCTCATCGGTATTTTAGGTATTTCAGCTAATGCCATTGTAGAAACCTTGGCCCTCTTTATCCCATCCATAGAAGGCAATGAATACTGGTGGGTTTTGGGAATCGCCATTACCATCATTGCCCTGATGTATTCTATTCTATGGAAAGGAAAGTACTCCATTTTTGAAAAGATATTGGTCTTCTTTGTCACCTTAATGGGGCTATCTTTCCTCCTATCCCTATTCGTGATTTTACCGGACCCCGCAGCCATTGCCAAAGGATTTCTTCCCTCTATACCACAAGTGGAAGGTGGAAGAATGTTGGTAGCCGCATTTGTTGGCACCACCATGGCAGCTGCCACTTTCATTTCCCGACCACTTTTCATTCAAGGCAAAGGCTGGACTAAGAAAAACCTGAAAGAACAACAGCGAGACGCCCTCTGGGCGGCCATCCTGATCTTTATCATTAGCGGTTCGATTATGTCCGTTGCTATGGGCGCTTTTTACCACGATAGCAAAGTAGTAAATAAGGTACTGGACATGGTCTATGCCCTAGAGCCTATTGCCGGTCGTTGGGCCATTGCCATCTTTTTCATGGGCACACTAGCAGCTGGCTTGTCCTCTGTTTTTCCCATCCTAATGATTGCCCCGCTGATGATTGCCGATTACCAGCAAGGCAAATTAGATACTACCTCCGAGCAATTTAAAATCATAACCGGAATCGCCTGTCTCATTGGCTTGGCCGTTCCAATCTTCGGTGCTAATCCTATTAAAGCCCAAATATTAACTCAGGTTTTCAATGTGTTTGTCCTGCCATTAGTCATCATCGGAATCCTTATTTTAATCAACCGGAAAGAACTCATGGGTGAACATAAAGCAGGACTTCCTCTGAACGTAGGGATCATATTATCACTCATTTTTGCTTGTATCATTTCCTATAACGGGATCATTGCTATTGCCGAACAGCTCTAACCCATTACTCATTCCGCATTTGCTAGTTTCTAGCCTTGTCAAAACCAAAGACAGATGAAAAAGAATCTGCTGATAATCTTTGTCTCCTTATTCGTATTGGCGGCCTGCCAAAACTCCGGTTCGGAGGGCACTTTAGTCAATAATATCGACGAGCTGAATCAGGCCATTAGTGAGGCTAAGCCTGGAGACGAAATTATACTGGCCAACGGAGACTGGCAGGACGTCGAAATCAATTTCTTTGGAACAGGTACAGCCGAAACTCCGATTACCCTTCGCGCCGAAACCGCTGGAGAGGTTACCCTTCAAGGATCCTCCAACCTGAAGTTGGGCGGTGAACACCTGATCGTCGATGGCCTCTACTTCATTAACGGCGCGTCCCCGTCTGCGTCTGTCATCCAGTTTTTCATAAATGATGACAGCTTGGCCAACCATTGCCGGGTAACGAATACGGTCATCAAGGACTTCAATAAAGCCCAAAAGAACCAGCAAGATCTGTGGGTCTTGTTCAAAGGGCGGCATAATGAGCTTGACCATTGCTATCTCGCTGGAAAATCGAACCGGGGACCAACTGTTCGTATCGACCTAGCCGGCAATGAGAGCATTAACAACTACCACCAAATCCACCACAACCATTTTGGCCCACGCCCACCCAAGGGAGGCCCTAGCGCCGAGACCCTCCAAATTGGGAATAGTTATACCTCCGTATCTCCCAGTTATACCATGGTGAGCGATAACTTCTTTGAAAGATGCAATGGGGAGGTTGAGGTTATTTCCAGCAAAACGAACTTCAACGAATTTCGAAACAACGTCTTCTACAAAAGCGAAGGCTCATTGGTTACTCGCCACGGCAACTATTGCACGGTAGATGGCAACTACTTCATTGGTGATGAAGCTTCACCACACGTAGGTGGCATCCGACTCATCGGTACCGGGCACTGGATAACGAACAACTACTTCTACAACCTGCGCGGTGAAATTTTCCGAGGTCCACTAGCGGTGATGAACGGCATTCCCAAATCACCACTCAATCGCTACATCCAGGTTACTGATGTGGTGGTGGCCTATAACACCTGGGTAAATTGCAGTTCTCCCTGGCAGTTTGGCGTAGGCTCTAATATTAGTGAGCGCGATGTGCTCCCTCCTTCTGAAATTCGTTCGGAGACACCCATCCGAACATTGGTGGCCAATAACGTGATCTACAACAAAGTGGGCGATGAAGTACCGCTGCTGCGTTACGACTCTATAGATGGTATTAACTTCCAAAGTAACCTCATCAATAACCAAGGTGTAGCCTTCCGTGGTGTGGACGGTTTAGAGGTAATGGATTTCTCCATGAACGAATTGGAAGAGGACATCTGGGCACCTACTAGCGATTTGAGCGAGGTTGAGGTGCACCAAGGGTTCGAGTTTGAACAAATCACCACCGACCTGCTTGGCAATTCTCGCGAGGGGAACAATACAGTTGGTGCCGTGCTTGGAGCCAGCGCCCAGCAACCGAATATCATGGACTTGTCGCGTTATGGTCCAAGCTGGTACGATCCTACTCCTCCAGAAAGGGAGGCAACAACTCATTCTGTGGGTACTGCAGGAGAGTTAGTTGAAGCAGTAAATAGCGCCAAAGATGGCGACATCATTGTGTTGAATTCAAGCCAGTACGAGCTCAGTTCACCCCTCAAAATTACTAAAACACTAAGCATTCAATCCGTTGACGCACAGAACAAAGCAACCATCTCCTACACTGGTGCAGATGGCAGTCCAGCCTTTGAGATGAATCCTAAGGGGCAACTAACGCTTAAGGCTGTCAATCTACAGGGCTCCGGAGGAAATTATGCCTTTGCCAGTTTGCAAGAGAACATGTCGAGCCTTTATAATCTGTGGGTAACTGATGCTGAAATCTCAGGTTTTGATTATGTACTCCAAGGCTACAAACATTCATTTGCGGAGTATGTCCGGTTCCAATCGACAACAATCAAAGACTGTAACAAAGGAATTGTCCTGGCCAGTGAAGATGATGACAAAGGAGAATACAATGCCGAAAATCTTCACATCATCGATTGTCAATTTGATGGTATTGCACAGAATGCAGTCAACTATTATCGCGGTGGTTACGATGAGTCCACCGTTGGTGGCAATCTCGTCATCAAAGGGAGTAGTTTCACCAATAGTGGTGCCCAACAGCAAAATCGAGTCTTGCTGAATACTTACGGCATTATCAATGTCGACATTTCAGGATGTACTTTCCAGAATAACAATGTGCAATTGGTAGCCCGGCTTTGGGGTGCCAAAAATAATTCGGAATCCGATAACACCATTGAGAATTCTGGCCAGATCATTACGGAGCAAAATCTGCCGCTAAAACTGATGTACTGATTGGAGATAGGTCATCTCCTGTCTCCACTTTATCCTGTTTCCTAAAGCTTAGACCATGAAAACTCCAATTACCGGCCTCCTACCCTATTTCTTTTTCACGGCTGTCATTATGCTCATGGTGAGCAGCTGTTCCAATGCAAATGAAACGCAGCAGTCTGCTGAGTCCATAGTGGATGCAACCACAGTACATCCTAGTGATGTCATCCCGTTCTTTGACGAGTGGAATCTCATTCTTGGTGATGGTTCCAATGCTGGGCAGGCCAACAATATTGAGCACAAAGACTTCTTCTACACGGCGTCCGATGAAGCCAGCGATTGGGTCGTCTACAAGGCACCTAACTCAGGAGATACCCATGGTACCTCAAACAATACTAGAACGGAGCTGGCACAATTAAAAAAATGGTCTCCTATGACCGGTGCAAAACTGACCGCCACGCTCAAAGTCATGCATGTCTCTGCAACGGGTGATGCACGCGTAGCCGCTACGCATTCTGTAGTAGTTGGTCAAATTCACAGTGCGGATGGTCATGAGAACGAGCCACTCAAAATTTTCTACAAGAAATTCCCAGGCCATACCAAGGGCTCTGTCTTTTGGAATTACGAGATCAATACCGCTGGTGAGGATAATTCGGGCCGCTGGGACTACTCAATCGCTGTTTGGGGATACGACTTTTCCGTTACGGGAACGGATGAAAATACCTATCCGGAAGAACCAACAGATGGTATCGCTTTAGGAGAGGAATTCAGCTACCAGATTGAAGTCAAGGACGGAATGATGCAGCTGACTTTTACTAGTGAAGGACACGATACCAAAACCTTTACCAAGAACCTCATCGAATCGGATTATGCTATCCCTGCAAATATGCCGGAGCAAACTCGGTCGCTATTCGTCCCCATCGGTCAAGACGGCGTAGAGCGCGAAAATGCTTATGCTGATGAAGGATTATTCTTCAAACAAGGAGCCTACAACCAAACCAACGGCAAATTGCCAGAGGTAAATCGCGTATGGTGTTCCGGCGCTGAAACCTTTGATGGCGATATCCAAAAACAATACGAGACTGGCAACTACGCCGAAGTCTGGTTCAAGGTATCAGAGCTATTTGTGAGTGATGCCGCTATTTCTAACGAAGGTTATTTTATCAAAAATGATTGACGTAATACCCTGCTATTGACATGTACAAGTCACTCTCCCTCATAAGTTGTTTTTGCTTTGTGTCCCTGCTGCACGCGCAGGTAAGTATACAAACAGAAAACAATGTAGGGGCAGAAGATCTGATCAAAGATGTTTTCATCAAAGGCAATTGTAGAAATGTCAGCAACGTAGTTGCCATTGGCAACGACTCATTGAGTATTGGCCAGTTCAGCAATGGCTCACTGCCAATCAGAATTAGTGATGGCATCATTTTGTCAACGGGAGATATAGCCTTAGCTCCTGGTCCAAATATTAGTAATGAGGCGGGTTTTTCTTTTGATTCACCAAGCAGTGATCCCGACTTAAGCCAGTTGGCTACCGGCAGATTATTCGATGTGACTGGGATTGAGTTTGATTTTGTGCCCTTTGATGATAGAGTCACCTTTAAATATGTCTTTGCCTCGGAAGAGTACTGCGAGTTCGTAGGTACCAACTTTAATGATGTTTTTGGCTTTTTCGTTAGTGGTCCCGGCATAAACGGACCGTATGATAACAACGCCATCAATGTAGCTACCCTACCCGGCACTAACGACGATGTGAGCATTAACACAGTTAACCACCTTGAGAATACCAGTTCTTACATCAGCAATATAACCACCATCGATGCTGAAAGCTGTGAGCTTGGTCATGATCCCACCTATCAGGACATGATCGAGTACGATGGATTTACCGTTCCACTGATTGCCTCATTTGTAGTCATCCCCTGCGAGACCTACCGCATTCGTCTGGTAGTCGGAGATGTTGGAGATCCCATTTTGGACTCAGCAGTATTCTTAGAATCTGAAAGCTTTGACTTAGGCGAAAAAACGAATATCCGTGCCGAAGTCCCCGGTAGTGACGAGCCTATCGCCTACGAGAGTTGTGTAGACGGGCAGTTTGTTTTCACACGAGGGGCTTCCAGCAACATCAACGAGGATTGTATCATTGAATATACCATCAGCTCCGATAGTGAAGCCATCAATGGTGTTGACTTTGAAGAAATTCCACTTAGTGTAACCATTCCAGCTGGAGAAGAGGAATTCATCCTCCCCATAACGGTAATCGAAGATGGTGTTCTGGAAGGTCCCGAGAATCTGAAGCTCGAATTTGTCTATGACTGTGACTGTATTGATCCGGCTGGCAGTGAGTTAATTATCAATGAGGCTAGTGACCTCACAGTCAGTTTTTCGGATATAGCGGTTTGTGCTGATCAGCCCTTTAGTATCAGTCCGGAAATAGCAGGAGGGGTCACTCCGTATGATTTTGCCTGGAATACCGGTGCCACAACCGAAACGATTGAAAGCAGTATTGTAGCTCCTACCTCTTATACCGTAACCATCACCGACTTTTGCGGTACCTCCAGTACAACAACCGCCAATGTAGATCTCCAAAGCGTACCGACAGCCTCTTTAACGGGTACTTATGACTTATGTGAGACGGCCGCAACGGGAATTCCCGTATTTCTGGAAGGAAATCCTCCCTGGACGATAGGCTATAGCATTGATGATGTGGAACAAGCTCCTATTGAGAATATTCAGACGAGCCCTTTCTTTCTAAATACACCGATAGACGGGACTTACACCCTTACTGCCTTTAGTGATGCCTATTGTACGGGGACTACCGTAAGTGATGCAGTGGTGGAATACAGCACTTTCTTGGTAGCCGCTTCGGTCATTCCACCATCTTGCTTCAATCGTAGTGATGGCAGCATTGAAATTACTCAACTCGAGGCCGTAGCTCCCTTCTCTGTTGATTGGAATACAGCCACTCAAGATGATACTTTTTTGGAGGGCCTCGCAGCTGGCACTTACACCCTACGCATAATAGATGCGGATGGCTGCCTCTACGAAGAAAGCTTTGATTTGAGCGCTACCTCTGAAGATATCAAGGATTGTGCTCCCGTTTACGTACCCAACAGCTTTTCACCCAACCGGGATGGTATTAACGATGTATTCTCCGTCTTCTTTGCTCCAGACAGTGAGGTAGAAAATATTGTTTCCATGCAAGTTTATGATCGCTGGGGCTCATTGGTATTTGAGCAACTCAACTTCAACCCTTTGAACGGTACTATCGGCTGGAGGGGTAATCATAAAGGGAAACCGGCAAATCCTGGCGCCTACATCTATAGCATCAAGGTGGTATTTTCAGATGGAAGTACGCTGCAATTGAGTGGTGATGTTACCCTAATTCGATAGAATAAAAAACATACGTCCGACTAACTCCTTCGCAAGTTCGCCTCGTTCTATCAAGCAATAAGAGGAATAAAATACAACAACATGAGTACAATTAAGATGACATCTCCCACTCACACCAAACAGCCTTGTAAAGTCAAGAGACGTATTGGAAGCATCTTTATTACCTGCTTGATACTCTTGGTTATTCCGTTCGACTTATCTGCTCAAATCTATGATGATCCGGAAGAATTGGCGGATGCGGTTAACGCCTCTAATGGTGGCATCTTCATTGTAGAAAATGGGGTTTACCAGGATTTTGAAGCCACTTTTGAAGTGGTAGCTTCCGCCAACAACCCTGTCGTAATTAGAGCTGAAACAGTTGGCGGTGTTACGCTAAGAGGTGAATCTCATTTTGTCGTCAGGAAATCTTCTCACGTAATCCTCGAGGGTTTTGTTTTTGATGGACAGGGAGAGGATACACTGGTCAAGTTGGAAGGATCTAATAACGTACGAATTACCAGAAATGTCTTCGAACTGGAGACCACAGAATCCATCAAGTGGGTTTTTGTTGGAGGAGTTTGGAATGACAACACCTACCCATTTGACTTCCCCAGCCATCATAACCGAATAGACCATAACCTATTTCAAAACAAGGAGACTCCCGGGCATTACATAACTATTGATGGATCTTTTGATGATAGCAGCTCTGAAGAAGTTTACTACCAGTCTCAGCATGATCGAATCGACCATAACTACTTTAGGAATAATGGTCCTCGTGCGGTCAATGAACAAGAGTCTATCCGAATTGGATGGAGCGAAATGTCATTGAGTAGTGGGTACACCATAGTGGAGCACAACTTATTCCAAGATTGCGACGGTGACCCGGAAATTGTATCGGTAAAGTCATGTGATAATATCATCCGGCATAACACCTTTCTTGCAAGTTATGGGACGCTTTCTTTAAGACATGGCAACCGGAACAGAGTGGAAGGCAATTACTTTTTTGGAAACGGAAAAGCGATAGGAACGTCTCCTGCGGGATCTACACTGTACACCGGTGGCATTCGCATTTACGGCACGGACCACATCATTATCAATAATTACATGGAAGGCTTGACCGGCACTATTTGGGATGCCCCAATCACGCTCACCATGGGGGATGCAGTTGACGGACAAAGTTCTAATCTGTCAAAGCACTTCCGAGCAGAACGAGTGACAATAGCCTACAACACCCTGGTCAACAATAGTCATGGCATCGAGATCGGCTATGATAATAATAACCAGTACAACAGGGATTTAGCAGATATTACCATTGCCAACAACCTGATAACAGGATCAGAAAATAGCATGGTTGAGATCATTGACACCGACAACGATCAAGGGGATAATATTACGTGGCTCAGCAACCTCATGTACCCTACCGGTGATGCCACAGTCCTGACCGGTGCCACTACTACTTCCTTTGATTTAGACCAAGCAAGCAATGAGAATCCATTCCTGGAGTATGACAGCAACAGCAATTTGTGGAGGGTTACTGCAAACACGCCTTTGTACGAAAGCAACTTAGCGGAGGCCGCTGTTGATGAGGACATAGAGGGGCAAGCTCGTCCTGAAGTAAGTAATCCCGGCGCTGACCACTATAGCATGGACGCCATTCGTTTTGCCCCCTTAACACCGGAAGACGTGGGGCCAGATGCGGCCGAAGACCCCACCTCCGTTTTTGAGGGTAGCCTTTTTAATGACCTCTTACTATACCCCATTCCAGCGGACAACGTCCTCCACCTGGAGAACCTGGATGTTACGGTTAGCAGAATCGAGATTTTGACTATGGACGGCAAACTTGTCTATTCGCAAACAGCTGAGCATCCTCTAGGAGAAGTAACTTTAAGCACTGCCGGCCTTGAAAGCAGGATGTATATTCTTAAGTTTTCAAATGCTCATAAGCTGCTAGGAGTGAAAAAGGTGATCATCCAGCATTAGAGACCGCTATACCAGAAGGATTAATAGTTATAAGCCACACCACTAGACCGAAACATGCTTTGTCTTCTAGGCTAGCTTTCAAGAAGGGAGTGAAGATTTTTCAAAAAAAAATAAAATTGGTTAACCAATTTTATTTTGAATAAATATGGTAAATTAGCACAAATCCCCAAATTGGTTAACCAATTAAAGATAAGCATCCGGAAGGAGCTTCCCTGACCAGTCTTTTCCATTGAGAAAGGTAAGTAAAACGAAAGTAATCATGACTAAACCAATATTTCAACTGCTACTAATTGGCGTAATGTTCTCCATAAGCGCATGTGACAGTGCTGCTTCAAAAACAGATAAAGAGGAAACTGACACTAAAGCAGAAGCTACCCTTTACCCAAGCGGCGTCATTCCATTCATGGATAAATTCAAAATCCTATTGGGCGATGGTACACGTGCGGATGAACTGGTCAACTATAAACACGATGATTTCTTCTACGCTACCACTGAAGGGGAAACCAATTGGGTAGTCTACAAAACCCCTAACTCCGGTGTTACTTCAAAAAACTCGAGCAATACCAGAACAGAATTGCACGAACTGAGGGAGTGGGTTCCCGAAACTGGTGGTAAGTTGACCGGCACACTAAAAGTCATGCACGTTTCCACTTCTGGAGATGCCAGAGTTGCTGCTTCCTTTTCCACGGTCGTTGGACAAATTCACAGCGGTGAAGGCCACGAGAACGAGCCCTTAAAAATCTTCTACAAGAAATTCCCCGGCCATACCAAAGGTTCCGTCTTCTGGAATTACGAGATCAATACTGTAGGAGATGACAATTCTGGTAGATGGGATTATTCTAGCGCAGTGTGGGGGTATGATATGTCAGTGGTTGGCCCCTCCCCCACTGAGTATCCGGCAGAACCTGAAAACGGCATTGAATTGGGCGAAGAATTCAGCTACGAGGTCAATGTTCATGAAGGGATTATGTACCTCACTTTTAGCTGTAAAGGGCATGACACCATTCGCTTCACCAAGAGCTTAGTAGAATCAGACTACACCACCAAAGCGGATATTCCCGAGCAGACTCAGCAGTTGTTCGTGCCAATCGGTCAAGATGGTGTAGAACGAGCAAACGCCTACGCTGGTGAACTACAGTATTTCAAACAGGGTGCTTACAACCAAACCAACGGCAAAGACCCCGAGAGTAATATGGTATGGTGTGCCGGTGCAGACACCTACGATGGCGACATTGCCCAGCAGTACGCCAATGGTGCCTATACCGAAGTTTGGTTCAAAGAGGCAACGGTAGGCCCAAGTACGCCCGCAGAGGAATAAAGAAAAATCATCTTGTCAAATAGCAAGACATGGCAAAGAAAGTTATAACCTTCGGTGAAGTAATGATGCGCCTGTCTCCACCGGGCTACGCAAAGTTTTCCCAGGCCAATTCCCTCAAGCTAGATTACGGCGGAGGAGAAGCCAACGTGGCCATTTCCTGCGCTTACCTGGGTATGAAAGCCGCTCACGTTACGCGCTTCCCAGACAATGCACTTGGGCGGGCCGCTACCCAGTTCTTGCGCAAACACTGGTTAAGTACGGAGCACATCATTTACGGAGGAGATATGATTGGTAAATACTTCCTCGAAAAAGGTGCTGTGCACCGCCCCAGCGAGGTTATCTACGAAAGAGAAGGCTCCTCGTTTTCCTTAATCGAACTACCAATGGTGGACTGGCACGATGTGCTCAAAGACGCCGACTGGTTTCATTGGACAGGTATCACACCCGCCATTTCAGATGGCGCCGCACAGTGTTGCCTGGATGCTATCAAAACAGCAAATGAGTTGGGAATTCCAGTTTCGGGCGATATCAACTCGCGCAAGAATATGTGGAAGTACGGCAAAAGCATGCAAGATGTAATGCCTGCCCTAGTAGACCGCTGCGATATTGTCATCACTGGTACCCGAGGCATTCGCGAGATGTTTGGTTTGGGGCAAGAAGGGGGCAAATTTCGCCATTCCGCTAAGGCCCTTATGGAGGCTTTTCCAAAGATCAAGAAAGTAGTTGGAAAGACCCGAAAGTCGCTCAGTGCTTCCCATCAGCAAATACAAGGTAAGATGTGGAATGGGGAACAGTACATCAAGACAGAGATGTTCAACATCACTCACGTCGTCGATCGAGTGGGAACTGGTGATGCCTATGCGGCAGGATTGGTCTATGGCCTACTACATTATCCAGACGATGACCTACAAGCCTTGAATTTTGCGTCGGCGGCTTGCGCCTTAAAACATACCGTTCCGGGAGACGTAAACATGGTCTCGTTGGACAATGTTGTCAGCCTGATGGAAGGAGATACCTCAGGATCACTCAGAAGATAATGTCCTATTGAACGAGAGCTTGGGTATAGACAATGCCCATCCACTCGGTCCGAATAAGCCTGTGCTTATTCTCTCACAATCTTGCGGGTCAATTCAGTATAAACAGTACCGTTCTGACGCATGAATTTCATATGCAATAGATAAGTTCCAGGTACCAATACATCCAAATCAAGCACCAATTCATTATTGTCTATTTGATATTCCTTTGCAAACAGAATTCTTCCGGCCAGATCAACTACCTCTACCTGAGAACTGTAGAATCCAGGCGGTAAATTACTCAGCCTTACACTACCATATGTTGGGTTTGGAAATAGAAGTATTTCACGTTCAAAGTTTTCTAAAACACTAACCGGTTCTCCGGGATCTTGAAACACCGTAATCGTCACCGACTCTGTACCGCCGGTAATTGTCACTGTTCCTGATCGATTAACACTGGTATCGTTCTCATCAATCGTTATGGTGAGTTGCGCGTCCCCCGATCCGGATAGGAGACTGGTAGATATCCAGTTGTCGCTACTCATTACGGTCCAATCGATATTGCTGGAAACCATAATAGACCTGCTATCGCCTTCTCCTCCAATATAGAGTTGGGATGCATTTGCCGCTACATACTCGACCAAATTGTCAAATAGGTAGGATGGACCAGTGTTCATCTCACTAGCATGTGGTTGGACCTGGATTGTCGATGAAAATTCAGAAGCACCAATTGCTCGTTCGGCTATTGAAACCGGTCTTGCTTCTTTCATCAAATCAAGCATGATTTCATTATCATAGTCCATACCTGGAAAGAGTGGAACCGACGGATAGCCGTCAATAGCTGCGGCAATAGCAGGACTATTAGCTGCTAACTGAAAATAACCCTCGGTATTTTCCGCAAGCGCAGGATCTGTATTTGAAAGCCCTTCGGATGGCAGGTTAATCCCTAAAGTGCCAAACGAAAAATTACCAATCCAGGTCTCATTTCCTGTGTCATCCTGAAATAATCGCTCAATAGGGTTGGTGAAAATATTGTTAGCAATCGTCACATTGGTGGGCGGATTACTTCCGGGGGCCCCTAATCTTACTTCCTCTGAATTGACAATAGTGTTATGATAAATGTGAATATCATTCAAAGGATCAGCTGCGTCGTTCATCAAATAAATCACTCTCCTATCTAGCCCCTCGAAATAGTTGTTGTAAATGAAGTGATGAGAACCTTCTCGTACCCGAATTCCTCCCATGTTATTCAGGAAAAAATTGCCATAAACAATTCCTTCATCGCCGTGTCTGAGTACAAGCTCAGCCACCGGGTTGTTTTCAAAGGTGTTATATCGATATACGTTCTGCCTGGACTTGTGCGAGATGATTTCACCATCTCCATTACACCTGGTGAAATAGCAATACTCCACTAGCGTACGACTATCCAAATCCCCTTGTGAACTGACGCCAATTCTGATGGGCTCTATGCCTTCGTCAAGGCCTATCCCTTCAAAGTTTTTGAAGGAACAATGCTGAATCTTGTGATAACCCGGTTCGTCATCTACTAATATGGAGAGTATATTCTGATCATCCAGGTTGATCCGATTTTCGAAGTTGCAATAGCTAATGGTTGTTCTTCTGGATTCTTCGTACACCCTCAGGTATTTGAAGCTGGTGTAATTCTGAATATTTACATGGGTGATCAATACATCACTTCCGTAGACTCTGATTACATCTAAATTTCCAATAAAACCGCCAAGGTATTGAAAGCCAGAAAACGTAGTATGATCGGCATTGATGACCGCCCTGGACACTCCTTTAAACAAAACAGTTCCGTATGGTTCCGCAGTCACTATTAATCCATCTTTGTCAATATCCATGCGAATATTGGAATAGGTGCCCTGTGCCCATACGATGGTATCTCCCGCGTTTGCCTGGTCTTGAGCCGCATTGAACTCTGCTTGAGACGTAACCTCATAGCGAGTTTGAGCAATGACGAGCATATTGAGAAGCAGCAAGGAAAACAACAACGGAAGTTTCATAGATGTAGGATTAATTCACGTGAGCTTTTGCCCTTCACTTCTTTGCTTAAGAGATAAAATATGCTGGCAAATCTCACTGTACTAGGTACTTAGTAAAAGGTACTTAGTATGAGTTAGACTTTGCGATCATCAAATCTAATTACTAAGTACCAAGTACCAGTTACCGTGGACTTCGGCTAGCTCAATCATTTACTGCTAGTCAATTAAACCCGAAGTTCACGTTAATTAAGGACTGCGCATAAAACAGAACACGACTCTTCTAACTCCTTCAGGCAGAATTAAAAGAATCGTGCTTTATTCTCGTGCAGTTGGAAGCTTACTTAGTGCTTTATCAGCTTACGAACTTCGGATTTATTAGGGCCTTCAAGTTTTATGAAATAAATACCTGATTGAAGTCCACTTATATCCATGTTTAATAACTCATAAATCGGTTCTTGGGCGACCATTTTTCCTGCCGCGTCATAAACGACCACGGTCTCGTATTCATACCCGGCTTCTATTGTTACCATGGATGAGGCAGGGTTAGGAGATATCCGTATTTTATCCTCCTCGACTTCCGTCGTACTTGAAAATATCCGTTCACCATCACCAAATATTCTCAATTCCGTAAGGCTTACCCACGGTCCAGTATAAACCTCTGCCCCCGTTACCGTTATTCTAACAAATCTGGCTTCAACACTATCCACTGAATTGATAATTGGTGCTGTGGCAGTACCAGGAATATTATTATTCGATCGGTCGATGATAGTGGTAAATGGACCATCTTCTTCGAGCGCACCTTCAATAAGCAGATGATAGGCTCTGTCTTGGTAGCAGGTAACTTCGGTTTGAGTTATCGTTATGAATCCTTCTAAATCCACGGTAGCAGATTTTGGAAAGTTCTCTACAGACCAACGTGTATCAGTATCATCATCTACAAGATTATCTTCATCGTTGCTCCCATCAGGCGTACCGGTGCCAACCACCGGCTGCCCTAATGCCCAATTGAAGTCGCTGGAAGGCATAAGTACCTGTAAAGTTTGGGAGTCGGTAAACCCTCCGTCAGCTGTGGTCACGGTGATGGTAACCTCCCCCTCAGAAATCGCAGACAGTAAGCCGCTCTGACTAACCACAGCAACGCTTGGATTATCAGATTCATAAACCACATTTTGATTGGTTGCATCCCCAGGAGAAACGAGTGTTTCTAGTTGGAGGCTAGCCCCAACGGAAATAGGTCCGGTAAGCTCAGACATGTCCACACCGGTCACATCTATTGGAATCTGAACGGTAATATTGCTACTTAAGGATACCCTTGATCCTTCTTCATTATCTATAGCCCTGGCTGTTAAGGTATAAGCTCCGTTGGCTGCGCCTGTCCACGTGAATGAATAAGGAGGAGTAGTATCTTCTCCCAGTACATTACTACCGCCTTCGATAAACTCTACTTTGGTAACTGTACCATCAGAATCTGCTGCATCGACGGTAATCGTAATATCACTGCCGGGCAAGAAATTAGTCCCATTGACCGGACTGGTTATACTAACCGATGGAAAATAGTTTTGTGGTGAGCCATCCTCTTCAAAGAGTTCATCGAAATGGGCGGTTGCCTCCCCTTCATCCTGAAGATAAACGCCTGCTTTCCAGTAACTAGGCCAATCCCAATAAGAGACGTCCATGTTGACCTTTTCTTCTCCCTCAAAATCGATGATCATATTTCCATCAACCAATCGAATATCACAATTAAAATATCCGCCTGGGTCTGGACCTAGATCGACATGAGTGGTATTCGCCCCTCCATCATCGGTTTTAATGGCTGCCCATATATGATTCAGCGGCACCTTATTGGTATGCTTGTAAATTCTTAGTAATGGCTTATTCGGTCCACTACCGGCATTAGCATCATCGTGAATCTGCATAACTGTCACTTGCTCACAGGTCTGCTCTACAATATCAATTCTACCGTGCAATGATCGATTCTCATCGTTGAGGTCCCAATTCGTTTCATTCCGGAGCTCTGTCCGTCGGCTATCACCGGTTTGATTGAAGCGGACCTTATCACCATCAACTACGTAGAACCATTCGGGATGCGTATAGCCATCATTAAGGGCATCTCTGTCGCGCAGGGTTGAACTGGTAGGGCCTTGTAGCTTGCATTCCCCCAAGAAAGATTGAAATCTTGGTATATCAGATGGGGCAAGGTAGGTTGTTGGTGGAGAGGGAGCAAAGTGCCTAACGTCTAAAGCGAAGAAGGATACTTGCGCATATTCGCCTGGATTTCCAGCATTGTTCTGATTATAGTTACCCGCCTTGAAGTACATCCAGTCATCGGCAAAGCCGCTATCCGTCATATCTACCTCTTGAACAACATCATCCATACCATCTCTCATGATAGTGACAGTCAAAAGATTGCCAATTGCCCTGATCTCGTAGCTAAACTGTTCACCTAAAGCAATTCCATCAACTGGATCGGGCGCATTATCACTTCTGGTACCAATCATCTCGTACCATTGCTCGGGGCCTGTAGTAGGCTCATGAGCGAAATAAATAGAGCCTCTGGTATTCCCAGGCAATTTGCGATAGTATATTCTACAAGGCTCATCATCGGAGGCGTGTATCTGTCCGACGATAGTCCGACCTACCTTAAAACTCTCATCCGAAGTCTCAGACACATGATCTACAGCCAGCGTGGCGGTCATGACTCCATCTACGCCTCCCGCAGCTTCCTGGTTCTCCATCGTAGAAGAAGAGAATACCCAATTATTCTTGTTTATTCCTTGCGTGGGTATGCTGGTGTCAAAGCGGCGCATCATCTCTCTAAGCTCATTTCTTGGATAGGAGCTGCCGCCCGTAGCCCCATCGTTGGGGCACCAAAACACCATCGCTCCAGTAACGGGGTCAGTGTAGAACTCGCCATCTACAAAATAACCATCTGCTAGTTGGTCCGCATCCCGCTCTTGTTGGTTTGGGCGCGTAAGTTTCCAATAGGAAAGGTCAAAATTTCCGCCTGGCGGAAGGCTTGGATCTAAGCCCTGCGCCATAACAGGACTAACAAACATATTCACCACAAATAGCAGTAAAATAGATTGAGTAAAAGAAAACTCAGTTTGTCTTACACTTAGAACATTATTGTTCAATGACGTTTTCATAATCATTTTTTTGAAAAAGGTCAATGGGAAGAATACCCAGACCAAACGCTTATTTATCACGCAAAAAGGATCACTCAAGCCTTGTTTGCAATAGTCGGATGTTTTTCAATTAAAATTGGTCCACCAATTTACATTATGCGATAATTGAGGATGAATTATACCACCGCACACCACAAACTAAAGGGTTTAACCAACATTGCTAGGAAAGCAATGATCAATGAATCTACTGATCTAATAAGGTATTAGATTTCCAACTTAGTTCAAGAAGTATGCTTACTGGGAAGATTCAAGGGTCCTCGACCTAAATCGTGAAGAACCTTGAACCTTCTCAGTAGTACCCTAACTAGTACCCAGAGTTTTGGGTCAAACTAGGATTATTGGTAATTTCCAATGGTGGAATGGGTAACAAATAATCCCTGGATGCGTCAAAGTTTTGTGTGCCTTGGAGCTCAGTTTCAAAACCATTGGGTCCGAACACTTCATCTCCTATTTTTCTTCTCACTATGTCGTACCATCTCTTGTGCTCAAAGGCAAGTTCTAGTCTTCTTTCTTCCAGCACATCATTGACAGTGGCACCTGAAATATCAGCAGGGACTGCACTAGGAGTACCAGTGCCATCCCCATTTCTCGCCCTTTCCCTTAACATATTAATCCATTGATCAGCCTCTGACGCCCTTCCAATTTCAACAGCAGCCTCAGCAGCGATTAATAGTACTTCGGCATAACGCATCAACTGATAATTGGAATGCGAATCTCTTCCACTCGTATTTGCTTGTGGCAAGTCACCCGCCATGGCTGTGTACTTAGAAATGTGTGGACGATTTGCATTTCGACCGTCCAGGCTTGAAAAATTCGTGTAAGGAATTACATTACCACTGTTATCAAGTGCTTCATCATCAAAATTGACTTCCTTTCTGTAGTCGCCATCCTCCCAAGTATCAAATACTGCTTGTGCTGGTACCATAACAGACCATCCTCCTGAAGGATAGTAGGTTGCCTGGCCATAAAAACCGGTAAAGGCAGCTAGGTAATCCCTGGACTCATCGTTAATATTAGTCCCAACGAAGTCAATGACGAAAATCGGCTCCAATGAAAAGTCGGTATTCTCGGCATGAAAGATATTACGGTAATCTGGCTCTAATGCCAGGTTGTATGTTCCTGCCTTATTGATAATGTCAGTCGCTTCATCGTAAGCCAATTGATATTCTCCTCTGGTAAGATATACACTAGCCAAAAAAGCACTAGCCGCTGCTTTCCCCGGAAGGGCTCTATTCACCCGTGAATCCGGTAACCACTCCTTAGCATATTCAAAATCTGCAATGATATTCTCATATACCGTTCCCACAGCTGTTCTTGATGCAATGGATGCTTCAGCGGTGGTAATTTTCTCATCCAAATAGGGAATATCTCCAAAAAGTCTGACCAAGTGATAATAGGCATAAGCCCTCAGGAATCGCGCTCGCGCTGCTATTTCTTCCTTTACCCCAGGATCTTGATCTTCAAGAGCTTCTACCTCTCGGAGGGTCTCGTTGGTACCTCTCACGATCTGATAGAGCCGAGGCCAGAAACTTCTTTCGGGATTAGACGGATTCAAGATCAGTGGATTACTTGCCGAAACAGTAAATTGATCGTGTTCAATTCTTTCCGCCGCAGTAGAAGGATTTCCTATATCTACCATATCTGAACGCAGCATAAGGGTTAGGCCCAATCCTCTAGACAAAAACGCCCTAGCTGATAGATTAGCATAAGCACCTGCGATGGTAGTATTAACGGTTTCCAAATCGACTACCCGCTCATCTGGCTCCAATTGACTTCGGGCATCCTCTTCTAAATCCGAACATCCCACCATTGATAAGCCAAGCACCAAGGCTAGTAAATATTTATATGTTCTCATTTCAATCATCTTTTTAGTCCTTTAGAATTTCAGGTTCAGCGCAACAGTAATTGACCTTAGATTAGGGTAATTACCATAGTCATGTCCCCGAATTACATTATCGTCACCACTGCTCTCGCCACCACTACCAAAGTAACTCACTTCAGGGTCTAGTCCAGAATAATTAGTAATGGTTAGTAGGTTCTGGGCACTGAGAGATAACCTTGCTGAACCGATGCCAACTTTATCCAACATACCATCTGGCAAACTATAGCCTAATGCTACATTCTTAAGTCTTACATAACTTCCATCTTCCACGAAACGCGATGAGCGCTCTCTTCCTCTAATTGCTGCTCGAGGTATATCGGTGTCTGTGTTCTCTGGCGTCCAGGAATTTAATACATCCGTTAAGCCATTGCTATCACCATTATATAATTGAACGGCCGTCAGGTTGTAGATATCTCCACCTACAGCCCCCTGAAAAAAGATATTTACGTCAAAGTTTTTGTAAGTAAATGTATTGGTAAAACCAAACGTAAAATCAGGATTGGGATCCCCTATAATTTGTCGGTCATTATCATCAATTGTTCCATCAAAATTACCCTCTTCATCTGCTACCTCAGCGAACAACGGCTCTCCTGGTATTGGGTTTCCATCTCCATCGAAAGACACTTCTTGCAAAGCTGTGCCTTCCGGAATAGGACCACCTTGATATACACCTTGATAATCTAACCCCCAAAAAAGGCCGAGTGCCTCACCTTCTCGTAAGATGTAGGTATTACCACCAGCGAAATAACCTGGAGCCCCGCTACCCAAAATCTCGGCTCCTCCAGATAACTCGATTATTTCACTCCTGTTCCTGGCAATGTTAAAACTAGAAGTCCACCTAAAGCTATTCCGATTGATGTTAGTTGAAGTCAAAGAGAACTCAATACCACGATTGTTAATAGAACCAACATTTCTGAGTACATCTAAATCAGATGTTCCTAAGTAAAAGTTTGAAGCTCTATCTACAGCTAGAAGGTCTTCGGTATCGATATTGTAATAGTCTGCGCTAATCGTAATTCTATTTTCGAACAAACCAATATCCACTCCTACATTTGTCTGATAGGACGTTTCCCATTTCAAATCTGGATTTGCTTCACGAGCTAAGTCTACACCAAAAGGTCCGCCAACCACTGTAGGTGGCTGAACACGATAGGTAGAAAGCGATTCGTAAGGGCCAATGGCTTGATTACCCGTTAAACCATAACTAGCTCTTAGTTTGAGGAGGGATAGGGTCTGGTTATCGGCTAAAAATCTTTCCCTTGAAACCTTCCATCCAACTGCAACAGAAGGGAAGATTGCATACTTATTATTTGCTGCAAAGTTTGATGCGCCATCCCTACGTACTGTAGTTGTCAGCAAATATTTGCCTGCCCATTCAAAATTGACACGCCCGAAAATTGACTCGATCTCTGACTCAGAGAAACGAGAATCGATGGTGCGTTGATCAATCTGTCCCGCTTCTAAGTTATGCCATGAAAATGCGTCAGTCAGTAATCCGCGAGCACCTGCTTCAAACCCTTCGGTGGTATTCTTTTGATACGAATGACCAGCAGTTGCTGTTAAATTACCCTGTCCGATTGTTGAAGCATACGTTAGGTAATTTTCATTTAACAGCCTTGTTCTTTTTACTGTTTCTAGAAACGCCCCACCGGCAGAAAGTACAAACGTCTGTGGCTTAAAATATCCTTCCGTACTATTTTGCGTTCTGTAGCCTAAAGTCGTTTTGAAATTAAGACCTTTAAGTATCTCAAAATCCGCATAGACGTTCGTCCTTGAATTATCCGTTTTGGTTTCGTTGGTTATCTGTGTTGCCACAGCCCAAGGATTTTCTATGTCATCTCCCACAGTATTTTGGGAAAAGTTTCCTTCTTCATTAAACCTTCCAACGTCGGGTGCAAACCGGAAAGCTAAAGCGACTACATCATCACCTCCGCCGTTTACAGAACCAATAGCATCACGACCAGTTGATTGTGTTGAAACACCATTTTGCTCACTTCGGCTAGCAATGCTGTTGATGCCAATTTTCAACCTACTCCCAACTTTTGCATCTACGTTGGCTAAGAACTGAATTTTGTCGAAGTTAGAATTAACAACGATTCCTTCTTGGTCAAAATAAGTACCAGATATATAGTAGTTTACATTTTCGCTACCTCCGGAAACTGCCAATTGGTGGTTTTGTGTACTTCCAGTTCTATAGATTTCGTCTTGCCAATCGGTATTAGCTTGTCCTTGGGCATACGGAGCATCTCCCGCATTTGCCCGGATCATGTTCTGATACTGAGCAAAACCATTTGCATCCAGCAAGTCTAACCTATTGGTCGTCTCCTGAGCAGAGTAAGTGGAATTGAACTCTACGGTCGCTTTCCCAGTTTGACCTTTCTTAGTCGTTACAAGGATAACCCCTCCTGAGCCTCTTGATCCATAAATTGCAGTTGCAGAAGCATCCTTCAATATCTCTATTGATTCGATGTCATTTTGTTGCGGAAAAGCAGCTCCAACAAAACCATCAACCACCACAAGTGGGTCACTGCTGGCATTAAGTGATGAATTACCTCGAACTCGAATAGAAATACCTGCACCAGGCTCACCACCATTCTGCGTTTGAACAACCACCCCGGCAGCTCGGCCCTGAAGTGCTTGACCTGCATTTAATAAGGGGAAAGCTTGTAAATCTTCGGCCTTTACAGAAGATACACTCCCTGTAACATCACTCTTTCGAACACTGCCGTAGCCAATTACCACAACTTCGTCCAGTATTTCTGCGTCTTCAACCAGCGTGACATTGAAAGTCGTCTGTCCATTTACGGGGATGGTTTGTGTTGCATAACCTATATATGAAATCACCAAGACAGCGTCCGAGGCGGCTTCCAGACTAAAGCCACCATCGACATCCGTCACTGTACCCACAGCAGAACCTTCAACAGCAATGGTAACACCGATTAAAGCTTCACCGCCCGCACTAGTGACCTTGCCGCTAATAGTCGATTGTGCATTGGCCCCCATGGAACATAGGGAGATGAATAGAACAAGGAGCCACACCACCCTCGTGGGCTGTTCTATAGACCTTTGTAAGAAGTGATTCATATGCAAATTAATTTAGTGAGTTTGAGTTTTCGCTGCCTCCAGAAGTATTGCGCAGAGATAAAACACGATCCTTCCAAGTACCTCAGTCAGGTGTAGTGTATCGAGACAACTAGATTTTTCCTATGCTTAGATAGTCTTTACTCGGATCGGAGTTAAAGGTAAAGAGTGTTAGGTGAAATTCCAACAATTGGTCAACCAATTTTTGGTTAGCCAATAACTAAATGCCAAATATCTTATCCTTAATTCCCGTTTAGTGGTATTTTGTACTTGAACGACTTAGGATTCCGTGAATAAATTTTGGAATGCCGTATAGCAAGGGTGAAGGTCTTAGTATCAGGTAATGTCAGTTACCGGAAGCAGGACTAAGCATTATTTTAAGACTGTTCTTTACTGGATTACAAGCTTACTCTTAAAACGTATCTCTTCTATTCCTCTAATTTCGAGCACATAAACTCCTTTAGCTATATTTTCACTTGAGTACTCATAATCGACTCCTTCGAAGGTAAAATGATCTACTTGCCGACCATACAGATCAGTAATTCTGACGGTGTAGGATCCGGCTTTTTCCATTTCAATTGTCAGCGCCCTGTTTTGCATAGGGTTGGGATAAACGCGTGTTTGCGAATACCCACTTTCCTCTTCCTCCTCCTCATCATCATCAGGTGGTGGATCCCCTCCGAAAATCGCTATCCTATTAAAGCTGGTATTTCCATCGTTGTCGGTAGCAATCACCTGCAGGTAATGCGTTTCATGGGAAAGATTTTGAATAATAGTCGTTAAGTCAGTGAAGATGTACGGAGCTTCATTATCTGTTTCAAGCAGTTCTCCGTTGATCAGCAACTTCACATTTTCAATGCTTCCATCATTATCATACGCCTCAACTTGAATATCTCCACCCGGCCAGGTAGACACGTCAATAGCGCTGGTTGGGTTGATAAAACTCACATGGGGTACCTCGCCCCGAAAGCCGCCATCAGAAAAATCTCCGTTTCCACTCCAGGCAGTTAGCAATTCACTTATTTCCCCCGATTGCTGCTCAGATATTGTAATGCTTTCCACTGCACCTACCCCCATGCGATCTCTCAATTGCTGGAGGTAAAGACTCCGTGGCTGTACAGTCTCTCCCCAACTTTCCCAATATCCGTCACCGGTCTGATTAGTACCAACACAGCCAATTCCCCAATTCATAGCTCCAAGCGGACTATCTACCCGAAACTCACCGTTATATGACACGATATTCCAAAACATGGTTTGAGCACCGGACCACCCGTGGCCAGTACCAGAATTACCCCGATTCCAAACCCTAGTAGAGCCTGCTCGAATATTGTCAAAGAGGGTCCCGGTAGCCCATCGATGATGAGGACCAATATCGGATTCAGCACTCGCTGCCAGCCCGTCCAAAAAGACATTTGGACCGGTGACTCTAGAGCCCGTTACAAAATCGTGACGCCCATCTTTTGCATAACATCTTTGAAATAGATTTCCTATCCCATCCTGAATGGCAAAGGAATACCTTCTACCTCCCGTAACTCGAGATTTAGGGTCAATGTAAGCGCAATCCTGAACGGTGGTGAAGTTAGCACCGTCAATATTTACAGTACTGTAGGCCAGATACTGACCAGTTACTTGTTTGACCCAGCAATTTTCTGTGTCTCTTAGCCTAACCGCAGTCCACGCATGAGATTCATCCGTACTGCTATCGTAGAAGGACTGGACTCTCATATTTTCAACACCGCAGTGGCTGATGCGCCTTGTTGAGCTAACCCTGGTAATTACCCCACCGCCATAGCGCTCTTCCATCACATCAACAATGGGGATATCTATGAAAATAGTGTTACCAGAGATAGCGGTAATCACCCGCTCATGCTCAATCGTATAAGAACTTGGTGTCCAGCCAAAACAATCACTGTCTCCTGCACAGAGTGTTTCCTGATCCATGCCCAATTCATCGATCCAGACTTGGTTGGGTGTTCTCGTTACCACAATTTTTTCTCCCACCTCTACCTCTGATGCATCCGCAATCTCCAAGGAGTAGGATCCTACGGGCACATAATCCGTTGTGATGGCCTGCTCAGACGCGGCATCTTTAGTGATACCACCACTTCCCACAATAGTGATCACATTATGGTTAAGACGCGGATTTGAATGAAGAACGGTCCCGTTTAAACCCTGCCCCTCCCCTCTTAAGACGACTCCCGAGGCTCTGATTGACAAAGTATTCTCTAAACTATAATGCCCTGCTTTAATCAACACGACTCCTCGAAATCCATTGTTATCAGGTTCGAGAGCTTCCACCAGGTCGATCGCGGCCTGAATTCTTCCAGCATCATCTCCTTCTTCTGCGGTAACGATAGCCTCAACCGGAATATCAGTAGGAAGTGAAATACCTCCTCCCATATAACCAGCGTAAGAAAAGTCGGGAATGGTGTTGACCTCGTTTGATTGTCCCGACATTGCGAATGGAACATAAATTAGCTCCCCTTGATCCATATAGATCAATTGGGAAGAGTTTTGCCCCTGAGTCGAATACACACCAATAAGGCTACATATGAGAAACAATAATCGTTGAATATCCATATTATGAAAGTAAAACCTACCTGATCAAAAGGTAAGTGGTAATGTTTGTACTTCGAGACTTTGCTTTAGTCAACTTCTTTGCCAAAACCTAAAGAGGAGCGCCTAAATAGACACTCCTCTTATCGGTTATGGAAATTTATGTTCCATTCTTATAACTCTCCAAGATTATTAGAGCTTTATTCATCTTCACCTACCGAAGCATCTGTGGTATTTGGGTGATAAGGAGTGAGCGGGGCAAGAGGGTCATCACCAGGGTTTAAATTATCGCCCGCGACTCTGCCTTGGAAGTTGTCTTCGAAAACTATTACCTCACTTCCTGAATCTGATGAATAAATTACAATATCATCAACATGATACACGCCATCAGAAACGGCTGAATTGGAAGCGTACTTCCACTGGAAATTAAAGGCGCCGTCTTTGACTGCCTCTAAATGCGGGCCTTCATCAGCAGAGCCACCATTAGTTGTGCTGATAGCGTCTGTGATTACCGTCTGACCACCAATGATTACACTATAGGTTGGTGCGTTGGTACCATCAGCAGCCCAACTTACCTCTACCGGAACCCAAACGTTAGCCATTCCTTCTGGGAAGTTGGCAGCGGCAATAGCGTCGTCGGAAGCTCCTTCACGGAATTCGTGTGGTGCGTTGTCTTTCAATCTCACTTCGACCAGTGCAAGGTCACCCGTGGTGGAGCGACCGGAAACGTTGATAAAACCATCCTGAATGTCCATATCTACCGGACCTTCGGCGACTCTGTACATGAAAGTGACTCTTCCCGTGACAATAGAGTCCATCGGCGCATATCTAAGCTCGCCAGTATCGTCATCTCTGGTGTCAGTGAGAACAGCATACCTGTTCCTAGGTGCCGTAACCTCGATGGTCTCAGTAGTCGTACCTTCTACTCCATCGGTAGCCGTTACCGTCAATGTTACGGTATAAGTACCCTCAGCAGAAAAGGTATGGGTAGGATTCTCGTCCATTGAAGTTCCGTCTCCACCAAAGTCCCAGGATGAGACAAAAGAATTATCAGCAATTCCATTCACTACAGAGTTGTTCGTGAAATCGTAGGTCAAAGAATTGTCGGCATCAACCTGTGCTGTAAAACTTGCAACGACGGTGGATGGATCAGGATCTGGTACCATACCGTCATCATCATCACCACAAGAGCTGATCATTGTAAATGCCAGCAACAGAGACATCATTAGAAAGATGTTCGTGTTTAATTTACCTAGTAAATGTTTCATATTTTTTATTTAAAATTAGTTGATCAATCATTGGTTTTTCGGTGACCCATTCGGGCTGAATAAGTCATACAGCCAAGTATTCTGCTCAATTTTAGGAGCAGATTTCAAAGCAGTTTTAGCCGTATTAGTCACCGGTTGTTTGTAATAACTTTTCCTTAGTGTAGACACTCATCATTCCAGAGAAACCCCATGGAACTAGTGCTGCACAACGAATTTCTTCATGGCAAGCCCTTCGGCAAACTTCAATTTCACAGAATAGATACCGCTTGGCAATTGAGAAACGTCAATACCAGTGGTGTTAGGACGAATCAGATTGAGTTGTCTTCCCGCTAGATCGTACACCTCCAGCTGCAAGAGCTCGAGATCACCACTTTCGATATTCAGTACAGTGGAAGTAGGATTAGGATAGAGTGTTACTTCCTCGGCAAGAAGTATATCCTGTGTCGAAACTACTATCTGGTCATTCTGATTTCCAGGGGTACCAATCTGATTACCGGCCTCGTCATAGACCAGCGTAGAGAATATCCAGTTTTGTGGTAAATTATTATCCGCAGCGTTCATGACCTCTGGGTCGACTAGCAGCATAAAGGATACTTTCGAAGAACTTCCCATTGGCGGAATACCGACAGCAGCCTGTGCCTCACTACAGCTACCAGAATCCATGTTACCAATGTATTCCCCGTAGCCATAATCATACAGCACCTCGTCCACCAGTGTACCATCTGCTTTTTGGATAATGACTCCATCTGGACAAGAGGTATCGCCATCATCTGCGTAGCTGCTTTCGTTGTTAAAGCTGGGTTTTTCGTAATCGTAGAAGTAGTCGAACTGTACTCCGCCGTGTGCCTCAGGAATGTTGAAACCAGAGAATACGGCGTAGGAATTCGGCTCTATGGTAAAGCTGGAAATCGTTGATACATTCGAAGAGCTCGAGGCATCCGTCAACGTCCAACCATCCATTACCACTGACTCATCAGTAGTATTATAGACTTCAAACCATTCTACGTGTCCTTCGTCAGGCGTCAAATCGGCGCCTGCTGGATTATTAGGCAAGGCAGCATCTAATTGCTCCTGAGTTGGCTTCAACGGGCGGTTGTAGTATTCTGTGATAATCACTTCACCAGTTCCCGGATCAGCGGGCTCCGGTGGAAGTGAGCCATCGTTAGCTAAGCCAGGTGTACCAAGCTGGTTATTTTCCTCATCATAGACAATAGTGGAAAACGACCAGTTCTCGGCCAAATCGTTTGCCGCTGAGTTCATTACCGCAGGATCCACATTGAGCATGAAGGAGACCTTAGAGGAGCTGCCCATCGCTGGAATGCCAATGGCTTCCTCGTTGTCCATGCAGCTTCCAGAACTCTCATTACCAATGTACTCGCCGTAACCGTAGTCATAACGTACCTCATCTACAAGTGTACCGTCTGCTTTCTGAATAATGACCCCATCCGGACAAGAGGTATCGCCATCATCAGCGTAGCTGCTTTCGTTGTTGAAACTGGGCTTCTCGTAATCATAAAAATAGTCGAATTCAAGACCGCCCTGCGCTGCCGGGATATTGAAGCCCGAGAACACCGCATAGGAGTGCGCCTCGATTGTAAAACTGCCAATCGTTGTTACATTAGAAGAACTAGAGGCATCCGTCAACGTCCAGCCATCCATTACGACTGGCTCATTAGTAGTATTATAGACTTCAAACCACTCAACATGCCCTTCGTCAGGAGTCAAATCTGCTCCTTCTGGATTGTTAGGTAGAGCTGCATCTAGCTGCTCCTGAGTTGGTTTTTGTGGTCGATTGTGATATTCGGTAATTATTACTTCACCAGTACCGAAATCGTTAGGGCCAGGAGGCATGGAACCATCATTAGCCAAGCCAGGTGTTCCCCGCTGATTACCTGCTTCGTCGTAAACGATAGTAGAAAACGACCAATTCTCAGGGAGATCGTTCGCCGCAGCATTCATCACCGCAGGGTCCACATTAAGCATGAAAGACACCTTAGAGGAGCTGCCCATCGCTGGGATTCCAATTGCTTCTGCATTATTCATGCAGCTTCCGGAGCTCTCATTGCCAATGTATTCGCCGTAACCATAATCGTAGCGTACCTCATCGACTAACGTACCGTCCGCTTTCTCAATGATAACTCCATCCGGACAAGACGTATCGCCATCATCCGCATAACTGCTTTCGTTATTGAAACTGGGTTTTTTGTAATCGTAGAAATAGTCAAATCCTACCCCCCCTTGAGCTTCAGGAATATTGAATCCCGAAAATACTGCGTAGGTATGCGGAGCAAGGGTAAAGCTTCCAATTGTTGTCACGTTAGAAGAGCTGGAAGCATCGGTCAACGTCCAGCCATCCATTACCACAGGCTCATCTGTGGTGTTATAGATTTCAAACCATTCAGTATGCCCCTCATTTGGAGTATCGTCGGCACCGGCCGGATTATTCGGTAAAGCAGCATCCAATTGTTCTTGGGTTGGCTTTAAGGGGCGGTTGTAATATTCGGTGATAATTACTTCACCTGTGCCTTGACAAAGAATACTTCCAGCAAGTGCCAGAAATAGGAAAAGTAAAGTTAGTCGCATGACCTTCAGTTAATTTAGATTGGATGATCGGTAGAAGGAGTTGTGTTATCCCAGCTCATTGGTCGTCACCAAAATTGCTACTGGTTTGCCACATTCTCTTCTACGATTTAGCGTCAATATTGGTTTACCAATAAATTGGTTGACCAAAATTAACAGGACAAAAATAGGCATTTGAATGTTTTGACCAAATTTTTTTTGCCTAATACACGATATCGATCAAGAATTCTATTAATCGAGTAACTGCAAAAAAAATTTGGCAAATCAGAAATATGGTCTATATTTGGTCGACCAATTAACTGGTCAACCAATTTAAAGACTGCTTTAATGAGCGGGAAAGAAGGTTGTGGGAATTACCAGCAAGCGAGCAAAAGAATCCACTAGAAGAGCGGGCGGGAAGAGAGGAAAGAATGGATTACTAGAGCGTCGAGTAGTCACACGCATGGTACTTTGAAAAAAACAAAACGCTCCCTGCTACAGCTAACTAATTATCGGGGGCACTTCTTCCCAGTCGACGACGCTCAGAATGGCAGGTCATTCCACGCTTATGAGTTGGTGACAGCTGTTGATCAGAATAATCGGGAGTCTTAAATTGGGCTGCTGCCCAAAGGGAAGGCATTTACAAATTCAAGAAAACAAAACGAATAAAATGAGTTTACACGATAATATTCAGCCCACTAAAGAATACTGGCTCAACGAAGAAACCCCTTGGGAGCAAGTACAACCGGGGCTAAGTCGGCAAATCATGGGCTACGATGGCAAGATCATGCTGGTTAAAGCAAAGTTTGAAGCTGGAGCAGAGGGCTATTTGCACAAGCATTACCACTCGCAAGTAACCTATGTAGAGAGCGGCGAGTTTGAAATGACCATCGGCAATGAGGTCAGAACCATCAAGCGTGGCGATTCCTATTACATCCCTCCGCACGTGATGCACGGATGTGTATGCACCAAGCCCGGCATTCTAATTGATGTTTTCAGTCCGGCCAGGGAAGATTTCCTCGGGCACGAAATGCTAGACCGCTAGGCTTATGGTAAATCAAGTCAAAAAGAAAGTAGGTGGTTTGCGTTGGTGGGTGATTGGACTCATTGCACTGGCTACCGTAATCAACTACATCGACCGACAGGCGCTCGGAGTATTATGGCCCGATATTGCGAATGACCTCTATCCCAGCGAAACAGACGATGGGAAAAAGGAAATCTACGCCTGGATCACCGGCAGCTTTATCTTCTTCTACGCCGTGGGGCAAGCACTGTTTGGTAAAATCTTTGATTGGGTGGGAACACGCTTGGGTTTTGCAATATCCATTGGTGTTTGGTCCATTGCCACCGCCATGCACGCATTTGCTCGTGGTGCCTGGTCATTTGCGATATTCCGATCGATACTTGGCGTAGCCGAGGCTGGTAACTGGCCTGGTGCCGCTAAGGGGAATGCCGAATGGTTTCCCACGCACGAACGGGCTTTTGCCCAAGGATTATTCAATTCTGGCGCAGCCATAGGTGGTATTGTGGCCATTCCGGCAATCGCTTTTATGACCGTCTATTTTAGCTGGCAAATGATCTTCATTGTGGTAGGTCTGGTGGGTCTACTTTGGTTAATTCCCTGGTTTTTGATCGTAAAGGCTCCACCACAGTACCACCCTAACATTACAGAGGAAGAGCGCAACTACATTCTCAGTGGTCAAGAGACTTCAAGCAATGAGGAGACAGAGGACGATAATGCCTACAATCCCACTACTACTGAGCTCCTTGGACACAAGGAAAGTTGGGGAGTTATTCTGGCTTCCTCCGCTATCGATCCTATCTGGTGGCTCTTCATTGTTTGGATCCCCATTTACCTCAATGGTGTCTATGATATGGATGTGAAGACAATTGGAATCTACGGATGGGTACCTTATGTAGGAGCTATGCTAGGAGCCTGGTTTGGAGGGCTACTGGCTCAGAATAGAATCAAGGCGGGTTGGGATGTCAATCAAACGCGCAAGTGGGTGATTACCCTCGGATGTTTGATTATGTTTCCCTCCTTCTTTTTCCTGATGAACCCCGGCTCACCAACAATGGCGGTGATCATCATGGCGGTGATCCTATTTGGCTTCCAAACTTCCATTGGTAATGTCCAGACTTTGCCCAGCGACCTATTCAGCAAAAACACAGTAGGAACGCTATCTGGCATTGCTGGAATGGGCGCCAAACTAGGAGCATTTGGCTTAACCATATTAGTGCCAAAACTGACGGCAGGAGACAATTACACACCAGCATTTTATGTAGGTGCAGCCCTCACCATGATCGCCTTGTTCGCAGTGTGGATGCTGATCCCAAAAGTGGAACAAGTGAAACCAACAACGAAATAAGAAACAACAAAGAAGTGGTGCCAACCACGCCACCACACACTTTACAAAAAATAAAGAAAAATGGAACAGAACGGAAAGGTAGCTATCATCACCGGTGCCACTGGCGGTATTGGATTTGCGGTAGCTAAGCGACTCGGAAAAGATGGATATACTGTGGCAATAAATGGTATTAACCATGAAGAAGGAGCCGCAAGAGTCAAAGAGCTGGAAGCAGAAGGAGTCAATGCAGAATATTACGGCTTTGATGTTACCAAGGAAGACGCAGTAACCGAAAACATCGTCAAGATTGGCGAAAAGTATGGTAAGATAGATACGCTCGTCAATAATGCTGGCGGCTTAGGCGGACGGTCCAGATTTGAAGATATGACCACGGAGTTCTACCGCTTTGTAATGGCCCTGAACCTCGACTCTGTGTTCTTCGCCTCTCGGGCAGCGATCCCATTCCTTAAAAAGGGAGAACACCCGTCTATCATCAATTACACCTCCAACGCAGGCTGGAATGCTGGAGGACCGGGTGCCGGTATTTACGGAACATCTAAAGCTGCTGTGCATACGATTACCAGAGCATTGGCGAAGGATCTAGCTGAGTATGGTATTCGGGTGAATGCCGTATCTCCTGGCACGATCGACACGGACTTCCACAAGCAAATCAAATCCACAAAGCCAGAAGTATTTGCCTCCTGGGCCAAAAACATTATGCTAGGCAGATTGGGACAACCAGAAGATGTTGCCGGAGTAGTCTCGTTCCTTGCCGGCAAAGATGCTGCATTCCTGACTGCGGAGACGATTCAAGTAGGTGGTGGGCAGGCACTAGGTATTTAAAACGTCAATTAATCAAACGACAAGCAAATGGGTAATCTTAATGGAAAAGTAGCCGTGGTAACCGGTGGTGCCCGAGATATTGGCCGAGCCATTTCGGTTAAGCTAGCCGAACAAGGAGCTAAGGTTGTTGTAAATTATTTCAATTCCGAAGCTGGAGCAAACGACACAGTAGCCGAAATTACCGCCGCTGGTGGAGAGGCAGTTGCCGTAAAGGCAGATGTATCCAACCTGAGTGATATCAAAGATCTCAAGGATAAAACCGTTGCGGCCTTTGGTGAGCAAGTGGATATTTTAGTCAATAACGCTGGAGGGCTCTTCGCTCGAAGAACCTTGCAAGAGTTGGACGAGGACTTCTACGACTTGGTGATGAACGTCAATTTCAAGTCGACCGTTTTCGTCATACAGGTCTTCGAACCCTTGATGGGAAGTGGAGGTTCCATTATCAACCTGTCCTCGCTGGCCGCTAGAGATGGTGGCGGTGGTGGATCTTCCTTGTATGCATCTTCAAAAGGCGCCACAACAACATTTACCCGAGCTATGGCTAAGGAGCTAGGCCCCAAAGGAATCAGAGTAAATGCACTGTGTCCGGGCTTAATTGCCACTAAGTTTCATGATGATTTCACCAAAGATGAAATACGGGTAGCAGTAGCTGGCAAAACACCATTGCGAAGAGAAGGCGGGGCGGAAGAGGTTGCCGACCTTGTAGTTTACTTGGCCTCCGAAAAGAGTTCATTTGTCACCGGAGCTAACTTCGACATTAACGGCGGATTGGCCTTTTCTTAAACATCAAGCATAATCTTTAAATGAAGAAAATAGTAACCTTCGGAGAAATCATGCTACGACTGAGTCCTCCCGGATTCAAGCGTTTTTCTCAGACGTACAGCTTTGACGTCGTCTATGGAGGTGGTGAAAGCAATGTAGCTGTATCACTGGCCAACTATGGTCTCAGCAGTTCCTTTGTATCTCGCATTCCCGCCAACGACATCGGCGAGTGTGCTATTATGGAATTGCGCAAGCGCGGCGTGGACACCAGTAAAATTCTACGCGGAGGAGAGCGGCTGGGCATCTACTTCCTGGAGACTGGTGCCGTAAGCCGAGGTAGCAAAGTCGTTTATGACCGGGCGCATTCCGGCATGGCGACCATCGAAAAAGGAATGATCGATTGGGAAGAAGTTTTCAAAGATGCCGATTGGTTCCATTGGACGGGCATCACCCCTGCCCTATCGCAAGGTGCCGCAGATGCGTGCCTGGAGGCCATTCAAACTGCCAATAAACTGGGTGTACCCGTTTCTACGGACCTCAACTACCGCAAAAAGCTCTGGAAATACGGTAAGTCCCCGATGGATGTCATGCCAGACTTGGTAGCCGGCTGCGATGTTATTTTGGGCAATGAAGAAGATGCCGAAAAGCACTTTGGCTTGCACCCGGAAGGGGTTGATGTAACCCACGGCGGGTCTGTTGATGGCGAAGCATACCTTTCTGTACTCCAGCAGTTGATGAAGATGTTCCCCAGAGCGAAAAAGACCATTACTACGCTACGCGGATCTATCTCCGCATCGCATAACTCATGGTCAGGCGTGCTTTGGGATGGCAAAGAACTGTATAAGGCTCCAACTTATCAAATCACCGATATCGTAGACCGCGTTGGCGGCGGCGACAGCTTCATGGCTGGATTGATTTATGGTTTGTTGACCTTTGAAGACAATGATCAGAAGGCACTCGATTTCGCGGTAGCTGCGTCTTGTCTGAAGCACACCATTAAAGGTGATGCGAACTTGGTGACGATAGAGGAGGTTGAGAAACTGATGGGTGGGGATGCGAGTGGCCGAGTATCAAGGTAGACAGTGGACAGTGATTAGTGGACAGTTGCAAGTGAAAAGTGGACAGTAATTAGTGGACAGTTTTCAGTAGCTAGTAGATGGTTTACAGTGGGCAGTATAGGCGGATGGTTGCCGGTGATCACTTTTTAGTGGACAGTGATTAGTCATCAGTTGTCAGTAGACAGTTATTAAAGGGGAATTACATTCGAGCTTTTATCGATTTTAGAAGGCCAGCTATCAGGCGAGATACTTCACTTGTTGCCGATAAGAGTCCTTCTTGCTGTTTGGAACTTAGGTAATCAAGACGCACAGCCAGGTAAAGCATGGAGCGGACTTCAGCGGCAGAACCTAGGGCGATATGCAAGTATTGGATAAACTCCTTTTGACTTTTACGCTCAAAGCCTTCCGCCACATTATTGGAAATGGAAACGACTGCCCGGCAAATCTGATTTCTGAAACCATAATCCTCATGCTTGCCAAAGTGCTGGTAAACTCCAACTGCTAAATCTTGGGCGCGTTGCCACGCCAATAAATCTTCAAACTTTGTCACTGCCATTGAGAGCCATTTTAGAAAAAAAGATAATACATGATCAGAGATTTCCAACTGGAATCCCTTAATGTACTACCTACTGACCACTATTCACTAAAAACTATCTACTATCCACCGATTACTTTTAACTGACAACTGTCTACTGCCAACTGAGCACTGACTACTTTATACTGATTCCCTTACTGTCTACTGCCAACTGAGCACTGACTACTTTATACTGATTCCCTTACTGCCTACTGCCAACTGAGCACTGACTACTTTATACTGATTCCCTTACTGTCTACTGCCAACTGAGCACTGACTACTTTTAACTGTCTACTGATATCTGACCACTACGTTACAATTATCTTTCACGATCCAAAATTCAACAATCATGGCTAGATTTAGCCGCATACAAGTCGTCCAACAGATGGAGAAAACTGGTATGGTGCCGCTCTTCTACCATCCTGATATCGAACTTGCAAAGCAAGTAACCAAAGCCTGTTATGATGGCGGAGCTCGACTGCTGGAATTCACAAGCAGAGGAGATTTTGCTCACAAAATATTCGAAGAACTCAGTCTCTATTGCAATGAACACCTGCCGGAAATGATCCTTGGCGTGGGCTCGGTGACGGATGCAGCGTCGGCTTCTCTTTATATGGCGCTGGGAGCTAATTTTATTGTCACTCCAGTGCTACGAGAGGATATAGCAATCGTTTGCAATCGTAGAAAAGTACTTTGGTCTGCTGGTTGTGGCAGTCTTGGGGAAATAGGTAGAGCCGAAGAGTTGGGCGGCGAAATCGTCAAGCTATTCCCCGGAAGCACTTACGGCCCGGGATTCGTAAAGGCAATTAGGGGGCCGCAGCCCTGGACCAGCATTATGCCTACGGGTGGTGTAGCGCCTACCGAGGAGAATCTATCGGCTTGGTTTGGAGCGGGCGTTACTTGTGTTGGAATGGGATCAAAGCTGCTTTCGAAGGATTTGATCCGAGATAAAAAGTACGATGAAATAGCTACTCGAGTACGAGCTGCATTGCAACTTATTGAGCAAATTCGAACATAATATCTGTTGCTCATCGGGTGGTCTGGATATCGACTGAGCCTGTTCTGTAGAATCGGGATAACCAGACCGCCTACTACGTCTGGGGTGAATTAGTTACTCCAAATAAACAACATCACTTGATAATATTACCTCACCGGCCTCGTCCAGAATACTAACGACATATCCACCAGTACCCGCAATCTTACTCACAGGTATAGCCACAACCGTGCTTTCTAATTTTGCGGAATAACCAAGTGTCCCATATTCATCTACAACCTCAATCTGATACGTCAATTCCTCTTCGTAATAGACGCCACCTAAATCTACGACCAGCTGGTCACCGGCGTAGTTGGTAGCGATCTTAAGTGGCTCTTCTTCAACCTCAGATCGTTCCACAAAGTCGGCGTCCTCGATTTCCATGGGAAAGCTGCAATAAGAATGCTGGTAAAAACTCCCCCAGAGTTCTAATCTTCCTTTAAACGGTAGGCTAAAGGCGCTTTCGATGTTTAAGAGGTGGGTCTGAAAGTTGGTGCCTATTCCATAGTAGGTGGTTTCCTCTTGGGCAATGGTATCGCCTTTTTCATCTATTAGCAGAAAGCCGGGGTAGTTAAATAGCGTGCCAGTATAGGAGGCATTAGAGACTTCAAAGAACAGTTGATCGCCATTATCGGTCGCCACAATGCCGTGAAAAGCAATAGCCAATTGATCGCATTCGTAATTGCGTTGTGCAGAAAGTACGGAAATGGAGGAGACGAGGAATACTGATAGGGTCCATCGCATAGCTGGAAAAAGATGGTTTAGTGGGCAAACGTTAGTCATAAAGTGCTTATTTCCTAGCGGCTGAAGCGCTAACAAACTATTAACCAAAGCTGTGCCAATCGTTTTCACCATTATAAAACCATGAATATCTACTGGTTCTGGTAACTTTCTTAGCTTGCGCAAGCTTTTGATCATCCTTCTTTCGATCCTATTAAAGCCCAATACTCGCTTGATACGCCTTTACTTCTAATAGTTCTCCTTCATAAGTTAAGTAGTAAGCGATACCGTCCTTTCGTAATTTGCCAACAATATTGCGATCCACTCGATCATGATTTTCGGACCGCATTACCAACAAATCTGCAACCATGCCAATGGGGCTAACGCCAACGTTTTCTTCGTAGATGCGTTGCCCGTCGGGGTAATAAAGACTTTGCTGTCCTTCCTTTCGCATACTTAGATACATCTTCTGTTCGTGGAATGGACTTTTGAGGACAGCTATATTTTTATAAATACTTTCAGTAATCTCTTTCCCGTCATCATCCAAGAGGCAACCATTTGCGCCCCAAATATCTGTTGCACGCTCTTTCTGTGCATAGAGCACACCGTATTTACCATACACCCAGGTATATCTACCGCGGTTGGGAATAAGCTCACCATTCGTATTCAGGATAGAGTACAACTTATCTTGTGGGTGGGAAGCAAAGAAAAGTTTACCACCGTAGTGAAGGATATTTTTGTACTCAACGGGAACGATTATGTTACCCTCCCTATCCATCACCCCTTCCAGGTAATTCCCAAACCTATCTTTTGCCGGCCCTCCAACGGAAAAGTAGTCTAGAGAGTTAATTACCCCAAAGTAGGCGATGCCGTCTCCTACTTCAAAGTACGGCTGATCGAGTCCCGTGAGATACATACCTGAGCGGCCATCGTGCGTTTTGTAGGTGAGATAATACGGTTCTCCATCAATCTCATTCCGAAAATTGAGAAACAAATAGACCGTATCCAGCACCAAATTACCAGCAGCATCCTGTAAACCCCAAGCGGCTGGGCGGCCAACAATCTTGTAATTATCAGGGTGGATAGGAATATCCTCTTGGCAGGAAACGACATTGAAAACACAGAGAAAGACAACGATCAAGCGATATATCATAATAACTGGCAGTGCTTTGCTTACAAAAACAGACGATAGCCCGATGGTTTGATCAAGCAAAGCAAAAATACTAAAGGTTCCCTGTGTAAACGGAAACCAGTTTTGTTCATTGGAGAGAACCAAGACGGGCTTCAAGCTATCGAAACCTTCATGATCGTTCGCCAAATACCCATAGCGATTATCGCGAAAACGGATGAGATCATTACGTGGCGGACGGCGCTACGATTGCCACCTTGTTCAAAAGCGATGTTCAGACCGGACAAATCCAAGTCTCTAGCACCCCAGGCATTCTCCCAATACACGCCTACGGCCATTGCCTTTCCGTAGAATTTGCTTCCGGTAGGAATGTTGCCAACAAACATTTTCTCGGAAGTTGGTAAGGCAAAATCGACGTCCGCTGGCAGGAAGAATTTCTTATCCGATAAATCACAAATCGCCCCTTCAAATACGAAAAGAGAAAGTCATAGTTTGGCCAAACAGCACCGGGTGCCTTCTTGGTCTTGACAAACGATTTTCCATTGCGAATGCGGTAAGCAAAAGCGTACTGCCGCACATACGAGTATGACAGGCAGAAAGCGCTCGGAACAAGGCAAAGGGCGTTGCATTATCGAGCCAGTGCTGGTCTGCATCAGTAAGCGCAACACTAGTCACCAGGTTAAGTGGGTTAGCCCAAGGGCTTATGGTAAGGGCTTATTTAACCTAAAAACACACGAAATAAATTCCCCTCAATAGGTTAAATTTAGCATTATTTGTAAGGCACTATGATCAGAATAATCAAGTGCTCCTATCAAGAAAAAGTACTAGCTACTGTAGAGAAACCTATTGACTGCTCTGATAATGATCGACCTCCCCGATCTCATGATCAAACGCGATCAAGCCGGCACCTAATCGAAAATCGCTATCCTTTTCTAATATTAGCCCTAGATAATCACCACATCCATTTCCGGCAACGATTAGCGACTTATAGGTCTTAGGATATTTATCGGCATAGGCATTTTCAAGAAAAAAGTCAGAGATGGGCAAAAAGTAATACTCCTCCGACGTGAGCGCGCGATCTCGGTATCGTTCTTTGAAAGCGCTGGGAATAATGACATTAAAGTCTTTTTGGACTTGCCAGAATTCATCAATTTCTATTCTATCAACAAAGACCTCCTCACTTTCTTCTAGTCGTTGCGCTTTCGCAGCGAAGAACTTGTAATCTTCAGCTAGCTCACTAGCAGCATCCTTGATGGCAGGGATATCACGATGAAGGATATTCCTTTTAGACTCATACTTGTCTTGTGGAATCCGAATTCGCTGCAATTGAGCAGATTCAAACAACACCTGTTTGGGCAGAGCGGCTTCAATCGCTTGCTTGACAAACTCGTTGACCACTATGTCAGATTGCAGGGTAAAAATATCATCGTCTGTATTGATGGGGTATGCTAGCGGCGTGAATCGGGTAGCGAATATTCCTGCCGCACGGCCCTCTTGGGCTAATTGCTCCAACTGCTCGTAAGCTGTTATTTCTCCCTCAGCCAGGGTCGTTTTTTCTTTACTACCCACAACTTTTGCCTGGACCACCCGCTGGAACTGGATATCCTGAAAATTGGCCTGCTTCAGCAGCGAATCATATTCCAGCTGCAAAATCCAGTACTGCAGGTCAGTAGAAATTCGCTTAGGAGTAAGCTTAACCGGAATGAACTTATGGGGGGAGATATTGAATTGCTCTAAAACATTACGCACATTCTCACTGATCAAAAGTACCGGATAAAAGGACAAGCCGGAAAACCTCGGCACTTCGTACAGTCGTGGTGGCCCCTCCTGGAGCGATCCGCTTACCAAGTGTATTTCGTCCTCAATCTCAAAAAATCCTCGCCCTTCACGAAAATCGCTAAACACACTTTTTCCTTCCGTTCTAAACTCCGGCGTGAGGCCGTGGATATCATGATGAATAGCCTTTATTTTATAGTATCGCTGAGAATAGCCGAATCGCTCCGCAAAAATCTGTTCTATCCCTTGGGCGATAATATGGGGTTGAATGTAATACTCGTACAGATTACGAAACCCCCAATTTGACATCCTTCTTCCATCGGATAAGGTTTCCGCTAGATTATCAAACTCTTCTTCACTCAAGGCTTTAACAGGAAGATTTTGGGCAGGTAAAAGGTCCTTTCCATATTGGCTTCTAAGTTTTTCCGTCAGATAACGATTGTCCTCAATGATGAAAATTTTCTTCCTGTACTTTGCTATGAACTCCTCGGAAATAGGAAGATTGACATTCCTGCCCAGATAATACCAATCCAAGCGTTTTTTGAATCGCTCAATTAAGTTGATATGCCAAATAATACTATCGTTCCAGCCAAGTTCATGCCACAAGAAACGGTCTTCAAATCGCTCCAGAAGTTCCAAATCCCAGGCTATGAGTTTGTTTTTGCTCAGTGCCCTCCAGTCTAGCTCGTATTCGTATTGCTCCAAGAAATCTCTGGTAAGCGGATAGAATTGGCAGGTGTGTCTTAAGAAGATTTTCCAATGGTGGCTGAGGAATTCTTCGAATTTCATCAGATCGTTTTTTGCGCGTTATTAATTAACAGTAAGCTACACTATTTCACGTACACCAACTTATCTCCACCCTCAATAACCGCACCCAGTAATGCGGGCTGCTCCCCAAACTGCCTGCAGTGCGCCAAGAAGGCCTCCGCCTTATCCGCCGGCAAGCTTACCAATAAGCCCCCACTCGTCTGTGGATCACACAAAATATTCCGCTGCTGATCCGTAAGTGCAGCAATCTTATCGCCATAGCTGGCCCAATTGCGGTTCGTACCACCGGGTACACAACCTTCCGCCAGGTAATGATGAATCGCCTCACTGTCTAGCAGAGGCACCTTTGTAAAATTCAACTGGGCGCTAGTCTTGCTGGCCTCCATCATTTCACGTAAGTGTCCTAGTAATCCAAAGCCGGTCACGTCCGTCATGGCGTGCACATAAGGAAGCTTAGCCAGCTCCACCCCTATCTTATTGAGTTTGATCATGCTGTCGCGGGCCAGGGTTTCATCTTGAACTCGGAGTTTACCTTTCTTCTGAGCGGTACTGAGGATACCCACACCTAGTGGTTTAGTCAGAAAGAGTTGGTCACCCACTTGTGCCCCTCCGTTTTTCTTCAATTGCTCAATGGGTACTCGCCCCGTAACCGCTAGTCCAAAAATGGGTTCTGGGCTGTCAATACTATGCCCACCGGCCAGCGGTATGCCCGCATCGGTACAAGCTTGCCGCCCACCGTTTATCACATCTCTGGCCACCTCGGCTGGTAGTTCGTTGATTGGCCAACCCAATATTGCGATAGCGACCAAAGGTGTTCCGCCCATTGCGTATACATCACTAATGGCGTTCACCGCCGCGATGCGCCCGAAATCAAAGGCATTATCCACGATGGGCATAAAGAAGTCTGTTGTGCTGATGATGGCGGTACCGTCACCTAGGTCCATTGCCGCCGCATCATCCCGTTCTTGGTTACCCACCAGTAATTTGGGAAAATCCGGAACCGCTTGACTTGATGCTAATATCTTATCCAATACTTGCGGAGAAATCTTGCAACCGCAACCAGCGCCGTGGCTGTATTGCGTCAAACGGTATTCCTGGGGGCTGATCATAAACTGAGAAAATGATGAGTAGAGAAAACGCTAAGATAAGGAGTGGGGTTTAGTGGTTTGGCTGGATTCATTCTTAGCTTATCCTCATACGACGCAATAAGTGCATTGTTATTTTAATTCGTCCCATCTACCAGTTTCGCGGAACTCATTCCGCAGCGAGGTTTGAAAGCGGAATGAATTCCGCGAAACGAAATAGTTATCAGTAGGACGGGTAATAAATCAAAGCTAAAAATTCCGCGAAACTAGAAACGGGTTTGCACCAAGGCCGAAACCGTTCGTGCAAACCCGCATCAAATAACCATAGCGGCAGTTCTCGGAGAACTTTTAGCGTTCTCCGAGAACTAATCCAAATTTTAGCCCAACACTTCCTGCTGCAAAGCAAAAGGTTGACTATACAAGCGTTCTCCGGTAGCCTTCGCTAGAGCGTTGGCCAGTGCGGCCATTACTGGTGGCAAAGATGGCTCACCCAAACCAGTAGGATCAATGCCGTTGTCCACAAAGAAGACCTCAATTTCACGAGGAGCTTCACGGTGGCGAATCAGGCGGTACTTATCAAAGTTCTGCTGTTCAGGCGCTCCGTCCTTGAAAGTCAAAGCACTAAACATGGCGTGACCAATACCGTCCACAATACCACCCTCTATCTGGTTGCGAGCAGCATCTGGGTTCACCACAATACCGCAATCTACCGCACACCAAACCTTGTCCACCTTCGGGCGGCCGTTGTCCATGACCACATCCAAGACCTGGGCTACGTAGGAGTTGTGGCAGTAGTAAGCAGCAACTCCACGATACACACCCTCCTTCGGCGTATCCCAATCGGCTTTTTCACGTACCAGCTTGAGTACACCCGCGTAGCGCTCTGCCTCGTAGTCGTTTTCTGTACCTACCGGGTTGCTAATGGCACGATCGAAAAGTTCCAGGCGTAGATCGATGGGGTCTTTGCCCATTGCCTCAGCCACTTCATCAAGGAAGGACTGCTCCGCACCAGCAATAAAATTAGACCGCGGTGCCCGCCAAGCTCCGGTGGAAACATTGGAGTCTTTGCTCAAGTTCTCCGCCAAGTAATTATCAATTGTCCCCGCGGGGAAACGATTGGCAAATACCGGGCTACCGTTAGTACCCGACCCCTTCACGTGGAAAGCGATCAGGTTCTTATCCGCATCCAAGGCAGCACGGTAAGTTACACGATAATCAGGGCGGTAAGTACCCTGGGTCATATCATCTTCACGGTTATAGACGAGCTTGATCGGTGCGCTAACGGCCTGGCTGATCAGTGAAGCTTCTACACCAAAGTGCCCGTATAGTCGACGGCCAAAGCCGCCGCCCATGCGCGTCATCATGATGGATACCTTCTCCAATGGTAACCCGAGTAAGCCAGCCACAGTTGGGCGCAGATACTCTGGTGTTTGGATGGGCCCTTCCAGCTCTGCTCCCTCCGCCGTCACATGGGCGAAGAAGTTCATGGGCTCCATCGTATTGTGGGCCAAGAATGGGGCAGTGTAGGTGCGCTCAATGACTTGATCGGCATCAGCAAAGGCGGCCTCTGGATTGCCATCTTTACGGGCAGCCTGGTCTGGTGTGGTCTTCATCAAATTTTCCAGCGCCGTAGCGTGTTGCTCAGAAGATTCCGCGGGAGTCACTTCCTCCCATTCTAATTGAAGTGCTTTCTTGGCCTTCATGACCTGCCAGGTGGTCTCTCCTACTACGGCTACCAGTTCAGGAAAAGCATTGGTGTCTGACCACTGCTTTTCTAGGCCTTCCTTTTCAGCATTGATAGTTACGACCTGACGGATACCGGGCATAGCTTCTATTGGAGCAGCATCTACAGATTTCAACTTCATACCAAAGGCGGGCGGATGCACGATCATTGCAATCAGCATGCCTTCTTTTTGTACGTCAATGCCGTACAGTGGTTGGCCAGTGATAATCTTGCGGCCGTCTACGTTCTTTTTGCTTTGGCCAATGATTTTGAAGTTCGCATTGTCCTTCAATGGAATTTCTTCCGGAAGTTCTATGGCCGCAGCTTCACTTGCTAGGTCGCCGTAGCCAATGCTTTGGCCACTCGCTTCGTGGCTTACTACACCATCAGCAGTAGTGAGTTCTTCCATGGGTACCCCCCATTTCTGAGCCGCCGTACCTACGAGCGCATAACGTGCTGCTGCCCCCGCCTCTCGCAAACTTTTCCACCCCTGGCGGATCGACTGGCTACCACCAGCCAATTGGCGGACGTACTTATCGGTATCTAGTGGTGCTTGCTCCACAATCACTTTGTCCCAGGAGACATCCAACTCCTCGGCAATGATCATCGGCATGGCCGTTTTGACATTCTGCCCAATTTCTGGGTTCGGAGAGAAGATGGTGACCACACCATTATCTCCGATGTTTAGGAAACCGTTGATTTCCACCCAAGACTCGGGCAGTTCTATTTCGAGTACTTCTTCTACGTTCTCAGGTGCACAAGAGGTGAGCCAACTGAAGCCCAGCACCATCCCACCACCGGCAGCTGCCGACAACTTGAGAAAGGAACGACGATTATGTTTTTTATTGATAGTCATGCGTCTTCATATTTCACAGAAAATAAATCGCTATTTATTTTCGTGCTGTTTCTTTAAGTGGGTGATCAACTCATTTTCTCCGCAGCCGACTTGATGGCTTTCTGGATACGCGTATAGGTGCCACAGCGACACAAATTGCCGTTCATACGAGCAGCAATTTCTTCGTCGCTAGGATTTGGCGTATCCGCCAGGAGCGCAGCAGCATTCATGATCTGGCCAGCCTGACAATAACCACACTGCGGCACATCGTGCTCCAGCCAGGCTTGCTGCACTGGGTGCGTACCCTTTTCCGATAGGCCTTCAATGGTAGTAATAGCTTGGCTCGCGACCGCTGATACGGGCACCGAGCAAGAACGCATGGCCAAACCATCCAGATGGATAGTACAAGCACCACACTGGCCAATTCCGCAACCGAATTTAGTACCGGTCATTTTGAGATGATCCCGCAGGACCCAAAGTACAGGCGTATCCGCATCCACATCGACCTGATGCACCTGACCGTTCACACGCAGACTGTAAGTAGGCATGATAAAGCTTGATTAAGAGTGAGTTTGGAATCCAAATAATCGTCGTCAAAATTCACTTTCCCGTCTTACTCTGCGTTACTGAAATCCTCATTTAGCGCTGCTACCACGAAGTAGCTGCGTAGCAAAACTCCGGTTTCAGCGCCTTGATTAAAACGAAAACGCCTAATTTTTACTCGAAGACCGAATCTCCAAAATCACTCTAAGTGAATGATAATACTTCGGAAGGACAGTATATAGATGAGACTCCCACTTAATCCGAAGGGCACGCTAAATGTACGAAAATTAGAAAAGCGACTCCAGCCAGAGTTTTGAACAACTTGTTAAATGCAGTGAATGGTGGGACAAAAAGACACCTGACACCTCTACACTTCAGCACTTGCATTCGGTAATTGCTGGCTTTGAAACGTGCGGTGACAGGTGCTACCAAGTTAAAATGATGAAATTCTGAGGCTTATCGCCTCTATAAGGTGGTTATGTCGTATCAGTTATAGGGGTACCGCTCCCTGTCGTAAAGACGCATTGCGATGCGTCTCTACATCAAAAGCGCCGACGCTGCCCAGAGAACTCCATGGCTTCTCCTTTACCGAAACCAAAACTGAAGCCTAAGGCCACAAAGCGGCCCCGCTGACCGAAGTTATAGGCGAAGAAATCTGGCTGATCGGCTACACTTTCGCGAATACGGGATGCAAATACGTCGCGGATACTCAGGTTGATGACACCTTTGCCCTTCATGATTTTCTTACGGACACCAAAGTCGGCCCAGATATTTTCGGAGATTGTAGTTTGCACAGTGATGCGTTCTGAACGGTAACGCCCCGTGACCTCTACATCAAAATCAGCGGGCAGCTTGATTTTGGTAGTAAGTCGGCTCGACCACTGATCGGCATTGAAATCAAAATCAGTGTCTTCGAAACTGCCCTGGCGATTGAAGTAGCCGTAGTTGAAATCGTAGAGGAAAGAGAGCTTCCGGCTGGGTGCGTATTTTGCGTTGAACTCCACACCCGTCGTCCGGTTGGTACCGATGTTGAAAGGCATGAAGGTATTGACATTATCCTCAAAAGTGGAAATGCGCTCTACCACATCTGTCGTATAACGATGGTACACGCCAAAGTTCATCGTGGCCGGGCCCAGGATGAAAATACCGGTGACCTCGTAAGAGTCGGTAAACTCTGGTAATAGATTTGGGTTACCCGTGCGAATACTGAAGTTGTTACGGATATTAAAGAAGGGGTTCAAATCCCACAAGCGTGGGCGGAAGATCCGGCGAGAGTAGCCCGCCTGTACCGAGAAGTCTTCGTTGATCTTGTAGGAAGTATGTAAGCTTGGGAAGAGGTTGGTGAATTCCTGCTTGTTGGCCTCGTTGGTCGTGACGAGCAAGGTATTCAAAAGCGTGTGTTCCGCCCGTAGACCGAGCTTAATGCCCCAGCGATCACCTTCATAAGCACCAGTACCGTATACACCCAGTACTTCCTGATCGTAGTTGAAGACGTTGGTCAACCCCGGATTAGTAACAAACATATCCTCTTCCCAATCCTTCACCTCAAAATCATTGCTTACATCATTGAGTACAAACTGGGCACCCGTTTCCAAGGTAATTTCTTCCGTAAAGGGACGAGTATAGTCCAGCTTAAAGGTGTAAGTAGCTTCCTGAAACTTGGTACGCGTTTGCTGCAAAGCATCAAAATCCGCTCCAAAAGTGGTGGTATTACTGAAGTCGGAGTTTTGGTCTTTGCCAAAGAAACGGCCCAAAGCGCTGAACAAGAGCGTGTGATCTTCATTATCGGGAAAATCACGCTTGTATTGCAGTTCGTACTGGTACTTGGGGTTAGTAGCTTCCGTGGTTTCTTCGCGGATCCACTCGGAAAGAATCGTACCATTGGCGTCGGCTTGGGTAAAGAAAGTGCGAGAAGGTTGATCCTCAATTTCGTAAGCAAAGTTGCCCGAAAGGGTAATTACATTTTGCTTGTTAATGTAATAGTCTGTACCCAGGATCACATTGTAAAAGGTCTCATTGCGAAACTGTTCGCCAATAGAGCTGATGGTCTGACCAGTCGACTTATCGCGGTTGAGGACTTCCGTATCGTTGGGTAGTTCGCGGTAGCCCACTCCAAATTGGCTAAAGAGGTTAAACTTCTCGGTGCGGCGGTTAAGGCTGAGGCCAACACTATGGTTATCAGGTATTCCGGTATTTACACTTACGGAGCCATTCATTCCTTTGCGTTCATCCTTGCGCAGGACGATATTAATGATCCCAGCAGTACCCTCTGCTTCGTACTTAGCCGAAGGGTTGGTGATTACCTCAATGCTTTCGATCATTTCGGCGGTGATGGTACCCAGGGCACCACCCTGTTCATCTGCCAGGACAGATGGCTTGCCGTTAATCAGGATTTGTACACCCGCACTTCCGCGCAAGCTTATTTCTCCTTCAATGCTGACGTTGACCGAAGGTACATTATTCAGCACGTCTAGGGCGCTAGCCCCTGTACTACTAAGGTCTTTGCCCACATTAAACACCCGCTTATCCAAGCGGAATTCGGTAGTGGACTTCTCAGCGCGTACCACCACTTCATCAAGCAGCGCACTGTTTTCCCTTAGGTTAATGATGCCCAGGTCAATGGCGGCATCTTCGACAATAATGTTTTTTACCCTTTCGTCTTGAAAACCAATGAAACTGATCTGTAGCTCGTAACGACCAGCCGGTGCAATCAATTGAAAGGTGCCATCTAGCTCGGTAGAGGTTCCGTCGATGGCTTGTTCGGTGGTAGGATCTAGAAGCATTACGGTAGCAAACTCCACCACAGCATCCGTTCCTTGCTGGACCACCTTACCGCTAATCGGCAATTCATTTTGCTGTGCCCGCATCGCTGTGGTCAGTCCGTAGCTGAGCAAGAGTATTAAAAACAGTCGGGTCATTTTGAGATTCATGGTTTCCAATTTGGTCATTTCTTTAACCGTGAACTGATTTAAAGTTTTCTTCTGGATTACGGTCTAATGCTTTGTTCCTCCTGAACTTCGTCTTTTTCTCGTCGCGTACCTTCCAGGTATGCTCCTCGAAAAGCGACTCGTCAGTAAAAACAATTCATTGACCTCATCTGCAGACCAATACTTTAAATCAGTCCAGTCGATTCAAAACAATTGCAAAGGAAAGGTTCACTGTTTTCGACGCAAAATAGAATCGGTAAACGGCCATAATTTCACCCTGAACGACAGCCCTGTTGTTGAGGGGAAAAACCTTGTCGTTTAGCAGTATGAAACCTACGTTGAGCGGAGCTTGTTGGCTGTCCGACAAATTGCACTTAATTTCATGCCAATGATCGAAGGCAACAAGCAGAAATGGTACCGTAGTGAACTGTTCTTCCAGGTGATTCTCCACCTGGCAGCCTTCCTGTTTTACGCCTATGATCGGAACAAGTCGGAAATACCATCTTATACGTACGCCTTTTTCCTAACCTACGCCTTGGCCGCATTTTTTATCAACTACTACTTACTGGGGCGCTACTTTTACCAAAAGCACTACCGCAACTTTATCATTGGAGTACTGATCATCATCGGCCTGGTCATTGTTGCCGAAGAGTTGGTTCTGGAACCTATCTACTTTCCTGATACCCGCGCCAGATCTTTTCCTGGCTTAATCATGACGCTGATACCGATCATACCGGTCATCACAATCTTGGTGGGCTTCAAGTTCGGCTGGGATGCCCTGGCCAAGCAAAATGAAGTGGAGAACCTGCGCCTGGCGGCCAAAGAGAGTGAACTGGGTTTTCTCAAATCGCAAATCAACCCGCACTTTTTGTTCAACAACCTGAACAACCTCTACGCCTACGCCATTGAGAATTCGCCGAAAACACCGGAGATTATCCTCGAACTCTCATCTGTTTTGAGATATATGCTGTATGACTGTCAGGATAAATATGTGCCTTTGAGCAAGGAACTACAGCACCTGGAGAACTTTGTGAAGTTGAGCAGCATGCAGATTGAAGATCGCGGAAAGGTAGACTACGAAATTGGTGAATTAAGCGGTTCTTACCAGATAGCTCCCCTAATTCTAGTAGTGTTCATCGAAAATGCCTTTAAGCACAGCACTGCTAGCCAGAGTGGAGATATTGACATCAAAATCAAGGTCCATTTGGAATCGGATGGGACACTTCAGTTTAGCTGTATCAATAGCTATCGTACGCAAACGAATACAACTAGTTTGTCCAAGGGAATTGGGTTGGAGAACGTGAAGAAAAGACTCGATTTACTGTACCCAAATCAACATCTACTCGATATCTCACAAGATGACACCAGCTATCAGGTCAAACTGCAATTACAGTTGCACCAAAGAGGACTGGCATGAGGTGTATCATTGTAGAAGATCAGGCCCCGGCGCAACGGATACTCAAGAAATACATTGGCGACTACCATCCCCTCACTTTGGTGGGCACCTTTTCTGATGCCCTACAGGCGATTGAGTTTTTGCGAAAAGAGGAGGTTGATCTCATTTTCCTGGATATTCACCTCCCCCAGATTTCGGGTATCGATTTGCTGAAGATGCTGCCGAATGCACCGAATGTGATTCTCACCACGGCCTTCCCAGATTATGCCTTGGAGAGCTACGAACTGGCGGTTGTCGATTACCTACTCAAGCCCTTCTCCTTTCAGCGATTCATCCAGGCTGTAAGCAAAGTACCAGCACCCAATACACCGGCACCAACTGCAAGCACCAAATCTAGCAAGCGTCCTGAAACGATGTTTATTAAGTCGGGTCACAGCTATATTCGTTTACGGCAAGAGGATATTATTTTCATCCAGTCGGCTGATGACTACACCGAGATTCACACTACCGAGCAGGGAAGAATTCTCTCCGCGGAATCGCTTCAACATTGGCAGCAACAGCTACCGCAACAGCAGTTTCGGCGGGTGCACAAATCCTATATCGTGCACATTGATTTTATTCTGAAGATTGCCCACAATCAGGTTCATTTAGAACAAGGTCATCAGGTCCCGATAGGGCGAAGCTACAAGGATGATTTTTTGCAGGCGATTGTGCGGCGGGATGGGGAGGTCAACTAGCCTGAGCTCGAAACTAGTAAGAAATACACCTTGCACTTCCACCAAAGACATTATTCCTCCGTTAGTGCATCAATCTCTTTGATTATTTCCTGGCCAACACTTTTGAACTTTTCTATTTCCGGTAGGTAGACCTGATAGGCAAAAAACTGGGCAGTAGCTACACGCGTTTTATAATCTGGACTTTCTACTGCGTATTCAATAAAATCTTCGGTGATTTTAAACTGGACATAATCGCCCCACCAGCTGGTATTGTTTTTCCAGTAGTTGAAGTTATTCTTAAAGTCGTCAGCACGTAAATCGTCATCGACCTTTATTTCTAGCAACTGTTTGTTATAAAATTCCACTACTTCCTGCACGATTTCCTCCTTATCATCAGCAATATTTCCGTTGAACTTTTCCAGGAGATGAAAACCCCTGGTGTTCAATGATAACTCCGGATAACCAAGTATTAAAAATCCCAGCTCTGGTCTGGTGCGATAGTCTGTTTCCGTGTACTGGTCAGCCAAAACGTTTTTGAAGATGGTGTCTCTGCCTTCGTAATGGCCCAGTATTTCATCAATCTTAATGATATCACTGCTCAGATTGTCTTCAATGGTCATGAGGATATTATCCAGCTCTCTTCCTTGTTTTCGTTTCTCATTCCAGTTATTAATCGATACCGCTATCAATATGCCGACCACCACGAGCAAGACTTCGCGAATAGCGTAGATAATAAAGTTAGGCTGCCCTTTTCCCATAATTAGTATTTGGTAACGGTCAATTAATTAATTCCCGATTTCAGGCTTTTCGTGAAGAAAAAACGACTGCTAATGAGCTTTTTCGAGCTAAAGGCCTGAATTGAAAGAGGGAAATTAATTTTTGACTAATATTCAGTACGAAAAGCGTCGATTGTACAGGTCCTTGTTGGCTAGTTTTTTCCGGTAATCCTACGATACACCTGAATAGTCTCCGGTAATGGCTCTACCCCAAATTCTCTTTCCAAAACTTCCTCGCATTGTCGGAAAGTTTTGATGGCCATGGGGCGGTTACCCTTTTCCATGTAGGCTTCCATTTGAATGCGGTAAGCATCTTCCCAGGTGGAATCAATCTGTAGGGCCTGCTGGGTGAGACGTACGCTTTCTAGCGGATTTTCGGTAATAAGCAGTTCGCTAAGACTAATGAGCGCGCCCAGCGTCAATAATTGGATGCGTTCGCGTTCCTCACTAGACCAATCTTCGTACAAACGGGCAGGTAGGTAGGCTCCCTGATAAAGCTCCGTAGCTTCCCGAAAAGCTCTTTGGGCCAGTTTGGGTTGATCGGTTAGGGTTTGATTGCCCAAAGCGATTAGTTGGTCGAGGACTTCTACATCTAGCCAAACATCGTCAAAGTCGAGATGATAGGTAGGGCCTTGGCGGATGATGTATTTCGATTCGGTGCGGCTTTTGCGGTCTGGCTCTAGTACCTTACTTAGTCCGTGGTGGGCCACTTTAAAGTTTTGCTGCCCGGCCTTGGCATTCAGCTCACCCCAAATACGGTCAATAATCTGCTCTTTGTGTAGGCCATGCCGATGCCGATTGGTCACAAAAAACTGAAAGAGCTGGGTAGAGGCATCCCTCCCCCACTCCTTGGGGTTGACCAAGTTGGAAGAACGCCACAACTGAAACCGGCCCAGCGTTTGGACCCGAATCGTAGCCGTATCCTTTCTGGCTAATAATAAGTCGATCTGGTCTTCGGCCGCAATCACTCTTCACTGTTTTTAGACAGGCGATCCACCTTTTCATTCAGCGCAGAAATATCATTAGACAGTTTTCCTAGCATCTGCATGATCTGCTGGTAATCATCTTTAGAAGCCGCCAGCCAAGAATTGATTTCGAGCTTTTCGGCCAGCCCACCCTTTACCTGTTCAATCTGACCTTGAATCTGATCTTGCAGTTGTGCCACCTGTTTCTTCGGATCCTTAATAGTTTCGACCATCATCCGGGGCGCATCAAAGGCCATTTTCTTCCACAAGTCGAAGCTCTTGGATAGGATTCCTTTCTGCTCTTCTATGGGTTTGTCTTCCATTGCCTGGAAGGTGAGATCGGCCAATTTGCTTTGGATAAAAGCCACCGCTTCATCAAAAGAAGAAAATCGCTTCTCATCTCCCCCTTGAACATGACGGATGTTACCCCTCCACTGAACCTGCGGTTCACCACTCTCGTTATTGAATACTTTTTGGGTAAATCGTAGCATGAAGGATGCTGTCTCATCTTTCTTCGGAGCCATGCTTTGCTAAGTTTGGTAAGTAGGCGTATAGTTATTTTAGCCCAATTGCTTAAGTGGAAATAAAATTAAGATAATCCAGCTAATTCTTGCATAGTACAAGGAAAGTAGCCCATCTGTGGTTCACACAAGTGCTCGTCAAAAATTAATTTCCCTCTATTGGTTCAGCAGTTTGGCTTGAATAAGCTCAATGACAATCGCTTATATCTGCGCAAAAATGCTGAAATCGGGAATTAATTATTCGACTACTTCTAAGTTTCCTATCTTTCGTCATAGACTAAGAATTTACGCATGGTAGACAAGATACTAGAGCAACTGAAAGGATCCGATCTCGAGGCCATCAGCGGTATGGATGCCGCTTTCCTGTACGCGGAGACGCCCACTAGCCCGATGCACATTGGCAGTGTGGCGGTGATTGAAGGTTCGCTTGATTTTGACACCTTTCGAGCCAAGATATTGTCCCGCCTGCATACGGTACCTAATTTGCGTAAGCGTTTAGTCTACGTGCCCTTTAGTATTGATTATCCGTACTGGGTAGATGATCCCAACTTTAATATTGATCTGCACATTCAACACATTGCCCTACCGAAACCGGGCAATTGGAAGGTGCTGCGGAAAATAGCCAACCAAGTATTTAGTGAGCCACTAGATCAATCGCGCCCCCTATGGTCCATCACTTTTGTAGAAGGCTTAGACAATATTCCGCAAGTACCCAAAGGTTCGGTAGCCATTATTCCCAAGATTCATCATGTGGCAGTTGATGGCGTTGGCAGCACTGGTTTGTTGAGCTTGATGTTTGACTTCATGCCCGATACCAAGCCTATTCCAGAGCCAAGGCCTTACCGTCCCAAACCGCTACCCAACGAATTGGCGATTGTCTTGAAAAGCACCTTGAGTTTTGTGGAAAAACCACTCAAATTCCCCAAGCTCATAAGTGAGGCGTTGACCGCATCATTCAAAGCGGGAGTGCTCACGCGGGTGCAAAAAGCGGACTTACCTACGGCACCCTTTACGGCCCCAGCTAGTCCTTTGAATGGTATCATTTCGGCACAAAGAAAATGGAATACGGCCATTCTTTCTTTGGATCGGGTGAAAGCGCTCAAAACAATCATGAAAACGACCTTAAACGATGTCGTATTAGCCATTTGCGCTGGAGCCTTACGGAGGTACCTACTGGAAAAAGACAAACTTCCGATCAAGCCGTTAGTGGCTAACGTGCCGATCTCTACCAGAACGGCGGCGGAAGAAAATCAAGGTGGGAACCAGATCTCTTCCATGTTGGTCCAATTGGCCACCAATGTAGAAGATCCCATCGAACGCTTGGAAACCATCCATGAAAACACGGTACGCGGGAAGACCTACCAGAAGGCGATTGGCGCCAAAACCCTGGCGAATATGTCAGAGATCGTTCCCTTTGGCATTGCCAATCAAGCGGCCCGACTGTACTCTCGCTTTCGTCTGGCCGAATTGCACAACCCGGTATTCAACGTGACAATCACCAATGTACCCGGCCCTCAATTTCCACTCTACCTGCACGGACATAAACTACTGTCTATCATGGGTATGGCTCCGGTCATTGATGGCCTGGGATTGATCATTACCGTGTTCAGTTACGATGGCTACATCACCTTAAGCCCCACTTCGGACGCTAAGACCATGCCCGATATTGATATCTTTTCCAGGTACATCCGTGAATCAGCTAATGAGCTGGAAGCGGCTATCTTGAACATGGATAAGAAAAAGAGCAAGGCGAAGAAAGCACCAGCCAAGGCGAGTTCTGATGCGCTCTTTGCTCATCTTCGGAAACAATTAAAGAAGAATGCTGAATTCATCAAGCCTAATAATGGTCTGTTCCGCTTTGTGGTAACTGGTCCCGTTCCCAGAGAATGGAAAATTGACCTCAATAAATCGCCGGGCGTAGTTAGAAGAGGCACCGTTAAAGACCCAGACGTAACCTTCACCGTTGCCGATAAGCACCTCACTCGAATTGGGAAAGGCGAAATGAGTCTGCAAGCGGCATTCATCCAAGGCCGGCTCCAGATTGATGGAGACTCTACTAAGGCTATGAAATTAGGGACGATTTTGTCGAAATTGGAGAAGATGTAGGTCTCCTACGCTGTAAGCTTCGGCGACCGGGGAACGTGGGTTTAGTCTATAGCTCCACAAGACAACACAGACTACTGCACATAATAAATTGGCGCGTGATTAAAGTAATAACAAACGACTTTACTGTCTTTGGATTAGCATTCGTTCTTTATGATTTCATCTTGTCCGGGTCTTGTCGTGTGTCAAAAATATCGGTGATGAAAATAATGGGTGTAACGACCAAGTAGATCAACTTGTAGAGTTTATCAATCACGATTGACCGATGTCCTTTACCTTCACTTTCCAGGTATTTCTCCACTTTGCCCAGCTCTGGATAGTCTGCAAGTTGCTTTGCGTGCTTACGAACGGATAGTATAATTTGACGGCTCTTTTTCTTGCTGTGCTTATCCTTAATTTGTTGAAGTCGTCGACGCGAGGTAGTCGTAAACTTGACTTTCATTAGTCCAGCAGTTCTTCGATCACATCCTCAAGATCATGAACCCTACCGGCAGCAATATCCTCATCAGATTGTCGTGAGCGGGCAATCAACTCATCAACACTCATTGGTGTTAAAGCTGCCTCATAGGTTTCGGCGTTTCCCTCTTTCTCTAATGCCTCACTCACTACGAATAGCACCCGCAACAACTGCTCGTCGCCTTGCTGGATGCGCTCAATTAACTGCCGCTTCATTTCCTCTACGCCCATGACTTGCGGATTAAATAGATAAGATTGTGCTTTCATAAAGATAAGGCTTTATCTCAGTCGTTGATGATTTTGCGATAACTACGTTTCAGCATTCTACCATCGTGTCAATGCAAGATTAAGCTTGACTTTCGGCATTACGCTATTACTATAAGCTGAAAACAGCGAAAACGTGACCGATTTTTCACATATTTTGATAAAACCTGAAGAGTCTAGGCGCCAGTGACATGATAGACATCGACTTCATTAAAGCTCCACAATCAAGCCTTCATTAGCCAGAATCTTGCCGTCGCAAACCGTTGGGTGAAGCTTAGCCATTTCCGCTAGGCCATCCACTATTCTGAAAGTCAGCCACGCTCGTGTTTTAGATGCCGTTTCCAGCATAAAAGCGGTAGTTTTTTGTTCGAAAGTAGCGGGGCCCCACTCCTTTAGCCTTCTTTGGATATGAGCTGGGGCGAAGAAGAATTCACTTCTTTCGGTGTTGAGTCCCTCTATTGGGTTGGGTGCCGCTTTGTCCCAATGGGTAATGCCCACATTGACACACCATTTCATGTTATCTCCTAATGCAGTATGTAAAGCCGAAAGAGCAGCTGCATTTCCAGACATATCTACGATTACAGATGCAACCGTGGAATCTATTTCGTCAAGCTTATCATAGGTGGTACATTGGTCATATAGGCCTAAGCCCTCGACCATTTTTAGATTTCTAGCAGATGTTACACCAATTACCTTTGGTGCCATTTTATCGGCTTTCAAAGCATAACCTAAGCCCGTACTGGTTTTACTGGAGGCGCTCAAAATGATGACTTGCTTAGCGTCATACCATTCTTTATCCTGTAAGGCATCCCAAAGGAAGTATGAAGTCATGTGCAATGGAGACAACAACATTTTGACATTGTCCAGGGAGGAATCATTGTTCTTATCTGTCGTTACCCGTTGGTACCTATTGTAGCCAGCTGGTAGATTGGTACGGTGTACTGCTCCATCTACAAAACTGTGGGATCTGACCCCACTTGGTGTCATCTTCAAATGACTAGCAGGCGGAAAGTAGCCAAACAAACGCTCACCTACCGGAATTTCGTCCATCTTAGATGCGACCACCCTGGCAAAACCCCAAACAGGGATCACTCCAAAATCATCGGCATCTTCGCCCATTGCCGGAAAAAACTGCCAGTAGCCGATCTTATCTCCGGCCAGCGCATAGGTAATGTTGTTGGCGGTGTAGGCAAATTTTTCAATTTGGACCAACACTTCTCCCTCCGTAATCGTCATTGCTTCTTTGGGCATCTTCACTAGTCTGCCATTAGAAAACATGGATTTTTTGACTTGAAACTGTAGATTCTCAAGAGAGGGTTGGTCTGCTGTTTCCATTGAAGGGGTGGATTTCTGTACGTGCTTTTGTGAAAAATGATGGAGTGTAATTCTCCTGCCGAAGAGACGCATTGCAATGCGTCTTTACATCAGCGCTCGTCGTTTAATCTTGCCCCAGTTCTTTCAAGAACAGACCGCGTATTTTGTCAATCTGCCGATTGAGGTTTTCCTTCTTCCACCGCTTAGTGGATATAGGTGGGAAAGCAACAACTTCGATCGCAACTGATCTAAACAAGCTACTCCCCTGCGGCATGGCGTCGTGCGCATTACGAATGACCACGGGTACCACAGGAACCTTGGCCTGCATCGCTAAATGAAAGGCGCCTTTCTTAAAGGAACCTAGTGTATAGTCTTTGCTCCGGGTACCTTCGGGGAAGATAATCACCGAAGTCCCATTTTGGAGTGCGTCCACCGCTGGCTTCATGGCCTCAATGGCCTTTTCCCGGTTTTTGCGATCAATAAAGATGACTCCCGCCGCCTGCATCATCTGTCCAATGATGGGCATATTTTTGAGCTCCTTCTTCGCGATTCCAGTAGCGTTCTTGCGAATGAGCTTGGAGACGATAAATAGGTCTGCACTACTCTGGTGATTAAAGATGAACACCGCTGGACGTTGCGACCATAAGTGTTCCTGGCCTTTCACCACCAGTTCAATTCCCGCCGCTGCCACTACCAGATCCCCCACGGTAGCCATTAAAGAATTGATTCCATCTTGAAAGGACAAGCCCATGGCGCCCCTGGTCACAGCAGATAAAGCGGCTGGTGCCAAGCTACCAAGGGCCATACCGGTGCGCACAAAGTTCATAATCCCCGGACGTTCTTCATCGTCGAAACGGAATACGGGCCAATTGTTCTTGAATGCTAAGGCCGAGAGTTTGGTATCCGGGTTCACCGGCCGGGGATGACCGACAATTTCCAGCAGTGGCGCATCAGCGGCACTATCCGTATAGAAATAACAATCGGCCAAATCCAACTTATATTCCTTGACCAACTCCTGAGCGGCGATTGCTTTGCCCTCTCCCCAACAGGCAGGTTCCTGGATTTTACCGGTAAATTTACCTTCCTGCACCTCCATACGCGTACACATGACGTGATCGATATTGAGGTCCCGAGCGACGGGATTTACCTGATATGGCGTAGCGGCCGAGATAATGGCCACAGTATGCCCTTTAGCCAAATGCGCATTGACTAAAGCGCGCGATTCTGGGTAAATCTGATCCGCTAGTTCTTTTTGGTAGACCTGCTCTCCTACTTCGATAAAAATATCCTCGTTTACACCTTTTACGCCCTGTGCCCCAACGGCGGCCAGGCCCGCAAAATTACCCTGACCGGTAGCGTAGACGAGTACTCCGGCAAACTGCGCTACGATCTCTTTAGCAGTCATTTTGCCGCTTAGCAATCGGGTTTGGAAAAAACCCTTAGCGGAAAAACTCTTGATCAGCGTGCGGTCTAAATCGAAGAAGGCTCCGATGTGGGCACCCGATTCTCCCACCATTATATCTTGCGTAAGCGCCTCGATCTTTGAGCCAGGAACAATTTCTCGGGCCACGGGTATTTTGGAAACGACATCGTCCGGCTTGGCTTGAATTATTCCCTGTAACCATTTTATTCTAGCAGAAACTTGATCAAGTTGGTTCAGGAAGGCGGCAATTTCCGCTTGCTTGGGGTCTTCCTTGGTGGGAATGAGATTAAGGTTTTGCGCCAGGCGAATTCCATTAAGTAAAAAGGGCTTTGATACCGAACCAATTCTTTGAATACGGCCCTGCCAGTGTAGCTCTTCACTGATAAACATGCAGGATTCAATGAAGGTCTTTTCGTGGAATTTTGTTCCTGGATCCCAGCTGCGTAAAGTATGAGCGACTACCCGATAAGCCTCGATATAAGTGTGGAGTACGACCGGCGCAACAATCAAATCCTGCTGCTCAAAAAAGGACAGCTTTTGAGACTTCGGGGCTTCAATGAGTTCCAACCAATTCTTGGAGAGAATGGCCAGATTAGCCTCTACTTCGTCAGAGAATTGTGCCTTGCGGGAATAGAAAAACTCGAACTTAAACAAGGCTCGGAGTGCCATAACTTCTGTCCAAAACACAGTCTGACGTTGATCCGGCTTTGCTTCGGATGACTTGAGTAGTGCCAACTCTATGAACGCTCGGTGGTACAAATGATGCACCGACATATTAGCGTAGTAAGTAGCCTGGAGATAGTTTTCTGAGTTCAGGACATATTTTGCCTCCAGGGCCTTGCCATGCTGGAGGACTAAATTGGCTCTTTGCAATAAGTTGAGTCCGGCCTGCACACTCATTCCGATCGGTTTCCCCCGATCCACAAGGGCATCCGGTTTGTAATTTTCGATCAGGCGCATGAGGTCTACGACATCATTCTCAATTGCCCGTTTATTGAGTGCGAACTTGCTGAGCAGCGAGATACAAATCAGGGAAGTAGTGGTCACCGGAGTCACCTGGTTAATCTTGTGCACCAGCTCCAACCCGAAGCGAGATAGCCTTTTGGAATCCGGAGCGGTGAACTTGCCTTCGTTCACTATTTCCACCGAATTTTCCTGGTTAATTTCAACCGGATCACCAAAGCGGATGGATATTTTACCAAAGTTATCATCCAGCTTACGAACGTAATCCACAAACCATTTAAGACTTTCCGGACTCTTCTTTTTCCCTCGCCCTTCCCGAGTCATTTCCTTGACATCAGGTATCAGATCATAAACAATAGAAACCGGCACGTACTTTACCTCCTGTACCACCTGTTCCTCTGCTTCGCGAATGTATTTTAGAATACCCACTTTCGGCCAAACCAGCTTACCGGTGCGCGAGCGTGTTCCTTCAATGGCCCACATGAAGTGCGCATCCTGCTTGACCAGTGAGGCAATGAAGTGACGTAGAGCCGCCTTATAAATTTTGTCGTCTTTGAAGGAGCGCCGAATAAAGATGACCCCATTTTGCCGGGCTAACTGTCCAAAACCTAAAAAGTCCATATTGATCCCGGCGAAAGTATACGGCAAGGGGATTCCATAGCGCCCCAAAGCAACAGCCAAGACGAACATATCCAGGTAAGTCTTGTGGGTCATGACGAACGCAATGGAATGCCGCCGTGCCAACTTCGTCAATTGCTTCATCTCCAAGGGATCAACATCAATGGTCTTATTGTAACCGCGGGAAAGGATGTATTGCGCTACCTGCAGACCCAGTACATTAGAAAGGGGTTGATGATGTGTATGGAGCTCCTTGAGACAGTCAGCTGCCTCTTTTTGTACCTGGTTATAAGGCATGCCGATCTCGTCTGCAATATCGATCAGCGTTTTTAAAAATTTTGGATCATTAATTAATTCTTCCATTGCGCTATGGTCTCTTCATCGTACAATGTAAGTAAATCTGAACTAGCTTTCCTTTTTCCTGTTATTCAGTGGGAAACCAATTTCAATATGAACACGTTCTAATAGAGAGAAATTACTCTTAAATTTTTTATTTTTGCTCAAATCCCAAATTATTTTCCAAGTCCTGGTACAAAACTTTATAAAATGCGGAATAGACCGAAGGATGAAAATACTGTGGGAAGACCTTCCTTGTTTTGGTTATTTACCGAATGGGGGCGCGCTATTACCGAGTGGGGGCTGTATATTCCGTACCAAAAGTGGTTAGCATCTCGTAACTATGGTGACCAACACCCCGTACTGATTTTGCCCGGTTTCATGGCCTCCGACACATCGACAAAGCCAATGAGAAAGTTCCTGGAACAAGCGGGCTTTTCTCCCTACGGCTGGGATCTGGGACGAAACACGGCAAAAGTAGAGCACCTCACTCCACTCCTGGAAAAACTAGAAGAACTTTACGAGATACACGACGAAAAAGTAAGCTTGATTGGCTGGAGCCTGGGAGGGGTATTTGCCCGCCAGCTAGCCAAAGCAAGACCCAACTTAGTGCGACAGGTAATCACCCTTGGTTCCCCGTTCAAGGGCGTCAGTGAGCCGAACAATGTAGCCTGGATTTATAACCTTGTCTCCAATGGAAAAAGAGTCCGGGAAATTGACCCAATACTCTTTGCGGATATCCCTCTTCCGGCGCCAGTACCTACCACCGCTATCTATACGAAAGAAGACGGTATTGTGCCCTGGCAACTGTGCATGGAAGAAGAAGATGAAATTCACCAGAATATCCAGGTTAGAGGGAGTCACTTTGGACTAGGGGTAAATCCTAGTGTCCTAGAAATCATAGCTGATCGGCTTCTGCACAATCAGAATAATTGGGTCTACTTTGAGGAAAACAACGTCTTCAAAGACTTGCTTTTCTACCCATCGCTTTAAGCTGGACCTTCAGCATTTTACACCTCTGCTAGGAGTAGAACTTGTTGTAGATAGCACATGTTGTGCTTGATTTTTCCAACAAGTGTGTTTTGATGCAATGTTGGAGAATTAATGTGCGTGTTCTTTTGTGGGCAAAAGAACCAAAACCCTTGACTCCTCCAAGGCGATTATTTTCACCTTGTGCTGCGGTGGTTAAATTAGAAGTTGTGACTTGCCTTAAGTCGCTTCGCTGGATAAAAGCCTGCTCTCGTGAACCTCG